>JBCDCB010000007.1:0-69300 GCA_039182735.1 Planctomycetota bacterium
CGGCACGTTCGCGATCGTGCCCTCGAGCATCTTCAGCAGGCTCTGCTGCACGCCCTCGCCCGACACGTCGCGCGTGATCGAGACGTTGTTGGATGTCTTGCCGATCTTGTCGATCTCGTCGATGTAGATGATCCCGCGCTGCGCCGCGTCAAGATCAAAGTCGGCCCCCTGCAGCAGCTTGAGCAGCAGGTTCTCGACGTCTTCACCGACGTAGCCCGCTTCGGTAAGCGTGGTCGCGTCACCGATCGCGAAGGGCACGTCGAGCATGCGCGCCAGCGTCTTGGCGAGCAGTGTCTTGCCAGAACCCGTCGGGCCGATCAACAGCACGTTCGACTTGTCGAGTTCGACCGGGGAATCCTCGGCCTCGACCTGCGAGAGACGCTTGTAGTGGTTGTGGACCGCGACGGCGAGCGACTTTTTGGCCGCCAGCTGCCCGATCACGTACTGGTCCATGAACTCCTTGATCTGCCTCGGGGATGGCACTTCCTGCAGCGCCTTCGAACCCGAGGAGACGCGTCGGCGTTCCTGCTTGAAAATGTTCTGGCACAGATCGACGCAGTTCGAGCAGACGTAGACGTCGTTCGGGCCCTCGACCATCGGGCCCACCTCGCGCGACGTCTTGCCGCAGAACGAGCAGGTCGTCACACGGCGACCGCGGAACCCGCTGGTCCCGGTCCCGCCGTTGCCCGTGGAATCTCCGCTCCCGCCATCGTTTCGGTTCTTGGACATCGTGTACTCAGATTCCGCGTGCGTGAGAGGACCTCGGTGCTCCGGGCCTAAGTGTATCGTCGCATCGGCCCCGGCTCTCTACCCAACCCGCATCAGAGCGCGAATAGCGGGTCCGACACGCGCAGAACGCCGGTTTGGAGGGGCAAACGCTCAGTCCGGGGAATCGCCGATATCCCCGAATCCGCGATCGGTGGGTTCGTCGGCGACCTCTTCCGCCGCCTTGCGGTCCTTTGCCGCCCGAAGCTCCGCCACATTGGGGTGCGGCGTCGAGACAACCTCCCCGATAATCAGCGCCTTCAGCCGCTCGAACTCTCCCTCGTCGATCTCGCCGTTGTCGCGCATTCGGCGAATTTCGTGGAGCGAGAGCGGCGGCGTGCGCATGCTCTCGGTGCTCTCGCCGAAGAGGCGGCGGCGGATCGCCAGAATGAGCGCCCCGCCCACGATCGCCGCGGCGATCATGAGCCCGATCCAGAAGAGCGCCCGCATCATCGCGGGGTTGCTCGACTGCGCGATCAACGAAGAGACGGCGCGCACGGGCCCGTCAGACCTCGACCTTCGCGTCCTCGCCGTGGGTCTCGGCGATGGACTCGTTGTAGGTCTTGGCGTCAACCTCTTCGGTCTTTGCCTTGGCGAGGATCGCGTCGAGCGTCTTGTGCTCGCGGACCTGCTGGTGGATCGTGCCGACCTGGTTGCGCTTGATCAGTTCGTCGCGTAAAGCCTCGGGCCGCTGCCCGCGTTCCTGGGCCATCTGCGCGATGCGACCCATGATCTCTTGGTCTCCGACCTCGACCTTGAGCGACTCGGCGGCCTTCTCAAGGATGAAGAAGAGCTTGAGTTCTCGCGCGGCGCGCTCGCCCGACGACGCACGAAGCTCGGCCGTCCGACGCTCGATCGCGTCCTGCGCGACGCCGCGGTACATCATCTCGGCCCGCGCGCGCTCGATGCTGCGTTCGGCCTGCTGCGAGGTGAGCTTCTCGGGCAGTTCCATCTCGGTGTGGTCGATCAGGTGCGAGGCGACCTGCTGACGCATCGCCGTCTGCTGCTCGACCATCGCGCGGCGGTTGAGCTGCAGCGTGATCCACTCGCGGAGCTCTTCTTCGGTGTCGAGCCCGAACTTCGGGAGCAGGTCCTCCACCTTCGCCGGCATGATGCGCTGCACCGACGAAATCTCGAAGGCGATGGTCACGTCCTTGTCGCGGATCGCGGCGTCCTCGTGGTGCTCCGGGCCCTTGGTCTTGATGGTGATGGTCTCGCCCGACTTGGGCGTCCCGATCTGCTTGGCGAAGTCATCGACGATGACCCCCAGGATCGCGCCGCTCCCATCACTGCCTTTCTCGGGGACCTGCACGACCGCGCCCTCGATGTTGAGCAGCTCGGCGCCTTCTTTGTCGCTCATGATGCCCTTGCCCATGAGGTAGTCGCCGGGCTCCGCGTCGTCGCGCTCTTCGAGCTCGCCCTCGTTCTTGAGCAGGCGCTCGAGCTGCGGGTTGACATGCTCGTCGGTGATCTCGATGACGGGCTTCTTGACCTCGATCCCGTCGAGCTCGGGGAGCTCGAACTCGGGCGCCACTTCGACCTCGAGCGTGAAGCTGATCTTCTCGCCCGCGGTGAGCTCGATGTCCTTGAGCTCGTCGCCGCCGTCGGGCTCGCCCACGGGCTTGATGTCGTGATCGCGGAGCGCCTGCTGGTACGCCTCGCTGATGATGCGTCCCTTGGCCTCGTCGCGGACGGCCTTGCCGAACTTCTTCTCGATCAGCTTGCGCGGCGCGTGGCCCGGGCGAAACCCCGGGAGCTGAGCCTGCTCGGTGTACACGGCGAGTGTTTCCTCGATGCCCCCCGTGACCGCGTCCCCGTCGATCGTGATCGAGATCTTCTTCCGGCAGGGACCGGCGTCCTCGACCTTCACGTCCGTCATGGTTGCGGTGGAATCGCTCATCGTGCAATGCTCCGACGGCACGCGATCCGCGTGCGGCAAACCTGCTCAAAGGACTTCGGACTGCCGCCGGGTGACCCGACCCGACGCCGATCCGCGAGCATAGCCCGCCCTCACAGCCCCGCCAAACGTCATCTGCCGACCCCGCTTTGCTCCGATTCCGTCGAGCGGCTCACGGATCTCGCCGAACTTTCCTCTATGCACCGGCGCGAGGTCGTCATCGTGGGCGCGATCGGAACAATCCTCGGGGTCGCCGCCATCGCCTCCTTCGGGCTCGCCGTCACCGACGAGGAAGGCAGCCCCCTCATCTACCGACTGACGGGCGGCTCCAAAGGCGATACCGCTGCCGCGGAGCTCCGCGCCACCTTCGACCGGCCCGACGCGCGCGGCGGAACGATCAACCACGGACCCGCCGGGCCCGGCGGCACCGGCTCGGACCTCGACATCATCATCCAGACCGACGAGACCTACGACCCACGCGCCGGCGTCAAGGACGTCCTCGACCGCCTCTCGAGCGACACGCCTGACGGTCCCGCGCAGAACCGGTACTTCTTCGACGCCGCCGGGCAAACGCTGGCGGACGTCGATGACCCGCTCGGCGAACTCGGCCCGCCCGATCGTGATTCACCCTTCATTGGATCGTGGCAGACCCGGTCCTTCAGCGACGACGCCGACAACACCATCGCGCTGTCGCTGCGCGCAGACGGCACCTTCGAGCAGACCGCCGACCGACGCGTGTTCAACACCGAAGAGCGGTCGCACGTCGAGACGGGCGGTCACTGGCGGCGCTACCAAGGTCGCCTGGTCATGGCGGTGACCGCGTCGAGCGACACCTCCGTCACCCCGCGCGGGCAACTGCTCGTTTACGACGACGCGAACGTGCGCGGTTCGCGCTGGTTCTTCCGCGACACCGACGGCAAGACGCGCTCCTTCCGCCGATCGACCACGGAAGCCGGCGTTCCGCTGAAGCCCTGACCAAACGCTCGCCTCGCCGGTCTCTACCATCGCGGTGTGACAGGCCCCGTCCCATTCCGACGCGTCGCGATCCTGACCAACCGGCGCTCCGGCAGCGCGGGCGCCGCGGGCGATGCAGTCGCGATGTGCGAGGCTTGGGCGCGGCGCGCGGGCTCGCTCGTGCTCCGCGGCGCCGAGCGAGGCGGCATCGGGCAGCAGCTCGACGCGCTGCCCGGCACCGAACCGGACCTCGTCATCGCGATCGGTGGCGACGGGACCATCAACGCCGGCGCGTCGTTCTGTGTCGAGCACGACGTGCCACTCGCGATCGTTCCCACCGGCACGATGAACCTGGTCGCGAAGGACCTGGACATTCCGCTGGACCCGCTCAGCGCCGCGGCGTGCATCGAACGCGCGCTCGTTCGTCGCATCGACGTCGGGCGCGCGGGCGGGCAGGTGTTTCTGCACTCGGCGTTGGTCGGATTGGCGCCGCACCTTGCGAAAGAACGGGAGGCGATGCGGAGCGCCGAAACGCCACTCGACGCGCTCGGTGCGGGGCTGGGATGGGTGCGCCGGCTCGCGGCGCACGAGGGCATCGAGCTGCTGCTGCGCAGCGACAACGCCGCCGCGCGCACGACGGTGCACAGCCTCGCGGTGACCGTGAACCCGCTGCGAGACGACAACGTCTTCGGGCACCGGCGCTCGTCGCTCGATTCGGGCGTGCTCGGCGTGTACGCATCGGGCGACGCGGGGGACCTCGCCGGCCTCCGCACCGTCGCGACGCTCGCCAGCGGCAGGCTCGAAAGCGACCCCAACACCTTGCGCACAGCGCGCCGATCCCTCACGCTGGAGAGCCCTTCGCCCAGCCTCGACGTGGCGCTCGACGGGGAGGTGCGCACACTGCGAACACCGATCGAGTTCAACATCGAACCGTGCGCGCTGCGCGTCCTCGGCGGTGCGGCATGATGCGCATCCTGCACGTCTCCGATATCCACTTCGGTGCGCACGAAGACGAACTCGTCGATGCGCTATGCGATTCGATCGAGGAACTCGCGCCGGACCTCGTCATCGCGAGCGGGGACTTCACCAGCGCGGGACGCCCTCGCGAGTTTTTGCAGGCGCGCGCGCTGATCGAATCCCTCTCCGCGCCCGTGCTCGCAACGCCGGGCAACCACGACATCCCGGCGTATGCGCTCTTCGAGCGGTTCTTCCGCCCGCTGCGCCGCTACCGGCGCACGATCGAGCCGGTCACCATGGATCGCAGCGTTGAGGAGACCCACGCGATCCTCTCGCTCAACACAGCGCGCGCGTGGGACCTCTCGCTCGACTGGTCGCACGGCTACGTCTCGCGCGCACAAGTCGAGGATGCGAGCAGCTTCTTTCGCGCGCACGCCGATGCGCCTTTCAAGGCGCTGGTCGTGCATCACCCGTTCATCGTTCCCGATTGGATCCCCGGGTTCCGCGCGATCCGCAACGGCGAAGCGATGCTCCGCGTGCTCGCCGAGCATCGGGTGGATGCGGTTTTCGCGGGCCATCTCCACCAGCGGTTCAGCGTGACCTACGGAGAAGACGTCGCCGCGCCGGACCACTCGGTCACGGTGCTGCAGGTCGGCACCGCGACGTCGCACCGCAGGCGTGACCAGCCCAACGGGTTCGCGCTCGTGGAAATCCAAGGCGGTTCACACGAGGTCATCGCGCATGAGTACCGCGGCGGCTCGTTCGTGCGCACTGATGCCGTACCTCACGCGAACGCCGGGATTTCCGACCCATACCGCTCGGCGTGACCCTCCCGCTCAACGCGTGCCTCAGGATCCCGCGCGATCTCGGGATCATCGAACGGCTGTGGGGCGTGTGACGCGCCGTACACTGCTCGCATGATCTTGAGCATCCGAGCCGGTGGACGTCGGAACTTCCTCGCGCGGCGCGGCAAGCGCTACGAATCGTGGAGCGACCTGTTCGCGCGCTTCCTCACGCCCGCGTGCAGACGCGCCGGGTCTTCGCGCGCCATCCTCTTCAATCCGTTCGGTCAGTGGGAGGTCGTGATCAACAAAGGCGGCCAGATGCTGTGGGATCAGATCGAGTACGCACGCCGGTACGGCCTGAACGACGTCGATGGATACACCGACGCGGTCCGCGCGATGGCGCGAGAAGGCATCGAGGTGATGGCCTACATCGGCACGCCGGTGGACTACGTGCCCCGGCGCGATGTGCTGCGCACGCTCAAGCCCATCATCGACGCGGGCGGCGGGATCTACTTCGACGCGTCCGCGTCGCTCAAAGACAGCCCGCACATCCAGACGCTGCTCGATCTGAACGAGCACGTCTCGGTCGGCACGGAGACGTGGCCCGTGCCGGGCCACCCCCTCGCGCACCTGCCGTCGCTCGCGCTGGCCCGCGCGGTGGATAGCCGGCTGGATCGGATCTCGCGCGACGGGCCGCAGCGACTCGTGATGTTCCGCGGCGACGACGAGGATTCGATCAAGGCGATCCGCCACACGCAGCGTGTGACGAGCGCGAACGTGCACGACGTGGTCGCCAAGTGCGCGCAGCGCGGCTGGACGACCGTGATGCCCGCGGAGCTGTTCGTCCGCTGAGAACCGCATCTTTCGTGACATGTCCCGCCGTTTACGACGCAGAACCGATCTTTGCTGGCGTGCTCGCGATCCGCGTGTAGGTTTCCTGATGCTCTTGTTCGAGAATGAAGGAACCTGACATGCCGATGCCCGCGCTCCGTGTTTCACTCGCGACGTTCCTGCTGTCGACTGCGGCCGTTGCGGGCCCGATCGATCCGCCCGCCGGTCCCGTGGCGTCGACGATGAAGTCGCTCGACACGATCGAGCCGCGACGCTGCCTGAACGACCTGCCGCCGGATGAGGGCGCGATCGTGCTCGTGACCGAGCCTGGGCAGTACTTCATGCGCGCCGACATCGTCGCGGGGCCGGGCCAGCACGGCGTGCGCATCGTCACCTCCGGACGCGTATCCATCGATCTGAACGGCTTCTCGATCCGAGGCGAAACCGGCTCGCAGAACGGCATCGACATGGTGCTCGCGCCGCAATCGCCCCCGTCAAGCCTGCACGTGCGCTGCGGCGACGGTTCCTGTCGCGGAAGCATCAACGGGTTCGGCGGCGACGGCGTCTTCACGTCCGACGTCCGTGACGTCCGCTGCGAAAACTTCGACACGACCAACCATCTCGGAAACGGCCTGCACCACCTCCATGCCGAGAACGTCATCCATCGCGACATCGCGGCGCGCAACTGCGGCGGCAACGGGTACCGTTCCGCGTGCGGACGTTCTACAGGCAAAAGACAGCACAAGGCGGTCAGCTGTATCAGCACCGGCAACGGCGGCGATGGCATCAGCATCGAACCCACCATGGGCGTTTTCGATGTCTTCTTCGAAGACATCGTGTGCACACAGAACAGCGCGAACGGCGTCCACATCGTCGAGCCGCTCCCCCTCGCCCGCAGCGCGACCGCCACAGAAACGGTCGTCTGCAAGATGCAGCGTGTCGAGCTCGCGCTCAACGGTGGCAGCGGCGTGCTCTACGAGCTCCCCGTCGGCTCGAAGTCTTCGGTCCTTGTGAGCGACTCATCGTCAACCGGGAACGTCGGCGACGGCTTCGCGCTCCGCGCCTCCGGCCCGGGCGACGTCCACTTCGGCAGCATCACCGTGCATGACCGCGTCCGCTACAGCGGCAACGGCGCCAGCGGGCTCGTCAGCGACAACCCCGTGCACGTCGAGAGCTCGACCATGAGCGAGAACGCGCTCTACGGCCTCGACGCTCAGGGCGGCGATCCCAACGAGTCCTGTGTCGTCATGCACGTCTGCCACCTCATCTCCAACGGGGGCGGCAACGGCGGCGGCGGCGCGCTGCTCAGGCACGGACGCTTTTCGGGGTACAGCTGCGTCGTCTCGGACAACGAAGGGACCGGTATCGAGACCGGCGACGGCTGCCTCCTCCTCACCGACTGCTCCGTCAACAACAACCAGGGCGATGGTGTCCTGACCAACGGCACACTCAACGTCGTCTCCAGCAACTTCCGGCGCAACACCGGCAGCGGCGTTCGCTGCGTCAATGGGGAATGCGTCGCCGACGACATGGTCTGCGAGTTCAACGGCAGCGCGAGCTCCGGAGGCGGCGCCGTCTTCACCGACTGCCCCACCGTGACGCTCCGCCGCTGCGTCTTCAACGACAACACCGGCAACGGCGTCACCGCCTCTTCGACCGTCGGACCCATCCGCTGGATGGCGCCCGAGATGGTGCTCAGCCGGAACTCGGGCCACGGCGCGCAGCTCGACAACATCACCGGAGGGCATCTCGAACGCTGCGTCACCAGCGGCAACGGCGGCACCGGCATCCTCATCGGCATGACCTGCACCAAGGTCCGCGTTGATCGATGCCACGCCACCGACGACGGTGCCGGCGGGATCTGGGTCCTCGGCACTGGCAACATCATCGTCGGGTGCACCGCGACCGCGAACCCCGTCGGCGCGTTCGACGTCCGCCAGGGCAATGCCAGCGGCCCGATCATCAGTGCCGGCGAACTCGCATCGAGCTGCAACCCCAACGCGAATGTGATTTACTAGCGGCGAAGGAGCCGCGTTGCGCCGTCACCACATGCTCGCCATCCGCGTCGCGATCGGGCTGTGCTCGCTGCCCCGCTTTGTCGCGGCGGGCTGGATGTACCGGAGCTACGCAGCTGTCGGCTGGATCCCAAACGACCCGAGCAACCTGCTTTTAATCGGCGCGATCGGCGTCGCGATTGCCGGCGGGTTTCTGCTGTTCATGGCGTTCTCGCGATTCGAGTGAGCCGAGAATCCCGCTACACTCCCGTTCCGCGCCGGAGTGGCGGAATTGGCAGACGCAGTGGATTCAAAATCCACCGGGGTAACACCCGTGCGGGTTCGAGTCCCGCCTCCGGCATTCGTTGAGAACGCATTCATGATTCGAGCTTGCGAACAAACAGATACAGACGCGATGATCGAACTCGGGCGAAGCTCGGGGCTGTTCGAAGACGAACAAGTTCAGGCACTTGCCGACATCATCCGTCGACACTTCGCGGGGCAGAGCGAGCGCCAAGAGATTTGGGTTGGCGCTTTCGATGGCCGCGAGGCACACGGGCTCGCCTATGGTGCCAGCGAGATGATGACCGATCGGGTTTGGAACCTGCTGTTTGTTGCTGTCCGTCCGGATCAAAGAGGTTCGGGCATCGGCAACACCCTTATCGAGGCCGTCGAAGAACGGCTTCGTCGCCTGGATACCCGCATGGTGATCGTTGAAACCACCAACGGGGCCGACTTCGTCGCGGCCCGTGGGCTCTACACAAAGCACGGCTATGAGCAGGAAGGAACCGTACGAGACTTTTACGCACAAGGGCAAGACAAGATCACCTTCCGGAAACTGCTCTGAAGGCTCTGCTTGCAACTCCGCGTGTGCCAATCGAGTGCGGGTTCGAGTCCCGCCTCCGGCATCTTTCACACACCCGCGCACAGCCGTGCGCACAACCGATCCGAGACGAGGCCGCGATGAGCAACGGGCAGCAGCAGTTCCAGGTCCACGTGGACCAGACCAAGATGAACTCCACCTACGCCAACACCGTCCAGTCGTGGCAGACGCAGGACGAGGTCGTCATCGACTTCGGGTTCAACATGCCCGTCCGCCCGCCGCAGGACGGGCAGCCCGGGCAGATGCAGTTCGGCGTCGGGTCACGCGTCATCATGAACTGGACCACCGCCAAGCGCGTCCTCGAACGCCTCGCCCAGCACGTCCAGTCCTACGAGCAGCACTTCGGCGAGATCAAGACCAACGACCAGCCGCAGCCCCCCGCTGATGGCCCCTCCGGCGCGCCGCTGCAGTAATCCGAACGAGCCGCGCCCGTGAGGAAGCGGGCCCGCTCCATTGCTCGCATGATCGTCAGAGAATCCGCTGCGCTGCGGGGTACGAGCCCAGCACCGTCACCTCGCGGCACACCGACTTCATCACGTCGATCACCGACTGCAGCGTGTCATCATCGCGGTGTCCCAGCGCGTCCACGAAGAACGTGTACTCCCAGTTCACGCGTCCGCTGGGGCGCTTGTCGATGTGCGAGAGGTTGACGCCCGCGTCCTCGAAGACCTGCAGCACCTTCACGAGCGCGCCGGGCTCGTCGGCGGTGTTGAACATGATCGAGGTCTTGTCCTTGCCGCTGGGCTTCGCGGCTTCTTTCGAGAGCACGAAGAAACGCGTGAGGTTGTTGGGGTCGTCCTCGATGTCCTCGAAGAGGATGTTCACGCCGTAGAGCTTGCCGGCGAGCGTTGACGCGATCGCCGCGCTCCCGCGACCGGGCTCGAGCAGTTCCTCGGCCTTGGCGAGCTGCACGGCGCGCGCGGTGCTGGGTGCCGCGATGAGCTCCGCATTGGGGTACTGCGTGCTCAGCCAACGCCGGCACTGGCTGAAGGCCTCGGGCTTTGAGTGGATGCGTTTGACGTCCTTGGGCTCGCCGTTGGCGATCAGCGCGTGGTGCACGTTGAGGTGGACCTCGGCGTAGATCTCGAGCTCGGTGCCGAACTCGCGGAAGGCGTCGAGTGTCTCGACGACGCCGCCGCCGGTGGAGTTCTCGATGGGCGCGAGCCCGTAGTCGCAGTGCCCGCGGGCGACCTCGACGAAGACGCCGCGGATCTCGTGCAGGTCTTCGTACGAGACCGATGACCCGAACTGGCGGACGGCCGCCTGATGGCTGAACGATCCGGGCGGCCCGAGGTAGCCGATGCGCAGCGGGCGCTCGAGCGCAAAGGAGCCGCTCATGAGCTCGCGGTAGACGGCTTCGAGCGCGCTGGGCGGCAGCGGGCCTTCGCTCGCGTCGAGCACCTTGCGCAGCACCGCCTGCTCACGATCCGGCGCGTAGATCGGGGAGTTTGTGTCGCGCTTGAACGCGCCGACCTCGACCACCAGGCTCGCGCGTTCGTTGAGCAGCGCGATCAACCGCTTGTCCACGTCGTCGATCGCGACGCGCAGCTCGTCCAGAGACCGCCCGCTCGGCTTGACCTGGCCCTTGGCGATCGGGGCGGGCACCATCTGTTCGTCGTGTTCTGACATATCGCTCGCAAGCCCGGGACCTGGGATCCGTACCATGCTTTCGGCTGGATCGACCGGCGATCGTACCCGACGATCACACAACCTCGGATCTCACGGAGACGCGCATGCTCCCGAGCCTCGCCGCGGGCGCGGCAAACACCTCGACCATCGGCGACCAGGTCGCCTCGGGTCTCTCTGCGCTGCCGATGTCCGCCCACGTCTCCGTCGGCGTGCTCTTCCTCGTCGGGCTCGTGCTCTGGCTCACCGGGCAGCGTGTCGTCCGCGTCGGGTTCGTCCTGCTCGGCGGCGGCGTGCTCGGACTCGGTGCCTACGCCCTCGGGCCCGCGCTCGGGCTCGGTCTGCACCCGCTGATCCTGGGCGTCGTCGGGCTTCTCGCCGGCGCCCTGATGGGGCTCGCCCTCTTCAAGTTCACCGTGGGCTCGCTCTGCGGGCTGGTGGGATCGATCCTCTTCCCCATGATCGTCGTCGGCGCGCTGCGGATCGGCGTCATCCCGGAGGGCGAGCTCGAACTCCCGCAGCAGCGTGGAGCGCTCGGGCTCGAGCAGATGCAGATCCCCGGCGTGCCTCTGGTCGAGGGCGCCACCGCGACGCCCGCGGAACGGGGTGAAGGCGGCGACCTCCCCGAGATGCCCAGCCTGCCGGAGGGGCTCGAAGAGCTGCTCCCCGGCGAGTCGCTCGACGGGCTGCAACGCATCAACGACGCGATCACCCAGAACGGTGAAAACCTCTCGCCGAGCCGGTTCGCCGGGGCGATCCGTGGCGACGACGACCCGGACGGGCCAGGCGGGATCTCGCCCGACGACCCGCGCCTCGAACCCGCCCGCAAGGTCGCCCGCTTCCTCACGCAGGTCGCGCAGGAACTGCGCCCCCATTGGGACGGGCTCAACCTCCGCGATCGAGTCCTGCTGATCGGGGCCGGCGTGCTCGGCAGCACCCTCGGGTTCCTGCTCGGGATGACCTTTGCCAAGACGGCGACCGCCTTCCTCACCGCGGGGATCGGCGCGGCGATCTGGCTGCCCGGCGCGGTCTACCTCGCGCACGCAGGCTCCCCCGAGCTCGCCGGCAAGCTCGCCCTGCCGACGCTGGTCTGGGTCGCCGCGTGGGCGGTGTTGTCGCTCGTGGGCGGGGGTCTTCAGTGGATGACTCGCCCCAAGTCGTCCGATAGCAAGGCGTGAGCGCCGTCCGATCGTCGGGCGGGCCGCCCGAGCGATCACGAACCGGACGCACACGCCGTGAACCTCATCACGCTCCTGCTTGCGCAATCCGAGTCTCAGCCGATCTCGACGGAACCTGTCTCCGACACCGGCCCCAACCCGGTCCTCCTGCTCAATGAGCAGCTAGACCAGCGCCTCGACATCTTCAACCACCCGGACCATCTGCTCCCGGTGCTGACGCAGATCCACATGGTGTGGGCCGTGATCTTCATCCTCGTGGGCATCATGTGCGTGCTGCACGGGTACCGCTGGCACAAGTCGCTCATCATCGTGCTCGCGGGGCTCTCGGGCGTGTGGGCCGGCGCGACGCTGGGCGCGCGTGTCGGTGACGGGGTGATCGTCGGTGCCTGCCTCGCGGTGCTCTGCGCGGTGCTCGCGTGGCCGCTGCTCAAGTACGCCGTCGCGCTCTTCGGCGGGCTCGCGGGTGCCTTCGCCGGCGCCAACGTCTGGACCGCCCTGGGCTACCCATCAGAGCAGCACCACCTCGGTGCGATGCTCGGGCTCGTCGTCGCGGGCATGCTCGCCTTTCTCGCGTTCCGCGCGGTGGTCATCGTGCTGACGACCGTCGGCGGCGCGTCGCTTCTGCTCGTCGGCGCGCTCGCCGCGATGCTCCAGGTCGAGTCATGGCGCACGGGCATCGAGAGCGGCATCTCGCAGAACCACCTGCTCATCCCCATCGTCGCCGGGAGCGCCGCGCTCACAGGCGCGGTCGTGCAGTTCGGCGGCGGGTTCCGCGGCATGAACAACATGGCCAATGCCGCGTCGAGCAACGGGAAGAAACAAGAGAAGTAATCGTTCGAGCGTTTGCGTGCTCAGCGATCGATGCCGTCGGGACGCTCGATCGGCGCGGCGGAGGCGGTCGCCTCGACCGTGATCTCGACGGGGCTCGTGGCCTCAGAAGACACCCGGATGAGCACGCCGCTGAACGGCACCAGCACGATGACGGACGCCGCCGAAAGCACGCCCGCGACGACTCGCCACGGCGACTCCGCCGGCTGCAGCGACCGGGTGTGATCGGTGGGCGATTCAAGCATCGGCGCCCCGATGAGGCGGAGGTAGTAGAACGCCGCGACGGCGGAGTTCACGCCCAGCACGATCACCAGCGCGATCTCACCGGCAGAGATGGCGCTCGTGAACAGGAAGAGCTTGCCCACGAACCCGAGCAGCGGCGGCACGCCGAGCAGCGATGCGCTGCACAGCACCATCGTCCACCCGACCCACGGGCGTGTTGCGCACAGGCCGCGCAGGTCATCGAAGGTTTCGAGTTCCACCCGCTCGCCGTTCTCGTCGCGCTCGAGGCACGCGAGCACGGCAAAGGTCCCGAGGTTCATGAATCCGTAGCAGAGTAGATAGAACATGCTCGCGGCGAGCCCGTTGGAGGTCAGCCCGCCGTCGCCGGGACCCGCGATGAGACCGACCAGCATGTAGCCCGAGTGCGCGATCGAGGAGTAGGCCAGCACACGCTTCACGCTCGTCTGCAGGATCGCCAGCACGTTGCCGACCGTCATGGTGAGCGCGGCGATGGTCCACAGCAGCACGCGCACCGGATCGGGCAGCGAACCCTCACCCGCCCCCCACTGCCAGCCGACCGTCGAGAGCAGGTAGATCAGCGCGATGATGCCGGCCGCCTTGGGCACAAACGCGAGGAACGCGCTCACCGGACTCGCGGCACCCTCGTAGACGTCGGGCGTGTAGAAGTGCATCGGCACCGCCGCGATCTTGAAGCAGATCCCGAGGATCGACAGCACGATCCCGAGCATCGCAATGGGCGACAGCCCGCCCGCCGCCATCTGTACCTGCAACGCCTGCGCGATGCCCGGCTCGGTGCCGTCGCCCCAGATCATCGTGGTGCCCGTCGCGCCGTAGAGCATCGCGAAGCCGTACAGGAAGACCGCGGCGCCGAGCGCGCCGAGGAAGAAGTACTTGACGCCGGCCTCTTGCGAGCGGGCGCGCTTCGTCGAGATGCTCACCATAACGTAGGTCGGCAGGCTGGTGAGTTCGAGGGCGAGGAAGAGCCAGACGAGGTCGTCCGCCGTGACCACGAGCATCAGGCCCGTCAGCGAGAAGAGCAGGAAGGCGTAGAACTCGCCGCGGTTCGAGCGGATCGCGTCGAAAGGCCGCCCGCGGTCGATCTCGGCTTCGAAGTCCCGGTCGATCGTGCCCGTCACGAGCAGGACCATCAGTACCCCGACTGCCGCGATGAGCGTCTTGGCGTAGGGCAGAAACTGCGGGAAGAGCGAGGTCTCCATGACCGGGGAGACCTGCGCGACGACCGCGGAGAGCAACAGCCCGCCGCCCGCGACCAGCGCGCACGCCTGACGCAGCGCCCGCTGCGGGGAGAGGCCCAGCACCATCACGGCGCACGTCGCGAGGAAGAGCACGATCTCCGGGCCGAGGAAGCGCAGCTTCTCGACCATCACGTTCGGCGCGTCAGCGCCGAGCATCGTCACCAGGTCGAGGCTCACGACGCACCTCCCGAAACCTCAACAACCTCGGCGACCGCCGGCGCTTCGATGAGGCCGCGCTCGATCCCCGCGCTTTGCAGCATCTCGCTCACCGCTTCGAGCGGGACCGCGAGCGTGTCGAGCATCGCGTTGGGGTAGACACCCAAGAAGACGCACAGCACCGCGAGCACGCCGAGGATCAGAATCTCACGCCCGCAGAGGTCAACCGGGAGCGGCGCGTCGTGCGTGTGCCCCGGGGGCTCGATCAGCGGGCCGAAGACGATCTTCCCGACCATGAAGAGCAGATAGATCGCGGCGATGACCATGCCGGTGCCCGCAACGAGCGCGAACCACGGGCCGAGCGTGCCCGGGGTGCCGCCCACACCCGGCGCGCCGGACTGGAACGTGCCGATCAGGCAGAGGAACTCGCTCACGAATCCGTTGAGGCCGGGCAGCCCCACGGAGGCCATCGCGAAGAAGCCCATGAAGAAGGCCCAGATGGGCATCTTGCTGCCCAGCCCGCCGACCTCTTGCATCGAACGCGTGTGGTAGCGCTCGTACATGAACCCGATGAGGAAGAAGAGCGCACCGGTCGAGAGACCGTGGTTGATCATGTACAGCACGCTGCCGGCGAGGCCCGTCGAGTTCAGCGCGACCATGCCCAGCACGCAGAACCCGAGGTGGCTGACCGAGGAGTACGCGACGAGCTTCTTCACGTCGCGCTGCACCCAGCAGATCAGACCCGCGTAGACGATGCCGATGATCGCGAGCACCGCGATCGCCGCGGCGTATTCCACCACCGCGCCGGGCACGAACCCCAGCACGAAGCGGTAGATCGCGTACGTCCCCAGCTTGAGCAGCACGCCCGCGAGCACCACCGAGCCGGCGGTCGGCGCCTCCGTGTGCGCCAGCGGGAGCCACGTGTGCACCGGGAAGAGCGGCACCTTCACGGCGAAGCCGATCAGCATCGCGAGCATCACGAGGGCCTGCTCCTGCGGGCTCATGACCTGCGCCGCCTGCGCGAGCAGGCCGATGTCGAACGTCCAGTCACCCGTCAGACGCGACTGGAACCACGCGACGTACACGAGACCCGCGAGCGCGATGATCGAACCGGTGAAGGTGTAAAGGAAGAACTTGGTCGCCGCGGCCTTGCGGTTGGTCGAGCCGAAGAGCGCGATGAGCACGTACATCGGGACGAGCGTGAACTCGAAGAAGACATAGAAGAGCAGCAGGTCGCGCGCCGCGAAGACGCCGACCATCGCCGCCGGCAGCACCGTCAGCCACGCGTAGTACGTGCGGACGCGGCTCGTGATCGCGCTGTACGACCCGGCGACGCACAGCGGCTGCAGCACCGCCGTCAACACGATGAGCCACATCGCCACCTGATCGACACCCAGCGACATCGACACGCCGAGTTCCGCGATGACCGGGAAGGACATCGCCAGTTGGATCGGTTCGGCGGCGTGCGCCGCGGCGTCCTGGATCCAGTCGAACTGCATGCTCGCCACGCCCGTGACCGCCAGGCTCACCATCGACGTGAGCATCGCTCGCCCCTTCGCGCCCTTCTCGGACCCGAGCGCGATCAGCAGCGCACCGACGATCGGCACCATGATGAGCGCGAGCAGCATCACGACGTCACCACCCAGACAAGCAGGAGCAGCACACCCACGCCGACCGCCATCCCGGTCGCGTACGACTGCAGCACGCCCGACTGCGACGGGCGGATCCCGCCTGCGGTTGCGCGCGGCAGGCTGCCGAACAGGTTTACGATCCCGTCCACGATCAGCTTGTCGATCATGTGGAAGATGTGCCCGAGCACGTAGAGCGGCTTCACGAAGACCAGGTCGTAGAACTCGTCCACGTACCACTTGTTCTCCGCCCACTTGGGCAGCGGACCCAGCTTGCTCGCCACGCCGTCCATCCGGCACGTCGCCGCCTCGGTCCGCCCGCCGATGAAGAGCCCCGCGATGCCCCTCGGCCCGTGGAACCACGCCGCGAGCAGGATCCCGATGAAGCCCACCACCGCCGAGACGTAGTACATCGCCTTGTGCGGGTCGTACCCGAGGAACGTCCCGCCGTGCGCGTGCTCGCTCGCATGCGCGCCGTGCGGCGGATCGGCGATCAGCACTGTGGTTGGCTGCGCGGGCGCCAGACTCACCGCCTCGGCGTCCTTGTCGCCCGTGTCACTCTTGTGATGTCCGTAGGGCGAGTGGTAATACGCCGTCGATTCGTGCACCAGCGAACCGACCCACCCCTTGTCGTCCTTCTGGATGAAGTACGTCGGGATCGCGAGGAACGTGCAGATCGCGAGCACCACGAGCACCGTATTGATTGCCCACCCCGGCGCGTGCGGGTGGAAGCCGTGGCCGTGATCAGCGTGCGCCTCGTCGTGCGCATGATCGTCGGCGTGGTCGTCGTGCGAGCCGTGGTCGTCATCGCCGGGCTCGGCGTGCTCGGGACCGACGAAGACCCGGAAAAAGACGCGGAACGTGTAGTACGCCGTCATCCCCGCGGTAAGCAGGAGAATCCACCCGATGATCTGACCGCCCGGCGTCACGAACGCCTCGGCGAGGATCATGTCCTTCGAGAAGTAGCCACTCGTAATGAGCGGGAAGCCCGCGAGGTTCAAACAGCCGACGAGCATCGTGACACTCACGATGCGCCAGCCCTTCATGCTCCACAGCCCGCTGAGCCTGCGGAGGTCGAGCTGCCCCGCGAAGCCGTGCATCACCGCACCGCACGCGAGGAAGAGCAGCGCTTTGAAGAACGCGTGCGTGAAGACGTGGAAGACCGCGCCCGCGCTCGTCAGCACGCCCAGCCCGGCGAACATGTAGCCGAGCTGCGACACCGTCGAGTACGCCATGATGCGTTTGATGTCGTACTGCGCCATCCCGATGGTCGCCGCGAAGAACGCCGTCAGCGTGCCCACCCAGGCGACCGTCCAGAGCGCGTAGTGCGGAACGTCGGGAAACACGAACAGCGGGAAGAACCGCGCGACGAGGTAGACGCCCGCGGTGACCATCGTCGCCGCGTGGATCAGCGCCGAGACCGGCGTCGGGCCCTCCATCGCGTCGGGCAGCCAGACGTAGAGCGGCAGCTGCGCCGACTTGCCGAACGCCCCCACCATCAGCAGCAGCGGGATCGCCCAGGTCTGCCACATTTCGCTGAGCGCCGTGCCGTCGGCGGCGATGCCCTCGTCGATCAGTCGGAAGATCTCGCTGTACTCGATCGACCCGAAGACCGTGAACGCGAGATAGAGCCCGAGCGCGAGCCCGAGGTCACCGATGCGATTGACGATGAAGGCCTTCTTCGCCGCCGCGACCGCTTCGGGCTTGCGGAAGAAGTATCCGATGAGCATGTACGAGCAGAGGCCCACGCCCTCCCAGCCCAAGTAGAGCAGGACGAGGTTGTCGCCCATGACGAGGCACGACATCGAGAAAACAAACAGGCAGAACGCCGCGAAGAACCGCGGGTATCCCGGATCGCCTTGCATGTACTCGCTCGCATAGAGCGCGATCATGGTGGCGAGCGCCGTGACGAAGAGCATCCACAGCCAGGAGAGCCCGTCCATGTAGAAGCCGAAGTTCGCGACGAACGACTGCCCAGCGCCCTCGCCCCACGACAGGCGGATCCACTCGTAGATCTCGATGACCTGTGTGACGCTCGCGAAGCCCGACTGCCAGTTGATGAACCCGATCAGCGTGATCACGAAGGCCCCGGCGAGCGTCGCAACGGTCGTCCAGGCCGGCAGCTTCGACTTCTCGCCCACCCACATCTGCACCAGGCACAGCGCCGCCGCGACCAGCGGCAGCAGCGGGATGAACATCGTCCACCAGAACGATGAACCGTCGCCCGCAACAGTCGCCGGCCCCGCGTCGGCGGCGGCGAGCAGACTCGGAATGGATGCGATCGACTCGATCACGGTTGCTCCGCTCATCCCTTCTCAGCCTCGCAGCGAGGCCCAATCCGACGCGTCCAGCGATTCCTTCCGACGGAACAGCAGCACCACGAGCGCCAGCGCGAGCGCCGCTTCCGCCGCGGCGATCGTCAGCACGAAGATCACGAACACCTCGCCCGTGTGGTTGAGGTGGTACTTCCCAAACCCGATCAGCGCGAGCCCCGCCGCCTGGAACATCATCTCCGTGCATAGGAACATGATGATCAGGTTGCGTCGGCTCAGGAACCCGACGACCCCGATGCCGAAGAGCGCCGCCGACACGAACAGGTAGTGATAGAGCGTCAGCGCGCCGATGCCGGTCTCGCCCATGCTCGCCAGAAGCGTGGCCGTCATGACGAACGCTCCACTTCGTCGGCGAGTGTGCGCAGCGCCCGGATCTTCTCTTCCTCGCCCAGATCGACCTGACGACGCGCGAGCACCACCGCGCCCAGCATCGCCATCAACAGCACGACGCCCGCGATCTCGAGCGCCATCGGATGCCGCGCGATCAGCCACCAGCCGACGCCGTCGAGGTTGTCCGCCCGCGCATCGTTCGGTACCTGAACAGAGACGATCGAACCCGCGACGATGCCGCCACGCGGCACCGCGTCGATCACCGCCGCTGGCATGAGTTCTGAAACTCGTTCGTCCGTCAGCGACTGCGCGAAGGCCGCCTCGTTCGACACCACAAGACTGACCCGGTCCGGGTTCACACGAAGACCGTCGGCCAGCTCCCCGAGTTCCATCCGGCCCAGCCCCGCGTAGACGCCACGACGCTCGAACGCCCGATCGACCTTGGCCGGGATCTCCGCGATCAGCGAGGCATCGGCGCGACCCAGTTCGCGACGGTACACCTGTGTCACGCCGATCGAGAACTGCCCGGCGATCACCGCGAGCAGCAGGAAACCCGCCAGCACCGCGACGAGCGGCTCGCGCGCGCTCGCGTCGTACTCGCTCAGCTCGCCGATCTCGTCTTCGGATGGCGCTTGCGTCGCGAGCATGATCACGAAGAGGTAGGTAATCAGGATCGCTCCTGCATAGATGATGATCAGCGCGAACGCCAAGAACTCCGCGCCAACCAGCAGGTACATCGACGCGCTGCTCAAGATTGTCAGGATGAAGTAGAGCGCCGAATAGACCGGGCGCGGATGGGAAATGACCCGCAGCGCGCTCCCGATCGCGATCAACGCGAAGACGTAGAAGAACGGGTTCGGACGATCTCCCGCGAACGGGTTTGCCGCACCGTCCGAGAGCGTCTCCGGCACCGAGCGCAGACCGATCAGTACCAGCGCGAGCCCGAATCCGAGCACCGCGATCGCGCCGCCGATGAGCTGCGGGCTGATCTTCTGCCGGGGCAGCGCCAGCACCGAACCGATCCCCGCGATCGCGAGGCAAAGGTAGAGCAGAATGGGTGAAACGATCGCGTCCAAGCGGTGCCGGCTCCCCCTGTGCGGGCGCCGATGGGCGGACCCCGCAAAGGACGCGCGGAGCATACGGAAGCCGACCCGCACCAGCAAGCCACGAACGCATTCAACTACTGTTGGCGGAGTCCATCCAAGAAAGCCACTCGCAACGTGCCCAATACTCCCGCAGACAACACGCCAATTCCCCCCTCAACACCCGCGCCGTGGATGCGCCGGATCCCGAATGCGCTCGTTTTGTTGAGACTCGTTCTCACCGTAATCGTGCTCGCCATGCTCGCGGCATTCGACGGAACAGACGAATCGAACGGGCACCTGGCAATCGCCACTGCACTCTTTGTCATCGCGGCGTTGACCGACGCCATCGACGGCTGGCTCGCCAGGCGCTGGGACGCGGTCACCGTCTTCGGGCGCGTCATGGACCCGCTCGCCGACAAGGTCCTCGTGCTCGGGGCGTTCGTCATGCTCGCCGGCCCCAACCTCGCAACGAGCGGCGTCGCACCGTGGATGGTCGTTGTCATGGTCACGCGCGAACTGCTCGTCACCTCGCTCCGCGGGATGCTCGAAGGGCGAGGCATCGACTTCTCCGCCGCCGCCATCGGCAAGGCCAAGATGATCGCGCAGTCCGTCGGCGCCCCCGCCATCATGCTGCTTGTCCTGCTCGCGTCCGAAACACGCTGGCCCGCGCTCATCGCATGGACGATCACGCTCATCACCGCGGCCTCCGCGATCCCGTACTGCACCCGCGCGATCAGCGCGACGAAGAATCTCGAAGCATGAGCCCCATCGACGCCGCAAAGAACAAGCACCGCGCGCCCATCCGGCCGCTCAACGCGCCGACGCTCGCGCTCACGACCCTCGGGCTCGGATTCCTGCGCCCCGCGCCGGGCACGTGGGGATCCATGCCACCGTCCGGGCTGCTCTTCATCCTGCTGGTCATTGGTGTCAGCGACACGATCGCGCACGGCGTGACTTCCGCTGTGTTGTTTATTTCGTGTGTCTTCTGTGTGGTGTGGGGACGCTACGCAGAAGAACGCTTCGGCAGAAAGGACGCCGCCGAGGTCGTGATCGACGAGACCGCCGGCGTCTGCCTGCCCCTCTTTGCCGCGCCCGCGCTTGCGCACGTGCTCTACGAGTGCGGTGGGCTCCTGCCCGGCATGCCCTGGTTCCTCGCCGCGATGCTCAGCTGCGGCTTCGCGTTCGTGCTCTTTCGCATCTTCGACATCATCAAGCCGCCGCCCGCGCGCCGACTTGAGCGGCTTCCCCACGGCTGGGGAGTCCTCATCGACGACCTCGCCGCCGGTGTCTACGCACTGCTCGCGATGTCCGCCTGCGTATGGATTGTGTAGCGACTACATCTGCCGATCGAGCAGCCGGTACTGCACGGCCTCTGCAACGTGCCCCGCGTCGATCACCTCCTTTCCGTCGAGATCAGCCACCGTGCGCGCAACGCGTCGGATCTTGTCGTACGCCCGTGCACTGAGCCCGAGTTCCGCGATCGCCTGCCCGAGCAGGGCCATCGCGGTCTCGTCGAGCTGCGCGACGCCGTCGAGTTGCTTGCCGCTCAAGCGGGCGTTCGAACGATCGCCCTGCCGGACCAACTGCCGTTCACGCGCGCCGAGCACACGTTCGCGCATCTGGTCCGTGCTCGTGCCGGTGGGTTTGCCTGAAAGTTCTTTCCAGGGGACCGCCGGTACTTCGACATGGATGTCGATGCGATCGATGAGCGGCGCCGACAGCTTAGAGAGGTACCGCCCCATCTCGCGGCGCCCGTTCGTGCCGTCGGGGAGCGTGCCGCGCTGGGTGGGGTTCATCGCTGCGATCAGCATGAACTCCGCGGGGAAGCGCACGGTTCCGTGCGCGCGCGAGATAGTGACCGCGCCGTCTTCCAGCGGCTGACGCAGCGTCTCGAGCACGCTGCGCGGGAACTCCGGCAGCTCATCCAAGAACAGCACACCGTGGTGCGCGAGCGAGATCTCGCCGGGCTTCGGCACCACGCCGCCACCGATGATCGACGCGGGCGATGCGGTGTGGTGCGGCGCGCGCACGGGCCGGCGCACGACCAGGTGTGCATCTTCGTCGTGGCTCCCACCGTTGATGCCGGGCTTGCCCGCGGACGAGTAGATCCGCGTCGCAGCGATCGCCTCGCGCGCGCTCATCGGCGGCAGGATCCCGGGCAACGCCTTGGCCATCATCGACTTGCCCGTCCCAGGCGGGCCCAACATGATGAGGTTGTGCTCGCCGGCGGCTGCAACCGTGATCGCGCGCTTCACCGCCTCCTGCCCGCGCACTTCCGCGAAGTCGATCTCCGCGCTCAGCGTTCCGATCATCCGTTCGAGATCCACCGGCTGGTGCGGCTCGATCGGGATACCCCCCGTGAGCAGCCCCACGGCCTCAGCGAGGGTCCCGACGCCGATCGCCTCGATCCCTTCGACAATCGCCGCTTCGCGCGCGTTCGCCTGCGGCACGACCACGCCGCGCAGCCCGAGTTCCTTCGCGAGCGCCGCCATCGCGAGCGCACCACGAATAGGTCGGATCCTGCCATCCAGTGCCAACTCACCCGCGAAGAGAAACCGTCGCGGATCGAGCGGTTCGATCGGCGCATCGAGTTCCTCCTCCGGGCCGTCTTCGGTCCAGCCGGCACCCGCTCCGATGGGCGCCGGCTCTTCGACCCGATTCGGGACGATCACCCCCGCCGCGACCAGCACCCCGATCGCGATGGGCAGGTCGTAGACCGGCCCCTCCTTGCGCACGTCCGCCGGCGCGAGGTTGATCGTCAGCTTGCCGGGCGGGAAGGGGTACCCGGTGTTCCCGGCGGCGGAGCGGACCCGATCGAGCGACTCCTTCACCGCGGCGTCGGGGAGCCCGACCAGCCGCGCCTCGTTGAGCCCGCGATCGTCGAGGTCGATCTCGATCTCGCAGACCGTTGCGTCGATGCCCTGCAGGATGAAGCTCTGAACGCGTGATAACATGCCATACGAATACCGCACACATGTACCAAACACAACCCTGTATTCGGTTTATTTTTGGATTCTCCGTAAAGCCTCCGCACGGCTACGCTTGCAGCCATGCAGCCCACCACGCACGGCTTCGGGCCGGAAAACCTCCCCTACGACGCGATCGGCGGCGAATCCGCGGTCCGCGCTCTGGTGGACGCCTTCTACGACGAAATGGGCGCGAACTTCCCACGCCTCCGCGGCATCCACCCGGACGACGACGCCGAGTCGCGCGACAAGCTCTTTGAGTTCCTCTCGGGGTGGCTCGGCGGGCCGCCGCTCTACATCCAGAAGCACGGGCACCCGCGCCTGCGGATGCGTCACGCCCCCTTCCCGATCGACCAGCAGCAGGTAGACGACTGGCTCGCCTGCATGGGCATCGCCATGGACAAACAGGGAATCGACGGACCCCTCCGCGTCTTCCTCGATGAACGCTTTGCGCACACCGCCAACTTCATGCGGAACGCGTAAATGCCGAGCATATGATCCGCCGCCCATGCAGATCCGCAACTTCTCCATCATCGCGCACATCGACCACGGCAAGTCCACGCTCGCCGATCGATTGCTCCAGTCCACCCACGCCGTGAACGATCGTGAACGTCGCGAGCAGTTCCTCGACAACATGGACCTCGAGCGCGAGCGCGGCATCACGATCAAGGCGTCCGCCGTCACCGTGAAGCACGTCTACAACGGCGAGGAGTTCATGCTGAACTTCATCGACACGCCGGGGCACGTGGACTTCTCGTACGAAGTCAGCCGAGCGCTCACCGCGTGCGAGGGCGCCGTGCTCGTGGTCGATTCCACGCAGGGCGTCGAGGCGCAGACCGTCGCCAACACGTACCTCGCGATGGAGAACGAGCTCGAGATCATCACCGTCATCAACAAGATCGACCTGCCCGCGGCCCAGCCCGAGGTCGTCGCGATGGAGATCGAGCAGGTGCTCGGCTTCCCCGCGGAAGACGCCATCACCTGCTCCGCCAAGACCGGCCAGGGCATCCAGGAACTGCTCGACGCGATCTGCGAACAGCTCCCCGCGCCGCGCCAACAGGTGACCAGCAAGGCCCGCGCACTCATCTTCGACTCCCACTACGACGACTACCGCGGCGTCGTCGTCTACATCCGAATGTTCGACGGCTCGCTCAAGCACGGCGACCGCGTCCGCATGATGGGCACCGGACGCGTCTACACCATCACCGAGCTCGGTAAGTACACGCCGCACGCCACCAAGGTGAAAGAGATCGGCCCGGGCGAGACCGGCTACCTCATCGCCTCCATCAAAACCCTCCAAGACGTCCGCGTCGGCGACACCGTGACCAGCGACCTCGACCCCGCCGCCGATCCGCTGCCCGGCTACGAAGAGCCGCGCCAAATGGTCTTCTGCGACTTCTTCCCCGCCACGACCGAAGACGGCAAGGGCACCGACTTCGAAGACCTCCGCGAGGCCATGAGCAAGCTCGCGCTCAACGACGCATCCTTCACCTACGAACCCGTCCACTCCGATGCGCTCGGCTTCGGATTCCGCTGCGGCTTCCTCGGCCTGCTCCACATGGACATCATCCAGGAGCGACTCGAACGCGAGGGCGGCGCGCAGGTCATCCAGACCGCGCCCACCGTCACCTACCAGCTGCTCACCAACGCCAACGAAGTCGTCGAGATCCACAACCCCGCCGACCTCCCCGACCCCTCGCAGTGGAAAGAGCTCCGCGAGCCCATCGTCCGTATCGAGGTCATCGTCCCCACCGAGTTCGTCGGCGAGATCATGAACCTCTGCCTCAACCGGCGCGGCGAGTTCAAGAGCCAGACCGCGCTCTCCGAATCACGCCAGATGCTCACGTGGGAACTCCCCATGGCCGAGATCATCTACGACTTCTACGACAAGCTGAAGTCCTCCACCCGCGGCTACGCCACGATGGACTACGAGATTGTCGGCTTCCGCAACGAACGACTCGCCAAGGTGGACATCCTCATCAACGGCAAGCCCGTCGAAGCGCTCTCGTTCATCAGCCACCGCGACACCGCCGACAAGCGCGGGCGCTCGCTCCTCGTGCGACTGAAGAAAGAGATCCCGCGCCACCAGTTCGAGATCCCCCTCCAGTGCGCCATCGGCGGCAAGATCATCGCACGCGAATCCATCAAGGGCGTGCGCAAGAACGTCACCGCCAAGTGCTACGGCGGCGACGTGTCGCGCAAGCGCAAACTGCTCGAGAAGCAGAAGGCCGGCAAGAAGCGCATGAAGAACGTCGGCAACGTCGAGATCCCGCAGGAAGCCTTCATGGCCGTGCTGGATGCGGGTGAAGAGGGGTAGCGCAGGCAACTTTCCAACCGGAGTCGTACACATGCGATCGGATGATTCGACGGTTCAACGACTCGGTACTCGTGCGATACTCCGATCGATTCCCGCGTTCATACTCGGCGCGATCGTCATGCTTACGCTGCAGAACAGCCCATCCGCGCAAGCACATCAAGAAGACGAGTACTACGACGGAAGTCATCTCACTTGGATTTCTGAAGAGGAAGTGTTCGCACGAAATGGGTGGCTCACGGATGGTGAGTATCCCGATGGATCACCTCGTGTCCGAACGCTGTACAAAGACGGGGTGCCCCTCATGACAGAGTGGTATCAGCCCAACAACGTCGTTGCGATGAAAGCGGATTACGGCCCAGAGGGCGGCTACGGACACGTCTTTCGATTCGACACGCAAGGAAGACTGCTTGAGGTCGGCGAGAGTCACGGTCGGTTCATGCACGGATTCAACATCCATCTCGCCGAACCCGCAGAGGTCTTAGCCATCTCGGAGTACGAGCACGGTGCCTTGAAGAATCGGATCATGCTGAAAGAGCTACCCGAAGAGTAAACGTCACTGCCCCTCCCGCCACAACACCGACAGCTCGCCGCCGCCGAAAGCGTTGTTGTAGCGCACGCCGAACGAGTGCTCGTAGCGCACATTGAGCACCGTGTACTGGTTGCCGGTGTCGCTGGTGGATTGCGTGGCGATCTCGCCGCCCGGCGATTCCACGAGGTTGAACCCGTCGCCGCGTTCGCGCGACACACTGTTGCGTTTGGGCGTCACGGCAACACCATCGATGATCAGCTGCGCACCGGCCGAGGCGCTGATCGCGTGGACCACTCCGGGCCCCTCGCTCACGAGCACCGCGTCCGGCCCCGGGCCGACGGGCGAATCGCTGTACGGGTCGCTCGCGTAGGCGATACGCCACGGCCCCTGCGCGCCGCCGAGCGCGCTGACCTGGGCGCTGAGTTCGCTCAGCGACACGCCCGTGGGCGACACGGGCCCGCTCGGCGGGTTGAGGTCCCCCGCGCTCGAAACCATGACGATCGACGCGACGCCCACGGCGCCCGCCGCGAGCCAACCGGCTTTCTCTGAACCCATCGCTGCACTCCGAGTGTGTGTGAATCGGGCAAGTCGTTGTGCAAGCGTGCGTTCCAGAATCGGGCATGTCCATCGGGACGCGCCGGGTTCATGCGCATTCGCGCTCCCGCTTCCTCTCCCCGGTGCGCGGGGGCGAGGGAGCCAGATCGCTCCGCAATGATCGATCAGACACGTTCGCATTGACGCCTGCCAGAAAGTCGGTAGTCTTCGGAGAGCAAAAGGTGCCCGTGGAGAGCACGGGTGAAAAGGGAAGTGCGGTGAAATGCCGCCGCGGACGCGCCGCCGTGAAGGGTGACGTGTTCGGCTCAGCGGATCCGATGCTCGATCGAGCGTCGATCCAGCCACTGGCGTGTGGGGCAACCCCATCGCCGGGAAGGTGCAGCCGAACGCACGCCCGAAGCCGGAAGACCTGCCTTGAGCGAACCGTGTGGCCCGCGCGTCTCGGGCGTCGGAACGGTCGTCGTGTGCGCCCCCGCACCGTCTTCCTCTCCGGCCGCATCACAGACGCGTGACGCGAAGCTCCGCGCGCGGGCCGTTGTGCAACCGGGGGTCGTCCTGCGCGATTCAGGACGGACGCAACGTCGGCGCGCACGCTCGGCGCCGGCGAGTTCGGAAGAGAGAAACACGTGATCCGTCAACTGTCCGCACTGAGCGCCTGCGCGCTCGCATCGTCCGTGTTCGCGTCAAACGGCGCGTTCAACACCTACGGCAACAGCGTCACCTCGTTCACGCTGCCGATCGAGTCCCCATCGTTCTTCCACACGGGCGATGCGCTCCCCGACGGGCGCCTCGTCACCGTCACCGGCAGCAGCGTCTTCCTCGAGTCGAGCCCCGGCTCGCGCACGTTCGACGTCGTTGCGACGTTCGATCCGAGCGAGACACCCGGCGCCGACCCATCGTTCGTGCGCGTCTCGCCCGACGGCAGCAACATCGCCGTGGGACTCGGTTTTGGTCAGGACGTCGCCGTCTTCCAGACCAGCGCGCTGGGCACGCCCGGTTCGCCCGCCGCGCTCACCAGCGGCACCGCCGCCACCTACTTCGGCGTGAATCACTTCGATGCAGAGTGGGCCAGCAACAGCGAACTGGCGATCACCTTCGGAAACTTCGGTACGCCTGCGAATGTCTCGCTCCTCGATGTCACCACGGGCACCAACCCCACGATCATCAGCAACCTGCGCGGCGCCTCCGCCGGCATCGCGTTCGACGATCAGGGACGCCTCTTCACCGCCAACGGTTTCGACGACGGCACCGGATCCGCCACCGGGGACATCCGCGCCTTCGAAGAGACCGACTGGCGCGCCGGCGGGCTCAACTTCGAGACCGACGGGAGCTTCGTCGCCAACCTCCTCAGCGGGAACGGGCTCACCTTCGACACCTTCGGCAACCTCGCCGTGGGCGGCGGCGGGGCGATCGGGCTCGTCTCCGCCGAGTCGCTTGACGACCTGTTCGCATCCGCCGACCCCGTCAGCGGCAGCGACCTCCGCTTCATCGACCCCGAAGGCAGCGGCTCCGCGTTCTACAACGTCGGCTCCAACCCCTTCACCGGCGAGATCTACGGGATCACCAGCGACTTCTTCAGTGAATCGACATGGTTCGCCACCGTGCCCGCGCCGGCGAGCATCCTCCTGTTCGCCGCACCACTCGCGTGCGCACGGAGGCGGCGCGTTGCCTGATCTGGCATACTACACCCCAGTTCTTCTTCTCTCGTCCGCCATCGCGACAGCGGCGGCGGGCGACTTCGCGGCGCACGTCCTCGACTACGCGCCCGCGCCCGGACAGTTCGTCAACAACACATCTTTCAACGACCCCGCGCGAGCGCTCGGCGCACCGGTCGGCGGCGGCACGATCTCCGCCGACAACACCAGCATCGTCACGCTCGGCGGCTTCGGCGGGTCCATCACCCTCGCGTTCGACGAACCCGTCTTCGACGACCCGTGCAACCCCTTCGGACTCGACGCCATCGTCTTCGGGAACGCGTTTTGGGTTCTTGAGAATCCCCAGCGCCGGTTCGCGGAAGCCGCCACGATCGAGATCAGCCGCGACGACAACGCCAACGGGATCGCGGACGACGCGTGGTATCTCATCCGCGGCAGTTCACTCGGCGACATGCCGATCGACGACTTCGAAACCCGCGAGTGGGACAACATCCCCGGCAACGCGCTGCCGCCGAGCAACGTCGCGTGGTTCCCGCTCGGCGCGATGAGCCCGCTGCTTACCGGCGCGTTCCGGCTCGCGGCGCTCGAGATCTCCATCCTCAATAACGGCGGGGCGATGACGGAGAACTTCTTCGGATATGGCGAACTCAGCCCGGTGCTCGTGCTCGGCGATATCGACGCCGACAACGCCGTCGAAGACCCGCTCGCCGATCCCGCCGAGTTCTACACCAACCCCGACAACCCGCGCGAAGTAGGTATCACCACGGGCAGTGGTGGTGGTGATGCCTTCGACATCGCGTGGGCCGTTGATCCGTTGACCGGTGAACGCGCGCCGATCGACGCCTTCGACTTCATCCGTATCACGACCGCGGTGGACTTCATCGCGGGCCCGCTCGGCGAGTTGTCGGCAGAGATCGACGCCGTCAGCGACGTCCGCGCGCAACCCACGTTCTACGAGATCGACGACAAAACCGGGGTCGATCTCGAAGACCTGTACGCGTGGTTCCACGCCAACCAACGCGATCTCAACGGCGACCTGTTGATCGACGCGCAAGACACCCGCGCACTCGCGCGATGCGTGCGCGCGCACGAACCAGACGATGTGTTGCAAGGAGGCGACCCATGAGCGCACGACGCGCGTTTACGCTCATCGAACTGCTCGTGGTGATCGCCGTGATCGCCGTGCTGCTCGGGCTCCTGCTCCCGGCGCTCGGCAGCGCGCGGCTCAGCGCGCAGTCCGCGATGAGCCTGTCGAACCTGCGCCAACTCCAGATCGCCAACGACCTCTACGCCACCGATCACGACGAGCACTACCTGCCGGCGTCGATCGACATCCAGGTCGCCGACGTCATGCCCGCGGCGAATCTGCACCGCTGGCACGGCGAGCGCGACTCCACCGCTGGCGCCTTCCGCGCGCGCGCCGGGTCGATCACGCCCTACCTCGACGATTCGCCCGCCGGCGGCGCGAGCAGCGACGTGCGCACGTGCCCCGTCTTCGCCCCGACGCTCGATGACCTGACGGGCTCGGGAGCCGGGTTCGAACGCGGATGCGGCGGCTACGGATACAACCGTGTCTTCGTCGGCTCACGCATGCTCCGCACCGGAGCAGACACATGGGACGGCACGCTGCGACCCGATCTCGATGACGCCGGCTCGCGCCGCGTGCGCTTTGCCGACCCCGTCGCGACCGTCGCGTGGTCCACCAGCGCGTTTCTCGATGCGAGCGGTGGGCTCATCGAGTACTCGTTCACCGAGCCCCCGGCCTGGCCGCAGTGGCCGGAATTCTCGCCCGACCCCTCCGCGCACTTCCGACTTTCCGGGAGGACAAGCGGAGTTGTCTGGCTCGACGGGCACGCCTCCGCCGAACCGATACGACTGCGACCCACACAGACCTTTACCGCGGCTCCCGAAGTCTTCGAGAACGCAAATCTCGGGTGGTTTGCCGATGGACACAGCCTCCAGTTGTTCGATTATAAGTAGGAACGCCCGGAGGCTCCCATGGCGGTCGATCGCTGCGCATGCCACAACGTGACGTTTGCCCGATTGCTCGATCTGCACCGAAGCGAGGGGCTCGACTTCAACGCGTTGTGCGAACGCACCGACTGCGCGACCGGCTGCACCGCGTGCGAGCCCTACATCCGGCTCACGCTCGAGACTGGCGTCGTCGATCACCCCATCCTTGATCGCGACGCCGCCGATGCGATCCTCGCGCGATCCCGCGAGCCGCACCGCAGGACGGGGTGACGCGCTGGCTATGCTCCGCTCATGCACGGCGAGACGCGACTGACCATCTCCGACTTCCAGCGCCTGATCCGCGACCGGTACTTCGCGACCGACGCCGAGCGCGGCGTCGAGGGTACGTTCATGTGGCTCATCGAAGAAGTCGGCGAGCTTTCCACCGCGCTCATGGAGAACGCGCCGGGCAAGACACCGACCGATGCGCAGCGCGCGAACCTCGAAGAGGAGTTCGCCGATGTCCTCGCGTGGCTGACCACGCTCGCGAACATCGCCGAAGTGGATCTCGAGCGCTCGCTCACCAAGTACACCGATCCTGACCGAGTTCAGGGCGTGAAGGACTGATCGTGAGCGAACGCGGGCGAGCGCACATCGATTCGATCTTCAACGCGCACCGCGCGCAGAACACACGGGCGTTGATGCCTTTCGTGTGCGCGGGGCAGCCGGACCTTGAGACGACGCAGCGCACGCTGCCGGCGCTGGAAGAGGGCGGTGCCTCGATCGTCGAGGTGGGCTTCCCGTTTTCTGATCCGATCGCCGACGGGCCGGTGATCGCCGGCGCGATGCACCGCGCACTCGAAGCGGGCGTCACACCGGCGGGTGTGATCGACGCCGTCGCGCGCGCACGGGACGACACGTCGCTCGGGATCATCGCGATGGTCAGCGTCTCAATCGTCGAACGCATCGGTCGCGAACGATTCGTCGCACGATGCGCCGAGGCGGGCTTTGACGGTTTCATCTTCCCCGATCTGCCGCTCGAGGAATCGGGCGAACTGCTCGACTTCGTGCGCGCGCACGGGCTGTGCGCATCGCTGCTCGTGGCACCTTCGACGCCAACGGAGCGCGCCCGCGACATCGCGGCTGCCTGCAGCGGCTTCGTGTACGTGCTCGCCCGGGCCGGGATCACCGGTTCCGGCGGCGAGGTAGACGCGACCGGCATCCGCCAGCGCACCGAACAACTCCGCGCAGTGACCGACCTCCCCCTCGCGGTCGGGTTCGGGATCTCGAGCGCCGATCATGTCCGCGCGGTCGTCGAGCACGCCGACGCAGCGATCGTCGGCTCGGCCCTCGTGAAGCGGATCGCGGATGCGGTCGCGGACGGAAGCGACCCCGTCGCCGCGGCGAACGCCTTCGTGCGCGAGCTTTCCGCGGGGCTGCCGGCCCCCGCGTGACTCGGGCCCTCGTGCTCGGTTCACCCCGCGCGAAAAAATGCTACAACGAGATGCTTGGTAAACCGCTTCAACGCCGGGCAGACGCGTCCCGGCGGCAGAACCACCGAGCACCCCGCGTGATCGCGGGAAGGAAGACCCGATGAGCGATAGCCACACCCGCCGGAACGCCTACACGGCCGTCGTCGATTACTACGCGCGGGCCGGGAACCAGCAGCGTTTCGGGCGACGAGCCGAAGACACCCAGGCACCGCACCAGATCTACGGTCGGGACGTCTTCTCGCTCAAAGTCATGCGCCAGCGCCTGCCCAAGGACATCTTCCGCGCGGTGGAGGCCACGGTGCTCGAGGGCGTCCCGCTCGACCCCGCGGTCGCCGACACCGTCGCCAACGCGATGAAGGACTGGGCTCTCGAGCACGGCGCGACCCACTACACGCACTGGTTCCAGCCGCTGACCGGCAGCACCGCCGAGAAGCACGATTCGTTCATCAGCCCCGACGGGACCGGCGGCGCCATCACCGAGTTCCACGGCGACCAGCTCATCCAGGGCGAGCCCGACGCCTCCTCATTCCCTTCGGGCGGCGTCCGCGCCACCTTCGAAGCACGCGGGTACACCGCGTGGGACGCCACCAGCCCCGTCTTCCTCGCCCGCGGCGAGAACCACGTCACCCTCTGCATCCCGACCGCCTTCGTCTCTTTCGGAGGCGAGGCGCTCGACAAGAAGACCCCGCTCCTGCGATCCATGGACGCCGTCAGCCAGCAGGCGATGCGCATCCTCGAGATCTTCGGCAAGCACGAGGACGTCAACCGCGTCTTCTCGACCTGCGGCGCAGAGCAGGAGTACTTCCTGATCGACCGCCGCTTCTACTTCGCCCGCCCGGACCTGATGCTCGCGCGGCGCACGCTCTTCGGTGCGCCCTCCGCGAAGGATCAGCAGATGAGCGACCACTACTTCGGGTCGATCCCGCAGCGTGTGAACAGCTTCATGGCGGCGTGCGAGCGTGAGCTCTACGCGCTTGGTGTGCCCGTCAAGACCCGCCACAACGAGGTCGCGCCGGCGCAGTACGAGATCGCGCCGGTCTTCGAGACAGCGAACGTCGCCGCCGACCACCAGCAACTGCTCATGCAGACGCTCAAGACCGTGGCGCCGAAGTTCGGGATGGAATGCCTTATCCACGAGAAGCCCTTCGCGGGCGTGAACGGCTCGGGCAAGCACCTCAACTGGTCGCTCTCGACGAACACCGGTGTCAACCTGCTCGACCCCCGCGACCAGACCCACAGCAACATGCAGTTCCTCGTGTTCCTGTGCGCCGTCATCAAGGCGGTGGACGAGCACGCCGATCTGCTCCGCGCGACGACCGCCAGCGCCGGGAACGACCACCGTCTCGGCGCGAACGAAGCGCCCCCCGCGATCATCTCGATCTTCCTCGGCGACATGCTCACCGACATCGTCAACCAGCTGGAGAAGGGCTCGCCCACTTCCACGAAGAAGGGCGGCAAGCTCGACCTCGGCGCCGACTCGCTCCCCGACCTGCCGAAGCACTCCGGCGACCGCAACCGCACGTCGCCCTTCGCGTTCACCGGGAACAAGTTCGAGTTCCGCGCGCTCGGCAGCAGCGTCTCGGTCGCCTGGCCCGCGGTGGTGCTCAACACGATCGTCGCAGACTCGCTCCGCGAAATCGCCGACGAGCTCGAAGAATCGCTCGGCAAGAACCCCACGGACGCGAAACGCAAGAGCACCGTCAAGGCCCTGCTCAAGCGCATCGTCAAGCAGCACAAACGCGTGCTCTTCGACGGCGACAACTACGGCGAGGCCTGGCACGAAGAGGCCGAGAAGCGCGGGCTCCCCAACTTCCGAGACACCGCCGACGCGCTGCCCATCATCAAGGCGAAGAAGGTCTCCGACGTCTTCAAGCGTCACGGCGTGCTCAGCAAGATCGAGCTCGAGGCCCGCCACAACATCTTCCTCGAGCAGTACGCGCAGCAGATCGAGATCGAGGGGCGCATGACGCTCGAGCTCGGGCGCACGATGATCATGTCCGCGGTCGTGCGTCAGCAGACGGAGTTCGCCGAGGCCATCGCCGCGACCGAAGCCGCGGACGTCGATAGCGGGCCCATCCGATCCGAGCTCGAAACCTATGCCGACCTCGTGTCGAAACTGCGCGACGGGCTGAACGCGCTCGAGGAGGCGATCGAGTCCTGCGCCGAGAGCGTCGATCCGGAGAATCCACTTCCGCTCGCCAGGGCCCTGCGCGACCGCGTCATCCCCGCGATGAACAACGTGCGCGAGGCGGGCGATGAACTCGAACGCCGCACCAGCGACGACCTCTGGCCGCTCCCCGCGTACCGCGAGATGCTCTTTGTGAAGTAAACCGGCGCGCCAGCGTGTAGACTCTCGGCGTGTCCGAAGCGCTTGGCATCCCGATCATCGGCATCGCCGGCGCGATCGGTTCGGGCAAGTCGCTCGCGTCGAGCGCGCTCGCCGACCTCGGCTGGCTGGTGATCGACTTCGACGAAGAGGTGCGCCAGGCGCTCCGGCGTCCCGACGTGCGCAAGTGCCTCGTCTCGTGGTGGGGCGAGGGCGTGCTCGATCACAACGGCGCGATCGATCACAAGAACGTCGCCTCGATCGTCTTCAACGATCGCGCCCAGCTCACACGTCTCGAGAAGTTCATCCACCCCCTCGTCTGGTGCTCCGCCGAAGACGCGCGCCAGCGCGCGCGGGACGTCAACGCCCCGGGCGTCGTGCTCGACGCCCCGCTGCTCTTCGAGTCCGAGGCGGACAACGAGTGCGACGCCGTCCTCTTCGTGCACGCCTCGCGAGAAACCCGTCTCGCACGTCTCGAACGTACGCGCGGCTGGAGCGAGGGCGAACTCGACCGACGCGAGTCACGCCAGCTCTCTCCTGAAGAGAAAAAAGCCCGATCCCGCTTCGTTCTGGAGAACGAGGGCGATGAATCCGCCTTCCGCGACGCGGTCGGCGAAGTCGCCGCTATACTCATGCAGGAAGCCGGTGTGTCCGCGGAACCGACCGCCTGAACCGATCCGGCCGACCCCTTCCCCGATGCCATTCGCCTCCCTCCGCTCGCGAGGGCCCTGCATGTTCGGCGGCGTGCATCACCCCACGCATCCATCCCTCGGCGTGAACGCAAGGACATCCGATGAGCGACGAGACGACAACTCCATCCAAAGACGCCGAGAGCAGCCCCAAGCCCACGACCCGCAAGAAGCGGTCGCGCCGCACGGCCTCCAGCGAAGACAAGCCGGCAAGCAAGCCCGCCGCGGAGGGTAAGAGCGAATCTTCCAAGAAGGAGCCGGCGCCTTCTGCGCCGAAGCAGGAGTCCCAGTCGCAGTCGCAATCGAACCAACAGTCCGGCCAGCAGGGCGGCGGCGGACACCAGCAGCACAACCAACAGCAGGGCAACCCGCATCACCAGCAAGGCCAGCACGGGCAGGGCCAGAACCGTCGCAAGAAGAAAAAGAAGAAGCGCCCGGGTCAGCAGCAGGGCCACCAGCAGGGCGGCCAGATGCGCGGGAACTCGGGGATTTCACCCGCTGTGCTCCCCAAGGAAGACGACCTCGAGCGTGAGCTCGCCGAACTCGAAGGGCTCTCCAAGAAAGAGCTCGAAGCCGCGAGCAAGAACGCGCTCGACATCACCGCGCTGCAACGCCTGCCCATCCAGAAGCTGTACGAGTTCGCCGAGGAAGAGGGCCTCGAAGACGTCAACAAGATCGGGCGCCAGGACCTCATCTTCGAGATCCTCAAGAAGCGCTCCGACTCCGCGAGCATCATGTTCGGCGAGGGCACACTCCAGATCATGGCCGAGGGCTTCGGCTTCCTCCGCAGCCCCGAAGCCTCCTACCTCGCCTCTCCCGAAGACATCTACGTCGCCCCGTCGCTCATCCGGCGGCTGAACCTCAAGATGGGCATGAACGTTCGCGGCGCCATCCGCCAGCCCAAAGAGGGCGAGAAGTTCTTCGCGCTGCTGCGTGTGGACGAGATCAACGGCAAGGACCCCGAAGCCGCCAAGCACCTCCCCCGCTTCGAGGACATGACGCCGCTCCACCCCAACGAGCGCTTCGTGCTCGAGACCGAGCCCGACCGCGTCGAGATGCGCATCATGGACCTCGTCGCGCCGATCGGTCGCGGGCAGCGTGCGCTCATCGTCGCCCCGCCGCGCACCGGCAAGACCGTCCTGCTCCAGCAGATCACCCGCGCGATCAGCAAGAACTACCCGGACGTCAAGATCCTCGTGCTGTTGATCGACGAGCGCCCGGAAGAGGTCACCGACTTCAAACGCAACACCGCCGACGACGTCGAGGTCATCGCCTCGACCTTCGACGAGGACTCGTCTCGCCACGTCCAAGTCGCCGAGATGGTCATCGAGAAGGCCCGGCGGTACGTCGAGTTCGGCGAGCACTGCGTCATCCTGCTCGACTCCATCACCAGGCTCGCCCGCGCCTACAACGCCGCCCAGCCCCACTCCGGCAAGATCATGACCGGCGGCATCGACTCCAACGCCCTCACCCGGCCCAAGAAGTTCTTCGGCTCCGCACGCGCCATCGAGGACGGCGGATCCCTCACCATCCTCGGCACGGCCCTCGTCGATACCGGCTCCAAGGCCGACGAAGTCATCTTCGAAGAGTTCAAGGGCACCGGCAACAGCGAACTCCACCTCGACCGCCGCCTCGTCGAGAAGCGCGTCTATCCCGCGATCGACGTCGCCGCCTCCGGCACGCGACGCGAGGAACTCCTGCTCGACCCCAAGGAACTCGAGCTCGTCTACCGCCTCCGCAAGGTGCTCAGCGACATGAACGTGGTCGAGGCGATGGAGCTCATCAAGAGCCGCATCGGCAAGACCAAGTCCAATGCCGAGTTCCTCATGACCATGAAGCTGGGCTGAACTCGACCGGTGTTCATGAAGATCACGTGAATCCCGTTGCAATGCTCCAACGATGAGGCATCATTCTTTATAGGGAGTGCCTGCGCACCGAGCGTGGGCAGATCGGGAAACACGTCGGTCGCGGCCGGGAACCGCGCCCGCATCACTCGGGAGGAACCGAATCATGCGTTTCGAAACCGCCGCCGCGGCGATCTTCGCCGCTTCGCTGTCCTGCGCCGCCACCGCCGGCGTTGTGGACCCCTTCACCGACCAGGCCGCCTGGGAAGCCGCCCTCGGCAACACCGGCATCGTCGCCGACGACTTCAGCGCCTACGGCGAAGTTGACCTCAACCTCGGCGTCAACACCGGCTTCAACGGCTACGACATCCAGCTCGAAGGCACCGACAACGGCGATGCCGGCATCAACTCCGCCACCAACCTCACCTTCACCCTCGACGAGAACGGGCTCTCCAAGCTCTCGTTCGTCTTCGATCAGGACCTCAACGGCTTCGGCGGCATCTGGCTGAACTCTTTCGTCAGCAACGGGCTCACCGTGGAGAACGGCATCGCGTCCTTCGACGTCGAGTCCTTCGTCCCCGCCCCCAGCTTCGAGTTCTTCGGCTTCACCAGCAGCGTGCCCTTCAACACCGTCACGATCACGCTGACCGAGCCTATCCAGAGCACCGAGTTCGCCGCGCTCAGCGACATCCTCTACCAGAATGTCCCGACCCCCGGCGCCGCGAGTCTCGTCGCGCTGGCGGGCCTCGCCGCGACGCGTCGTCGCCGCGCCTGAGCCGCGCCGAAACGACCCGCATCGGGTCAGAGAAATCACGACCGCAACACCGCCCGGGCACATGCCCGGGCGGTTGTCGTGAGAAGAAGTTAAGCGTTGGTCGGGAGGCTTAGCGTCCGCCGCCGCCGCGACGACCGCCCCCTCCGCCGCGCATCGAGTTCCAGAACTCCCCGTGCAGCCCGTTCATCTGGGCGTTGCCTGAGGAGAATCGCTCGGAGAGCATGTTGCTGAAGCGCTCGCGCCGATCGGCGGCGCTCGGGCGCTCCCCCTCGGGGCGTTCGCGCCGCTCGCCCCGCGGGCGTTCACCGCGCGGCGGACGGAACATCGACCAGTCCATCTGACCGGTTCGCGCCCACGTTCGGACGCCCTCGTCCATCTGCTGCATCATCGTTTCGCGGAAGGCCTCGCGGGCCTGCTCGTCGCCGCGGAACTGCTCGCGGTCTTCGGGCGGCATCTCGCGGAAGAGACGCATCGCCTCCGCCGTGTAGGCCAGTTTGCGGTCTTGGCTCAGGCTCTCGTAGCGAGGCGAGTTCATGACCTCGATCGCCTCGTACGCGCTGGTCGGCATCGACACAGGTCGATTGCTCCACCAGAACCACCCGCCCGCGCTGGCCGCGCCGACCGCGACCACGGCGCACGTCACCCCGACAAACATCCGCTGCTTCCTGGACCACCCCGCGTCGATCGGTCGCCGCGCGTGCTCCATCGCCGCGTCAAGGTCGTATCTCGCCGGCATGCCTCAGCCTCCTGATCCGATGCCCGTCGCGTCCGCGACGTGCCCATCCGCAAACAACACGTTCCGACGCTCGTGGAAGAACGGCGCGACCACCGTCCCGCCCCCGAACTCCGGCTTGATCTCGAACGCCCCGCCGTCGTAATCCTGCACCAGCGGCGTCTCCGCCGGCTGCCACTCAAGACGCCTCGCGAAGAACGATTCCGTGAACGTCGAACCGCCCAGGTTCACCGCCACATAGGTGTACGAACACCCGGCCCGGCAGGTCTGCCCGTCGCACTGGTATTCCGTACTCGCAACGACCGGGTCGCCGGGGCACTCCCACGCCGGCGAGTCCTGCGGGAAGTGATCCTTGAGCGCCTCGGGAAGCGAGGGCGCGTCCGACTGGCTCAGCCACGGATCCGTCGCGTAGCGGGCAACGGGGTACTTGTCGTTGTTCTCGCCCTTGAACATCTCGAAGCCCTGCCCGATCCCGCGCAGGTTCGCCTTGCACGCGGTCGTCTTGCCGGTGTTCCGGGCGTAGCTCAACGCCGGCAGCAGGATGCCCAGCAGCACCGCGATGATCGCGATGACAACGAGCAGTTCGATCAGCGTGAACCCGGATCTGCTTCGACGGCGCATGCGTTCTCCTCGCGGGTTCGGAGCCCGGCACGCGCTCAACGCACACCCGCTCGCCCCATTGCCTGCCGCCGAGTCGTTTCGGCGATTTTCCGTCCGCCGATGCACCATCTGACAAAAAGCGAACGGGCCCCGATCATCGACCGGAGCCCGCGCTGGATTCGTTCTGCCACGCACTCCATCACCCGTGGTCACACAGCCTCAAGCGGCGCCGCCGCCCACAGCTTCGTGAACTGCTCGCAGTGGATCAGCAGCGTCTGGTACGAGCCCGGATCGACCGACGCGGGGATCGCGGCTTCCTGCGCGCCCTTCGCCGAATCGAGCGGGCGGACGACCCGGCCGTTGCTCAGCGCGTTGCCGCTCTTGGCCTCGCGCGGCGAATGGTTGCTCAGCACCCACTTCAGATCGGGCGCCGACCGGGTCTTGAAGTCGTGGGAGGTGCGGAGGACGTGCGAGCCGTCGGGCAGGCGGGCGATCTCGTACGCACCCGTCACGCTGTTGCTCTTTTTTGTCCACTGCGAGCCGGCGTAGACAACACGCCCTTCGTTGAGCGGCACCGCGCCCCAGAAGACGTTGTACTGCTCGCAGTGGATCGCGACCGAACGGAACTCCGACAGGTCCACATCGCTCGGGATGTCGAACGACTGCTCGCCCGTCGCGCTCGCAAGCAACCCGAGCACAACGCCGCCCTTGAGCACATTGCGCTTGCTGAGTCTGTCCGGCGCGGTCGGCGAGAGGATGATCTTGAGATCCGGCGCCGACTTGGTGGCGAAGTCACTGCCGAGCGTGATGGTGCGCGCACCGTCGCGTTCACTGATGAAGTAGTGCCCGTTGATCTCGTTCTTGCCCTTGACCCACAGCCCGCCCGAGTGCGTGACCGAGACGTCATCAGGGATCACGGGCCCGGCGTGGGCGGGCAAGGCGGTCAGGCTCAGTAACGCGATGGCGGCGATCAGTCGGCGAAACATGGCGGTCTCCGGGTCGGTGTTCGTGCAGTCGTGTGTTCGGTTGGTTCACGCCGCGGCCGCAGCGACCGACGAACACCTGCGCGCACGGCGATATTCGAACAATCTCAGGATCGCTCGAGCTCGCGCTTCAGGCGCAGCGCGTTGCCCACGACGCACAGATCGCTGAGCGCCATCGCCGCGGCACCGATGAGCGGGCCGTGCATCCCGAGCAGCCCGAGCGCCGCCGCCGGGATCGCGAGCACGTTGTAGACGAACGCGAAGACCAGGTTCTGCTTGATGACGGTCATCGAGCGCGAGCCGATGCGCAGCAGCCTCGGCACGCTCGACAGGTCGCTTCCGGGCACCACGACGTCCGCCGCTTCGATCGAAACATCCGCGCCGGTGTTGATCGCCGCGGAGACGCCGCCCCGCGCCGTTGTGTGCGCCATCGCCGGCGCATCGTTGATACCGTCGCCGACCATGAGCACGCCGCGCTCGGCGGCGGAATCGATGTGCGCGCGCTTCGATTCGGGCGTCATCGAATGCTTGATGACCGAGTCGTCGAGCCCCAGGCGTTCGGCCAGCACGCGCGACGGGCCCGGGCCGTCACCCGTCAGCACCCCGACCTCGAACCCTCGCGTCGCGAGCAGGGCGAGCGCGCTCTCCGCGTCTTCGCGGACCGCGTCCTCGAACAGGAGCACCGCCGGCTCGCGATCCGCTCGGGTCAGCACCACACTCGTGCGCGCATCGTCGTCTTCCACCGAGAGACCGCGCACTCGCGCGGCCTTCGGGCTGAGCAGCGCCGCCCGCTCGCCCCGTACCAAACCCTCGACGCCCACGCCGCGCGTCTCGTGCGCCTCGTCCGCGTGCGCGTGGTCGGCTCCCGCCGCGGTGACGATCGCGCGCGACAGCGGGTGCGTGCTGTGCATCGCCAGCGCCGCCGCGATGGGGAGCGCCTCGCGCACATCGTCGGCGTTCACGAGCGTTGGCTCGCCGCGGGTCAGCGTGCCGGTCTTGTCGAAAAAGACCGTGCGCACGCGCGAGAGTCGCTCGAGCGCGGCACCGGAGCGGAGCAGGATGCCCTTCCTGCTCGCCGCCCCCGTCGCCGCCATCACCGCGACCGGCGTCGCCAGCCCCAGTGCGCACGGGCACGAGATGATCAGCACCGTCATCGCGTTGACCACGGCCCCGACCGCGCCGGCTTCGTGCCCGACAATCAGCCACGCGACCAGCGTCCCCAGCGAAATCACGAGCACCGCCGGCACGAACAGGCCCGAGACCCGGTCCGCGACGCGCTGGATGTTCGTCTTGCTCGACTGCGCGTCGCGCACCATCTCCGCGATGCGCGCGAGCGTCGTGTGCACCCCGTCCGTTGTCGCGCGCACGACGACGCTCGAGCCCGCGTTCACGGCGCCGGCGATGGCGTTGCCGCCCACGCCGCGCTCCACCGGGCGAGACTCGCCCGTCACCACCGACTCGTCAAAGACCGACTCGCCGCGCACGATCTCGCCATCGACCGCGACGCGCTCGCCCGCCCGAACGAGCATCAGGTCGCCCGGCTTGATCTCCGCGGGATCGACCACCTCCCCGTTCGACGCCGAGTCGTGCTCCAGGCGTGTGACGGTGTCGGGCTGCATCGCGAGCAGCTCGCGCACGGATGACGAAGCCGATGCCGTCGTGCGCGCCTCGAGCCAGTGCCCGAGCGACACGAGCGTCAGCAGCCCGGCGGCCTCCCCGAAGTACAGCGGTGCGCGCACCGGGAGGTCGCTCGCTTCCAGCGCGAGCGTGACGACCGACAGCGTGTACGCCGCCGTTGAGCCCAGCGCGATGAGCGTGTCCATGTTCGCGCTGCGCGCGCGCAGGGCGCGCCACGCCGAGGCGTAGAACCCCGAGCCGGCGGCGATCTGCACCGCGGTGGAAATCGCGAGCACCACCCACAACCAAACGCTCGCCGGGCTGCGGATCGACTCGTGCGCGATGCCGACGGTCGGGCCCGCCCAGTGGATAAACGCCAGCGGGATCCACCCGCTCAGCGCGATGAGGAACCGGCGTCGCCAGCGGTCGCTGTTCGCGCGCTGCGTGTCTTCGAGCTCCGTCCGCGCGCGCTTGAGCGATGCGCGGCTGGTGTCCTGTCGCGCCTCGAACCCGCGCGACGCGACGGCCTTGATCAGCGACTCGCCGTGCAACCGCTCACCAGCGATTGACGCCGCCCCACCGAGCAGATCGACCGCGACGGATTCGACGCCCTGCACCCCGTGCAGCGCGCGTTCGATCGACGCGACGCAGCCGGCGCAGTGCATGCCGTCGATTTTCAATCGCACGCGCTGGGTCGAACTCGTTTCCGCACGATCATCCATCGGCGGACTCTAGACGCCTCACGACGGGCACTGTGTCCCGAGGTTGGAGACGACGAAGGTGATGTCGCCGGTCGTGGTGACCCCGTCGCCGTTGACGTCGCCGGGCGTGCCGCTCGCCCCGGGCGAACCCGCGCCGAGGTTCGAAACCACAAAGGTGATGTCGCCGGTGGTCGTCACTCCGTCGCCGTTGGCATCGCTCGGGCAATCGACGATTGCCGGGCACGTCTCGAACTCGATCGTCAGGTCGTCCACGCCGGCCTCGACGATCGATCCGTTGAACAGATCGCTCGCTTCGAAGCGCACTCGGATCTCATCGGTCGGCGTCACGAAGTCCGCGATCGCGTACCGCTTGGTCTCCCACATCCCGTTGGTCGAGGTGATGACTTCGAGCGTCGTCCAGGTGTTGCCGTTGTCGTTCGAGATCGAGATCGGCATCGAATCTTCGTTCGGTGCGTTGCCCGTGCTGTTGGAGTACCACACCGCCAAGCTGAGGGTGGCGTCGCCGTCACGCGCCGTCGCGTCCAGCTGCGGAGAGGTCAGCGTCGTAACCCCGTCGTCCACGTCGTTCTCGCCCTGCGAGGCACCGGGCGTGCCCTGCCCGGTGATCCAGCACCGCGTGCTCGGATCGGAGGCGTCGTCCTCCGGCTGCGCGTTCGTCCCGTTCGGATCGACGCGCACCCACACGCCCGTTGTCGCCGTGTCGCTCGGCGCGCCGACGATCCAGCCCGTATCCGACTCCGCGTCGTCCGCAAACGTCGTGTCCGTGATGAAGAGGGTCTCGCTGAAGAGCGTGCCGTTCCCGCCGTCGGCGCCGACCGGGAGCTCGGCGAGTTCGCCGCCAGGCGTTGCCGCGGTGAAGAACCACTCCACCGTCGTCCCGCAAGGCTGCTGCGGGATCGTCGCGTCCAGAACACCGGCCACCGCGCTCGGGCTCGCCGCAACGCCCGTGAAGGCACCCGGCGTCCCGCCCACCGGCGTCGAACGGAAGTTCAGCGTCACGCTCGACGGATCGACCTCCGCGCCGAAGCGTCCGCTCACACCCAACTCGAACGAGCGCCCGCCGTCGAGCAGATCGCCCGAATCCGCGAGCACATCGATCACCAGCGGCGTGATGTTCTCGAGCGACCAGACGAAGAGACCGCCCTCGATATCGCTGCCGATGACGGTGCCGCTTCCGAAGTACGGATACACGCTCCACAAACTGTTGAACGTCGCCGCGTCGCCCGACGGGAACGTGTCGAAGAACGCGACCTCCACCGGGTTCGCCTGGTCCGCCAGATCAAACACACGCAGCCCCGCCTGGTAGTTGGCGGCAAAGAGCAGACGCTCGTGCACGTAGTTGTTGTGCGTGATCGCGTTGGAGTTGATCGTCGCGCGGTTCACGACGCTGATATCCGTCAGATCGCTGATGTCGAAGACAATCGTGGTGGACTCGGTCAGCCCGTTCTCGTCGAGCTCGTCGTTCAGGTACGCGAAGCGCTTGTCCGCGCTGATCCACACCTGGTGCGAGTACGCGCCCTGCGGGTAGACCAGCCGATCGAGCTGAAAGATGTTGTTCTTGTCGGTGACGTCGAGGATCTCGAAGCCCGTCTCCACACTCCCGCCGTTGAAGCCCGTGCAGCAGAAGGCGATCTCGCGGCCGGCGAAGGGACCCTCGGTGTACGACACGACCTGCGCGTCGTGCACGTAGCGATCCTGCCACTGCCCGACGAAGACCGGTCCGTCCGGGTTCTGCGTGAGCGAATAGATCCGCAGCCCGTTGTCGGCGCCGCCCGTGCGGTACAGGTACCCGCTGTCTTCATTGATCACGACGTTGTGCGTCGCGCCGGTGCCGACGTCGCTGAGCGAGCCGAGCTCGGCGATCGTGGGCGTCGGGTCGTCGATGCCCGAGAGATCGAACACCTGCAGCCCCCCGCCGCCCTCGGTGACGACGTAGCAGCGGTCCTGGAAGACCTTCGCGTCGCGCCAGAGGCTCGTCGGCCCGCCGAACGTGCCGAGCACGACCGGGTTGTCCGGATCGGTGACGTCCACGAAGGCGGTCGAAGTCGTCATCGTCATGATGGCGATCTCTTTGCCGCCGGGCGACGTCCAGCCCCAGCAGTCCGCGCCCTCCGAGCCCGCCGGCGCGTTGAGTTCTGGAATGGTAAGCCACGAGCGGAGCACGACGTTCTGCGCCGGGAATCCGAGCCCGCCGCGTTGTGCCACGCCGAGCCCGTTGACCAGTGCCGCGCCACGCTTCCAGCCATCGCCCTCATAGGGGCCGATGCGGTGCAGCGCCTTCGGATCGTCCGAGTGCGCCCACGCGACCGAAGCGCTCGCGAACAGACCGATCCCAACCATCACCGCGCCGAGCACACGACTCATGCGTCACCTCACATCGATTCCACGACGACCACGCGCCACGCGAGGCCCGACCAGCACTTCACCCTACAACCGCACCACCACGCGATCCACGCCCTCAACGCGCTTCGCCAGATTCGGTCGGGTCCGAGAACCACCGAGCATCCGCCGAACCTTCGTCCGTCAGCGACTCCAGAAACGCAACCACTTCATCGATCTGCGTCTCGCGCAACTCCATCGGCACGAGCAGCGGATCGTCATTCGCGTGATGACCCGGTGCGAGCGCCCCTTCGAACGCCGAGTAATGCCGAACCACGTCGCGCAGCGCCAGTTTTTGCCCCTGATGCATGTAGGGAGCAGACAGCGCCACGTTCCGCAGGCTCGGCGTGCGGAACGCCCCCCACGATTCCTCCGTCCGAACCTGCCGACGCTCCAGCCGCGCGCGCACGCCCTCCGGCGCATCGCTCCACGGGCCCGCCGCCGTGAACTCGCTCCGCGCGAGCGACCCGAGCCCCGCGTGCCGACCCGCGTCCGTCGGCACGCCGCCCTCCAGCGGCGCCATCCGCACCGAGTGGAACGCCCCGTCGCTGAAGTTGGGACCGCTATGACACGAGACGCACGTCCCCACCGTCAGGAACGTCCGCAAGCCGCGCTGCGCCTCAAGCGACAACGCGCTGATCTTCTCAGCGTCCGCTTCGATCAACCCCTCGACGAACACATCAAAGGGTGAACGGCGCGAGACGAGCCGCTCCTGGTACGCCGCCATCGCCTTGCCGAGATTGACGAAGACCTCGGTGTCATCGCTCGTCGGCTCACCAAAGACCGCGACATACCGAGCTCGCCACGGCGGATCATCACGCATCAACGCCGCGACGTGCGCGCGCGACGAGCCCATCTCGCGCGGATCCTCGATCGGGTTCACCGAATGCCCCCACAGCGTGTTCTCTCGCCCGTCCCACGTGAACCAACGCTGGTGCGCCACGTTCCACAGCGACTGCGAATGACGAGACTGCTCACCGATGCCGCGCGCCTGCGCGCGACCGTCACCAAACCCCATGCTCGGCGTGTGGCACGACACGCACGACACCTCGCCATTGCCCGAGAGTTCCGGCGAGAAGAAGAGCGCGTGCCCGAAGGCCGCCGCCGCCTCGTCGCCCGACCAGCGGTTCGTCTCGTCGATCGGCGCCTCGCCCAGCGGTGTGTGCGCGCGCATCATCGCGACCTCTTCCGTCGTCCAATCGAGCATGATCGTCGAGAGATCGACGGGATCCGGCGTGTACCGCGCACGCGACACACCGAACCACACGCCAACACCGATCACACCAACAAACAGCAGCGCAAACGCCGCTCTCACGGCACGTCCACGACGAACGTCGCGCGCTCCGTGCGCACGCCACGCGTCACATCCGCGTACCACGCCCACGTGCCCGGCATGTGCAGCAGCACGTCGCGCACGAGCCACGACCCGCCGTCCGCCGACACTTCGATCACCGGTTTGCTGTTCATCCCGTGATCGTGCTGCGGCATCGCCGCGTCGAAGTCGAACGACACGTCTTCCGCACCCAGCACGTTGCCCTCAGCATCGCGCAGCGCGAAGCGCGCATCGAACACCACACCCGATCGCGCCTCGCCCGCGATGACCTCGTACGTCACGCTGATGTTGGTCGCGAGCGTGGTCGCCGACCCGCTGGTCGCGGCGACCGCGACCTCGGGGATCTCGCACATCCCGTCCGCGAGCGAGAGCGAGGACGCGCTTACCAGCCGAGCCTCCGGATCCGCGCGATCGCACCCGCTGACCACCGCCAGAAGTGCGCACAGACCGAGATGGATTGTTCGGATCCCCACGTTTGATCCTACGGCTCAGTCCTCGTTGCGGTTCGCCTCGCGTCGATCATCCAGCGCCGGGGCGACAAAGAACCGGTTGCCGAAGACGCTGACCATGTTGCCCTCGAGGTCGAGCTCCTGGATGCGGTGGTTGGCGAAGTCCACGACGTAGAACGTCCCGCGATCGGTCGCCGCGACGCCCATGGGATATCGGAACTCGCCGGCGCCCATGCCCATCTTGCCGATGTCCACCGAGCTTGCTTCATCCTTGAGTTTCTGTCGCGAAACATGATGCAGGCCAAATCGTGTCCTGACCGAGATGATCTCGGCAGACGGTGTTCTGAGAAGCGCGACATATCCATCACTCATGGAAGGAGCTCCGACTCCTCCAAAGCGGTCGAAGTCGTACGCCGCCTCGGGTGGCACGTTGGCACCGCCATGCCGGTACACCTTTCGTGTCTCGATACCCCACGTCAACGTGTACACGCGCTCGGTTCCGCCAACCGCGAGTGAGGCCTCTCCCCCATCGATCACGATTGCGCGTCCTTCCACACTCTCAAGGTCCCAATCCAGATCGAACATGCTCAGATCGAGCGATCGAAGCAGACCGGGAACGTCCATCGACTCCACCAGCTTCGCCATAAACGGGTCGAACTTCTTCTCGCCGTCGCGATCGCGTTCGAGGCGCCATCGGCTCAGGCGGTTCGTCCCGCCGTCGAGCACCCACACCTCGTCGCGCTCGTCGTCGTACGCCACGTCCACGATCCGCAGGAACCGCCCGGCCTTGATGTCGCCCAGGTCTTTCGCCGCGTGCCCGCCGAAACGCGTGACCGCGACGGGCGCCTCGCCGCGCGTGTCCATCACGCTCACGCGCTGCGTGTCGGGGTCCCACACGATGAGCGTGTCACGCCCCGCGTCGATGCGCGGCCCGAAGTGCGTCGTCGAACCGCCCGCCGCGAGTTCTTGCCCGCGCTGCGTCACCGCCCCCATGCTGGGCGGCTCTTCGCCATCGGCGAGCGGGCGGAAGATCTGGATCCGGTCCTCCCACGGCTCGCACACCACGGCGAACGAACCGTCCGGTGCAATCGCGATGTCATAGGGCGTCTCGAGTTTGCCGTGGTGCTCGAGCGGACGGATCGCGTGCCCGCCCCACATGCCGATGAACTCGCCAGTGAACGCATCGAACTCACAGATGCGGTGGTTCCGCGAGTCCGCAACAAAGACTCGACCGTGACTCGCATCGCCGAGGTAATCGAGACCACGCGGCGTGTGCAGCGCCCCGGGGAACGACCCCATCCCTCCGAATCGGACCCGTTCGCGACCCCACGGAAAGTAATGGACCGCATGTGAGTCCGGATCTGAGACCCACCGACTCAATACCTTCGCGTGATCGCTCGCAAAGCCTCCGAACGATCGCAGATCGGGCGCCTGCGCTTGCAATTGCCGGAGGTCCACGGACTCGATCGGCGATCGAAGCCCGCTCCCGCTGTCTTTGAGCTCACCGGTGCGTGAGACATTCCACCAGTCACCATTAAACATACTCCAGACACGGATCGTGCCGGCCATATCGACTGACACATACGCCGGCGCGACGAGCTTCTCGCCACCGACCTCGAAGATGGTGCGTTCGTGCACGCCGAACATCTGCGTGGGCTTCTCGACATCCTCCCCGTTCGCCATCGCGGACAGCAGCCCGACCACCAGCAGCGTCACCGTTCTGAGCATCGCGCACCTCCGATCGCTGGCAAACTCTACACTCACGCCCCGCATGATCGACACCGAACGACTGGTCCTGATCGTCACCGGCGCGCACCTGCGGGCCGAGCAGTCCGACCGCCCCATGGCGTACCGCCTGCGCGACGTCATGCTGCAGTGGCTCGACGAGCGTGTCGCAGGTCCGGCACCGATCGACGTGCTCGTCTGCAGCGACCTGTGGTGGCTCAACAACGAGGAGCTGCGCGACCGCCCCACCGTCACCATCGGCGGCCCGGGGGTCAACGCCCTCACCGCGTACCTGAGCGACAAGGTCGAGAGCGCCTTCACCATCGACAACGTTCTGACGGTGCAGATGGACGTGCTGCTCACGCGCCCGTGGGCTGTCTGCTGGGGGATGGACGCCGGCTCCACGCTCCGCTCCGTCGATGCGTTCGTCGAGCGCTACCTCGACCTGTTCCTGGAAGACGCGATCAAGCGCGCGGAGCGATCGGCATGAATCTCTGCACAGTCTCGTGGGACGGGCATCCTGCCCGTCTCCTCATCCCACGCTTCAAGAACGAAGAGAAGCGGTAGAAAACGGGCAAGATGCCCGTTCCACGAGGAAGAGAAGAAGTCTCACTTTCCGATGCAGAACGACGCGAAGATCCGCCCGATGACGTCGTCGGGCGTGACGTCGCCGGTGATCGAACCCAGCGCGTCGAGGGCCGAGCGCATGGCGCTCGCGCGGAGTTCCGGCCCGTGCGCGCGCAGGGCATCGTCGAGCGATTCGATCGCGTCTCGCATCACGGTTCGATGGCGCGCGATGACGAGCACTCCGGCTTCGCCACGCGTGCCGCGATCGAGCCGGACCAGCACATCGCGGATCGCGTCGATGAGCGAACGCACGCCGAAACCGTCGAGTGCGCACACACCGATCGCGCCCTTGTGCGACGCGGCGGAGACGAGGTCCGCCTTCGTGCGCACGCGGATGACGGGGCCGTCGAATATGGGCGGCTTGTGATGGCCGGAAGGATCGCAGTGCAGCACGAGGTCGCACGACTCGATGACATCGCGCGCGCGCCCTTGCGCGTCGGCGTCGATGCCGCCGCGCTCGGCGAGCGTTTCGTCGAGCCCCGCGAGATCGACGAGTTCCGCGCGCACGCCCTCGAGATCGATCGACTCGACGATCGCGTCGCGCGTGGTGCCGGGCTCGTCGCTCACCGCGACACGCTCGCGCCCGAGCAGCGCGTTGAAGAGCGTGGACTTCCCGGCATTCGGTGGGCCGACCAGCGCCACCCGCGGCATGCCCGTTGCTCGCTCCCGGTTCGTACCGACGAGCGACGCAAGTTCGTCTCGGATCGACGTGAGACGTGCGCGCAGATCATCGGGCTCGATCGCGACAACATCTTCCTGATCCGTGAAGTCGATACCGGCCTCGACGAGCGCGAGCGCGTGTGCGAGACGATCGACCAGCGTGCGCACGCGCGCGCCGGTCTCGCCGGTGATCGCCGCACGCGCGGCGCGGAGTTCGTCTTCGCCGCGCGCCGAGATCACGCTTTGCACGCCCTCCGCTTCGTCGAGCGAGAGCTTGCCGTGCAGGTATGCACGCGCGGTGAACTCCCCCGCTTCCGCTGGGCGCACGCCGTCGAGCTGCACACAGCACGCGAGCGTGCGCTCGGCGACGACGACTGAGCCGGGGACCTGGAACTCGCAGCAGTCTTCACCGGTGTACGAGCGTGGCCCGGGCATGAGCAGGCATCGGGCCGGCATCTCGAGCGAGCGATCCTCGCTGACGCGGAGGCGGACGTCGTGGATGCCGCGCGCGCGGGGCACGTGGGCGCAAAACGTCTTGAGAACCCGAGTGACGTCTGGTCCACTGAGTCGCACGATCGCGAGGGGCGCAGGCCCCGGCGCCGAGGCGATCGCGGCGATGGTGTCGCCCGTGCGCACGACGTTGTCAGTCGCGTTTCTTGAAGCGCGGTGCTTCGTTGGTCACGCGTTTGGACTTGGGCGCGAAGGGGTTGGCGGGGACCTTGCCGGGGCCCTGTCGCTTGGGCTTGCGCAGCTCGCCGCGCGCTTCGAGGTCGTCCACGTGCTTGCGGATCCAGCGGGATTCGAGGATGCCGAGCATGGAGTTGGTGATGAAGTAGAGCGCAAGACCCGACGGGGCGTTGTACATCATGACCGGGAAGAGCACGACGAGCATCACCTTCATGATGCGCTGCTGCTGCTTCATTTCGGGGGTCATGGTCGCGCTGGGGGGCGGCGACATGTACTTCTGGTGCACGAAGAAGACGAACCCGAGCAGCAGCGGCAGGATGTTGATCGAACGGATCTCGCCCATGAGCGGGATATTCACGATCGTCTGCCCGAAGTACACGAGGTTGTCGGGCGACGAAAGGTCCGCGAGGAAACGCCAGGCGTCGTTCGAGACGGCTTGGAACACGCCGTAGAACGCCGGCTCGTGACGCAGCTCGAACGAGAAGTAGAGCATCGCGTAGAGCGCGATCCACACGGGGCTCTGCAGGAACATGGGCAGGCAGCCCAACGCGCCGGCGTAGGAGACGCCCTCTTCGCGCATGAGCTTCATCATCTCCTGCTGCATGCGCTGCGGGTCGTCCTTGTACTTCTCCTGGATCTTCTTCTGCTTCGGCGCGATGCGCTGCATGTCCTTCGCGAAGCGCTGCACGGAGATCTGCGACTTCTTGGTGATCGGGTGCAGGATCGTGCGCACGACCACGACCAGCAGCATGATCGAGATGCCCCAGTCGAAGACGACATAGTCGTGGAAGAAGAGCAGCACGGTCAGCAGGATGTGCGCGAGCCACTGGAACGTGCACCACGCGCACATGCCGCCGAGGTTGTAGACGACCATGTCCGGGAGCCCGAGACTGCGGTAGAGCGGCGTGCTGGGGTCGTCGGGCGTGGAGCCCCGCGCGTCGCCGAGCAGCGCCTGGCGCCCGAGCGGGCCGGCGTAGGCCCCGAACGACAGATCCGCGGTCGAACCGGGCTCGATCTCGACCGGCTCGCTGGTGAGCTCGATCGCGAGCGCGTCGGCGGTGTCCTGATCGATCCTGCCGAGGAGCACGGGCGAGATGAGCGCACCGAGTTCGAGCCGCTTGTTGGGCGCGGCGGACTGCGGATCGAAGTCGGGGTGGATCGCGCAGGCGAAGTAGCGAGAGGTCTGGGCGACCCAGACGAGGTCCGTCGCGCCCCCGTACTTGTTGGCGTCGGGCCACAGCGGGTCGGGTGTGCCGCTGAAGGGCACACGCTTGATGATGCTGCCCTGGTAGGCGAGCTTGCCATCGGCGCGGACGATCTGCCCGCTGGGGTCGTTCGGTGCGATATACCCGAAGCGCACGCGGTTGCTTGGCAGCCGGTAGCCGGCGGCGGCGACGTCGAGATCGACGGGACCGTACTGCACCGAGCGGACGGTCATCGCGGCGCCCGTGAGGTTCTCGAGCCGCTGCGCAACCTTGATGTCGAAGGTGTTCTCTTCGAGCGTGTACGTGCGTGTCCATCGCAGCACGGGCTGGTCTTCGGCGTTCACGATCGTCGCGCGGTACGTCGCGGATGAGTCGTCGTTCGAGACCAGCTCCCAGAACGTCTGCCCCGCCTCGGCGTAGAGGTTGATGACCTGGTCGCCGACGCGCAGGGCGCGCACCCCGAGCGGCGCAATCGAGAAGCTCTGCCCGGTGGCGGCGTCGGTCTGCACGGCGCGGCGCTGGAGCACGTAGTGGTCGCCGGGCTCGCGTTTGATCGAGTTGTAGTAGTCGGCGAGGACGATCGACTCGATGCCCGCGCCGAAGGGCGTGAGCGTGATGCTGCTCTTGTACCCCTGCCCTTCGATGAGGTCGCCGAGCACAGGCCACTGATCGGCTGGCGGGGTCTCAAAGAGCCGCCCGCGCCATCCCACGCCCGCGGGCTCGGGCGGCATCGCTGCGACGCTCGGCGTTTCCGGCGCGCGCTCGACCGCGGGGGCGTCCGGCTCGGCGGCGGTTTGCGCTTCGGCGGGCTGCGCGGGCGCCGTTGATTCGGCGTCGGCGGGCGGGTCCGCGACGTCGGTCGGCGCGGCGCTCGTCGCCTGCTGCGGGTTCTGCTGTTGTTGCTGCTGCGCGGGCGTGCCGCGCTGCAGGATGACGAATCCCACGGCGAGGGCGACGACGACGCTCGGGACGATGATTCGCACCAGCTTGTTGGGCTCGGCGGCGGGCATAGGGCGCGTGTTCCTCGTGGTGGCTCGCGGGCGCTAGCGCCCGTCGAAGAGGCGGTCGGCGAGGTTGTTGTGCAGCGCCTCCTCGGCGCGGATGAGGTTCGCCGTGTGCTCGATGTCGTAGTCCACGCGGTGGAACTCGACGCGGTCTTTGTGCAGGACGGCGTAGCTGGCGCGCGGGTCGAGGTCGCGCGGCTGCCCGACGGAGCCGACGTTGATCACGGCCTTCTCGTCAGGCTGGAAGCGGTAGGTGCGGTCCGCGCCGATCTCGTCGGGCGGGTAGAAATCGGGCTCGTTGGTGAACACGCCCGGGACGTGCGTGTGCCCGACGATCGCGATCCAGTCGACGAGGTCGAAGATGGACGACATCTTGTCGCCCGCGCTGATCACGTCGTCGGGGAAGATGTACTCGTTGATGGGGCGTCGCGGGGAACCGTGGACCGCGAGGATCGAGCCGTGCGTGCCCTCCGGCTTGAAGACCACGCGCACGCGCAGGCGGTTCAGGAAGGCGTAGCGGCGCGCGCGCGACGTGTCGTCTGGCTCGTTCTCGAAACGATCGCGCGTCCAGTAGGCAGCGGATTCGGCCTGGTGGTTGAAGTTTGTGGGCTCGTAGAGCACCCCGAAGTCGTGGTTCCCGAGCAGGGACCACTCGCAGCGTTCTGCGACGAGGTCCACGCACTGGCGGGGCTCGGGCCCGTACCCGACGATGTCGCCGAGGCAGATGATGCGCTCGACGCCCTTGGCGTCGATATCGGCGAGGACGGCGCGCAGGGCGGCGGCGTTCCCGTGGATGTCAGAGATGACGGCGGTCGCCAACCGGTTGCCTCCGATGCGTTTCGCACAACCCGCTGGACACGCCGGGCGCGAAGTGCCGATGCTACCGCCGCCGATCGGGACGGGCAACGGCGCGTGCGTGGACCGCACCGCCCGGCGTTTCACCTATGATTCGGCTCGGAAACGCCCGGCTTTCGGGCGACCAAGCGGAGAACACGGACGTGAGCATCAACTATCAGCGCACCCGCGAAATGACCATCGACGAGCTCCTGCTCGAGAATCGCGTGGTCTTCCTCTTCGGGGAGATCCACCAGGCGTCGGCCGCACGCGTCATCATGCAAATGCTCTATCTGGAGAACCAGAAGGGCGGACAGGACATCAACTTCTACATCAACTCTCCCGGCGGCGCGGTGGACGACACCCTCGCCATCTACGACACCATGCGGTTCATCAAGAGCAAGATCGCGACCTACTGCGTCGGTCGGGCCTACTCCGGTGCCGCCGTCCTCCTCACCGCCGGGGAAGAGGGCAAACGCCACATCCTCCCGCACGCGCGGGTGATGATCCACCAGCCGTACGGCGGGGTCTACGGGCAGACGGCGGACATCAAGATCCAGGCGGAGCAGATCATCAAGGCCAAGCAGCGCCTCAACGAGATCGTGGCCAAGCACACGGGCCAGACGCCCGAGCAGGTAAAGGACGACTCCGAGCGCGACAAGTACTTCGACGCCGCCGAGGCGAAGGCGTACGGGCTCGTCGATGAGATCCTCGAAATGGACGAGGCCAAGCAGGCCTCCTGAGCATCATGAACCAGCACCAGCACCGCAACACATCGGGAGCCTCCATGAGCACCCTCGTCCCCATGGTGATCGAGCAGTCGGGCCGCGGCGAACGCGCGTACGACATCTACAGCCGCCTGCTCAAGGACCGGATCGTTTTTGTGACCGGCGGCGTGCACGACGAGATGGCGAACCTCGCCGTTGCGCAGCTGCTCTTCCTCGCGAACGAGGATCCCAAGAGCGACATCCATTTGTACGTGAACTCGCCCGGCGGCTCGGTGACCGCGGGCCTCGCGATCGTGGACACGATGCAGTTCGTGCAGCCCGACGTCGCGACCTACATCGTCGGGCAGGCCGCGAGCATGGGCTCGGTCATCTCCTGCGCCGGCGCCAAGGGCAAGCGTTTCGCGCTGCACAACGCGCGGAACCTCATGCACCAGCCGCTGATCGGCGGGGTCATGGAGGGTCAGGCGACAGACCTCGAGATCGAGGCGCGCGAGATGATCCGCCTGCGCGATCGTCTGTACCGGATTTATTCGGACGCCACCGGGCAGTCCGTGGAGCGGATCGAAGCCGACTGCGATCGCAACAAGTGGCTCGACGACAAAGAAATGGTGGAGTACGGGCTGATCGATCGAGTGCTGGAGACCATGCCGGCGGTCAGCGGGGGCTAACGTGTCGTGTTCGGGCACCTGCCCGATGATCGACGAGAAAGTTGTGGGCGCGGCGCGAACACGGCGTAAAGACGAGACGTACCGGATGACACAGCAACGCAGCATGCACGGTCGGACGTCTCTCTCCCTCCTCCGAGTACGCGGTCTTCGGCACATCCGAGGGCCGCTTGCTTTTTTGCTCATCGCCGCGTGCCTTGGCGGTTGCCGAAAGCCTCTGCTCAGCCCGGAGGAAGAGCGTTCGCAGTTTGATCGGTACGACCGTGTTCGCAACCAGTACGCGCCGCAGTATCTCGAGGACGAGTTCGGCAGGCGCGAGCCTAACCTGCGTGGGCGACTTGCCCCGAAAGGCTGACCAGCCTGCCCAGACCGCAAGGCCCAAGAACACGTTGGTGTTGTGTGTCTTGGGGTATCAAGTTGCGTTCGATACAATGTCAAAGCGATTACGCGTTGACGACCGATGACCTGAGCACACAATAGATGCGGGGCGTCGGTGCCCCGCCCGCCCGGAACCGCTCGCAAGGCCGACCCATGCCCTCCAACGACTCCAGTTCCGGCATCCGCAGGTCGCACGTGGTGTGGGCGTGCTGGCTGCTCGCGATGAGCCTCGTGGGCGGTACGCTCGTGGCGCTCGAGCCCGATCGCGCCTCGGACGACGCCTCGGCCCCGATGCTGCTGGCGGAGGTCGAGATGGGTGCGGGAGAGGCCTCGCTCGCCGATGCCGTCCGCGTCGATGAGACCGTTGCCAACGACTGGGACTGGATCGTCGTGCACCACTCGGGGAGCGTGATGGGCTCGGCGAACACGATCGATGCGCAGCACCGCGATCGCGGGTTCGAGAGCCTCGGGTACCACTTCGTCATCGGGAACGGGCAGGGCGAGACCGACGGTCTCATCGAAGTCGGGCCGCGCTGGAGCCTGCAACAGCCCGGCGCGCACACCGCCGGCCCGGACTCCGAGCGATACAACCGCCGCGGGATCGGGATCTGCCTCGTCGGCGACGGCGAGCGGCGCGGGTTCACCGAGCGTCAGTTCGGGAGCCTCGTGAGCCTGATCCGGGCGTTGTGCGAAGAGCACGGGATCCCGGCGAGCAATGTGGTGCTGCACCGCGAGGTCGCGCCGACCTCGGGGCCGGGGCGGTACTTCTCGGAGACCCGTCTCCGCGACGCGCTCGCGCCGGCGTTCTGAACCCGGTTTTCGGGCCGGTATTGCCCCCATCGTTGCACGTTGAGGCTTGGCACGCGATACTTGCCGTTCCGGCTCTCGCGCGGGCGTTCGCTTGCCGATGAGCGGAAAGAGGTCGGCCCGGACGCCGGCACCGCCGCGCGTTCGTTGCGGGGCGACTCGGGAACGGATCAGGGAACACGCGCGGCCGACCGCCGCGAGCGAAGTCGGCCGAGAGATCAGGTGAGTCACTACGAACCCGCAAAGCCCGGTACCACGCTCGCAGGCTTCAAGGTCATGGGCGAGATCGGGCGCGGTGCGGCGTCGATCATCTACCTCGTCCAGGCCCCCAAGACCAAGCAGATCAAGGCGCTCAAGCACGTTGAGAAGCGCGACGAGAAGGACTCGCGGTTCCTGATCCAGGCCGAACGCGAGTACGAGGTCGCCCAGAAGGTCAAGCACCCGAACATCCGGGCGATCGAGAAGCTCATCAAGGTCCGGCGTCGCCTGATCTCGGTATCTGAGTTGTTCCTCGTGATGGAGTACGTGGACGGGGTCTCGATGGAGAAGAGCCCGCCGCAGACGTTCGAAGCGGCGTTGCACGCCTTCGTGCAGGTCGCCAAGGCGCTCGAGAACATGCACGCCGCGGGGTTCGTGCACGCGGACATGAAGCCCAACAACGTCGTGGTCGATGGGCAGGGCGGGATCAAGGTGATCGATCTTGGGCAGGCGTGCCCCGTGGGGACGGTCAAAGAGCGGATCCAGGGGACGCCCAACTTCATCGCGCCGGAGCAGGCGCACCTTCGCGAAATCCTCCCGGCGACCGACGTCTACAACCTCGGCGCAACCATGTACTGGTGCCTCACGCGTCGGTACATCCCCACCGCGATGCGCGAGGGCGACACGAGCGGCACGCCGATCAGCGACTCGTTGATCGACAAGCCCACCCCCCCGATCGTGCACAACGCCCGCATCCCGCAAGCGCTCTCCGACCTGATCGTGAACTGCGTGAAGGTCGATGTGGATGATCGTCTGATGATGGGCGAGGTGGTCGAGACGCTCGAGGTCATCGAGGAAGAACTCGACGAGCCCGGCGCGCCGCAGGGTGTTGAAGAGGCGAACGAGGCCGGCTGACCCCACGTTCGTTCGACACGACACCCTCAACACACAGATCCGTGGATCGCCTCCAGATTCCGATGAAACGCTCGAGATATCGCTCGCGCCAGCGGCGTTCGGGTCGAAACTGCGTGCATGACAGCACCGCTCGTGTCCGTGTCGCTACGCGAGCCGCGTATCCGACCCGTGCCCCATCTCGAAGAGAGACACCTCGAAGCCTTCCGAGTCGCGTACGAGCACCGGCGGGACCGGCCCGACGCGATGCTCACGCGAGCGCTCGACGCCTGGTTCGGCCCGCACGGCGCGGGCGTCATCGAGTGGCGTTCGGACGATCAGGAAGAGCCGCTGGCCAGCGCGCGGACGGGCCGGTCGTGCCACGAGGGCGAGTACGGCGAGGAGGTCGTGGTCACGATGTCGGCGAGCGATCGCCTGTCGGCATATTGCACACGCGAGGGGTCGCCCTCGTTCGCGAGCCTCGTGCGGTTTCTCGCGGCGCTGGTGCGCGATGAGCACGTCATCCCGAGAGACCATCGCCGATCGCTGCTCGACCGCCTGAGCCCGATGCAGCAGCGCATCACCCCCCTGCTGGTGAAGGGGATGTCCGAGCGGGAGATCGGGCGCGAGCTCTCGCGGAGCCATCACACGATCCACGAGCACGTGAAGTCGATCTACCAGGCCCTGCGCGTGCGATCGCGGATCGACCTGCGCGACGTGTGGCTCGCGCGCGCACCGGACGAACCATCGGATTGACGTCCAGCCGCCGGAGCCGTAATCACCCCCGATCCGCCTGCGTCGCTTCGCGCTTCTATGCTGTACTCAACGGTTTGGTACGCAGGAGGCACGCGCATGGCGAGCGACCCGATTTCTCAGTCGATCCACGAACTCCTCGCGTCGGCGGACCCGGACGCCGCGGCGATCCTCGCACGCGAGGCAGAACGCCAGGAAACCACCATCGAGCTCATCGCGAGCGAGAACCACGCGTCGCTGCCCACGATGCTCGCGGCGGGCACGTGCTTCACCAACAAGTACGCCGAGGGCTACCCCGGCGCACGCTACTACGGCGGGTGCGAGTTCCACGATCAGGTCGAGACGCTCGCGCAGGAGCGGGCGAAGAAGCTCTTCAACTGCGCGTACGCGAACGTGCAGCCGCACTCCGGCGCGCAGGCCAACGCGGCGCTCTTCCTGGCGCTGCTGCAGCCTGGCGACACGTTCGCGTCGCTGGTGCTCGCCGACGGCGGGCACCTCTCGCACGGGCTCAAGGTCAACCTGAGCGGCAAGTGGTTCAACCCGGTGCATTACCCGCTGCACTACGACGAAGACGCCGGCGACTTCGAGCAGATCGATTACGACGCCGTCCGCAAGGTGTGCCTCGAAACGAAGCCCAAGCTCATCATGTGCGGGTACTCGGCGTACCCGCGTGTGATCGATTTTGCAAAGTTTCGCGAGATCGCCGACGAGGTCGGCGCGATTCTGCACGCCGACATCGCGCACATCGCGGGGCTCGTGGCCGCGGGTGTGCACCCCTCGCCCTTCCCCCACTGCCACGTTGTCACGACGACCACGCACAAGACGCTGCGCGGTCCGCGCGGCGGGCTGATCCTCACCAACGACGAGGATCTCGCGAAGAAGCTCAACCGCGCCGTCTTCCCCGGCACGCAGGGCGGGCCGCTCATGCACATCGTCTTCGCAAAGGCCGTCGCCTTCGGCGAGGCGCTCAAGCCCGAGTTCAAGACCTATCAGCAGCAGGTCGTGGCCAACGCCCGTGCGCTCGCGAATGCGCTGCAGGGTCACGGCTACCGCATCACCAGCGGCGGCACCGATAACCACCTCATGCTCGTGGATCTCCGCGCGCGCGATGCCGAGCTCACCGGCGCCGACGCGGAGGTGTGGCTCGAGCGAGCGGGGATCATCACGAACAAGAACGGCGTGCCGCAGGACCCCCGCCCGCCCAAGACGACCAGCGGGCTGCGTCTGGGCACGCCCGCGACGACCACGCGCGGCATGAAAGAGCCCGAGATGGCCCGCATCGCGGAGCTCATCGACCGCACGCTCGTCGCCCGCGGCGAGGACTCGGCGACGCGGCAGGTCCGCCAGGACGTTCGGGACCTGTGCGCCGCGTTTCCGCTGCCGACCAGCAACGTGATGGCGAATGCCTGACCGCGATGGATTGACCCGATCGGTCTGCCGATACGCCGTGTATGGCGAGGGAATCGGTGATCTCGGCGTTTGTCGTCGCGGCGGCGCTGTTGATCGCGCTGGCGGCCGCCATCGCCATGCCGCCGACCTCGACCGAAGCGGCGATCGCCCGGGGCGAACGCTCGCCCGAACCCGCGCTCGGTGCCATCGAACAGACGATCGAAGCCGCGCCCCGCAAGCCCGCACGACGTGCCGACCCTCCGCCCGTTGACGACACCGCGGAGCAGGCCGACCGCATCCGGGACTCGCTCCGCAAACTGGGCAAAACAAAGGCGCAGCGGGCACTCGGAAGCGCCTCGCTTGGGAGCTACGTGCACGACGCCGACATCCCCGATGAGGTCGTGGTGGAGGCGTTCCATCGCGTGCGCGCGGTGCAGTCGCAGGTCGACCTCTTTCGTGCGCAGCACTCGGGGCGCACGCCGTGGTCTTCTGGCGAGGAGATTCTGCTCGAACAGTGGACGCCGCTGATCGGTAGCGCGTATCTGGGTGACGCGCCGGCGAACCCGCTCTCGCCGGCGAACTCCGCGACGCGGATCGAGGCCTTCGAAACGGGCGCATTCGACGGTCGCCACTTCAACCCGGAACACCTCGGCTGGGTGTGGTCGCTCGACACCGACACGATCTTGCTCGCAGGCTTCGCGAACGAGCGTTTCGACGTCGGGCTGAAACCGCGCGAAGGGCTCCTGCCGATCCTCGAGGGCACGCTCAACGACGCGATCGCGGCGTACCAGCTCCGCTTCCGTGTCTCGCCGTTCAAAGATCGCGAACTCGGATGGGCGAAGCTCATCGAGATGGGGAAGATCGAGGCGTCGCCGCACAACCCGCTGAGCCCCGAGCTGATCGACACGATGATCTTTGTGACCGATGACCCCGAGGTGACAGGCGAGACCATCTCCCCGCGCCAGGCCGGGTGGGTGTGGAACGAGGCGACGGGTACGCTGCACGCGTCGGTGCGTCGGTGAGTTCGCGGCGACGCGCCGCGCATCGCCTAGACTCGCCCCATGCTTCGCAAAGTCCTCCACAGCAAGATCCACATGGCCGTCACCACGATGGCTCGCCCGGACTACGTCGGCTCGATCACGATCGATGAGGACCTGCTCCGCGCGACCGGCATGCGGGTCAACGACGCGGTGCTCATCGCCAACTGCCGGAACGGCGCTCGCTTCGAGACGTACATCTTCCGCGGCGAGCCGGGCAAGAGGCAGATCGAGGTGAACGGGGCGGCGGCGCACCTCGTTGAGCCGGGCGACAAGCTCATCATCCTGCACTGGGCGCAGATGGACGACGCCGAGTACGCCGAGCACCGTCCGACCGTGCTCATCATGAACGAGGACAACTCGATCGATCGCGTGACGCACTACGAGCCGAGCGATCTCGAAGCGATCGAGGGCTGACCAACCGCGCCGGAGCGGCGCGGTACGATCCTTTGATGAACACTCGCCAACCGATCCGTGCGCTGCTGGCCGGCGCGATCGCCGCAACCGCCTCACTGCTCGCCGCGGCAACGCCCGCGCGTGCCGACGAAGGCATGTGGCTGCTCAACAACCCGCCGGTCGATCTGATCGAGGATCGCTACGGCTTCCGCCCCGACGACGCGTGGTTCACGCACCTGATGCGGTCGGCGGTGCGCATGGGCTCGGGCGGGTCCGGCTCGTTCGTCTCACGCGACGGGCTCATCATGACCAACCACCATGTCGCGCGCGACACGATCAGCAAGCTGTCGAGCGCAGAGCGCGATCTGATCGCCAACGGTTTCTACGCCGCGACGCGCGACGAGGAACTGCGCACACCGGACCTTGAGGTCATGAACCTCGTGCGGATCGTGGACGTCACCGATCGCGTGCAGGGCGCGGGCGCGAACCACGAGGACAGTGCGCAAGCGGAAGCCGCACGCCGCGCCGAGATCGCGAGCATCCAGGACGAGTTCGGCGCGCGCACCGGGCTCACGCCGGAGGTCGTCACGCTCTACGGCGGCGGGCTCTATCACCTCTACCTCTACAAGCGATACACCGACGTGCGCCTGGTGTTCTGCCCAGAAGACACCGCCGCGTCGTTCGGCGGCGACGTCGATAACTTCGAGTTCCCGCGCTGGTGCCTCGACGTCACGTTCCTCCGCGTCTACGAAGACGGCGAGCCCGTCACGCCCGAGCACTTCCTGCCCTTCTCGGCGCGCGGCGCCAGCGAGGGCGACCCGGTCTTCGTCGTCGGGCACCCCGGGCGCACGCAGCGATTGTTCACGTCGGACCATCTCGCGTTCCTACGCGACGTCGCGTACCCCGCGTGGATGCGGTTTATCTACCGGCGTGAGGTCGAGCTCCGCGTCTTCAGCAGCCTCGACACCGAGAACGCGCGCGTCGCCAAGAGCCAGCTCCTCGGCTTCCAGAATGGGCGCAAGGGACTCGGGGGCAAGCTGGCCGCGCTGCAGGACCCGGGGATCTTCGCGAAGAAACTCCGTGAAGAGACCGCGCTGCGCAAAGCCATCATGGACGGCGCGGGCAGCGACCTCGACGCCGCCTACGACGCGCTCTCGCCCTTCCGCGACATCGCCGCAGCGCAGGAGACCGCGAGCGAGTTCTACGATCACTACCAGTTTCTCGAATGGTTCCGCATGGGTCGGTCGGCGCTGTACGCCCACGCGATGAACACCGTGCGCCTAGTCGAGGAACGCGAGAAGCCCAACGGCCAGCGCCTCGAAGAGTTCACCGACGCGAACATCCCGCGCATCGAGCTCGCCCTCTTCTCCGAAGCACCGATCTACCGAGCCTTCGAGATCAACCGCCTCACCAGCGGCTTGCAGATCCTCGCCGAGCTCCACGGCGGGGACGACCCGCTCGTGCAGCGGGCGCTCGCCGGCAAGTCGACGCGCGATCGCGCGGTCGAGCTTATCACGGGCACACGCCTGGGCGATGTCGTGTTCCGCAGGGAGCTCGTGCAATCCGGATCGGAATCGGTGCGCCGATCGGACGACCCGATGATCCGCTTCGCTCGGCTGATCGACGAGCACGCTCGGCACGTGCGCGAGCGCTACGAGAACGAGGTCGAAGCCGTGGAGCGAGAGTCGTACGCGAAGCTCGCCGACGCGCGTTTCGAGCTGCTCGGCGACTCGGTGTATCCGGACGCGACGTTCTCGCTGCGTCTGGCGACGGGCACCGTCAAGGGTTTCGATCAGGAAGGCGAGTGGATCGAGCCCTTCACCGACATCAGCGGGATGTATCGGCGGATGCGCGACAAGGGCGCGACGCCCCCGTTCAGGCTCGACGATGCGTGGCTCCGCGTGCAGAACCGCCTCGCGCTCGACACCCCCTACAACCTCGTCTCCACGAACGACATCATCGGGGGCAACTCGGGCAGCCCGCTCGTCAACAAGGACGGCGAATGCGTCGGGCTCATCTTCGACGGCAACCGGTACTCGTTCGTCTGGGACGCGATCTATACCGGCGAGCGCGGACGCGCCGTCAGCGTCGATGTGCGCGGCATGCTCGAAGTGATGAACGTGGTGTACGACGCCGACGCGCTCGTCAACGAACTGCTGGGCGAGTGAATCGCCCGTCGGCGTCGATGGCGATCTCGCCGCGCGTCGCGAGCTGACGCAGCCCTTCGTAGATCGCGGCGCACACCGCCGTCGCGACATTGAGTGAGCGTTCGCCGGGCACCATCGGAAAGACCACCTGTGTGGTCGGGTGCGCGTCGAGCAGGTCCGTCGGCAGGCCCGCCGTTTCTTTGCCGAAGACGAGGTGGTCGCCCGCGCGGAGCGGCGCGTCCCACACGGGCAGCGATGGCGTCGCGGTCGGGCGCGTCGTGAAGAGCCAGCGCGTGGGCGAGCCGGCGCTCGTCGCGCGCACGTACGCGTCCCAGTCCCGGTGTGCGCTGGGCGCGAGACGCGGCCAGTAGTCGAGCCCGGCGCGGCGGAGCGCCTTCTCCGACGTGTCGAAACCCAGCGGCTCGATCAGGTGCAGTGCGCATCCGGTCGCGATGCACGTGCGACCGATGTTCCCCGTGTTGTTCGGGATCTCCGGCTCGTGCAGCACGACATGAAAGATCGGCGGGTCCACCAGGGCAACGTACCATCGCGGCATGACGATGACGCTGGAGCAGATCCACCGCCCGCGCACGCCGGGCGTCTTTGTGACCGGCACCGGCACGGAGATCGGGAAAACCGTGGTGAGTTGCCTGATCGCGGACCAGCTGCGCCGGCGCGCGCACGCGGACGGCGAGTCTCGTCGGATCGGGGTCATGAAGCCGCTTGCGACCGGCTGCCGGCGCGAACGCGGGTCGCTGGTCGCGGAGGACGCCGAGCAGCTCGCGGCGGCGGCGGACTTCGTGACCGGTGCCGGCGAGCCCGCGCCGCTGGATGTGATCAACCCGATCCGCTTTGTGCCGCCCGTCGCGCCGAGCGTCGCGATCGAGCACGCCGCCACGCAGGGCGAATCCGTCGAGTGGCTGTCCGCCGACGGCAACCTCGATTGGAGCGGCGTGGATCGCGCGTTGCGACTGCTCGACGGATCGTGCGCGCGTCTCGTGATCGAGGGCGTCGGCGGTGCGCTCGTGCCGATCGAGATGGATCGCGGCAAACCGATCACCGTGATCGATCTCGCTCGGTCGATCGGGTATCCCTGCGTGGTCGTCGCGGACGCGGCGCTCGGGACGCTCAACCACACCTGGCTCACGATCGAGGCGCTGCGGCGCGCGGGCCTGACCGTCGCGGGCGTCGTGCTGAACCGGTTCGACGCGCACAGCACGGACCTCGCGATGCAGACGAACCCCGCGTGGCTCAAGCGGCTGACCGGTGTCCCGGTGCTCGCGGCGATCCCGAGCGCGGAGTCGTGGGACGCGTCTTCGATCGATCCCGTCCTGCGCAACGCGATCGACCAGCGTTCGTTCTGGGAGCTGTGCCGGGGCAGCACGGGAGGCGTACGGCGATGAGTTCGAAGCGTGCGCTCCGCGCGACGATGACGACGCTGGTGCGCGCGCTCACGCCCGAGCAGCGTGAGGCGTCGTCGGCCCGCACACGTGAGACGCTGCTGGCGCATCCGAACCTTCGCGCGCGTGGCTTGGTGTTGCTGTATCTCGCCGACGATCGGGAGCCGAGCGTGGACGCGTTGGTGGGCGAGTTGCTGGAGCGAGGGCAGCGTATCGCGCTGCCGCGGATGGACTGGGACGCGCGCATGATCGTGCCCGTCGAGATCGCGACGCCCGCGTTGGTGACGGAGGTGCGCCGTCACGGGATCCGCGAGCCGATCGAGGGCCCGGTGGCGGGGTTCGACGAGATCGGGTGCGTGGTGGTGCCGGGCGTGGCGTTCGATGCTCGCGGCGGTCGGCTCGGACGCGGGGCGGGCTTCTATGACCGATTCCTGGCCCGGCTCTCCCCGTCAGCCCGCACGATCGGCGTGGGATTCGCGTGCCAGGGCGTCGAGCGCGTGCCGACGGAGGAACACGATCGGATGCTGGACGAAGTCCTGCTCGATGGGCGATCTATCATCCGTTGAGCGGTGTCGCGACGGAGCGGCGGCCCGCGCGGTCCGCATGTCCGTCTGGTTTGTGCAGGGAGGCCCCATGGCTTTGCCGTCCCAATCGCCCCGCGTGACGCGTTACGGCTACCGACCGGCGCGGAAGCGCCCCGTCCGTCGCACGCCGAGGGTGTTCCTGTTGTTGCTGCTGGTGCTCGCGGCCGCGGGCTGGCTGGTGATCGTGAACCTCCCGGGTGGCGACGCATCGGGCGAGGAGCGACTGGCCCAAGAGACCGGCGAGCCCACGCCCGCGCCTCCCGCCGAGACGAGACCTAGCGAGACCACGCTACGCCTCGCGAGCGCCCAATCGCGCGAGCTCGAGCGCGAGCGGCCCCGTCAACGGGCGAGGCCCGAGCGCGAACCGAGCCTGCCGGAACTGGTGATGGGCAGCGCCGAATCGTCGGTCCCCGTGCGCACGGCTCCTGCGGAAACCACATCACAGCCCCCTCGCACAAACGAGAGCACGCGCGCGACCGGCACGCCGGTGCGGACGGGCACCGGTCTCTCGGCCCGCGCGCAGCAGGCGCTGCAGGACGGTGATCCGATCGAGGCGCGCGATCTGTGGAACCGGGCAGCGCACGATCCGCTGGCGACCGCGTCGGAGCGTGCGATGGCCCGGGCGCGGCTCGATGCGCTGAACGAGGACCTGCTCTTCACGCCGCGGGTGGTGCAGGGCGATCCGCTGGTGCTGACGTACAGCATCAAGTCCGGCGATTCGCTGGCGAAGATCGCGCGATTGCAGAACCTCGCGGTCGATTGGCGACTCATCGCACGCATCAACGGGATCGACAACCCGAACCGCATCCGCGTGGGGCAGACGCTCAAGTTGATCCGCGGGCCCTTCCACGGCGTGGTGAGCAAGAGCGCGTACCGACTCGATATCTACGCCGAGCAGCTCGACAGCGCGGGGAACCGATTGCTTGTGCGGTCGTTCGCGTGCGGGCTGGGGGAGTACGGGAGCACGCCGGTGGGCTCGTGGGTGGTTCGTGGGAACTCGAAGCTGGTGAATCCGGCGTGGGTGAACCCGCGGACGGGCGAGCGGTTCGGCGCGGACGACCCGATGAACCCGATCGGGGAACGCTGGATCGGGCTCGACGGGACGGACCCGGAGACGGAACTCATGACGGGGTACGGGATCCACGGGACGATCGAGCCGGAATCGATCGGGCGCGAGGCCTCGATGGGCTGCGTGCGTCTCCGTTCGGGCGATGTGGAGCTGGTGTACGAGCTGCTCGCAGAGGGCCAGAGCACCGTGGAAATCCTGCCCTGATCGGGTCGGACGAGGGCGGCATAACCGCGCGCGTTCGGGGCCGGAATCGCCTATGATTCTCGGCTTGAATCGGCCTCGTTCGGCGCGCCGTGCGCCACGGGAACGGGTGCCGCTGTTCGCCCCCTGGCTCGCGGAAAGACACCACCCTTCATGAGCACTCCCGAAGGCGCCAGCGGCGCTGCCCAGAGCAACTACGGCGCCGATCAGATCAGCATCCTCGAGGGTCTCGAGGCGGTGCGCAAGCGCCCCGGCATGTACATCGGCGACACCGGGACCGCCGGGCTGCACCACCTCGTGTGGGAGACCGTTGACAACTCGATCGACGAGTGCATGGCGGGTCGCGCGACGACCGTCGCGGTGCGTGTTCATCCCGATGGATCGGTGAGCATCACCGACGACGGGTCGGGTATCCCCGTCGATCCGAAGCGGCACGACAACCCCGCGTACGACGGGAAGCCCGCGGTCGAGCTCGTCATGACCGTGCTGCACGCGGGCGGAAAGTTTGGAGCCGAGGACTCGGCGTACAAGGTCTCGGGCGGTCTGCACGGCGTGGGCATCTCCGTCGTCAACGCGCTGAGCGAGTGGCTCGAGGTCGAGATCTTCCGCGAGGGCAAGATCCACAAGATGCGTTTCGAGCGCGGCGTCGTGGTCGAGCCGCTCGTGGTCGTCGGCGAGATCCCGGGCGACGCCAAACGGCGCACCGGCACCAAGGTCACCTTCAAGCCCGACCCGGACATGTTCCCCGACACCGAGATCCAGCACGGCGTGCTGCAGCACCGCCTGCGCGAGCTCGCGTACCTCAACCCAGGGGTGATCATCCGCCTGACCGACGAGCGCGTCGGCGCTGACGGGCAGATGAAGGAAGACACGTTCCGCTACGACGACGGGCTCGCGGAGTTCGTCGGTTTCCTGAACCAGAACAAGCAGACGCTGCACGAGGTGATCCACTTCTCGGGCGAGCAGGAGGCGCAGGGGTACGCCGTCGAGGTCGCGCTGCAGTACAACGACTCGTACAACGAGGTCGTGCAGACGTTCGCCAACAACATCCGCACGGTGGACGGGGGGACGCACCTCTCCGGGTTCAAGACCGCGATCACACGTGCGCTGAACACCTATTCGAAACGCGCGGGGCTCGTGAAAGAGAAGGACCCCACGCCCTCGGGCGACGACCTGCGCGAAGGGCTCGCGGCGGTGGTGTCGGTGAAGCTCCCCGAGCCGCAGTTCGAAGGGCAAACGAAGGGCAAGCTGCGCAACACGGACGTCGAGGGGTTCGTCTCGTCGATGGTGAGCGAGGGGCTCGCGACGTGGCTGGACGAGCACCCGAGCGAGGCGAAGCGTATCTGCCAGAAGGGCCTGCTCGCGGCGCAGGCGCGCGAGGCGGCCCGCAAGGCGCGCGAGCTGACGCGGCGCAAGAGCGCGTTGGAATCCGGCTCGATGCCGCACAAGCTGCGCGACTGCACGACCAAGGACGTGGACCGCTCGGAGATGTTCATCGTCGAGGGTGATTCCGCGGGCGGGTCGGCGACGCAGGGTCGGAACGTCGAGACACAGGCGATCCTGCCGCTGCGGGGCAAGCTGCTGAACGTCGAACGCGCTCGCCTCGACAAGATCCTGGCGTTCGAGGAGATCCGCACGCTCATCAGCGCGCTCAAGTGCGGCATCGGCGAGGACTTCAACATTGCGAATCTGCGCTACGGGCGCATCATCATCATGACCGACGCGGATGTCGATGGTTCGCACATCCGTACGCTGCTCCTGACGTTCTTCTTCCGCCAGATGCCGGAGTTGATCCGGCGCGGGCGGATCTACATCGCGCAGCCGCCGCTGTACCAGCTGATCCGCGGCAAGTCGTCGCAGTACGTACTCAACGAGCGCGAGATGAACGACAACTTGGTAGCGCTGGCGCTCGAGGGGGCGGAACTGCTCGTGCGCGATACCGACGAGATCCATCCGCAGGCGGGCGAGCCGAAGCCCGTGCGCACGATCGCGGGCGACGACGTGCCGAGGCTGGTCAAGGCGCTGCGCCGGCTGGACGATCTCGTGCAGGTGTGCGAGCGGCGCGGCATCCGGTTCGTGGACTTGCTCGCCGCGAGACCCGTTGCGAGCGACCCCGGCTATGCCGAGGGCAAGCTGCCGGCGCTGCACGCGCGCCACGAGGGGCGTGACCTCTTCGCCTGGAGCGAAGAGGGGCTCAACGCGCAGCTCGAATCGCTCGGCGTGCGGCGCGGGGACCTGGAAGCCGAGGTCTCGCTCAACGGCGATACGGCGCCGGACGAACGCCCCGCCGTCATGGTGCGCGAGCTGCACGAGACGCGCGAACTCTCGGTCGTGATCGAAGAGCTTGAGGGCTTCGGTGTCGAGATCGGTGACTACGCGCTCACACGAGAAGAAGCGGTGACCGGCGAACTGCTGCCCACGAAGTACGCGTGGCGCACGCCGAAGGGCGCGAAGAAGCAGGCCGAGAGCGAAGGCGAGGGCGAGTCCGAGAACACCCCGTCGGACACGCGCGGGTCACGCCTCGTGGAAGCGGCGAACGTGCCGGCGATCCTCGACGCGCTGCTCGATGTCGGGCGACGCGGGCTCGAGGTCAAGCGGTTCAAGGGTCTGGGCGAGATGGACCCCGAGCAGCTCTGGGAAACGACGATGGACCCGGAGGTGCGCACGCTGCTGCGTGTCACGTGGGACGACGCGACGGCCGCCGACGAGCTCTTCACCGTGCTCATGGGCGAGAACGTCGAGCAGCGCCGCACGTACATCGAAGAGCACGCGCTCGAGGTGAAGTCGCTCGACGTATGAGGTTTTCGCTTGGAGACCCGCCGCTTGGCCCTAGGCTTGCGGTGAGGGCTTCGGATATGCGCGAGCCGCCGACCAATCAGGGGCTGATCTCCAGGCGCATGCTCGGGTGCGCGGCGGGCGTGCTGTGCGTGCTCGTTGTGGCGCGCCCGACATCGGATCGGTGGTTCGACGCGGTGCTGCTGGCCGCGTCGAGCGAACCGGTTGGCGACACGCCGGCGTCGCCCGAGCCCGCTGCGCCGGCGGTCGAGCCGGCGCGCGTGGCCCAGGCGGAAACGGCGCAACCTGTTGAGCGCGTGACCGAGACGACGGGCGACGTTCCGACGGTTGGTTCGCCCGAGCGGGACGTGCCGGCGGTGCGGAGCGAACCGACCGTCCAGGGCGACTTGTTTGCGGACAGCACGCCGACGACATCGCGCGGAACGCGACCGCTGCGACTCGATCGGAACACGTTCGCGCCGACGCGCGCATTCTCGAGCGGTGGCAGCACTGCGCCGGTGAACAGTGCGCCGCGTCAGCCGGCACCCGTCTCGGGCGCGTTGGTGTCGAACGCGCCGACGTTCGGCGGCGTGGCGATCGGTGGCGGTTCCTCACCAGCGCAGCCCGGGGGCGGCGGTGGCAGTGTCGGTACGAGCGGTTCGTCGGGCGGTGGATCCGCCGGCGCGGACAGCGGCACCGAACTCTCGATCGCGGACCCGGGTGGAGGTGGCGATGGAAGCAACGGCGGGCCGCTGGTGATCTCCGGAGGCGTCACCACGTCACCGGCCACGCCGACCGCACCCGCACCGACGCCCGGCGGCACCGGGACGACGCCGACACCCACCCCAGAACCAGCGCCCGTGCCCACGGTGCCGATAACGCCGACGCTTCCGCCGATCCCAACAGTTCCAGAGACGCCGACAACACCGACGATGCCATCGCCAGATCCCGCGGACGACACCCCGCCGCCCGTGACGCCGAGCGATGATGAGGCGCCCGCGGAGCCGATGCTCGATACGGACCGGGACGGCGTGCCCGATGCGGAGGACGGCTGCCCGGAAGACCCGTTCAAGACCGAGCCCGGCGCGTGCGGGTGCGGGCGCTCGGATGTCGATACCGACGGCGACGGTGTGCCGAACTGTTTCGACGAATGCCCGACGGATCCCACGCGCTCGGTGCAGACCGCGTGCGGCTGCGCGGACACGAGCTTCGACGTCAACGCGGATGAGTCGCTCGATGTCGAGGACGTGTACGAGTTCATCCGTGCGCCCTTTGACATCACACTGAACGGGATCATCTCGATCGCGGACGGCGAATGCCTGGTTGACATGGTGCGCGCGAGCGAGACGGCGGACGTGCAGGTTTCGTGCGTCAGTCCGTAGGTCGCGTGCGCAAGCGGAGAATCGCCGGCAGCAGCGTGATGGTGACGAGGTAGGTCGTCATCAGCCCGATCGCCATGACGAGCCCGAGCGACGCGATGCCGCGGTGCTGCG
>JBCDCB010000008.1:0-28152 GCA_039182735.1 Planctomycetota bacterium
GAGGGGCATTGATAGCGGATCACGCGGTGCCGCGGCGCATGGCTCGGACGGCGGCGCGCATCGCGCGGGGGCGCGGGACGCCGAGTTTGTCCATGCGCGAGAGCAGGGTCTGCGGCTTGATGGCGAGTTTCTGCGCCGCGCCGTCGTCGCCGAAGACCTTGTATTCGCAGGCTTCGAGCGCGTGGACGATTTGGAGGCGTTGCAGCTGATCGATGGTGAGGTCGAGCAGGACGTCGCGGGGGATGGCGCTGGTATCGGTGGGGCTGGCCGCGCCGCCGACGTCGCCGGCGTTGAAGGTCGGCGCGGGGCTCTGGGGGATGGGGATCTCGAGCTCCGGGCCCGTCGAGAGGAGCGTCGCGCGTTCGACGGTGTTCTCGAGCTCGCGCACGTTGCCGGGCCAGCGATACGAAAGCAGTGCGCGCACGGCGCGGTCGCTGATCGTGAGCACGTCGCGGTCGAGGCGGCGTGCGTGCAGCGCGTGGAAAAACTCGATGAGCTCGCGCAGGTCTTCCTTGCGCTCGCGCAGCGGGGGGACGTCGATGCGGAAGACGTTCAAGCGGTAGAACAGGTCCTCGCGGAAGCGCCCGCGTTGCACCTGCACGGCAAGATCGCGGTGGGTCGCGGCGATGAGGCGGACGTCCACGCGGATGGTCTCCGTTCCGCCCACGCGCTCGAGCGTGCCCTCTTGCAGCACGCGCAGCAGCTTCGCCTGCGCGGGCAGCGAGAGCTCGGCGATCTCGTCGAGGAAGAGCGAACCGCTGTCGGCGAGTTCGAACTTTCCGAGGCGCTGACGGTCCGCGCCGGTGAAGGCCCCCTGCTCGTGCCCGAAGAGCTCTGATTCGAGCAGCGTGTCGGGGAGCGCGGCGCAGTTGACGGCGATGAGCGGCTGCGTGCTTCGGGGCGAGCACGCGTGCACGGTGCGCGCGACGAGTTCCTTGCCCGAGCCCGACTCGCCGTGGATGAGGACCGTCGCGGTTGTCGGCGCGACGCGCCGGGCCTGGTCCTGCATCGCGAGGACTTTGCCGGACGATCCGATGATCCGCGGCGCCTCGGCGGCGGATTGATGGAGCTCGCGTCGGATGTTGCCGAGCTTGTCGCGCTCGGCCTCGGACTCTGCGAGCTGTGCGCGCAGGCGATCGAGCTCTTCACGCGTCGCGCGATCCGATTGCGTGTGATGCGCGACGTCGAAGAGCACTACAACCTGCCCCTCGGCGCCCTCCTCGTCATCGCGGTCGGGTCCGATGAGCGCGTCCAGCGTGCGGGTCTCGCCGGCGGTGCTGACGAGGTGCTCGCTCGCGGCGCGTCGCCAATGCTCTGGGAGGTCGTCACCCGGCGAAGCGTTGACCAGCACAGCCCCGCCCCGCTCGAAGAGCTGGGAGGCCTCGAGCCCGAGAAGGCGCGCGGCGTCGCCGCCGCCCAGCCACGCCGCGAGGGCCCCATGGGTCTGCGTGATGCGACCCGAAGCGTTCAGTGCGATGACGGCGAGGGGCAGGGTGCTGAGATCGTGCATGAGGCCACCTCCACAAACGACGATATCGCACAATTCAGTCCTCAACAATGCTATTTCGTAGCAATAGATACGATATATCACAAAATAGTGTAAATCTGGGCAGAGATCGCGGTTTTTGAGGTGGGAGCGGGTGCGATCACGGGTTGGCACGAGCGCTGCAACTGTTCTCTCGTGCGCGACAGGAAAAGGACGGCACAGAACGGACGGCGGGTTGAACCCCGTCTTCCGACTTCCGCCTCGGCGGCCCGGATCATTCGGGGCGTCTCGACGCCGCGGGTGGTGTGACCAAGTGGGCAGGTCATACCGCCCGGGGCTTCGAGGCGCCTCCGCGAGCCGCTCGCCGGGGATTGACAAGTGAAGACGCTCGCGTCCCGGCACACCTCTCTCCTCTCTGGGCGATCGGCACCACCCACCACCACCCCATCCACCGCTGATCGCCGCACGACCCCATCCACGATGCCACCGACAGGGGCGGCCCGGGCCACCCGGGTCGCCCCGACCCCGACGACGCGAGCACTGCGGACCACCCCACGCAGGCGGCCAGCACCACCACCACCTCCCTGCCGCCACGCGAGACCCCATCCCCGCGACGCTCCGCCGGTAGCCCGGCCGAGCGTTGATTCCTCTCTCCTCTCTCTCTCCGTAAGACTCGATAACGCCGCCGATCGTTGCACCTCCTCGCGACGGTCAGCGGCGTTGTCGTTTTTGCGTGGCCGAAGATCGTTTGGAATCGGTGGGGAATCTCCGTAGGATCGCCCGTCCGTCGGCATCGACGCCGGCGGTACGAGCAAGATCGACGAGAGAGGACCCGACCGCTATGCCGCAGCTCTTCACCAGCGAGTCCGTTTCGATGGGGCATCCCGACAAGGTTGCCGACCAGATTTCTGATGCCGTCCTCGACGCGATGCTGGCGGAGGACCCGGACTCGCGTGTGGCGTGCGAGACGATGGTCTCGACGGGGATGGTCGTGGTGGCGGGCGAGGTCCGCACCGATGCCTACGTCGAGATCCCCGACATCGTGCGCGACACGGTCGAGCGCATCGGCTACACGAGCGGCGACATGGCCTTCGACTTCGAGTCCTGCGCCGTGCTCACGAGCATCAAGAAGCAGTCGCCAGACATCGCGATGGGCGTGGATACAGGCAGCAAGGGCGAAGAGGGCGCGGGCGATCAGGGCATGATGTTCGGCTTCGCGTGCAAGGAGACGGACGCGCTGATGCCGCTGCCGATCCAGCTCTCGCACCGACTGGTCGAGCGCCAGGCGGAGGTGCGTCGCCAGGGCATCGTCTCCGGGCTGCGACCCGACGCCAAGAGCCAGGTGACGTGCCAGTACAACGGCTCGAAGATCGAGCGGGTGGACACGCTCGTGATGTCCACGCAGCACGCGCCCGAGTGGAACGACAAGCAGGGTGAACTGAAGGCCGCGATCGTCGAGCACGTCTTCAAGCCGGTGCTCGGCGACTGGTGGAACGACGACATCACGCTGCACGTGAACCCGACCGGCAAGTTCGAGATCGGCGGGCCGCACGGCGACGTCGGGCTCACCGGACGCAAGATCATCGTGGACACCTACGGCGGACGCGGGCGTCACGGCGGCGGCGCGTTCAGCGGGAAGGACCCCACCAAGGTCGATCGCTCGGCGGCGTACATGGCGCGCTACATCGCCAAGAACGTGGTCGCGGCGGGCCTCGCCGACGAGTGCGAGGTGCAGCTCTCCTACGCGATCGGCGTCGTCGAGCCGACGAGTGTGCACGTGGACTGCCGCGGGACGGAGCACGCCGACCCGGCGAAGATCGAGAAGGCGATCCGCGAGGTGTTCAGTCTGACGCCGCGCGGGATCATCAACTCGCTGCAGCTGGCCAAGCCGATCTATTCGCCGACGGCGTACCACGGGCACTTCGGGCGCACGCCCGGGCGCGTGGAATACACCACGCAGTCGGGTGAGACGGTGACGAACGACTCGTTCGTGTGGGAGCGCACCGACAAGGCCGACGCGCTCAAGAGCGCGGCGGGCTGATCACGCGGCGGGCGATTCGAGATCCTTGAGCATGAGCCCGGCGTGCATCCCGTCGATGGGGTAGCAGCGCTCGAGCGCCGCGCCGAGCGACTCGGGCGTCGTCAGCACGAAGTAGGTCGGGAACGAGAGCCCGCTCGCGGCGAAACGCATCGCGCGCGCCAGGTACTTCTCGGTGGTCGCGAGGACGACCTCGGCCAGGTCGCGCCGAACGGGGAAGACGCGGAACTGCCACGCCTGTCGCCGATCGAGCGTATCCAGAACGTCGTACGTCGGCTCGAGCCCGTCGAGCGAGACGCGCTCGCTGACGGTGAAGAGCTGATCGAGCCACGCGGACTCGATCGCGCCGGGATCGACGCCGAACATCTCCTCCGCGAGCACACCGAAGGGGCGTGCGCGGTTCTGCTGCACGTCGAGGATCTGCTCGACCTGTTGGTTGGTGAGCAGCCCCTGGTTGACAAGGGCTTCGCCGAGACGGACACCCATGGATCCCTCCTTGCCGGCGCCCGCCGTCCGATGGCGTCACGCATGCCGGCGGGGAGAGCATCGGTGCGCGCCGGCAGTCGGAATAGGTCGCAAACGATGCGGGGCTTTGCGAGGCGAGAGCGGCGCGGGTGATCGCGTCTGGCGCGTGCCGACGGGCTGCGCGGCTCGGGCAAGTTCTGCGCGGTGATTGCGCCGGCGGGACAAATTTCGACCGATTTTTTCGGACGGCGCTTGTGCGCGTGCGCACGGATTTGGACGCTTGGTTCTGGAATGAGTCGGACACGCACAGGACCCGGAGTTCAGAGATGATGGAAGTGCACGTGGTCGGGCCGCGAGGCGACCTGCTCAATCGCGCCGTGCTGGATCCCGGCCGGCTGCTGCGGATCGGTCGATCCCCGGAGTGCCACATCCGGATCACGGCGCCCTCCGTTTCGAGGAATCACGCGCTGGTCGCGCGGATGCCGGGCTCAGAGGATGTCGAGTGGGTGCTGCGCGATCTTGAGAGCCGCCACGGAACGCGGGTGCTGGGCAAGCGTGTGCGTGAGGTGACGGTGTATGACGGTCTGGAGGCGCAGGTCGGGCCGGCGAGGCTGCGGTTCGTCTCGTTGACGGAGAAGCTCATCGAGGAACTGACCGATTCCGGCGCGGCGGACGAGGCGGACGACGACGCACCGCCGATGGTCTTCGGGAACTTCGCGGGCAGCCCGTCGCTGAGCGATTCGTTCTCGGGGTCGTCGGTCTTCGGGCGTCAGAGCGTGCCGCCGCAGCCGAAACGCTGATCTAGGAATCCGTGTTCGTCCTGGAAACGCGGCTCAGCGCGATGAGGGCGGCGATCGCCTCGCGCACTTCCTTCTCTGCGACGGGCGTGTAGCTCCCGGAGGAGATCGCGGCGATAGCCTCGGCGCATTCCTTCACCGCGTTGACGGCGTGGTCATCGAGCCCGCCCTCCTCGCGGATGAAGTACCCGCCCATCTCCTGGCAGATGTAATCGAGCACCGTGTCGCCGCACTCCGGGTCGCTCGCCTGGAGCGAGCGGAGCAATCGATCGACGGGGTTCGGCTGCACGCCGGAGAGGATGCGATTGACCTGTCGCGTGGAGAGCCCGAGCGACGAGGCAAAGCGTTTGACTCCGACGCTCTCGACGAGCGCTCGGAAGTGCGTGAGAGCGCGTTCGGCGGACTCCTGGTCTTCGTCCGAGCGCGCGTTGTTTCCGTTCACGTGACCGAGTGTGGACATGGTCCTCACTCCTTCCCGCGAATGCCGACACATCAGAATGTAAGCAGCGGACCGCGATGGCCCGCCCACGACGGGGGCAATCTACGGTTTTGTGCCGCTCACGTGTCGTTCCGCACCAACATTGTGGGACATGTCAGCACGGAATGCGAACAAGACTTCGCGGCTCGGGGCACGAAAACGGGTTCTCAGCCAGCCCCGAAAGAGGTGGATCAGGCAGCGCCGGCGCTGACGAGGCTCGCCGAGCCGGTGCGTTGCGGGCGTTTGGCGTCCTGCGCGGCGGGCGCGGAATCGAAGTCACTCGATTGCTGCGCGAAGTCTTCGCCGAAACGGATGAGTCGGAAGGAGTTCCCGATGACGAAGAGGTCGCCCAGGAAGTGGTAGAGCGCGGCCATCGAGAGCGAAATCGTGCCGGTGGCGGCGATGGCGAGCCCGACGAGGGCGATGAGGATGGACGCGGCGATGTTCTGCCCGACGACGGTGCGCGACTTGCGCGCCAGCATCATGAGGAAGGGGATGCGCGAGAGGTCGTCGTTCATGAGGGCGACGCCCGCGGAGTTGGTGGCGATGTCGGAACCGGAGAGGCCCATCGCGACGCCGACGTCCGCGGTGGCGAGCGAGGGCCCGTCGTTGATGCCGTCGCCCACCATGAGGACGCGTCGCCCGTCGCCGACGTACTCGCCCACGAGTGTGTGCTTCTCTTCCGGGAGACACTCGGCCTCGATGTGATCGACGCCGACGGCGGCGCCGACACGCTTGGCGACGGGCAGGCGGTCGCCCGTAAAGAGGAGCAGGCGCTGCGCGCCGAGATCGCGGACGCGTTCGACCACGCCCTTGGCGTTGAAGCGGAGTTTGTCTTCGAGCCCGACCGCGCCGAGGTATTGCCCGTTGCGCATGAGGTGCACGCCGGTCATGCCCTCGATCTGCTGCTCGACGTGCGCGATGTCATCGCGGGTGTCGGGATTGAGTTCCTGGATCCACGCGGCACGCCCGGCGATGAGCTCGGTGCCGTCGCCCGTCGCGCGGACGCCTCGCCCGTGGACTTCCTCGACCTGGAGATCGGGGGCGGGCGTGATGCGCGCCTTGGTCGCGGTCTCCATGATCGATCGCGCGAGGGGGTGGTTGGACTGCGCCTCGGCGTCGGCGGCAGCCTGCAGCAGGTGCGCCCCTTCCACGCCCGGCGCGGGCGCCAGACGCGAGACGGCGAACCGCCCGGTCGTGAGCGTGCCGGTCTTGTCGAACACGACGGTGTCGATGTTCGCGGCGGCTTCGAGGTATGAGGTCTGCTTGATCATGACGCCGAGACGCGCGGCGGCGGCGAAGGCCGCCATCATCGCGGTCGGGCCCGAGATCAGCAGCGCGGCCGGGGTCGTCACGACGAGCACGGTGATCGCCTGCTCGATGTCCTCGGTGAACATCCACACGATCGCCGCGACGAGCAGCACGACCGGCACGAAGAACGAGGCGACCTGCTCGATGAGCAGCTGCTTGGAGGACTTGGAAGACTCGGCCTCGCGGATGAGCGTGGCGACCTTTCCGATGGTGGTGTCCTCGCCGACAAGGGTGACGCGGATGTCGAGCATGCCGGTCTCGTTGGTGGTGCCGGCGAAGACCTCGGTGCCCTCTTCGACCTCGACGGGGAGCGCTTCGCCGGTGAGCGAGGCCTGGTTGACGCTGGAGCGTCCGCTGACGACGACGCCATCGACCGGGAGGTTCTCGCCGGGGCGGACGCGGACGATGTCGCCCGGGCTGATCTGCTTGAGGCGGACGTCTACTTCCTGCCCGTCCGTGACGAGTCTGGCCTTGTCGGGCGTGAGGCGGACGAGCTCTTCGATGGCGCGGCGGGCACCCCACGCGGTGCGCCGCAGCAGGCGGTCGATGAAGAGCAGGATGAAGGCGATGTAGCCGGCGGCTTCGTACTTCCCGATCGCGATGGCGGCGGTGATCGCCAGCGCGGCGAGCGTGGCGCTGCCGAGCTTGTTGGAGAGGATCTCCCGGATCGCGGCGACGAAGAGCGCTGAGCCCAGAACAATCGCGCCGATGGCGGCGGGGATCTGGGCGACCTGGGGCTCGACGATCCCGAAGACGCGTGCGACGGTGGAGGTGAGCACCAGCACGCCGCCGATGAGCGAGACGAAGATCCACGCTTCGAGCGATTGCTCGCTCCCTCCGCCGACGGCGAGCCCGTCGTCGGGCTTGGGCGTCTGGGCTTTCTGGGTGGCGAGGTCGGTGGCGTCGGCGACTCCGGCGTCGCTGTTCATGAGCGGTTCCTTGCAGGTGCCTCTCGGTCGTGCGGTGTCCCGAGCGGGATGGCCGCACCGCGTCCGTGTGCGCTTTCGTATGATAGTCGCTCACCGTCGCGGGTGGGATCGCCGCCTGTGTCACCCCGTTCGAGTCGAAGCCCGGTGCGGTTGCATGAACGACGCGTACAGCCCCGAACATCTTGCCTCGCGGATCGCCGTCGTCGGGGACGGTCAGATGGGGCTGTGGTTCGCCGGCGCGATGGCCTCGGCGTATCCCGCGAGCGAGGTCGTCCTCTGGGGGCACGACCCGGCGGGGATCGAGCGTGTACGACAGACGCGCCGATCCGAGCGGCTGCCCGGGTTCGCGCTGCACCACACGGTCGAGGCGACGTCGGACGCGCCGGCGGCACTCCGCGGGGCCACGCTGCTGGTGAGCGCGGTACCGACGCAGTTCGTGCGACCGGTGTGGAGCGCGATGCGTTCGCACGTGCCCGCGGGCGTGCCGGTGGTAAGCGTGGCGAAGGGGATCGAGGTCGAGACGTCGCTCCGCCCGACGCAGGTGATCGCCGACGCGCTGGGCGAACTCGCGCAGGGCACGAAGGCCTCCGACGCGATCGGCGGGGAGCGCGCGCACGCCGTGCTGAGCGGGCCGACGATCGCCGCGGAACTCGCGCGCGGGTTGCCCGCCACGATGATCGCGGCGAGCGAGCACGAGGCGTTCGCGAGCAGCGTGCAGCAGCTCTGCTCGCTGCGCTACCTGCGGGTGTACACGGGGTCGGACCCGATCGGTGTCGAGGTGGCGGGCGCCCTCAAGAACGTGATCGCGATCGCCGCCGGCGTGCTCGACGGGCTCAAGGCGGGCATCAACGCCAAGAGTGCGCTGCTCGCGCGCGGACTCGCGGAGATCTGCCGGTTCGGCGTGGCGCTGGGCGCGCAGCAGGACACATTCTTCGGCGTCGCCGGCGCCGGCGACCTCGCGACGACGTGCTTCAGCCCCGAGGGGCGCAACCGCTCCTGCGGGGAGGCGCTGGGGCGCGGTGAGACGCTCGAAGACTTCCTCGCGCGCTCCGACTCGGTCGTCGAAGGCGTCGCGACCACGCGTTCGGTCATGGAGTTGTCGCGCGAGCTGGGCGTCGAGATGCCGATCACGCACGCGGTGCATCGGGTTCTGTACGCGGGGATGGACCCGATCGAAGGCATCCAACTGCTCATGAGCCGACCGCCGACGAGCGAGCGGGTGGGCTAACCACCGCCCTGCTACCGTCCCGGCGTGAATGACGCGCGGTTCATCTTCCTCGGCACGGGCACCTCGGGCGGCATCCCGATCATCGCGTGCGACTGCACCACCTGCCGATCCGACGACCCGCGCGACACGCGGACCCGATCCGGCGCCTTCGTGCAGTGGACCGACCCGACGGGGCAGGAGCGCGTCGTGCTGCTCGACGCGACGCCCGACCTCCGCATGCAGGCGCTTCGGCACGAACTGTGGCGCTGCGACGCGATCCTCTTCACGCACAACCACGTGGACCACATCTTCGGGCTCGACGAGGTCCGCCGGTTCTGCGCCGTGATGGGGCGCGAGCGTGGGGTCGGGCCGATCCCGATCGACATCTACGGCGAGGAGTATGTGATCGACTCGCTCAAGCGGGTCTACAAGCACATCTTCGACCGCCAGAACAACGTGAACGACTCGTTCGTAGCGTCGCTGATCCCGTACGTGATCCCGACGCCGCCCGAGGGCACACACGCCTTCCCGATCGTGCTGCACGGGATGCGATTCACGCCGATCCGCCTGCTGCACGGTCGGCTGCCGATCTTCGGGTTCCGGATCGAGCCGGCGAGCGGCGAGGCGGCGCCCCCCTTCCCGCTGGCGTATTGCACGGACGTCTCGGGAATCCCGCCGGAGTCGTGGACGCTTTTCGAGGGGCTCGACACGCTGGTGCTCGACGGGCTGCGGCACCGCAAACACCCGACGCACTTCAACCTGACCAAGGCCGCGAGCGTGGCGCTGCAGATCGATGCCCGGCAGACGTGGCTCACGCACCTTGCCCACGAGGTGCTGCACGCCCGCGATGAGCCGGACATGCCGGAGGGTGTCAACTTCGCCTACGACGGGCTGGCCCTCTCTGGCACCGGGGCGGGGCTCGACGAGCGGATCGGGTCGGCGAAGGCGTGATTCGTGGCGCGAGCGGGGCGACCGGGGGGCCTGTGCCCGCTATGCTTGCCGCGCTATGGCCAACGCACGCGACCTGAAAAAGCGGATCAAGGCGGTCGGGAACATCAAGCGCATCACGAAGACGATGCAGATGATCGCGACCAGCAAGTTCTCGCGCGCCCAGTCCAAGGCGACCGCGACCAAGCCCTACACCGAGGGCGTGTTCCAGCTCGTCACCGAGCTCGCGGCGAAGGCCGGGAACATCACCCACCCGCTCATCGACGGCCCGGACGGCGGCGCCAAGGGCCCCGAGGCCGTGCTGGTTCTCACATCGGACCGCGGTCTCTGCGGCCCGTACAACGGCAGCATCATCCGCACCGCGATGCGCTACCTCCGCGACGAGGCCTCCGAGGGCGCGATCGTGGACGTGTCGGGCAAGAAGGGCGTCAGCGTCCTCCGCTTCAACAAGTTCTCCATCGATCGCCACCTCACACAGTTCGGGGACAACCCGCGCTTCGAAGAGGTCGAACGCCTCGCGCAGGATTACATGGACCGCTTCGTCAACGGCGAGTTGTCGGCGGTCCGCGTGGTCTACATGCGGTTCATCTCGGCCGGTCGCCAGCACCCGGAGGTGCTGCAGCTGCTCCCCCTGAAGCCGCCGGCGATGGAAGGCGAAGAGTCCGGCACGCGGGTGGACTACGAGTTCAGCCCCGACGCCGCGACGCTGCTGGGCGAGTTGCTGCCGGTCACCGTCAAGACCACGCTTTTCCAGGCCTTCAACGACGCGGTCGTGTCGGAGCATGTCGCGCGCATGGTGGCGATGAAGGCGGCGACCGACAACGCCGGCAAGATGGGCAAGAGCCTCACCCGTGATTACAACCGCGTGCGCCAGGCGCAGATCACCACGGAGCTGACCGAGATCATCGGCGGCGCCGCGGCGCTCGAGTAGCCGCTCGCGGGCGATGAGCCCTCGCTAGAATCCGATCCGTGAACAGCGCAAGCTATCAATCCGTGACGTCCGACATCGGTTCGCGTCCCGCGGCCCCCGTTTTCCACAACGTGCAGGAGATGATCGGGAACACCCCGATGCTCGAGCTGCGCAAGCTGGACGCCGGGCCGTGCCGCCTCTACGCGAAAATGGAACTGCTCAACCCGGCCCAGTCGATCAAGGATCGCATCGGGCTGTGGATGATCGAACAGGCCGAGCGTGAGGGCAGGCTCGATCCCGCGGGCGACCCGCCCCCGACCATCGTCGAGGCGACCGCCGGCAACACCGGATTGGCGCTCGCGCTGATCGCGGGGCAGCGCGGCTACAGGATGAAGGTCGTCGTCCCGGACAAGATGAGCCAGGAGAAGATCCAGCATCTTCGCGCGATGGGCGCGGACGTGGTGCTCGCGCGCTCCGACGTCACGAAAGGGCATCCGGACTACTACCAGGAGGTTGCCGAGCGCCTCGCGAAAGACACACCCAACAGCGTCTACATCAATCAGTTCGGCAACGACCACAACCCGCGTGCGCACTACGAGTCCACGGCGCCGGAGATCTGGCAACAACTCGAGGGCAAGGTGGACGCCTTTGTCTGCGGCGTCGGGACCGGCGGCACGCTCACCGGCTGCGGGAAGTTCCTCAAGGAGAAGAACCCGAACTGCACCGTGATCGTCGCCGACCCGCAGGAATCGATCATCCACCAGCTCGTGAACTGCGGCGAGACCGAGCCCGCGGGCTCGTGGCTCATCGAGGGCATGGGCGAGGACTTCGTCCCCGACACGTGCGATCTCGAGTTCGCCGACGAGGGCGTGCCGGTCACCGACAAGGAGGCGTTCTTGGCAGCGCGCGAACTGCTCGAGAAGGAGGGCATCCTCTCCGGTTCGAGCACGGGCGCGCTCATCGCGGGTGCGCTGAAGTGGTGCCGGAAGCAGACCGAGCCCAAAAACGTGGTGACGTTCATCTGCGACAGCGGCGCGAAGTACCTGTCGAAGATGTTCAACGACTACTGGATGATCGACAACGGGTTCATCGAGCGCGAGAAGACGAACACGCTGCGCGACCTGATCGCCCGCCGCCACGAGTTTGGCGAGGACGTCACCTCCAAGGAAGACGATCCCATCGGGCAGATCATCAAGCGGATGCAGATGTACTCGGTCTCGCAGATGGTCGTGATGGACCTGCGCGGCAAGGTCGCGGGGATCATCGACGAGAGCGACATCCTGCTCGCGGTCACCCACGACGGAGCCGCCTTCGACAAGCCGGTGAGCGACTTCATGACGCGGCGCCTCGAGACGATCCGCCCGAGCGCGGACGTCAAAGAACTCATGCCGATCTTCCGCGCCGATCGCGTCGCGATCGTGGTGGACAAAGAGGGCGTATTCCACGGGCTTATCACGAAGATCGATCTCATCAACTACCTGCGCGCGGGGCTCGTCCACTAGCGCGGAGCCAACCCAGGGAGAACGCACGCATGGCAACGGGCAACTTCAAGCGCGGCACGATGGCCGTTCACGCGGGGCAGCGACCGGAAGAAACCACCGGCGCCGTCATGCCGCCGATCTTCACGAGCAGCACGTACGCGCAGTCCTCGCCGGGCGTGCATCAGGGCTTCGAATACACGCGATCGCACAACCCGACTCGCTACGCGCTCGAGCGCATGGTCGCGGTGCTCGAAGGCTCGACGATCACCGAATCCGAAGACCCTTCGCAGGGCGGCTTCGCCTTCGCGTCGGGCATGGCCGCGATCGGTACGGCGCTCGAACTCCTCGACGCCGGCGACGCGATGGTGTGCATGGACGACGTCTACGGAGGGACCAACCGCCTGCTGCAGAAGGTCCGCCGGCGCTCGCAGGGCCTCGACATCCGATTCGCCGACATGTCTACGCCGGAGGGCATCGCGAGCGCGATGACGCCCGAGGTGAAGATGGTGTGGGTCGAGACGCCCACCAACCCGACGCTGAAACTCGTGGATCTCGGCGCGGTCGCGAAGGCCGCGCGTTCGGTGAACCCCGACGTGATCCTCTGCTGCGACAACACGTTCGCCACGCCGATCAACCAGCGCCCGCTCGAGTTCGGCTTCGACATCGTCATGCACTCGACGACCAAGTACCTCGGCGGGCACTCCGACGTCGTCGGCGGCATGCTCGTCACCGGTCGCTCTGACCTCGGCGAACGCCTGCGATTCCTGCAGAATTCGGTGGGCTCGGTCGCCTCGCCCTTCGATTCGTACCTCACGCTCCGCGGCATCAAGACGCTCGACGTGCGCATGCAGCGTCACAACGAGAGTGGCATGCGCATCGCGCAGATGCTCGAATCGCACGAGGGCGTCGAGCGTGTCGTCTACCCGGCGCTCGCCTCGCACGCGCAGCACGACGTCTACAAAAAGCAGATGACCGGCGCAAGCGGGATGATCACGTTCTTCATCAAGGGCGGGCTCGACGCGTCACGCGCGTTCCTTGAGAACGTCCGCATCTTCGCTCTCGCCGAGTCGCTGGGCGGTGTCGAATCGCTCGTCGAACACCCCGCCATCATGACGCACGCGTCCGTCCCCGAAGACATGCGTGCCGAACTCGGCATCAGCGACACGCTCGTGCGCCTCTCGGTCGGCATCGAGGACTGCGACGACCTGATGGCGGACGTCGAGCAGGCCCTCGCGGCCGCCGTGCCCGCCAGCGCCTGAGATGCTCGCCCGACGCGCGATCGACGCGAACGCCAACCGCGCCCGCGAAGCGGCCCGCGTCATGGAAGACTGCGCGCGCTTCGTGCTGAACGACTCGGACCTGAGCGCACGATTGAAGTCACTGCGCCACAACCTCGACGCCGCGCTCGCTGATCTGCCGGGTGGGCACGCGGCGCTGGTCGCGTCGCGTGATACGCCGAATGACGTGGGCACCGAGATCAGCGTGGGGCGCGAGTCGGATCGCGCGAGCGTGCGCGACGTGGCCGCGGCGGCGGGTAAGCGACTGAGCGAGGCGCTCCGCGCGATCGAGGAGTTCGCCAAGGTCGAGTCGCCGGGCGTGGCGTCGCGTGTCGAGCGATTGCGTTACGCGGGGTACGACATCGAGAAGTCCCTCAACCTTGCTCTGATGGGCGGACGGGCGAGGCAGTACAGGCTCTGCGTGCTGATCACCGATTCGCTCTGCACGCATCACGATTGGCTTGAGGTGGCGCACCGCGCGATCGAGGGCGGTGCCGACTGTCTGCAACTTCGCGAAAAGGACATGGAGGCTGCCGAGTTGCTTGCGCGCGCACGGGCGCTCGTGGAACTCGCGCGCCCGAGGGGCGTGGCGGTCTTTGTGAACGATCGGCCGGACATCGCGCTCCTCGCCGGTGCCGACGGCGTGCACGTGGGGCAACGCGACCTCGCCGTGCGTGACGTGCGCGCGCTGGCGGGCGATGCGCTGCTCGTGGGCGTGAGCACGACGACGATCGAGCAGGCCGAGCGCGCGCATCTTGAGGGTGCCGACCTGATCGGTGCCGGCCCGATGTTCGAGACGAGCACCAAGCTAACGCCCGGCGGACGCACGGACGGCAGCCTCGCAGGGCCCGCGTTCATGCGCACGGTCGCGGAGCACGGCGTGCTGCGTGATGTGCCGCACCTCGCGATCGGCGGGATCACGCCGGCGAACGTGCGAGAAGTGATCGACGCGGGCGCGAAGGGCGTGGCCGTGTCGTCGTGCGTGTGCGGGGCGGAGGAGCCGGGGGTGGTGGGTGAGAATCTCAGAATGCAACTCGAACCATGAGCACGAACGACTTCTATTCGTATCCGTTTGATGTGCATCCAGGCGCAGCATTTCCGGTCGCAGGCGGAGGGATGCTGTCGGGCGTTCAACGCGAGAAGGTCCAATTCAGTTGGCCGGCTTACTGCGATATCAGGCTTAAGGACCCCGAGCCTGACAATAGCGAGAACGAGTGGATCGAAACCACACAGCGTCTCCGTGACGATGCAGGACGCATCTACGAAGCCACGCCCTACTTGCATAAGCGTTGCATTCTTGCCGGGCTCTACCCAGCGCTATTCGATTACGACTGCAGCATGGACCACGTTCGGTACGGCATCACCGAATTGCCGAACGACGTCAATTGGCTCATCGAGTCATCGTACCTGTTGGATACTCGGGAAGAGCAGATAGCAGCATTCCCGAACTTCGATTACAGCAACTCTAATACATTCCGAATACATCGATGGCGCAACAAGTATTGTGGGGTCGTTTTCAAGATCATGGCTAACAGACATCTCGCGTACTTCCAGATTCGGAAAGGTGGCCGCGAGAGCTCAGTTGGCGTTGGCCTTTCGCACGAGGACAAGTGTGTGCATCGCGAGGTGGAACCGCAAGAGCCGATTGATCTTGAGTGGATCTGCTCTCCGTTCCTCATCGGTCGCTTGCTCTTCCGGGGATTTCCAGGCAAATCGTCGGGTGTACTCTTGAGCCCCGCGATCATGCCGGCACTCTTTCATCCGACCGATGAGGTCGGCGAGCCGCAGCCGAACATCGAGTACGTCCCGCCGCGTTGAGCGGTGTCTCGTTCCGCTACGATCTGCCGCATGCCAGTCACCTTCAAGCAGGCGGAGCTCGGGAACGGGCTGACGATCATCGGCGAGGTCGATCCGGACGCGCACACCGCCGCGTGCGGGTTCTTTGTGCGCACGGGTGCGCGCGACGAGGACCCGGCGGTCATGGGCGTGAGCCACTTCCTTGAGCACATGATGTTCAAGGGGACGGAGTCGCGGAGCGCGGACGACGTGAACCGCGGGTTTGATGAGATCGGCGCGTCGTACAACGCGTATACGAGCAACGAGCTGACGTGCTTCTACGCGAGCACGCTTCCGGAGCACATCGAGACGGGCGCGGAGATTTTGAGCGACATCCTCCGTCCGTCGCTGCGTGGCGAGGACTTCGACACCGAGAAGGGCGTGATCCTCGAAGAGATCGCGATGTACAAGGACAACCCGTTCTGGGTTTTGTACGAGAAAGCGATGGAGGTGTACTACGGCGCGCACCCGCTCGCGCACCGCGTGCTGGGCACCGACGACACGATCAAGGCGCTGCAGCGCGATCAGATGCAGGCATACTTCGATAATCGATACAGCGCCGACAACACGACCGTCGCGCTGTCTGGCAACCTCGACTTCGACGCGATGATCGATCGCTTCAATACGTGGTGCGGCTCGTGGGCGCGCACCGGCGCAGAGCGCAGCGGGCTCAAGCCGACCGCGACGGACACCGCGTTCGATCTGCAGGACGAGAACGTGAACCGCGGGTACTGGCTGATGATCACGCCGGCGCCGGCGATGGAGGACGAGCGCCGGTATGCCGCGATGCTGCTGGCGAAGCTGCTGGGCGATCCGGGCAACAGCCGGTTGCACTGGGCGCTGGTCGAGCCGGGCACGGCGGAGGAGACGATCGCGGCGTACGACCCGCGCGACGGGACGGGCGATTACCTTGTCTATGCGTCGGGCGAGCCGGACCGGCTGGCGACCATCGGCCAGACGATCAACGCCGAGATCAACGGGCTGATCGACGCCATCACCGACGACGATCTCGAACGCCTGCGCAACAAGCTCGCGACGAGCGTTGTGCTCGCGGGCGAGCGCCCCGGCGGGCGCATGCAGCGCCTCGGTCGCCAGTGGACCTACCTCCGCGGCTATATGACGCTGGAAGAAGAGCTCGAGCGGATCAACGCGATCACGCTGAAGGATCTGCGTGAACTGACGGAGGCGTTCCCGTTCACGCCGCGGACGATCGGGACGATGACGCCGAAGGTGTGAGAGGGCGCGTAGGTGACGGGCAAGATGCCCGTCCCACGAGACTGTGGAGATGTCGAGAGCGTGACTAGTCCGCGCGGTCGTTGGGGCAGACGACGTCGGCGTCGAGCGCGCGCGCGAGCGTCTGCACGAGCGTCGCGAGTTCGTGTGCCGCGAGCGCCTCGGACCGCTTGAACTGTCGGAGCAGCGCGGGGATCGCGAGAATCGTGAGCGGGAGGTACCACGCGAGCGTGACCCACAGCGCGTTGGGGTACCAGCCGAAGTAGAGCGCGAGCATCGAGTGCGTGAGCCACGCGCCGGGCCAGATGGTGAGGATCATCACGACGACCATGATGGTCGGCAGTTTGCGCGGCAGGACGCACTCGCCAGTGACGACGCAGCCGCTGCCCATGTCGGGGTCTGGCGTAATGCGCGCGAGCAGGACACGGTCGTAGGGCTGCCCGAAGACGGCGGCGCTGAAGTGGTGCGAACCGGCGGGTGCGCCGTCTTGGCGCTCGAAGCCTGCCAGCTTGCCTTTCTTGGAGAGTTTGCTGAGCCTGGCGATCGCGTCGTCGGGCGAGAGCGGCGAGCGCAGGTCAGGTATCGGACCCGATGGATCGGCGTGAGCGGCGGTCGGGTCGGCTTCCTGCGTCTCGGTCGTCATGCGTGTGCATCTCCCCCGTCGGCGGTGCGTATCCTAAACCGACGCGGGGTCCACGGAGGGACGCGCGCCCACCGGGGCCCTCGCATGCGCTTTCAGAGCTCACAGACCAACGGCGCTTCGGCGCTCCGCCTCGTCCGTGACGAGGACGACGTGCGCGATCGTGCCGTGCGTGCGATCCACGCGGCTCGAGCGAAGAGCACTGCCGAGAGCGCGGCGGAGAACCGTGCCGCGAGGCTGACGGCGCTCGAACTCCCGGAAGAAGACGTGCGCACGATCCTGGCGCTGAAGGTGATCCGCTCGCTCGAGGGCGGTCGCGCGGCGATCCTGAGGCCGGAGCATCGGCGCCGGCTCGTCAGCGAGGGTGCGACGCTCGGGCTGCGCCCCTTCGACACGCAGCTCGTCATCGCGATCGCGCAGGACGCGGCACGGCGCGGCGACGCGACGGGCGTCGGCGAACGACTGCGTCTCGTCGGGACCGAGGCGCGAATGCCTCGCTCGGCGGGGGTCTTCTGGCGGCTCTTCGCCGCGGGTGCGCTCGCGAGCGTGATGCTCGGCGGCGCGATCATCTGGCTCACGCGCTGAGGCTACGCTTTCTCCCTACTCGCATCACACGGGAGACGAGCGATGTCATTGATCGAAGTTGGCAAGAAAGCCCCGGCGTTCAACCTCGCCGACCAGGCGGGCGAGAAGCACCGGCTCAGCGCGTACGCAGGGCAGCCGGTCGTCCTCTACTTCTATCCGAAAGACGACACGTCGGGCTGCACGAAGCAGGCGTGCCAGTTCCGCGATGACCTGCCGAAGTTCGAGAAGCTCGGGGCGGCGGTGCTGGGCGTGTCGCCGCAGGACACAAAGAGCAAGGCGAAGTTCGCCGACAAGCACGAGCTGAACTTCCCGATCCTCGCGGATGACGAGGCGAAGATCAGCGACAAGTACGGCGTGTGGCAGGAGAAGTCGATGTACGGGAAGACGTACATGGGCGTCGTGCGCACCACGTATGTGATCGATGCAAACGGAAAGGTCGCGCACCGCTTCGACAAGGTGAAGGTGCCCGGTCATGCCGAAGCGGTGCTCGACGCTTTGAAGGATCTTGGTTGAGCGCGGATCAGCGCTTGCGTCGCGTGCCGGCGATCGCCGTCACCGCGAGGAGCGCGATCGAGCCGGGCGTCGGGACCGGCTCCCCGAAGATGAAGTCGTCGAGCGCGACGAGGTCGGCGTAGCCCGACTCGGGGCCGCCGAGCGCCTGGTCGCCCGAGGTGATGCGCACGGACCCGATGATGGCCTTTTCGAATGAGACGCCGAGGAACGAGAGCGATCCGTCGGCGGTGGGCCCGGCTTCGACGTCGAACGCGCCGAGCGAATCGCCCAGCGCATCGAAGAACTCGATGGAGCTGGAGCCGGCGAGATCGACATCGGTGAAGACGGCGCCGAAGCCCGTGGTGGTCGCGGGGACGTCGGTGCCCGGGATGAAGAAGTTGACATCAGTGATCGTGCTGCCGATCGGCGTGAAGAGGCGTTCCTCGCTAAACGCGGAGAAGGTCGTCTCGTAGGTGATGTCGATGTCGGAGAAGCGGACGCCTTCGCCGCTGGCTTCGGTCGCCGAGAGGCGGAAGCCGGTGCCCGGCGTGGTGAACTCAACGCCGCGCGCCCGCGGGAAGACGTTTGCGTTGAAGAAGTCGCCCGGGAAGTCGTTGGGCGAAGAGACGGCGTCGGGCGCGGCGTCCCAATCGATCTGGCGTCGCCCCGAGCCGACCGTGCCCGGCTCCGGCGCGTTGAGATCGCCGAGGTCGTTGCGGAAGGTGTCCACGATCCCCTGCAGGCCCGCGGCGTCTGCGGACGAGCCCGAGCGAACGAGTTGACCCGATGCGGTGCCGCTGATGATCGAGAGCGCGGCGATCCCCATGACTGCGTGTGTCGCGTCCATTGATTTCTCCTGAGTTGGACTGACTTGTGTGTGCATCGCGGCGATTCGAGAACACGCCGAACGCTTTGCGATGGTGTCTGCGACCAGAGGTCGCGCCGGCGGGCGGACGTTGCACGATTCACAAAGAAAATGCGCCGACGCTCGCCGGGCGTTGAATCCGTTGCGTGTTCGACAGCGAGCGCCGAATCAGATCTCGACGCGCTTGAGCATCATCACGGCGAGCGCGAAGCCCAGCACGCCAACGCCGAGTAGCACGGTGACGGGCAGCGCGAAGTCGGCGGGTCCGAAAGCGCGCCAGATCCCGCCCTCGAGCGCGAGGATGGCCCACTTCATCGGGCTGATGCTCGCGAGGCTGCGGAGCCAGTCGGGCATGAAGAACAGGGGGACGGTGCCGCCGCCGATGATCGCCAGCGGCATGAGCGCCGCCCATCCCGCGCCGCCCACAGCGCGCTCGGTGCGTCCGAGCGTCGAGATGAACATCATCAGCCCGGTGAAGCACCACGAGGTCGCGAAGACGCCCGTCGCCAGACCGGCAGGCGAGGTGATGCGCACGCCGAAGAACATCACCGCGACGAGCGTGAGCGTCGCGATGACGAGCAGGCAGGTCAGGAAGCATGCGAGCGCCTTGCCGGCGATGATGTGCGCGCGGGTCTGCGGCGCCACGCGGAGGCGCAGGTATGTTCCATCGGTGCGCTCCTTGACGAGCGAGACGCTGAAACCAGCGACGCACCCGAGCAGACCCCAGAGCATGCCCTGCGGGAAGGACACCTCGAACGCGGAGATCGGGCGTCCGGTCGTGTCGCGCGTCACGGCTTCGGTCTCGATGTTGACGGGCTGGAAGGACTGGCCGATGCCATCGGTCGGCGCGTCTTCGGTGTCGGCGGTTTCGCCGGGCACCTGGAACGTGCCGGCGAGAGACCTTGCGGCGCCGAGGAAGGCGCGCAGCGCAAAGTCGGTCGCGGGATCGACGTTGTCGGCGGCTTCGAGCGTCGCGAGTGATTCGTCGATGATCTCGTTGGTAAACGCGGGATCCTGCAGGCGCGTCATGCTTTCCTGCATCGTCGCCTCGATGAGCACGCCCTGCAGAAAGCCCGCCTCTGCCTGGCGCGCCGGATCGATCCCGACGCGCAGCGTCGCGGCGTCGCCGCCCGGGATGAACGCGGGACGCGTGTCGGCGTAGCCCTCGGGGATGACGACGTACGCGAGGTACGACACCTCGCCGGGCACGCGCACGGCCTCGCGGGCTGACACCTCGTCGAACACCACGCCGTCGCGCTCGCTGGTGACGGCGACGGCATCGGAGTTGTCGAGATTCTGCGCCAGCGCGCGCGAGGCGTCGGAGTTGTCGAGGTCCACGACGATGACGCGCATCGCGTTGCCGCCCCCCCCGCCGCCGCCTCCCGAAAAGATCGATCCGAAGAGCAGCGCGAACATGAGCGGGAAGACGAGGACCCAGAAGACGCCGAAACGATCGCGCCAGAGGAGGAGCAGGTCCTTGATCGCCATGGCCCAGACGGTTCGCACGGGAAACTCCGGTGGATGAGCGGGTCAGTCGTCGCGCAGGCTGCGCCCGGTGAGCGCGAGGAAAACGGCTTCGAGGTCGGGACGCTTCACGCTGAGCGACGTGAACGAGACACCCTTGCGCGAGAGTTCGGCGATGTCTTCGAGGGGTCGATCGGTCTCGATGCGCAGCACGTCGTCGATGAGCGTACCGGGAAGTTCGTCGGCGACGCTGGTCTCGAGGAGCTTGGCTTCGATGATCGACGTGCCGCCGTGGCGCTCGATGAGGGTTTCGACGCATTCGACATCGAGGAGCTTGCCGCGGTCCACGATCGCGACGCGATCGCAGAGGCGCTGCGCCTCTTCCATGTAGTGCGTGGTGTAGAGCATCGTGAGGCCGTGGGCCTTGAGCGTTTCGATGGCCTCGAAGATGTGGTTGCGGGACTGCGGATCGACGCCGACGGTCGGCTCGTCGAGAAGCAGCACATCCGGCTCGTGCACGAGGGCGACGGCGATGTTCAGTCGGCGTTTCATGCCGCCGGAGAATGTCGCGACGCGGTCACCCGCGCGTTCGGTCAGCCCGGCGAAGTCGAGGCACCACGCGGTGCGCTCGCGGAGCGATGCGCCGGACATGCCATAGAGCGAGGCAAAGAAGCGCAGGTTCTCGGCGGCGCTGAGATCTTCGTAGAGTGAGAGCGACTGCGGCGCCACGCCGATGCGCCGTCGCGCGTCGGGATCCGTGGCGTGGTGGGAGCCATCGACGATGACCTCGCCGGCGTCGGGGCGCAGCACGCCGACGAGCATGTGGATGGTGGTCGTCTTGCCCGCGCCGTTCGGGCCGAGGAGCCCGAGGGTTTCGCCCCTGCGCACATCCATGGTCAGCCCATCGACCGCGGCGAGGTCGCCGAACGACTTCCTGAGTTCGGTCGCGCGGATCACGAGGCCATCTCCTCGGCGCGGCGCATCCACTCGAACTCGAGCGGCTCGAGCTCGGCGACGAGCGACGCGCGTTCATCGCCCAGCTTCGCACACTTCTTGGCGTTCGACCAGATGTCCGGGTCGCTCATCGACGCGTCGATCTCGCGGATGCGTGTCTCGATGGTCTCGATCTTCTTTTCGAGCTGATCGGTCTTGAGGCGCTCGAGCGCGTTCTGCGACGGCCCGCTGCTCGCGCGCTGTTCGCGCTTCTGCTTGTCTTCCGCGATACGCCGCTTCTTGTCTTCGGCCTCCTGCCTGGCCTTGGCGTCTTGGGCGGCCTGGGTACGCTCGGCTGCCCGCTTCTGCTCGCGCGTGTGCCAGTCGGTGTAGTTGCCGAGGAAGGGCTCGGCACCACCCTCGCCGTCGAGCACCAGCAGGTGATCGCAGCACGCATCAATGAGCGCACGGTCGTGGCTGATGAGGATGAGCGTGTGCTCGAAGCCCCCTTCGGAGGACAGCGCCTCTTCGAGTCGCTCGGCGCTCGGGATATCCAGATGGTTCGTCGGCTCGTCGAGTATGAGCAGGTTCTTTCCCGACGCGAGGAGCGACGCGAGCACGGCACGCGCGCGTTCGCCGCCCGAAAGGAACGTGAGCTCCTTCTCCTGCTCGTCGCCCGAGAAGAGGAACGCGCCGGCCAGGTTGCGCGCCTGCTGCTCGCTGAGCGGTTTGTCGGGGCTTTCCTTGAGGATCACGTTCTGCAGGAAGCGGTACACCGGCTGCTCAAGGTTGAGCCCTTCGTGCGACTGCTTGAAGTACCCGGTGATGACGCCCGAGCCGAGCTTGGCGGTGCCGGCGTCGGCCTGCTGCTCGCCGAGCATGCAGCGGACGAGCGTGGTCTTGCCCGCGCCGTTGGGCCCGATGATCCCCCACCGCTCGCCGCGCTCAATGGTGATGTCGAGGTCGTTGAAGAGAATCTTGTCGGAACCGCTGTCGGTCGGGTACGCCTTGCTGATGCCGCGCGCAACGACGGCGAGGTCGCCCGAGCGCGGGGCCTTGGGCAGCACCATCGAGAAGGTGTCCACTTCGAGCGGCTTCTCGATGGAAGCCTGCTCCCGTTCTCGCTCGAGGCGCGATTCGCGTCCGCGCGCCTGCTTGGCGCGCTGGCCGGCCTTGTATCGCGCAATGAACTGTTCTTCCTTCTTGAAGCGCGTCTGCTGGTTCTCGAAAGCGCGGTACTGCGCCAGGCGCCGGTCGGCGCGGAGCTCGCGGAACTTCTGGTAGTTGCCCGGATAGTCGATCAGCCTGCCCGCCTCGGTCTCGACGATGCGCGTGACGACGTTGTCGAGCAGGTAGCGGTCGTGCGAAATCAGCAGCACCGCCCCGTGGTACTCCTCCTTGAGGAAGTCCTCCAGCCAGAGCCGCCCGGCGAGATCGAGGTGGTTCGTCGGCTCGTCGAGCAGCAGCACGTCGGGCCCTTCGAGCAGCAGTCTCGCGAGCGCGAGGCGCGCCTTCTGCCCGCCGGAGAGGCTCCCGACCGGGACGCCGAACTGCGCATCGGTGAACCCGAGCCCGTGGAGGACGGCGTCGATCTTGTGATCGATCGCGTAGCCGCCGAGCGCCTCGATGCGTTCCTCGAGCCTCGTCTGTTCCTTCAGCAGTTTCTCGAGCGGATCGCCCTCAGCTGACGCCATCTGCTCGAAGACGTGTTCGAGCTTCTTGTGCGCCGCGTGCAGATCCGCGAAGGCACCCTCCGCGGCCTCGCGAAGCGTCTCGGTGGGGTCGAGGTCGGGGTCCTGCGTGAGATATCCCGCGCGGCAGCCGCGCTGGAGAAAGATGTCACCCTTGTCCGGCTTGAAGGTGCCCGCGAGCGCCTTGATGAGCGTGGACTTCCCGGTGCCGTTGCGCCCGACGACGCCGACGCGCTCACCCGCTTCGATCGACAGCGAGACGCCGTCGAGGATGACGCGTTCGCCGTAGGCGTGATGCACGTTGGTGGCGGCAAGAACGGGCATGGCGGAGATGGTACGCGCTGGAAAAGGAACGAAGCCCCAGCCGCGATGGTCTGGGGCTCGCTCCGGAAAAGGACGTCTGGTCCTCCCCGGCGCTCGGCGTTCAAGATACGCCGGGCGGTGTGTGTGCTGCTCAGCGGATGACGCAGATCGCGGTGCGGTTCACTACGCTTCCGCCTCTCCTGTTCCCGACCCGCACCGGGGCTCTCTCTCCTCCCACGGAGCCGACGATGACGGAGAAGCGTGCGGGCGGCGTGTGACCGATCGGCGTGCCCTCGACCCGTTGCAGCGGGTCAGAGACCGTTGCGGTGTCGGGGTGCGCTGACTCGCACGCACCCTCCGCAACTCCGACAGAATCTGGCAGCGCGTGGAAACAGCGCTGTGCCCGCATCTGCGATCTCCTCTCGCCGACTCCTCGGCCTCCCCGTGACGGCTTCCGCACGCGACGCGATCGGTGCGCGGTCTCCCTGTCTCCCTGTGCCGGACAAGGGCGCAACGACACCGCCCATGCGGTCTCTCAAGCTGTCACGGTTTCTTTCCTGACTCCAAACGCGCTCGGTGTGCGGCCGAGCACCATAAAGGTATCACCGCGGGCGTGGGAGGCAAGGCGGGTGCGCGGATTTTGCGGGATTCGCCGGGAAGTTATCCGACACGATCGTCGGCGTTCGCGTTACGATCGGCCTCGCGTTGACGCCCGAACGTGCCCGACTGCGTGCGCTCGACAAAGTCGCACAGGCGATGCACCTCGCGCGGCGTGCGCGGGCCCGCGCGCAGCGATTCGATCGTCGCCTGGGACGGCAGTTCGGGCGAACGATACAGGCGCTTGAACGCGTCGCGCAGCTGATCGATCAGGTCCACAGGGAGGCGTCGGCGCATCAACGCGGTCGTGTTGAGCTTGCGCGGCTCGGCGGGATCGCCCTGGCACACGACATAGGGCGGGACGTCCTTCGACACGCGCGCCATCCCGCCGACGAACGCGAGCGTGCCGACGGTGGTGAAGTGATGGAGCCCGGCGCCGCCCCCGATGCCCGCGCCGAACTCGACGAGGCAGTGCCCGCCGAGCATGGTGCCGTTGGCGATGACGACTTCGTCTTCGATGATGCAGTCGTGCGCGACGTGGACGCCGACCATGATGAGGCAGTCGTTGCCGATGCGGGTCTCGCCGCCGCCGAGCTCGGTCCCGCGATGAACCGTGGCGTGCTCGCGGATGCGGACGCGTTCGCCGATGGTGAGCCGCGTCTCGCCGCCGGCGTACTTGAGGTCTTGCGGCTCGGCGCCGAGCACCGCGTAGGGGTACACGACAGACTCGGAGCCGATCACGGTGCGGTCCATGACGGTGACGTGGTTGTGAAGGACGACGCCGTCGCCCAGCGCGGCGTCGGGCCCGACGACGCAGTAGGCGCCGACCTCGACGTCTTCGCCGAGCCGAGCGCGTTCGTCGATGATCGCGGTTGGGTGGATGCGCCGGCTCAAGGCTGCTTCTCCGCGTCCACCATCATGAACTTGACGCGCGCCTCGGCGACGAGGTTCCCCGCGACAAACGCCCTGCAGGCGCAATCGCCGAAACGCGCCGAGGTCCGCAGCGCTTCGCTCTCGATCACGAGTTGATCGCCCGGCGTGACCGCCTTGCGGAGCCTGACGTCGTCCAGCGTCATGAGCACGGCGATCTTCCCGGTCCGCTCCAGCTTCCTGCTGAGCATCAGGCCCGCGAGCTGGCACATCGCTTCGACGATGAGCACCCCCGGCATAATCGGCGTGTGCGGGTAATGCCCCTGAAAGAACGGCTCGTTGATCGTGACGTTCTTGATCCCCACCGCCCGCTGGTCGGCCTCGACCTCCAGCACCCGGTCGATCAGCACCATCGGGTAGCGGTGCGGGAGCAGCCGCATGATCTGCCGGATCTCCATCGCGGGCTTCTCGGTCTCGCCCACGGCGCCCGCCGCCCCGGGGCGGACCTCCATCCCTTCCGAGGCCTTGAAGATCGCCGACGCGAGCTTGTGGTTGAGCGTGTGCCCGGAGCGCGCCGAGACGAACCGCCCGCGCAGCGGCTTGCCGACCAGCGCGAGGTCACCGATCAAATCGAGCAGTTTGTGCCGCGCCGGCTCATCATCGAAGCGGTACGCGTTGTCGATGGGCCCGGCGTCATCGATAACGAGCATGTCTTTCGGTTCGAGGTGCGTGAAGAGCCCGTTGGAGCGCGCGAACTCCGCCTCGCGCCGTGTCGAGAACGTGCGCGCCGGCGCGACCTCCGCCTCGAACGATGCCGCTGCGAGCGAGACCGCCTTGCTCTGGCGGGTGATGGGCGAGCCATCGCCGTAATCGAGCATGTAGACGTACTCGGGCGTTTCGCCCTCGATGGGCAGCGCGGAGACCACGGCTTCGCCGTCGCGCACGACGATGGGCTCGTCGATCACGATGACCTCGCGTGCGGCTGTTTGCGCTTCGATGCCGGCATCGTGGATCGCCTCGACGATGGGCAGCGCCGAGCCGTCGAAGGCCGGGATCTCGGGCCCGTCGATCTCGATGACGGCGTTGTCCACGCCGAGCGCGGTGAGCGCCGAGAGGCAGTGCTCGACGGTCTCGACGCTCGCCTCGCCGCGCGCGAGCACGGTGCGGCGCGGGCGGGCGGCATCGACGTGATCCACGCGCGCGGGGATCTCCGGTGCGCCGTTCAGATCGACGCGCCGGAAGACGATGCCGCGATCCTCCTCGCCGGGCAGGAATCGCATGCGGGTCTCGACGCCCGTAAAGAGCCCGACGCCGGTGCGTTCGACGCTGCGCGCGAGCGTGTGCTGGGTTGTGCTGCTTCGGACGACCTGCATCCTGCACGTCTCCTTGCGCCGGCGCGATCCTCGCGCGGCGGGGTGTTCACATCATTGCGCCTCGGCGCCACGCGTGAGCGCCTTGGCCGCGCGCACGAGGTCAGAAAGTCTGCGCTGCCCGACCGAGTTTCGGAACCAGTCCTTGATGGGCATGGCGGGGAATCCGCCCCACGTCTCGCCCGCGGGGATGTCGTTCATGACACCGGCCTTGCCCGCGACGGTGGCACCGGCTCCGATGGAGATGTTGTCGGCAACGCCCACGTTGCCCGCGAGCGTCACGCCGTCGCCCAGCGTGACCGACCCCGCGAGCCCGACCTGCCCGCAGATGATGCACGCGCACCCGATCCGGCACCCGTGGCCGATCTGCACGAGGTTGTCAATCTTGGTCCCGTCACCAATGCGCGTCGGCCCGAACTTGCCGCGGTCGATGGTGGTGCCGGCGCCGATCTCGACGGCGTGCCCGATCTCGACGTTCCCGACGTGGGGGATGCGGAGCACGCCCCGCCCGTCCGGCGCGGGGTGGTAGCCGAAGCCTTCACCACCGATGACCACGTTCGGATGGACTTCGCAGCCGTCGCCGATGATGCAGTCGTCTTCGACGACGACATGCGACCGCAATCGCGTGCCTCGACCCACACGAACGCTCGCGCCGAGCACGACGCCCGCATGGAGGACGACGCCGTCGCCGAGAACGCAGCCGGGACCGACGACCGCGTGCGGGCCGATGCGCACGCCGTCGCCAATCGTTGCGCCGGAGTCGATCACGGCAGAGGCGTGCGCGCCCGCGTCGGGCTGGTGCGGGTCGGGCTTGGCCGAATCGAGCAGCACGATGACCGCGAGGTCCGCATCGGGCACGACGATCAGCGCACGGCCGTCGGGGAGTTTGAACGCTTCGCCCGCTTCTTCAAGCGTGGCGAGCGAGACCAGCACCGCGCGCGATTCCGACGCCACCCAGTCACGCAGCCGCGATGGCTCGCGCACGAATGTCAGCGCGCGCGCGCCGGCGTGTTCGATCGCATCGACACGATCGAGCGCGATGTCCTCACGCCCGCGCAGCTCTGCGCCGAGCCGATCCGCGATGTCACGGGTGGTCCCCAGCACGCGCCCGCCTCCGCGATCGATCAGGGGCGCCCGGCGCGGTACTCGTTGTTGAGCATCACCGCGACGTCCTCGGAGATGTCGATGTCCGGCGAGGCGTAGAGCACCCGGCGCGACACGATCGCCGCCTCCACCTGCTGGATCGGCGCCTCGGTCGGGATGTCGATGATCCCGTCGTTGTTCAGCACCAGCAGGATCCCCTCGCGCTCCGCGTAGCGTTTGATCCCGTCCTGGATCTTCTTGAACAGTTCGATCTGCTGTTCCTTCTTCCGCTCGCCGGCGAAGAGCTCGGCGAGCTCCGCCTCCACCCGCACCTGGAACTGCTTGCGCAGGAACTCCTGGCGCTTCTCCTCGTACTCGGGCTGGTCGCGCGGGAGGATGTTCAGATCGGCGGCGAGACCGCGCACCTCATCCTGCAAGTCGTTCACGCGCCGCTCCAGATCTGTCAGGAAGACCCGCAGTTCCTGCTCGCGCACGGCCTTCTCTTCGAGCAGTTCGAGCACGCGGTTGATCTCGACCACCGCGACCGGGCTTCCCGTGCGACCGACCTGCGCCGCCGATGACGCCGGCGAGAGCAGCAGCACCACCACCAACACCCCGGCGGCGAGGCCAATCGTTCGGACACAGCGGGCAATCGACGTGAGCATCAGAATCCTCCATGAGCGGCGACGGGCGCGGCAATCCCCCGCGCCTCCGGTGGAATCATAGCAGAAGTTAGCGGTCACAAGCCACTGCCAACCCCCGATTTCTGCACGCCTGCGACGCAGCGATCAGAAGGGCAGATCGATGCTGAAACTGAAGACCTGGCGGTCGTCGGTGTCCTCGTCGGCGAGGGGCACGGCGAA
>JBCDCB010000009.1:0-73036 GCA_039182735.1 Planctomycetota bacterium
ACGAACCTGCGCCTCGGCCCGATGCCGCTGAGCGAGGCGCTCGAGCAGAAGATCGAGTTCCGCCGCTTCGATCCGACGCAAATCCGTCGCCACGAGTCGCCGCTGTGAGACCGGCCCGGTCGGGGAGCGGTAGACTCGGGCCATGACGGGCGGCAGCAACAAACGCGGGCTGACGTACGAGTGCGCGGGCGTCTCGATCGAACGGGGCGACTCCTTCGCGTCCTCGATCGTTGCGCACATGCGGCGCACGCACGGCCCGCGTGTGATCGACAACGCCGGCGGGTTCGCCGGGCTCTTCCGACTCGATTACGACGAGTCCCTCTTCCGGCGCAACTACAAGGACCCGGTGCTCGTCGCGTGTACGGACGGCGTGGGGACCAAGCTGCTGCTCGCACGCGACCTCGACCGGTACGAGGGCGTGGGGCAGGACCTCGTCGCGATGAACGTCAACGACCTGGTCGTGCAGGGCGCCGAGCCGCTGTTGTTTCTGGACTACATCGCGTGCGGCGCGGTGGAGCAGTCGGTGCTCGAGCGCGTGGTGAAGTCGATCGCCGACGCCTGCGCGGCGTGCGACTGCGCGCTGCTCGGCGGCGAGACGGCGGAGATGCCCGACCTGTACGCGCCGGGCGAGATAGACCTGGCGGGGTTCTCGCTGGGCGTGGTCGAACTCAGCCGCGCGATGGACAGCGGTCGTGTGGAGCCCGGCGACGTCATCATCGGGCTTGAATCCGACGGCGTGCACAGCAACGGGTTTTCTCTCGTGCGCGCCGTGCTCACCGAATCCGGCGCGGACCTCGGCTCGCCCGCGAGCGAGATCGCGCCGGAACTCGAAGGCACGGTCGGCGAATACCTGCTCCGCCCGACGCGCCTCTACGCGCGCCCCGTCGTGCGCGTGCTCCGCCGGTACACCGTCAAGAAGGTCGTCAGCGGGATGGCGCACATCACGGGCGGCGGCATCGAGGGCAACCTCGTGCGCGCGCTCCACGATCGTGTAGACGCCAAGATCGACACGAACGCGTGGACGTCCGATCCCGTCTTCCCGTGGCTTCAGGAGCGTGGCGGCGTCGAGACCGACGAGATGCGCCGCGTCTTCAACATGGGCATCGGCTACTGCCTGATCGTCCGCCCGTCCTTCGCGGCGTCCATCCAACGCCGGCTCAACCGCTTCGGCGAACGCGCACGCCTCATCGGCGAGGTTGTCCGGGGCGACGGTCGCGTCATCCTCAGCGGCTGATCACGGGATCGGGCCGACAATGACGTCTTCTTCCGCGGCAGCGCGCCGCTGCTGCAACGCCGACCGTCGTGCGCGCGCCGCGCGTTCGAGGTCCTCGTCCCCCGATGCCAGCGCAAGCGAGAACGCGGGATCGCCCGGGTCGTTCGCGTGCACCATGACGCGCACGAGGAGCACCCAACGCGACGCGTCTTCGCCGAGATCCTCGATAAAGCGTTCGTGCGCCTCACGCCTGAAGAAGGGGCCGCGGTGGAGCTTGGCGATCATCCACGCGCGGGCGAACTCGTCGAGTGTGGGCAGTCGCTGCGAAAACGCGGGCCCGAAGACCCGCAGGACTTCGTCTTTGCGCGCGTCGTTGGGTCGGCTGAAGGCGTCCACGATCGCCGTGTGCGCGAGCAGGAAGGACTCGAGGAACTCGGTGTCCTGTGTCTCAAGGAGCAGGCGGATGATCTCGTCGTCCGAGGGCGGGTCGCCGAGCGACTTCGGGCGCATCACCGCGGTGCGCGCGCTCACGGCGAACGCGCCGGGCTGGAGGATGCGGTCGTCGTCGAGACGGAACCCTTGGATGAGCCGCCAGCGCAGCGTGATGCCCTTGATCGCGTAGAACTGCAGGAACGTGCCCATCCACCCGCGGGTGGGCCAGACGCGGACTTCGAGCCTTTCGTCGGGCTCGAGACGCAGGCGCTGGTGCAACTCGAGCACCTCCGGGACCATCAGGGCGGGCGCATCGCGGCCCTCGATCGTGCCGACCGGCGCGAGCACAAACCGGCTGCTGATCGGCGATTGTGGGCCCAGCGCAAGGGGCCAGCGCGAGACGTTGCGGAGGCGGACGACCACCTCCGGGCGCTCGAGCGGGTGCGGGTCGAGCAGCGTGTGCTCGACCTTCAGGTCCTGCGCGTTGTAGGGGTTCGAGATCACCCGCGCGAGCCACGGCGCGATCTCGTTGGCGTACGCGTCGAGCTCCGCGGTCGCGTCGTCGGGAACGAGCGGGCGGCCACGGATCAACTCGATCGTGGTGCGCCCGGCCGCGGCAAAGAGCGTGCGCGGATAGTCGAGCGCCAGACGCGCGTAGTGGAAGAGGGCCTGATCGAGCTGCCCGGCGCGTTCCGCGGCGATCGCCATGCCCAGCCGAGCGAGCGGATCGCTGTCGGCGAGCGGTTCGAGGAGCTGCATCGCGCGGTCGGGCTCGCCGCGGTGGGCGGCGGCGAGGCCCTCGAAGCGATCGATCGCTCGCCGATTGATGAAGGGCCCGCCCTCGGCATCGATGTACTTCTCTCGCAGCGTCTGCATCGCCTCATCGACGCGGAGACCGGACCACAGCTTCGCGGCAAGCAGGGGGAGTTCGAGCTCGCGCACACGCCGATCGCGCTCGGCTTGTGACATATCGCGCGGCGCGCGGGCGGGATCGAGGAACGCGCGTGAGTCTTCGAGGAACAGGCGTTCGAGGATCACGAGCGAGGATTCCGCGAGCGCCGTCTCGCCCTTCACGGTGAAGAGCGCCAGGCGCATCGTTTCGAGCCGGGTCGGGAGCAGCGCGAGCGGGCGGCTGTCGCCCATGTCCACGCCGTCGTCGATGAGCTCCTGGCGGCGTTCGTCGAGCTTCATCTGGTCGGCGCGTTGCGCGGAGTTGATCAGCTGCAGCGCCTGCTGCGGGCCGAGGACGTGCCACAGCAGCAGCGACTGGTCGAAGACCTCTTCGGGCGTGGGGTCGCGGTCTTCGAGGCGGTTGATGCGCTCGTAGAGCTGGAAGAAGCGGAAGGCGCTGCTGTACGCGCCGCGTCGCATGAGCTCTTGGCTGAGGTTGAGGTGCGCCGCCGCGTCGAAGGGGTCGGCGAGGATGACGTTGAGCAGGATGTCCACGCGTTCGCGCGGGTCGGAGGTCCGGTCGAGCACGACGGTCGCGTAGAGCGCCGCGGCTTCTTTGTTGGTGACATCGAGCGCCGTCGCGAGCGTGAGCCGTTCGAGGAAGGCGGTGTCGTCGCCCCGCTCGCGTTCGAGCAGCGCCGCGTCGAGCGCGAGGCGGGACCGCACGGGATTCGGGAGCCCGTCGCCGGCGCTCGAGAGCACGCGGTCGTACATCTCAAGGCGGGCGTCGGCGTCCTCCAGTTTGGAGATCCGGTGCGTCAGCAGTTGCAGCTGGGCCACCTGATCGTCGGGGCGGACGCGGAGAATCTCCCGGGTGACACTGGCGGCCTCGTCGAGCTCCTCTGCCGCGAACCACGAGGCGTGACGCAGGCGCATGAGCGTTTCGTTGTCGGGTTCGAGGCGCTGGAGCATCGTGAACGCGGCGGCGACGGAGGCGAAGTCCTCGGGCAGCGGGGACGGGCCGGACCGCAGCAGACCGGTCAGCGAACGCGTCATCACGCCGACGTAGTTCGAGCGGACGAGCTCTTCGTAGGGCGGCAGAACGCGTTCAGGTTCCGGCTCGAAGACCGGCATGGGGTCGACAGCCTGCGCCGCGGGTTCATCGACGAGATCGACCTCGGGCGCGGGGCCCGCCTGCGCGAGCACCGGGGCCGCGACGAGCAGGAGGGCGAGCGGAGCGGAGCGGAGAGAGGATCTCAAGTCGTTCCCCCGAACCAGAGCAGCGAGAACCCGACCAGACACGCAATCGCCCCGAGCGCGAGCAGGGCCTCGATCAGGTAGATCGGCGTCGGATGGGCGAGCGAGAAGACCCGATCCGCGGAGACCATCATGAAAATAACCGTCCCCGCGGCGACGCTGGCGCCGCCCAGCCAGCGGAGCGAGGCGGCATCGTTCGGGGTGCCCGGCGGGTTGCCCAGCAGGTAGAACCCGCCGATGACCAGGCTCGCGCCCCAGACGAGTCCGAGAAGAACACGTCCCACCAGGATGATCGGGTAGATGGATCGCATGCGGAGATCGGACGCAACGCGTCCCGAACGGGGATCGTATGACACGCCGCGACCGAGGCCAACCGGCGAGGGGTGCGGCGGTCGCGGGATGTTTGACGACGCCGACCGGGCCCCGATAGCCTTCCCGACCTTCCTCTCGTAGCAGCGGGCGTGCCCACCATGAAGAACACAACGACGTCAATCCGGCTCGGGTTCGCAGCGATCGCGTGCTGCGCGCTCCACTTCCTGGGCGCGGCGACGTCCGCGCAGGTCGGCGCGGGCGCCACCGAGCTGGCCGAGTCCTTCACCGACGCGTTGATCGCGGAGGACGCCGAGGCGTTGTCGCGGACGCGCGCAAGACTCGCCGAGCGGCTGGAAGACGGCGCCACGGTGCAGGAGCGGATCGAGATTTCGCAGATCATCATCCCGGGCGTGCGATCGGCCCTGCGGGGCGACAACGTCCACGCCTCGGCGGTGGCGCTCTCGATGGCCGGTCGCGTCGCGACGCGCCAGACGGCGCAAGTCCTCGAGACCGGGCTGGAAGATGATTCCCCCGCCGTCCGCATCGCCGCGGCGCACGGGTATCAGGTGCTCATGCGTGTCGTGACGAGCGGCTCGCTCGCGCTGAGCGAGCGCGACATCGACGGCGTGCTGCGCACGCTCGAAGATGCGCTGGCGTCGGCCGTCGATGGGCGCGAAGCGCAGGCCTTGGCGATGGCGCTCGGTGCCGCGGGGCGGAACGACGAGGTCCCGGGATTCGACCTGCGTGCCGGAACGGCTCTAGCGCGTAGCGCAGCCAAGGCTGTCGCCATGGCGCGGGCGGCGGGCTCGAGCGACGGGGATTGGGACGCGTTCTGTGCGTTGGTCGCCGGGCGTCTGCAGTCGTCGGTGCTCGACGCGGCTCTGGTGAGCGGCGGCCAAGACCGCGACCTGCTGATCGAGGCCGGTCGAGCGTGCGGGCAGATCTTGGCGCACGCGCGGGATCGGGTCCGAGCGGGCGAACTCGACGACACGCCGATGCGCATGCTCGCGCTGGCGAGCAAGACCAGCGAGACGGTGCTCGGGCTGACGTCGAGCAGGCTGGGTATCGCCGGCGCGCCGGGCGAGGAAGACCTGCAGTCGCTGCTCATCGACGGGGACGAATCGGCCTACTTCGAGGTGATCGACGCGTGGATCGGCGAGGGCGGCGCCCTGACGCGCGGAGCCTTCGGGTTCGACCACGCCGACTTCGCGCCGGCGGGCTGACCGGCGAGCCGCCGCGTACCCTCTCCGCATGCAACGCGTGCTGATCGTTTTCGGGCTTCTGATCGCGCTCCTCGGCGGGGTGATCTGGACGGACCGTCCGCTTCCCCCGGCCGACCTGACGCTCATCATCCGCCTCGACTACAACACGCTCGATCCGCAGCGGATGTCGTACAACCACGACATCCGCCTCGCGTACGCGATCTATGAGCCCCTGGTGCGCTGGGACAACCTTGATCCGGACTTCACGATCGTGCCCGCAGCGGCCGAGCGGTGGGAGGTCTCGGACGACTACCGCACGTACACGTTCCACATCCGCGAGAACGCGACGTGGTCGAACGGCGAGCCGCTGACGGCGCACGACTACGCGTACGCGTGGCAGCGCGCGGTGATGCCTGATACGGCGGCGGATTACGCCACGCTCTTCTTTCACATCGAGGGCGCGGAAGACTTTTTCGAATGGCGCACGGCGCAGCTCGAAGCGTACGGCGATCTGCCCGCGAGCGAACGCACGCGCGAGGCGGCGATCGCGCTCCGCGAGGAGGCGAACGCGCACTTCGACGCGACGGTGGGGCTCGAGGCGGTGAGCGACAAGGTGCTGCGTGTGACGCTGGAGCGCCCCACGCCGTTCTTTCTCGACCTGACGTGCTTCGCGATCTATTCGCCGGTGCACCGCGACACGGTGGAGCGGTTCGTGAGCGTGAACGCGGCGACGGGCGCGCTGCAGCAGGATCACGGGTGGACGAAGCCGCCCAACGTCGTGACGAACGGGCCGTACCGGGTGGAGCGCTGGCGGTTCAAGCGTGAGATGCGTTTGAGCGCGAACCCGCACTACTGGAGCGAAGAGTTCCCGCGCGAGGAGACGGTTTCGATTCTGCCGATCGTCGATCAGAACACGGGGGTGCTGGCGTTCGAAACTGGGCTCTCGCAGTGGCACACCGACGTGACGGTGGACTACATCGCGGACATGATCGAGAAGAAGCAGCGCGGCGAGTACCCGGCGATCCAGCCGATGCAGGCCTTCGGGACCTACTTCTGGTCCTTCAACTGCCGCGAGCGCTTCAACGACGGCAGGCCCAATCCGTTCCACGACGCGCGGGTGCGCCGGGCGTTCGCGATGTCGGTGGACAAGGACTCGATCGCGACGAACATCAAGCGTTCCGGCGAGGAGCCCGCGGATGTGTTCATCCCGCCGGGTTCCATCGCGGGGTTCGAGTCTCCACGCGGGCTGTCGTTCGATCCCGAACGCGCCCGCGCGGAACTTGAGGCCGCCGGGTGGATCGATCGCAACGGCGACGGCGTGCCAGAGAACGCGGCGGGCGAGCCCTTCCCCGTCATCGAACTGCTCGGCTCCACCGGCTCGTACCACGACGACGTCGGGCTCGCGCTCGGGCGCAAGTGGGAAGAGACCCTCGGCGTGCGCACGAAGGTCGTGATGAAAGAAACGAAGGTCTATCGTCAGGACCTCAAGAAGAAGGACTTCATGATGGCCCGTGGCGGGTGGTTCGGCGACTTCGGCGACCCCGTCACGTTCCTCGATCTCCACAAAACGGGCGACGGCAACAACGACCGCGGCTACAGCGACCCCGCCTTCGACGAGATGCTCGAACGCGCCCAACGCGAGACCGACCCCGCCAAACGCATGGAGATCCTCGCGGAGGCCGAGCGCTACACGATGGAAGAGACGCTGCCCATCCTCCCCATCTGGCACTACAACTGGTTCTACATGTACCACCCGCCGACGAATGACAACGGCACGCCGAACCCGGGCGGGCTGCGCTACATGAGTTCCCACCAGCGGCTGGTGCAGTACATCTGGCAGGTCGAAGTGGTACGCGAGGATGAGAACGGGGGCGCTTCGTGATCGGGCTGATCGTTCGCCGACTCGTGCAGCTCCCGATGATTTTGCTGGTGATCTACACGATCACGTTTGTGCTCGCGTGGTCGCTGCCGGGCAGCGCGGTGATCAACGACGAGGGCCGCCAGCCGCCCGCGGCGGTGCTCGAGGCGATGGAGAAGCAGTACAACCTCGACAACCCGGTGCTCTTCTACTGGGAATATCTGTACGGGGTGACGGGGCTCAAGTGGGCGGCGGGCGCGATCACCAACGATCCCGATGCGCCGAGCGTGGTCTTCGACTTCGGCCCTTCGTTCCGCTTCGAGGATTGGACGGTGAACGAGCTGATCGGCTCGTCGCTGCCGGTCTCGGTGGCGCTGGGGCTGAGCGCGATCCTGATCGCGCTGTCGATCGGGCTCTTTGCAGGTGTGGTGGGCGCGGTGAAGCCCAACTCGCTGGTTGACCTGGCGACGCTGGCGGTAGCGCTGGTGGGCATCTCGCTGCCGAGCTTTGTGGTGGGGACGGTGCTGCTGATCCTCTTCCCGGTGTGGATGGGCGTGGGCCAGGTGGGCTCGTGGGGCAGACCGCAGGACATGGTGCTTCCGGCGTTGACGCTGAGCCTGCCCTTCGCGGCGTACATCGCGCGCCTCACGCGCATCGGGATGATCGAGGCGCTGCAGTCCGACTACGTGCGCACGGCCCGCGCCAAGGGCGTCTCGATGGGCACCGTTGTCTGGAAGCACGCGCTCAAAAACGCCTTTCTGCCGGTGCTGAGCTACCTGGGCCCCGCGGCGGCGTTCGCGATGACGGGATCGTTCGTCGTCGAGACGGTCTTCCGCGTGCCCGGGATCGGGCAGCACTTCGTGGACGCCGTGCGCAACAAAGACCTGTTCGTCATCATGGGCGTGACCCTGATCTTCGCGGGCATGCTCGTGATCTTCAATCTGATCGTGGACGTGATGTACCGCTGGGTGGACCCGCGTATCGAGCAGTAGCGAGCGGCTCGCCGGTCACTCGCCGGGCTTGCGGGCGCTGTGCGGCGGCAGGTGATCGAGCAGGTCGGCGTTCGGGCGATCCTCATCCTCCTCGCCTTCGCTCGCGGCGGACTCGATCTGCAGCAGCCGGTCCTCCAGGCGCGCCATCCGCTTGTGCAGCGCCTCCATCCGGTCGAAGACCACTCGCACCTGCTCGGCGATCTGGTCGCTCGTGTGCTCGGCGAAGGCCTGCGCTTCTTCGACCTTCTCGATGCGCTCGTCGAACTTCTCGTCGCTCATCGCGTCTCCGGCGTTGCGTGCGCGCCCGTGATGCACGAGCATTCGCCCATGAACCATACGCGAACGCTGCTGATCACGATCCTGCTCGCCTGCCTTGCCGCGCCCGCTGTCGCGCAGGACGCGGTCGATACGGAACCGATCGATCTCTCCGAGCACGCGAGCCTCTCGTTCGGCACGAAAGGACAGTGGTACTGGGGCGTCGCGGGTGGGGCGGCGTTCGGCGAGGGCGACCAGCACTACACCACGCGCTTCAACCTGCACCACTTCGTCGCGGACGACTTCGAAGTGAACTTCACCTTCGCCGGGTGGTACTTCGATCAGGAGCAGCTGCCGAACGGCGAGGGCGACGACACGTTCGGCGGGTCGTTCTCCTTCGGGTTCCGCTGGCACTTTGTGAGCAAAGAGACGTGGTCGCTCTACCTCGATACGGGCATCGGTGTGATGGGTAGCGGCGAAGACGTGCCGCCCGGCGGGACGGAGTTCAACTTCCTCCCGCGCGCGGGCATCGGCGGGACGATGCAGCTGTTTGACTCGAACGCGCGCCTGGATCTCGGCGTGGCGTGGCACCACGTGTCGAACGCGACGATCAGCGGCAGCGATGACAACCCCGCGTTCGACGGGGTGATGATTTACGCGGGTGTCATGGTGCCGTTCTAAGTGCCGTACCCGTTCGGGTGCGCCTGCATCCAGTCGTGTGCGCTCTTGATGATGGCGTCGATGTCGGTGATCTTCGCGCTCCATCCGACCTGCTCTTTGATGAGGTCGGGCGCGCAGTAGAGGTTGCCGGGGTCGCCGGGCGCGCGGTCGCCTTCCTTGACGGGGAAGTCCACCCCGGTGACGCGTTTGGTGGCGTCCACGAGTTCGCGGATGGAGTAGCCGCGTCCGATGCCGAGGTTGTAGACGCGTGTATCGCCGGGCTGGAGCGCGTTCATTACGGCGATGTGCGCCTCGACGAGGTCATCGACGTGGATGTAATCGCGGACGCAGGTGCCGTCGGGCGTGGGGTAGTCCGTGCCGAAGATGGTGACGCCCTCGCGCCGTCCGAGCGCGGCCTCGACGAGGATCGGGATGATGCGGATGTGGGGGGTGCGGTCTTCGCCGAGCAGCCCGTCCATGTCGCAGCCAGCGACGTTGAAGTAGCGGAGGATCGAGAGCGCGAAGGGGCGGTTGGTGCGGTTGCGCGCGCTGGCGTAGTCCTCAAGAGCTTTTTCGACGGCGAGTTTGCTGTTGCCGTAGGGATTGATGGGTGCGCGGTGGGGATAGTCCTCGCGAACGGGGATGTGCTCAGCAGGGAGTTCCCCGTACGTGGCGCAGGTGCTGGAGAAGACGAGCGATCGGATGTCGGCCTGGTCGCAGGCATCGATGAAGTCGATCGCCTTGGCGGTGTTGTTGCGGTAGTACTTGAGCGGGTCGTTGACGGATTCGCGGAGGTTGGCGAAGGCGGCGAAGTGGATGACGGCCTCCACGCCGTGCGCCTGCATCAGCCCGGCCACGCGCTCGACCTCCGCGATGTCGCAGGGCTCGAAGGCGAAGCGCATGCTCTCGGGGATCGTGCGGAGCGCCTCGATGGCGCCGGGCTTGCCCTCGGAGAAGTCGTCGATCCCGAGGACGGTGTGGCCGCCGGCGAGCAGTTGTTTGACGGCGTGTGACCCGATGTAGCCGGCGGCGCCGGTGACCATGACGTGCATGCGATCTCGCTCCGTGGAAGTCTGCGTGTGCGCGCGGATGGTACACGTCGGCGATCGACGCGCTTGGGTACAGTCGGCGTCCGCGAGACACGCCGGAGAGACCCATGTCCGAGAACGAGCCGATTGCCCCGAAGGAGAATCTGTCCCTGCTCGCGGTCCGCAGCGCGATCGGCGGGGCGCTCATGGGGCTTGCGAACCTTGTGCCGGGGATCAGCGGCGGGACGATGCTGCTCGCCGCGGGCGTGTACCGCAAGTTCGTGGGTGCCGTCGCCGACGTCTCGACGCTGCGCTTCAGTCTCGCATCGCTGCTTGTGCTCGGGACGGTGGTGTCGGCGGCGGGCGTGGCGCTGGTGGTGTTTGCCGAGCCCATCGTCTGGGCGGTGGTGAACTACCGCTGGGCGACGTATGCGCTCTTCATCGGGCTGACGCTCGGCGGCGCGCCGCTTGTGTGGAAGCTCGCGCGACCCGCGACAACGTCCATGTGGATCGGCGTCGCGTGCGGGTTCGTGACGATTACTGCGCTGGCGCTCGCGCAGTTCGCCGGCGTCACCGGATCTGGTCAGACGGGGTTCGTCATGCTCTTCCTCGCGGGGCTCGCCGGCGCGAGCGCGATGATCCTGCCCGGTGTGAGCGGGGGGTACTTGCTGCTGCTGCTGGGGCAGTACGTGCCCGTGCTCGATACACTCGCTCGCATCGGGGACGCGGTTGAAGCACGCGACCCCGTGATGGCGTTGCAGGAGTGGTCGATCTGCGTGCCTTTCGGCGCCGGGCTCATCGTTGGCGTGGTCGGCGTGAGCAACCTGATCAAGTTCCTGCTGCGCAAGTACAAAAAACCAACGCTCGGCGTGCTGCTCGGGCTGCTCGTCGGCGCGGTGATCGGGCTGTGGCCCTTCCAGCAGGGCGTCGCACCGGTCGTGGGTGACGAGTACGAGGGCCGCGTCCTGACGCAACTCGACATCGATGAGATGGAGGCGGTGGACTACCCGGTGCGGTTCTTCACGCCCAGCGCGATGCAGGTGGGCGGCGCGATCGTGTTGATCCTCGTCGGCTTCGGGATCACCCAGGCGATCAGCCTCGTCGGCGGCGAGGAAGAAGACCCCGACGATCAGAACGAAGGCTGACGCTCCGGTTCGCGCAGGTTCGAATCCACCATGCGCTCGTGTTCGGACTCGGCTTCGAGGATGCGCTTCGCGGCGTTCGCGCGCGACTGGCGTGCCAGGCACTGCGGCATCGTCGTGCCGCACTCCGGGCACACGCCCGTCGTGTTGCAGTCGAGGTCGTACTTGCATTGGCGGCACCGGATCGACGGGATCTGTCGCGGCTGGATGTAGAGCAGCACACCGATCGCGCACATCACGACGCTCAGCGCGATCGCGAGCGGGAACGAGACGCTGCCTCCCGCTTCGGTGATCATCCCGATGAGCCTGCCGATGAGCGGCATGACCGCGGTTGCGCCGATCAAGATGATCGCGCCCTGCCAGCGTCTGCGGTGCAGGAACACGGCAACCCAGACGGCCACGATGAAGTGCACAAGGATCGGCACGCGGTCTCCGTCTCCGAGATACGACGCGGGACTCTACTCATCATCGGCGCAGAAAGACGCCCACCTCCGTATTGGAAATGGGCGTCCGCACTGATAAGCACCATGTGTCGTGGCGGCGTGCTACTCGACCTTGAACCTGTTCACGAGGCTCAGCAGGCGTTCGGACTGCTGCGAGAGCTGCGTTGCCGCCTGCGCCGCCTGGTTCGCGCCCTCGGAGGATTGCGTCGAGACCTGGTTGATCGCCTCGATGTTGCGGCTGATCTGCTCGCTGGTGGCGGACTGCTCCTCGGTCGCCGCGGCGATGGACCCGATGAGTGTGGCGACGCCTTCTGCCGACGCCACGATCTGGCGGAGAGACTCGCCCGCTTCGGTGGCCTTGCCGACGCCGTGCTCGACCTGCTGCGTGCCGGCGGTCATCTGCTGGACGGCCTGCCCGGTCTCTTCCTGAATCGCGCGGATCGATGCCCCGATCTCGTCGGTTGCCTTGGTCGTGCGATCGGCGAGCTTGCGGACCTCGTCGGCGACCACGGCGAAGCCGCGCCCGTGCTCACCGGCGCGGGCGGCTTCGATCGCCGCGTTGAGCGCGAGCAGGTTCGTCTGGTCGGCGATGTCGTTGATGACGGCGATAATCTCCCCGATCTGCTCGCCGCGCTTGCCGAGCTCCTGCACGCTGTTGGCGCCGGCGGAGACTGCTTCGTTGATCGCGTGCATGCCCTCGACGGTCTCGGCGACGATCGAGCCGCCGCTGCGCGCGATCTCACCCGAGTTTGTCGAGTCCTTCGCGGCTTCATTGGCCTTCTGCGCGACCTCGATGACGGAGGCCGACATCTCCTCGACCGCGGCGGTGACCTGCGAGACCTGCGACGACTGCTCGTGCATGCCCGCGGCCATCTGCTCGGCGGAGGCGGCGATCTCGGTGGCGCTCGCCGCGACGTCGCGCGATGACGTCGAGACGCTGATGACGATGTCCTGGATCTTGGCGATGAAGGCGTTCACGCCCGTCGCGAGTTTGTCGAGTTCGTCGTTGCCCTTGGTGGGGATGCGCTGGGTGAGGTCACCCTCGCCCTGGGCGAGATCGTTCACCGCGCCGATCATCTGATTGACGCGCTTGCCGAACAGCCGGTTGAGCATGAAGAGCAGCGCGAAGATCCCGCCGGCGGCGAGCGGGCCCGTCCAGATGAGCCCGGTCGCGATGAACGAGCCGACCTGCTTGTCGAGCCTGGCGAGCGGGACGACGACTTCGTACGCGCCGTGCATGTCGCCCGGCTCCCAGCCTTCCATCTGGAAGCCGACGAGGTCGATGCCGTCGCCGTCTTTGTCATACACGGCGGGATCGCCGTGGCACATCATGCAATCCTGCGTCAGCACAATCGATCGCATGTAATGGAGTTGGTTCGTGGTCTGGTCCACGCGGTGCAGGCTCTGCTGCTGCCCGCTGGTGTGGCTCGCGTAGATGTCGCGGAGCATTTCTTCACGGAACGAGCCGGGCGCGGGCTCGTTCTCCTCGTTGCGGGCATCGAAGGACACGATGTGGAACTCCAGCCCCTCTCGCCGTGCGGCCTCCTCGGCGGCGGTCCAGCCGGCCACAATCGGCAGAGAGTCGAAGAGCGCGGTCTCGTGGTACGACTTGCCCGCGGCGGTGGCTTCTTCGAGTTCGGCGATCATGCCCTCGAAGTCGAGCGCGCCGCTCTGCGCCATCCGGCCCACGTGGTTCTTGGTCTCGTCGGCCAGCGCGGTAAACGCCGAGGCCCGTTCGACGATCTTCTCGGACGCCGCGCCGCGGTAGTTCGTCACGAAGACGACGTAGTTCGCGGCGACGACCGTCACCATGATGAAGATCGCCGACACGACGATTCGGGTCCCAAGACCCAGGTGGTTCCACGCCTTGAACATCGCGGGCTCCAAGCTCTCTCGATTGGCCATCGCGCGGCGTCCACACGGCGCCGCTGCATGCGTGGTGTCGGCTGATGTGCGCGCGAACTTCCGTGCGGAGGTCTCGGAAAGCGGACACGCGAGCCCGGAATCGGGACTTCGCCCGGGTCCAGTGCCGGGCGGCAGCCGCGCCGGATCGGTTCTGGGACGTTCTCCGAGTTTCGGGTGGGCGCACCTCCCCGGCCCACAAACCGGTGGGTGCTCGATCGGACCGCAGCCTCACCTGCCCGGCGCAAAGAAGGTGCGGAGCGACTCGATGATGTCGTCTTTCCCGTTCACCCGGCTCGTGATCAGACGCGTCACCGGGTCGTCGTCGCCGCTCGGCGGAGCGTCGTGGCCCGAGGCGTGCTCCGACTTGGGGAAGGCCTCGTGCAGCACATTGATGAAGTTGCCCGAGCCGTAGGCGCTGGCGACCTGGCAGTACCCGAAGACGTTGCACGCCGGGAGCAGGTGCTCCTTGAGCAGGTCGCAGCAGAGACGGTTGTCGGCCTCGCTGGAGTTGTCGCCGTCCGAGAAGTGGAAGAGATAGACGTTCCACTGCGAGGGTGGGTACAGCTCCTCCACGAGTTTGTGCGCGAGCTTGAAGGCGCTGCTGATGCGTGTGCCGCCGTCTTCGCGCAGCGAGAAGAAGGTCTTCTTGTCCACTTCCGCCGCGCCGACGTCGTGCACGATGTAGCGCGATTCGATGCCCTTGTAGTTTCGTCGGAGCCACGTGTCGATCCAGAAGGCTTCGAGGCGGACGATCTCTTTCTGCTTGTCGCCCATCGAGCCGGAGACATCCATCATGTAGACGATCGCGGCGTTGTTGTGCGGCTTCTTCACCTCTCGCCACGAGCGGAACCGCATGTCGCGCTTGATGGGGATGACGACCGGGTCGTCCGGGTCGTACGCGTCGGCCATGATCTGCCGCTTGAGCGCCTCGCGGTACGTGCGCTTGAAGTGGCGGAGCGAGGCGGGCCCGACGGGTCGGATGCCGGTGTACTTATCGCGGGTCGAGGTGATGGTGCGCTCGCCGCGGGGCTTGATGCGCGGGAGCTCGAGCTCCTCGGCGAGGATGTCGGCGAGCTCTTCGAGCGAGACGTCAACCTCCGGGATGTGCTGCCCGGGCTGGTCGCCGCCCTCGGCCCCCGAGCCGGAGGCGTCGCCCTCGCCGTCGCCCATGCCGACGCCCGACGCGTTGTCCCCGTAGCGGAAGGTTGGCCTGTCGATGTCGTAGACTGGGATCGAGACGACGCCCCTGCCTTCGCGCGCGATGAGCTCGCGCCGTTGCAGGAACTTCTTGAGGTCGTCGCGGATCCGTCCTTTGACGATCTGGCGGAAGCGGTGGTGGTCCTGCTCGATCTTCGCGACCATGGCGTCCCCTTGCCCCTCCATGGGCTTCTCGGAAGATACGACGCCCGTCTTGAAGGGTTCGGCGAGTGAACGAAGCAAGCGAACGCAAACGCAAGAGCGATCAGATCTCCCGGCAGATGATGCGGATGAGCGGGATGGGGCTCGAACTGGTCGGCGCCATCATCGTCCTCACGCTCGCCGGCTGGGGGTTCGATCGTTGGCAGGGAACCTCGCCCACCGGCACTCTCGTCGGCGCCCTGCTCGGGCTCGTCGGCGGGGGGTACAACTTCTGGAAAGAGGCCCGGCGGCTCATCAAGGCCAACTCGCCGAGCACCGCTTCGAGCCGCCCGCGGCAGGCGCCGCCCGGCGCGAGACCCGCCGACCTCTTCGAACGCCGGGCCGTGACGGACGAGGAACTCGCGGAGGACGACGGCTTCGTGATCCCGAGCGACGACGAAGTGGATGACTTCGAACGACGGGGGGACACGTGAGCCCCGGGTTCGAGACCCTGGTCAAGGCTGGCGAAGGGCAGGAGGCGGTGTCGCTCCCCGTCGCGGGGATGCTGCTGGCCGGGCCGGCGGGGGCGCTGTGCTTCGCCGGGCTCATCGCGGCGGTGGGGGCGGTCGCCCCGTTGCCCGATCCGGTGAGCGCATTGCTCGGTGGGGCGACGGTCGCCGCGGGCCTGCTCGTCGGCGCGCTCGCGAGCACGCCCTGGGTCGCTCGCCCGATGGCGACGTGGGCCTTCGTGCTGCTGGCGGGGCAGGGACTCTCGCTGATCGCGTCGCTGCTCGTTGGGGTGGGGGTGTATCTGACGCTCGACCCGGCGCCGCTGTCGTTCGGTATGACCGGCGCGCTGGGCTATCTGGCGGGCCAGCTGGCGCAGGTGCGCGTCTTCTCGCGGGTGGCCAAGGCCGCCGACGCAGAGGCGCGAGCCCGCGCGGAAGAAGTTTCCGCCTCGACCGGCGAATGACCCGCTCGGAACGCTGGTCGAAGATGCTTCGGTTGACTACCCTGCGGTCCCCGGACCCGGAACCCGGATGGAGAGGATCGCCGAGTGATGTTCGGAATCGACCAACTCCCGTCTCTGCTGCTCGGCGCGGGCCTCGACCCGCTCGGGCACGTGCTCGACAAGGACGTCATCGGCAGCGGTGCCACCGCCCTCACGATGAACACCATCACGCTCTTCATCGCGACCGGCGTCTTCCTGGTCTGGATGAACTACGTGGCCTCGGCGATCGCCACCGGCCCCGAATCCGAGGGCAACGAGCGGTACATCACCAAGGGCCGCTTCGCGCAGATTATCGAGGTCATCGTCCTCTACCTGCGCGACAACATGATCCAGCCCCACCTGGGCGAGCAGACCAACCGCTTCCTGCCCTTCCTGCTCACGCTCTTCTTCTTCATCCTGACCTGCAACCTCATCGGGCTCGTCCCGCTGATCGACATTCAGTACGTGCTGTTCGGGTACGGGAACAAGGTCGTCGGCGGCACGCCCACGGGGCGCCTCGCCGTCACCGCGGCGCTCGCCCTGATCGCCTTCGTCGTCTGGCAGATCAACGGGATCCGCTCGAACGGGATCAGCGGCTGGTTGGCGCACTTCACCGCGGGCGCGCCGTGGTACATCTGGCCGCTCATCATCCCCGTCGAGATTGTCGGGATGATCGTGAAGCCCGCGGCGTTGACCATCCGTCTGTTCGCCAACATGACCGCCGGGCACGTGCTGCTGGCGGCGATCGTCGGGTTTACCGGGCTGGCGATCGGGGGGCTCGGCTGGCTCGCCGGCGGGCCCATCGCGGTGGTCGCCTTCGTGGGCGGCGTGGCGATCATGTTCCTCGAGATCTTTGTCGCCTGTCTGCAGGCGTTCATCTTCATGTTCCTAACCACGATGTTCATCGCGCAGATGGCGCACCACGACCACGATGAGCATCATCACGAGGAAGAGGACGCCGACCAGCCCCTCGCGAACGCGACGGCGGTGGGTGCCGCGTAATCGGATCGACGTGTTGTCGGAGCGGGCGTGAGTCGCGCCGCCCCGATCTTTCGGCCATTGGTGGATGGGCTCGGCGGGTGCCGGCCCCCGAGCAAGTGGAGAGCCAGACTATGAAGCTTTCGAAGATCGTGACCATGGGTGCCGCCGCGTGCGGCGCGATGCTCCTCGCCAGCCCCGCCTTCGCGCAGGGCGGTGCCGAGGCCGCCGAGGCCGCCGCCTCCGGCATCGGTCTGATGGGCAAGGGCATCGGCGCGGGTCTTGGTATGGGTCTCGCCGTCATCGGCGCGGGCCTCGGCATCGGTCGCATCGGTGGTTCGGCCGTCGAGTCGATCGCCCGCCAGCCCGAAGCCGGTGGTCAGATCACCACCGCGATGCTGCTGACCGCGGCGTTCGTCGAAGGTGCCGCGCTCTTCGCGGTCGTCGTCGCGCTGCTCGGCATGCTCGCCACCTGATCGGGCCTGCCCGCGATTGAATCATCCGCGCCGCCCGTCGCGAGGCGTGCGGCGCGATTCCGAAGAGGCCCGCGCACGCGGGAACTTCGACGGGTGGCGACGCGAGCCAGCGTCCCCGTCGATCGAACGGACCCTGGCTCCTCGAGGCGCGCGATGAAAACGCCTGCATCAGTGCTCGCGACCATGTTCGTCACGCTCGTCCCCGCGGCGAGCGCCGTCGCCGCCGACGCGGCCGACGGAAAGAACCAGGCCGCGGTCCAGGACTGGAACAGCGTCACCTTCTTCTCGGCGATCGGTGTCTTCCTTGTCGCGCTCTACATCCTCTCGAAGACCGCGTGGCCCAAGATCGTGGGCGGTCTCGAGGCCCGCGAGAACAAGATCCGTAGCGAGATCGAAGCCGCCGAAGAGGCGAAGAAGAAGTCCGAAGAAGCGCTCTCCGAGCTCGACCGCGTGCGGAGCGAGGCGAAGGCCGAGGCGCAGAAGATGGTTGAGGCGACGAAGGCCGAGCAGGCCCGCCTCGCCGCCGATCTCAAGATCGAAGCCGAGAAGGAGCTCACGCAGCTGCGCGAGTCCGCGATGCGGAACATCGAAGCGGCCAAGCGTGCGGCGCTCAACGAGATCTACGCGGAGTCGGCGGTCCTCGCGACCAACATCGCCGAGAAGATCCTCGAGCGAGAGGTGAACGCGGAAGATCAGAAGCGTCTCGTCGATCAGTCGGTCGCCGAGTTCACGAACCAGTTCCAGCACAGCTAAGTCGGGCTTGCCCGCAGGAGAGACCGATGCCGCTGTTCGATGTCCCGCCCGAAGCCGTTGACAAGGTGTACGCCGCCTCGCTCTTCGAGCTCGCGGAAGCCCAGGGCGGCCAGGAACGCCTCGAAGACCTGCTCGGCGAGATGCAGGAACTGGTCGAACTCACCCGCCAGATGCCCGACCTCGGCGAGTTCATGGCCAGCCGCATCGTGGCGACCGACGACCGCCAGAAGTCGCTCGAGCAGATGTTCCGCGGGCAAGTCAGCGATCTGCTGCTGAACTTCATGCAGATCCTCAACCGCAAGGAACGCCTCAACCGCCTCATCGCGATCGTCAACGCCTTCGATCACATGGTGCAGGAGCGGTTCGGGCGCGTCGAGGTGGACGTCTACACGCCCACCGTCCTCGGCGACGAACGCGTCGCACAGCTCAAGCAGGAACTCCAAGACGCGCTCAAGCGGGAACCCGTCATCCACGCGTACGTCGAAGAGAACATGCTGGGCGGCATCAAGCTCCAGGTCGGCGACAAGCTCATCGACGCGAGCCTCCGCACGCGCCTCCGCAAGATGCGCGAGAAGCTCACCGACGAGGGCGGCACACTCATGAAAACCCGCTTCGAACAGGCCTTCGAAGGGGGCATCGACGAGTGAACCGATGGTTCGTCCATCTCGCGGTGGTTTGCTGCGTCGCCTGCACGAGCCTTGCGGTCGGGGGCACGCTGACCGTCGAGGGTCGCGGTGTCGCGGTCACCGAGCCGGACATCATCGAGGTGACGCTCGCCGTCACAGAGCGGCGGAGTGAACCGGGCGAGGCATTCGCCACGCTCGACGAAGTGGTCGCGGAAGTCATCGAAGAACTCGAAGACCTTGATCTTGACGGCGCTCGTATCTTCACCGACTCGTTTTCGGTTGATGCCATCTACAAGCGCGACGAGCACGGCAACTGGACCCCGACGGTGCTGGCGTATGAGGGCACGGCATCCGTCGTCGCTCGCACGACCGAACTCACTCGTGTTCGCGCGATCATCAAAGCGGGCATGACCGAGAAGTCAGTGCGCTTGCAGTCAATCCAGTATTCGTCGAGTCGGCAAGATGAATTGAAGCTCGAAGCGATCCGTCGCGCGTCGACGCACGCCAAGGTGCAGGCGGAGACGCTCGCCGACGCGATGGGTGTCACGCTCGGCGGTGTCGAGGAGCTTTCACTCAACGAATCACGACACAGAGGCGGCGGGGGTGGGTCGATTTTCGACAAGGACAACCTCGGCGAATTTCACACCCCGCGTTTGGTCAGCGTGACCGCCACGGTCAACGCGCAGTACACAACACGCTCTAACGTGCGGCTCTCCGAAACCGGAGCGTCCCGCAATCCCGACTGATACACGACGCAACACGGAACCACCGAGATGAAGATCAAGACCGAAGAGATCGCCAGCGTCATCAAGACCGAGATCGAGCAGTACTCCGCCGACCTCGAGGTGTCCGATGTCGGACGCGTCATCGAAGTCGGCGACGGTATCGCCCAGATCTACGGCCTCTCCAACGCCATGGCCTCCGAGATGCTCGAGTTCCGCACCTCCGAAGGCGTCGTCATGGGCCAGGTCATGAACCTGGAACTCGATACCGTCGGCGCGGTCATCTACGGCGACTACCTCAAGGTCAAAGAAGGTGACGAGGTCGTCTCCACCGGCAAGCTCCTCCAGGTGCCCGTCGGCGAAGAGCTCCTGGGACGCGTCGTCAACCCGCTCGGGCAGGCGATCGACGGCATGGGCGAAATCACCACCAAGCAGAGCCGCTTCGTGGACATCATCGCCCCCGGCATCGCGGGGCGCCAGCCCGTCACCGAGCCGCTGCAAACCGGCATCAAGGCCATCGACGCCATGATCCCCATCGGCCGCGGGCAGCGCGAACTGATCATCGGCGACCGCAAGACCGGCAAGACCGCCGTCGCCATCGACGCGATCATCAACCAGAAGAAGTACTGGGGCACCGACGACGCGGTCGTCTGCATCTACGTCGCCGTCGGTCAGAAGGAATCGACCGTCGCGGGCGTCGTCGAGCAGCTCCGCCAGAACGGCGCGATGGACTACACCATCGTGGTTTCCGCCGGTGCCGCCGACCCCGCGCCGATGGCCTACCTCGCGCCCTACGCCGGCTGCGCGATGGGCGAGTACTTCATGTGGCAGGGCAAGGACGGCAAGACGCCCAAGCACGCGCTGTGCGTGTACGACGACCTTTCGAAGCAGGCCGTCGCGTACCGCCAGCTCTCGTTGCTGCTCCGCCGCCCGCCCGGCCGCGAGGCGTACCCCGGTGACGTCTTCTACCTCCACAGCCGCCTGCTCGAACGCGCCACCAAGCTCAGCGACGACAACGGCGGCGGGTCGCTCACCGCGCTCCCCGTGATCGAAACGCAGGAAGGCGACGTCTCGGCCTACATCCCGACCAACGTCATCTCCATCACCGACGGACAGATCTACCTCGAGCCTGAGCTCTTCTTCTCGGGTGTGCGCCCCGCGATCAACGTCGGCATCTCGGTGTCACGCGTGGGCGGCAACGCGCAGATCAAGGCGATGAAGCAGATCGCAGGCTCGCTGCGACTCGACCTCGCCGCTTTCCGCGAACTCGAAGCCTTCGCCCAGCTCGGCACCGAGCTCGACAAGGCCACGCAGGGCCAGCTCGATCGCGGCGCCCGCATGGTCGAACTGCTCAAGCAGCCGCAGTTCGTCCCGATGGACGTGATCGACCAGGTCATCTCGATCTTCGCCGGCACCAAGGGCTACCTCGACGACGTGAAGCTCGATGAGGTCAACGAGTTCGAACAGGGCATGCTCGACTACATGCGTGGCCCCGGCAAGGCCGTCCGCGACGAAATCGAGAAACTCAAGAAGTTCGACGGCAGCCTCGAAGAGAAGCTCGGGCAGGCGATCAACGACTACAAGGCGAGCCGCAAGTCAGACGGCTGAGTCCCGGTCTTCGTCAGAACTTCACACTGACCGCCCGTTATCCGACGGGCGGTTTGTCATTTTCCCTTGAGGCGGGACACGAAAGACGTAGGCTCGAAGAAGGCAGGTTTGGAGGCCTTCATGCGCGCATGCATCGTCATCGTATCTCTCGCTTCCTCAGCGGCTGTCGCAGACATCTTGTTCGAGGATTACCAGCTGAATTCGAGCCCGCTCCAGTCGAGTGCGAGGTTCGGAGAGGGCGTGGCGATCGAGGATGATCGCATTGTCGTAGGGTCGCCCGGCGAGAGCATCCGGGTGAACGGCGATAACGCCCGGTCCGGAGTGGTGTACATCTTCGATCGCGAATCCGGAGCACAGACTGCACGGCTGACACCGTCAAGCGGCGCGTGGTTCGAAACCGGCTACGCGGTCGATCTCGTTGGCAACACCCTCGTCATCGGATCGCCCGGAGACGGCGAGCCCGGTGATCTTTCGAACGGGCCGCGAGACGGCGGGGGGTACATCATCGATCTCGCTGATCTTTCGCAGACCGAGTTCCAGATGTACGACTATCCGCCAGACGAAGCGCGCACGGGCGTTGCGGTTGCCGCTGCACCGGGGCGGGGTCTGTTGATGGCGCTTAAAGCGCAGTATCAGATCAATGACCCAGACAACGGCGTCTATTCTCGAGAGATCGGCTTTGGGTTCGAGTCCGGAAGCGGAGCGCCGACACAGGTATTCGCGCCGCTCATCGAGCGTCCACATCAGGGGCCTGGAGGGATTGCGATCGGATCCGGTGTCATCGCGATCGGCACTCCTTCTCTTACCCGGTTCCCCGGTGGCGGAGCGTTTCGGGGCGGCGTGCATCTCTTTGATGATGCGACCGGCGGGTACTTGGAGACGCTCTACCCGACCTCGCCGCAGGACAGCCACGGAAGCTCGCTTGCGATAGGCGGCGGTTTGCTCGTGGTCGGCGCGCCCGGGACGCTCGGGGACGCTATCTATGTATATGAAATCGCATCCCGAACGTTGTTGTATAGGCTTATCGACGCCGATATCGAATCTCCAGACGCAGACTCAAACTTCGGGGAGAGCATTGCGATCAGCAACGGGCTGATCGTGGTCGGTGCACCCACTCACGACAACGATGATGTTGGGTACGCATCGGGTCGTGCCTATGTCATCGAAGCAACGACCGGCGATCTTGTTGCGACGCTTCAGGCTTCGGATGCGATCCCCTCCGCCTTCTTCGGGGATTCGGTGGATATTTTCGGCAATACGGTCGTGGTCGGAGCGCCGGAGCATCGGTACCCGGGAGAGCCGCCGTTGCATGGTGCCGCGTACGTCTTCACGATCCCGCTCGATTGCGCCTGCGATATCGACGGCAACGGCGTGACGAACACCGCCGACATCACCTTCGTCGTCTCCAATCTCGGCGCGGGGTCGCCCGGCGCGACGGGCACGCCGGGAGATGCCGACGGCGACGGGCTCACCACCACCGCCGACATTACGCTCGTAGTCTCCAACCTCGGCACAAATTGCGCGAACTGAGCACGCTCGCGTGTCTCCCCGGCATCGGGTCATCGGAAGAGATGATGAATCGCGTCTGGCGCTCCGGATTCCTTGCCGCGACGCGGAATATTTGAATCTCAAAAATTGGAGTGCAACCCGCCGCGGTGCGCGGGGATTCGGTATGGTGCCGCGTCCGGCGAGACAGTGGGGGAGGTCCCCATGCCGGGGAACGGTCCGCTCGGACCTCTATGGGAGTTCTTGAGATGGTGCAGAAGAAGATGGAACGAGTGGCCCGCCTCACGATGGCAGCGGTCGCTCTTGGGATGGGCTTCGGGCTTGCTGGCTGCAAGACGGATCGCAGCGGTGACTTCGTTGGCACCGATCGCGAGGCCCGCCAGGAAGCAAGCAACGACTATCAGCCCGAGCCCGTCGGCTCGGAGCCGGCGCCCGTCCGCGTCCGCGGCATCTACGAGCCGAACCCCGGCCCGGGCTTCGGCGTCACCGGTCTCGCCTTCCCCACGGGTGATGTCGAGTCCAGCGCCCTCATGCTCTACCAGGTCATGCCGATGCAGGTCCGCCGGAACTCCGGCTTCGACGTCGAGTACCACGTCCACAACCTGACCGACGGCACGCTCCAGAACGTCATGGTGATGCTCGAGAGCACCGACAACCTCAACATCCGCAGCTCCGACCCGCAGGCCACGACCAGCGGCGGCAGCACCAACTTCAACATCGGCGACCTCGCCCCGCGCTCGACGCGCATCATCACCATCAACGCCGAGGCCGACCGCGTCGGCATCGCCAGCAACTGCATCAGCGTCTCCTACAACAACATCCTGTGCGCGGCGACGGAAGTCGTTGAGCCCGCCATCGAAATCGCCAAGACCGCGACCCCGCGCGTCCTGCTCTGCGAGCCCATCACGCTGACCTACCGCGTGACCAACACCGGCACCGGGCCCGCCGAGAACGTCACCGTCTCCGACACGCTGCCCCGCTGCATCGAGGTCAACGGTCGCAACAGCGTGAGCATCCCCGTCGGCACCCTCATGGCCGGCGAGTCGCGCGACGTCTCCGTCGTCGCCGAGGCCACCTGCACCGGCACGTTCGGCAGCAGCGCCTCCGCCATGTCGGGCGACCTCTCGGCCAGCTCCGGCCAGCCCGAGACCGTCGTCGTGCAGCCCGTGCTCGAAATTGAGTGCGAAGCCCGCGACTTCCAGTTCCTCGGCCGCAACGCCACCTACACCTTCACCGTCCGCAACACCGGCGACGGCGAAGCCCGCGACGCCCGCATCTCCGCCTCCATCCCCGGCAACACCACCATGGTCCGCGCTTCGGACGGCGGATCCGCTGCCGGTGGCAACGTCAACTGGTCGCTCGGGACCCTCGGCCCCAACCAGTCCCGCAGCGTCGAGCTCGTGCTCGGCTCCTCCACCGCCTCCACCGCCCGCGTGACCGCTCGCGCCGAGGCCTTCTGCGCCGAGCCCGTCAGCACCTCCTGCGAGACCGAGTTCCGCGGCATCCCCGCGATCCTCCTCGAGGTCGTGGACGTCACCGACCCCGTCGAGGTCGGCCAGCAGACCACCTACATCATCCGCGTCACCAACCAGGGCACGGCTGACGACACCAACGTCCGCATTGTCTGCGAGCTGCCCGCGGCTCAGCAGTTCGTCTCCGCCGGCGGCGCCACCAGCGCGTCCACCCGCGGCAACACCATCTCCTTCGCCCCTGTCGCTCGCCTCGCGCCCAAGGCCGTGGTCGAGTGGTCGATCATCGTCCGTGCGAACGACGAAGGCGACGTCCGCTTCGGTGCCGAGCTCACCAGTGACAACCTCACGTCGCCGGTGATCGAGACCGAGTCCACCAACCTCTACCGCTAAGCGGCGAAGGTCGGACAATCTGAACCCAACCGCGGGCGGGCGCTCAACGGCGCTCGCCCGCGTTGCATTTGGAAGCTCGGCAGCAAGGGAGCGCCGGGCACCCAACGCATCAACACCGCCGATGCTGGCACGGCATCTCTGCGCTCAGTCCGTAGCCGCAGTCGGTTCACGCTCCGGGCGATCCCCATGAGCGGACGAAAGCACGTTCATCACCCCGTGAACCGTTTGCGAACCGAGGATCGTCGCGTGCAAGCATGGTCGATCGGATCCGCGACGAGGCCGCCCACGCCTCGCGCGCACAGCAAGCCCGCGTTCAGGCGGGCTGCCGGCATCGCGTGTAGCGGTGCGTGTGAGCGTCGGTCAGTTGCAGCCGACGGCGCCGAGGTTCGACACCACGAACGTCAGGTCCGCGGTCTGGGTCATGCCGTTGCCATCGACGTCGCCGGGGGTTCCAACCGCGCCGGGCGACCCGGCACCGAGGTTCGAAACGACAAAGGTGATGTCGGCGGTTTCGGTGACCCCGTTGCCGTCGGCATCGCCCGGGCTGCCGGTGCTCAGCGCGATGGTCAGGAAGTCCATCTCGACCGGCGCGGCCTTCCCGGTCGCGGCCCACGCGTTGTACAGATCGATCCCGCGCGAATCGGTGGTGTTCGCATCACGCAGGAACTCGACATACTCCTTCGTGAGCGTCTGGTAGAAGACCCGCACCTCCGCCGACGCGGCGCCCGCGGGGATGTCGTACAGCGTGTCGTCCCAGTGCACGCCGTCGGCATACATCGCGCCGATCGGCTCGGCCTGGATCGCCTCGTACGCCGCGTTCGTGAACCCGCGAGGCGGGATCCGGTTGTCCGCCAGCGTCACGTTGTTCAACAGCAGGTGGAACGACGCGCCCTCGGGGATGCCCGTCTGCCCCGACATGTAGCTGTCGAGCCCCTTCTTGATCTCGTACACCTTGGTGTCGCCCGCGGTGAGTTCCGCGGTCGCATTGTCGTAGGCGCCGCGTTCTTCGATCAGCGAGCCGCCCGAGTCGAGGAACCGCACGTTCACCCAGATGCGTGTGCCCTCGGGGAACCCGGTGAGCAGTTTGTGCCCGCACTGGTTGATCACACGCGCCCGCAGGTCGCAGGACTGCTGCGACAACTCCAGGTCCGTCGCCTTCTGCAGCATCACCGCAGCTTCCGCCTTCTGGCGGTCGATGCTGTCGATCGTGAAGTCATCCAAGGGCACCGCGCCGGGCAGCGCGAACGTCCCGAGGTTGTGCTCGTCGTAGTACAGGATGAGGTCGAGCGCCGCGATGTTCGCGCCCACGAACCCGTGGTCCGGCACGTTGTCACGCAGCGGCGGATCGAAGACCTGGATGCACCCGAAGCCCTCGCGATCGGGCATGTGGCAGTCCTGACAGGTGCTGACCGACCCGCCCGTGCCGTCACCGAAACGGCCTTCGAGCGAGTAGGGGTCGAACGGATCGTCGGCGGGCACGCCGCCCTGTGCGTACGCGGAGTTCAGCCACTCGCTGTAGGTGCGCTGCTCGGGGAACATGTCGTACAGATCGCCGGTCGGGTGCGCCGCGCCGAAGGCGTTCAGGCGGTACGACCCATCGGGCTGTTTGTCGAAGATCGGGTTGCTCAGGTCGTGGCACGTGGCGCACATGTCACCCGTGGAGTGGTGGGGTGAAAAGAGCCACGCGTGCGGCGGGTCCACGTCGTTGAACGGGCCACGCCGACGATCGAACGGGTCGATCACGAACTGCATGTTCCCGGGGCGGGCGATCGCGCCGACCAGCGGGTCGGAGAGGATCGTTGCGTCTTCCGAGGGGTTCTCAACGGGATCGAAGACCGCGTCCACCGCGCGGTGGCACACGTTGCACGACACGCCTTCGTCCACGTCGAGCGGGGTGAGCCCGGACCCGTCCGGCATCCCGATCACGCGCCCCTCGAAGAACGCACCAGGGGAGTGGCACGCGTAGCAGGTCTGCCCGCTGTTCGCGACGTCCTGGTTGGCGATCGTGACGCAGGCGCGGAAGATCGGGTCGCGGGCCGAGTGCGCGTGCATCGAGCCCCGCCAGCGGTAGGGCATGATGGTCGTGAGCGGGTCCTCGGAGCCGCCGTGGCACGCGATGCACTCCTGCGTGCCGCTGGCGATGTTGTCGAAAAGCGATCCGGGGGGGTCGTCAAAGGCAAAGCCGGGCGTACTCCCGCCGCCGGCGAAGTCCGCGGGCTGGCCCGGCAGCGGGAGCGGTGATCCGCCCGCAGTCGTCGATTCGGAGTCGGCGATCGCCGCCGCGGCCAGCAGCGTGATCGAACAAACACCGAGCGTGAGCGCGTTTCGCCCAGGCTGCGCCATACAAAGATCCTTCTCAGGCTTTTGGAAACACTTTCTGAACGAAGCCTACCTCCGGGATCCGCGGGCACCATCGGCACTTCACCTGAACTTGGCCCTTCGACCAGACTTGGGCGGCTCAAAACCCCGCAGCACACGATCGCGGCGCGAATCCTGCGCCCGCAACGGGGTGAGCGTCCGATACTTCCTCCATGCCACGATCTGTTGCTGCGCGCCGCAAACAAGACGAAGCCCTCGCACCGCCCTCCCCCCTCGCCCGCCTGCTCTGGCTGGTCGGGCTCACGATGTGGGCGCTGGTCGTGGCGTCGGTGGTCAGCCACTCGCCCGCCGACCCGCCCGGGCACGCCGTGGTTCCCCAGTCGGAGCCGGGGCAAATCGCCAACTGGGTCGGGCCCGTCGGCGCGAGGCTCTCGCACGAACTCCTCTTCGCGCTCGGCGCGATCGGGACGTGGACGCTCGTCCTCGGCGGCGCCGCGTGGCTCGGCATCGCCGCCGCTGGGATCCGCGTGACGCACGCCGGCTGGCGCGCGCTCGGGCTCCTGCTCGTGGCGCTCGCGCTCAGCGGGTTCCACGCGCTGCTGCTGCCGTCGCTCGGCGGGGGGCCAGAAGGCGCGGGCGGGCTCGTGGCCCTCGCGAGTGTGGACTTCCTCGGGGCACGCTTCGGCGCGCTCGGCTCGGGACTCTGGCTCGCGCTCGCCGCCGCCGTCGGGCTGACGATCGCCTTCGACAAGTGGCTCGTGCTCGGCCCTGCGATGGCGGGCGCCGCGGTCCGCCGGCTCATCGTGAGGCCCGGGGCCGCCGCCGCCAAGCGTCTCAAGGCCGAACTGGCTTCCCGCGCGAACGACCTCGACGACGACATCCGCCTGCGCGACGAACGCACGCTCAAGAAGGCGCTCGCCGAGCACAAGGCCAAGAAGTCGAAGAAGGAGGTCCTCGACGAAGACGCCGGCGGGCTCGGCGGCGCCGACGAGTTCGACCCCGATGAGGAACTCGTCGATAAAGACGAGTACGAGTACGTGGATGAAGAAGAGTACGAAGACGAGGACGAGCCCGAAGAGATCACCGAAGAGAAACTGCGCGAGAAGATCGCGGCGCTCCCCGTCCGATTCGCCAACGCGCAGAAGAAAACTGCCGGCGAGGAGGATCTCGAAGTCCTCCGCGCCGCCCGCGCCAGCGAGGAAGAGGCCGACCGCAAGTACGCCTTCCCGGGGCTCGACCTGCTCAGCGAGCCCGACGAGAACTACAACGAAAAGATGGACGCCTACGTGCGCGAGCAGGCCGAGGCGCTCGAACTCGCGCTCACGACTTACGGCGTCAAGGGCGAGGTCGTCTCCATCGACTCGGGGCCCGTCATCACGCTCTACCAGGTCCGCCTCGCGCCGGGCACCAAGGTCAACGCTATCACCTCGATCAGCAGCGACATCGCCCGTTCGCTCAAGGCGATCAACGTGCGCATCGTCGCGAACACCGAGGGGCTCGACACCGTCGGCATCGAGGTGCCCAACCGCCACAAGGAGCGCGTGCGCCTCAAGGAGCTGATGACGCAGAACGAGATCATCACCAAGATGCGTCTGCCGATGTTCCTCGGCAAAGACGCGTCGGGCGACCCGCTCATCGTCGATCTCTGCTCGCTCCCGCACCTGCTCATCGCCGGCACGACGGGCTCGGGCAAGAGCGTGTGCATGAACGCGATCGTGATGGGCTTCCTCTACACGCAGCGCCCGGGCGATCTCAAGGTCATCATGGTGGACCCGAAGATGGTCGAGATGTCGCAGTTCCGCGACATCCCGCACCTGATGTGCCCGGTCATCACGGAGATGAACAAAGCCGCGGCGATCCTCGAGTGGGCCGTCACGAAAATGGACGAGCGCTACGAGCTGCTTGCGGAGGCCGGGTGCCGCGACATCGGCGCGTACAACGCGATGTCGTGGGAAGAGCTCAAGGAGGCCTTCGCGCCGCGCAACGAGGTCGAAGAGGCCAAGATCCCGCGCAAGCTGCCGTACATCGTCTTCATCATCGACGAGCTCGCCGACCTGATGATGACCAACAAGGAGGTGGAGGGCTCGATCGTGCGCATCGCGCAGAAGGCGCGTGCCGTGGGCATCCACCTCATCCTCGCGACGCAGCGCCCGCAGGCGAACGTCGTGACGGGCCTGATCAAGTCGAACATGCCCGGTCGCATCTCGTTCAAGGTCGCTTCGGGCATGGACTCACGCATCGTGCTCGACCAGAAGGGCGGCGAGCTGCTGCTGGGCATGGGCGACATGCTCATGCTCACGCCGCGCAGCGCCGCGCTGCTCCGCGCACAGGGCACGCTCGTGGAAGACACAGAGATCCGGCGCGTGGTGAAGTTCGTGCGCGATGGGACCTCCCCCTCGTACGACAAGGGCATCATGTCGCTTCGCGCCGGTGGCGAGGGCGGCGAAGAGGCCGTTACGTTCACCGCCGAGGAGCACGAAGAACGCATGCAGCAGATGGCGCAGGAAGACCCGCTCTTCGACCGCGCCGTCGAGATCGTGCTCGAGACCCGGCGCGGCTCCGTCTCGCTGCTGCAGCGACGCCTCGCGATCGGCTACACCCGCGCGAGCCGGCTCATCGAACTCATGGGCATGGCCGGCCTCATCGGGCAGCACAAGGGCACCGTCGCGCGCGAGGTCACCATGACCCTCGAACAGTGGCACGCGCTCAAGGAACTCGCCGACGGCGGCGCGTCCGATGACGAGCCCGTCGCGGACGACGCCGTGCTCTTCGAAACCGATGGCGATGCCGAACCCGCACAAGCCGAGCCCGAAGAATCCGAGGAACTGCTCGACCTCTCCGACGAAGGCATCGGCGGGACCGCGGCGGCACCCGTCATCGAGCACAAGCCCGATCCCGAAAGCGATGCAGACGACACGAGCGTCGATAACGTAGAGGAAGGCGTCGAAGAGGAGGCTGAGGACGCCGTCGAAGACGACGACGATCAGGAGTGGGAAGACGGCTCGGACGACGGCGACGAGCCCGAAGGCTCCGACGACGATGAGTGGGAATACGAAGAAGGCGAAGAGCCCGAGGACGAGGCCGAAGCCGAGTCCGATGAGGACGGCGACTGGGAGTACGAATACGAGTACGAAGAGGTCGAGGTCGATGAAGCCGAGGGCGACGACGAATCACAAGAAGAGTCGGACGACGAGGACGATCGGGTAGGCGAATCGCCCGAGGTCACAACAACGCCGGCATCCCGAACTGGTACGCGAAGATCAGCAGCGCGATAGCCGAGTGCCCGAGCCACCACAGCGCCACGGCGACACCGTCAAGACGGCTGAGCACCGCGATGATCGCGCCGAGCGCCGCGTAGGACACCAGCATCGGCGTCGTCCAGCCCCACCAGCCAAGGTTCACGCCGACCGACGCGAGCCAGATGGACGAGAGCATCCACCACACGCACATGGCGATCGCGCCGCCGCGACCCCACTGGGTCGCCGAGGTGCGCAGCCCGTCGGCCTCGTCGCGACGCTGATCGCGCACCAAGCAGAGCATGATGTAGCTGCCCAGCATGAGCCCGCCGAGGATCGTGAAGCCCATCACGGCCTTCGTGAGCGGGAGCCTGCCGGCGGCGTCGATCCCGCCCGTCGCGTCGCTCCATCGCGGCACGCCCAGCAGCAACGCGGGGCCGATCAGCAGCGCCACGGGCCACAGCAGTTCGGAGAGCCAGAAGCGATCGCGCGAGTACCACGCCGACGACTTCCCGTCGCCCTCGCCGAAGCCCTGCGACATCAGACCCGCGAGCACCGACGAGACCAGCGCCAGCAGTCCCACGCGCACCTCGACAAGCAGGAGCATCGCGACGCCCAACGCCAGGATCGCCAGCGCGATGGTGCGGGCACGGCTCGCGAGCGTCCGCGACCAATGACGCCGACCACGCAGCACCCCGAAGCGCGGATCACGCCCCTCATCGAGCAGCGAGAGGTCGAAGCTCGTGAGATAGAAGATCAGCAGCGCGGCGTGCGCGATCAGCAGCGCCCATCCGCCCGTCCCCGCGTGACGCGCCCACAGCGCGACGTACGGCAGGCTGAAGGCCAGCATCGGGAGTCGGATCGATTCGAGGATTCGTGGCCCGCGTTCCATGGGGCGGGCATGGTAGCGGGGTTATCCGCCGGCGTGTTCGCCGCGGCTCTCCGACCAGCACGCTTCGCCGTCGCCCTTGAAGTGATCGAGCGTCGCGCGCAGCCCCTCTTCGATCGTCACCAGCGGCTCGTACCCGAGCAGCTCGCGCGCCTTGGCGATGTCAGCGCTCGAGTGGGGCACGTCCCCCGTCCGCGCCGACGCGAACTCCGGCTCGATGCCCTCGTGTTCGGCAAGGCGGGCGAGCGTACGCGCCAGATCCAGCACCGACGTCCGACCCCCGCAGCCCACGTTGATCGCTTCGCCGTTCAGGCGGCGCTGCACCGATCCCCCAAGCAGCACGGCGAGCACCGTGTTGTCGATGAAGCAGAAGTCACGCGACTGCGTCCCGTCGCCATAGATCGTCGGGCGATCCCCGCGCAGCAGCGCCTCGATGAACCGCGGGATGACCGCGGCGTAGGGGTCGTCGGCACGCTGCCCCGGCCCGAAGACGTTGAAGAACCGCAGCGATACCCCGTCGAGCCCGTAGCTCGTGGACCACGCGCGCACGAGCAGTTCCCCCGCCGCCTTCGACGCTCCGTAGGGCGACATCGGACGCGCGGGCATCGTTTCGACCTTGGGCTGTTCCGGCGAGTCGCCGTACACGCTGCTCGACGCGGCGTACACCAGCCGGCGAACCCCGCACCGACGCGCCGTCTCTACCACGCGGAACGTGCCGAGCGTGTTCACGTCGGTCGTCCGTCCCGGGTCCTCGATCGATCGCGGCACCGAGCCCAGCGCCGCCAGATGGAAGACGACGTCCGCGCCCTCGATCGCCTCGCGGAGCGCCTCAGGCTCAAGGATCGAACCCAAGATGAACCGGCACGCCCCGCTGCGCCGCTCGACCAGTCGATCGACCGTCTCCGCGTCGGCGTTGCTCAGATCATCGATCACACGCACGTCGGCACCCGAATCGATCAGCCAACGCGACAGATGGGAGCCGATGAATCCGGCACCACCGGTCACGCACACAGTCCGATGCGCATACGACGCCGCGGCGTCTGACAGTCTCTCGGTCACCCCACGCACGCCACGATCCTAACCCGTTTCCGGGCAATCGGTGGCAACGATCTGGGAGATCTGCGAGAACCGCCCGGATGGGCTCATCGGGGGCGGTTCACCAAAGGGGATCCGAGACTTGGCGATCCGAGACTTGAACCCGGACAAGCCGAGCCAGAACCCCCACGCCTCGCCGACCACTGGGCGTCGTTCGAAGTGGCCGATGCCTCACGAGCTTCCCCCAGGCTGAGCAAGGCCCCGAGGTTCGCGGTGACAGTTGTAGACCGCACTGTTTCTCGGCTCAGAAGCTCGGACGTTCCGGAACACTCCTCCTGGCCTTCGGCGTCGGCGCGTTCGTGTGCGATTCCAGGCGCGCGATCCGCCGGGCGAACTCCGCGATGAGCGCCTCGGTAGGCATGTCACGCAACTGACGGCTTTGTTGTGAAGACTCGGTTGCCTCTCCGATCCCGAGAACGAGCCAGTCGATGCGAACCGCATAGTGGTGCGCGACGCACGCCAGAAGTGGCACCGAAGGAATCTGGGTTTCCCGTTGGCGCCGGATCGTCTCGGCACTCATGCCGAACTTGCGAGCCAGCAAGGCGTGCGACCGATCACCGAGCACGTGGGCTAACCGAGCATGAATCGAGTCGAAATTCGGTTCCTCGACCGGAGTGGACGAGCGCCGCGCGCGGCCATGGAGCACGGCGATCTCGGTCACTACCGGGTCGTGGGTGCGTTGGTTCATGCATTAATCCTGCTGGACTGTGTCACTGCAGGATCAATGGCGAGAAAGACCGTTCTGATGCGCACGCAGATCGCGACTTCGACCAAGAAATTCAAAAAACACCCAGCAACGTGTGCGCTTCTCGGCTCGTGAATCCGCCATCGATTGAAAGTGTGTTCGGAGTCGGTTTCAACCCACAAGGCTGAGGAGTGAATATGGCTGAGTCGATTGCACCGCAAGTACTGCTGCTGAACGCCCTTGCCGCTGGCTCTCGTGCCGCAGAGAAAGCGATGGAAGAGGCGCCCGCTGGACTGAGCCCGGGCGAACTGCTCCTGATCGCAGAGCGCGCACGCGGCGAGGCATATGCCGCGTACACGATCGTCCCCATCGGTGGCCTCGGCGAGATTTGCCTGCCCTTCTCAGGCGAAGGAAACGGCAAGCGGATCTACAACCTGGACACCGGCGAGTGGGGTGCGGTCTGCTAGGAGCCCCCGCGATGCACGAGCGACCGTCGCGACCGCATCACGATCGGTCGCCCATCCAGCGGCGTGACATGGATGTTCGCCAGTGATGGATCGATCGTGATGCCGGAGATGGCGACATCTGAAGTTCTCAATCGTGTCACCACGCCGAGATCGGACGGGGTGAGCACCGAGAGATACCCCTCGCCGTCACCCACAAGGATCGCTTCAGGATGGACGGCGAATGAGGTAATGGTCTTCGGCAAACGGGTGCGTTGCGTCTCGACGAAGCGTGCGCCGCGTCGCGTGAGCTGCAGAACCGATCCATCGTTGCATCCAACCAAAATGGTCCGGCCAGGCCCTTTGCTCACCGCAGTGGGGCGCACGCCCGGGACTTCGATTCGCTCGCCGCCGTTCTCACCAAGTGCCACAACTCGAACTGCTCCGCTTGCATCTGCGATGAGCAGCGTGCCGCGATCCATGAACTCAAAGTTGATCTCGGCGGGATCCATCCGCACGCGTTCGACGAGCGCGCCGCGCCCATCGACAATCATCACCGACCCGTCTTCGGCACGAAGGGCCGCGAACTCACCTTCAAACACGCGCGCGGCCGGTGCCTGCGGAGCCTGACCGACCGCCGCCACCAACGACCAGCGATCCGTATCGGTGTCCCGTTGTTCGATGTGATACGCATCTTCGATGGTACTTACTCGGCGGCTGCCGTCCGAGGACATCGCGACCACACGCGCCGCCGAGGGCTTGACGCGCGGCAACTCCCACAGCCGTGCGAAGCCGCCTTCGTCGATCAGAACGGTTCGATCAGCGGCGCCGCGCAGGGTCACCGCACCCGTGATCCGGCCTGTGTGGCCCAGCAGCGTACGCAACGTGTCCGGTTGCTCGGAGATGCCGACCCTGAGCGCACCACCCGGAGTCGCCCACACGAGTTGCTCGTCAACTCGCAAGATCGCCGCGGCACCGAGGGGTACGTCCGGGCTCCTCGGCGCCAACATCTCAAGGGCGACTCTCGATTCCGCCGCGTGAGCCTCTGGGGGACTCGATGGCATCCCGCTCGGAACGCGAGCGAGCGGCGGCACAAGGGAGCAGTCCTCGCACTCGACGTCCACAGGTGCCGCGAGCGAGTTGGTTTGATCCAGCGGCAGGTACACATGGCGACGCCCGTCGATCTCGACGGCGACGCCGCGCGAGGTCGCAGCAAGACCGGTGATTTCGTTCGGGGCTTCCCAGGCGTCAACAGTGCGCCCAGAGGCGAGATTGAGAAGGTGTAGATGGGTTGTGCTCGCCACCGCTGCGAGTTCGCTGTTCAACCGTGCCGCGAACCACGCATCGACGAGCGTTGTGTTTGACCAGACGGGGCTCAGTGCGGAGCGCGTCCGCCGCGTCACGCCATCGTCTGTGACCAGCAAAAACGACGCCGCATCGATGTCGGTCATCACGCGGATCGCGCCCGCGACGTGCGTCGAATCGAGCAGTCGAAGCCCGCCCGGTCGGACCTGCACGCGATGCAGCTTGCCCGAGCGATCGCCGATGAGCACGCTCGCCGGCCCCGCTTGGATCATGCCGGAGAGCCCCATCTCGCACAGCATGACGGCATCCAAAGACTGATCCGTCGCGCCCGCCACGAAACACCACGCAAAGTCTCGGTGTTCGAAGGGCACCTGCTGAAGGAGGTTTACCGCGCTTGCCGCGTCGCTTCGGTCCAAAGCGTTGGCCGCCAGGTTGACCAGCGATGTCGAGTTCGAGCGAGCCCGCATCGACTCACTGGTTCGCGCGTTGGCGAGGGACACAACGGCGACGGCGGCGAGCGCAAGCATGGTGGGCACCACCACCGCGACGGAGGCAAACGCGACTCGGTGCCGCTGGACAAGCCTGGCGAGCTCGTAGAACAGCGACGCGGGGCGCGCCGAGACAGGGCGGCCTTCGAGATGCCGGTGAACGTCGAGCGCCAGAGCGGCAACGGTCGGATACCGATCATCGGGGTTCAACGCCGTCGCTCGTCGGCAGATCGCGTCAAGGTCCTTTGGGATCGCCCGCGATCCTCGCGCTGATCGGGCATGCGGGAGGATGCCGCGGGGAGAGGGCACCTGGTCCTGAGTGACGCGCGCAAGAAGGCGTGTCAACGGTTCTCCGCTCCGCCGCTTTCGTGCGGGGTTGTCTGTCAGCAACTCAAAGAGGAGCAGGCCGAGCGAGAAGACATCGGCGCGCGTATCCACGGGCTCTTCACCGAATGACGCCTGTTCCGGGCTCATGTATTCCGGTGTGCCGACGAGCTGGTGTTGCTGGGTGAAGTCTCTCTTGGCAGAACGCTCCATGGAACGGCCCACCCCGAAGTCGATGACCTTGACGCGGGGTTTGGTGTTCGTGCCATCCACGAGCACGTTGGCAGGCTTCAGGTCTCGATGGATGACGAGGCGCGTGTGGGCAAACTGGAGCGCATCGCAGACCTGGAGGAAGAGACGGAGCCTCTCGCGAAGCCCAAGCGCGTTGGACTTGGCGAACACCGTGATCGGCATCCCATCGATGAACTCGGTGATCAGGCAAGGCCGCCCATCCGGGAGGACTTCGTAGGTCAGGAGACGGCCGATGTTTTCGTGATCGAGTGCCGCGAGGAGCGTTGCTTCTCGCACCATGCGCACGCGCGCCTGGGCGCCCGCCAGCCGCTCGTGGAGGACCTTGACGGCCACGGTGCGGTTGAGCGGTTCGTCTTGAATCGCCCGGTAGACATCGCTGCTCCCGCCGCTGCCGATGAGCGCTCCCATGCGCAGGCCCGGGAGCCGAATCTCCTGCTCGCCCGACGCGTCGCACGCCTCGGTGCTCTTTGGCACCCACGCTTCAGACGGCAAGTCCGCGTATGGCAAGAGTCGAGCGAGTTCCTCGGCCAGCAGCGGGTCCGTTGAACGCAGCGAGTCGAGGAGTTCGGATCGCTCATGGTGATCCATGTCCAGCGCGCGCTCGAACGCTTCGGTCAACCGCTCATGATTCGATCGGTCAGTCATGCTCCTCACCCGGATGAGTCAAGCGGGCCATGAGCCAGGCGCGCCCGGTCTTCCACTTGAGTGTGACCTGTCGCTCAGAAACGTTCAGCACCGTCGCCGTCTCTGCGACCGTGAGGCCAGCCATGGCGCGCAGCTGAACGACTTGCGCCTGCAACGGCGACAGCGTCTCGAGCTCTTGCAGTGCCTCGTCCAGTTCGATGGGATCAATGGTGGGCGAGCCCTGGCTCAGCGAGTCCAGGTGCAGCACGACGCGAGTGGCACCGCCGCCGCGCTTGAACGCACGACGGGCTCGGGCTTCATCGATGAGCACTCGGCGAAGCGTGATCACCGCGGCGGCTCGAAACTCTGACTCCGATTGCCAGCCCCGCCGATGCTGAGAGAGGCGGAGATACGCCTCGTGGAGGAGCGCGGTGGGCTGAATGGTCTCGAGCTGCTGCTCGTCCTGCATAAATCTGTGGGCGAGTCCGCGGACCTCGTCATAAATCTCGGCGAACCAGCGAGCAGCAGACTCATCGTCCGGGTTCGACTCCCAGTGATCGGATGTCTATCCTGCCATGTCGAGAGTCCCTGAACGCACTATACCCATCGGGTTTTCCTGCTGTTCGAAGGGTGTTGGGGTCAGGCCGAGTAAGCCTGACCGGCACAACGAAGCGGGCCTCGTGCGAAGTCGTTTCGACGCCGTCGAGCGACTCGTCTCGCGTGCAACGTCGATGCTCGAGCACGCACTTGTGTGCTCGTCGAAGCGCTCGATCGATGTGTACCGCTGGCTTGATCGAGCGGCCCGAGCAAGTCGTCGCGCCCGTTGCGCTGCACGCGTCAGTACCCGCGTCCGCGGAACGCGATCATCATGACCTTTTGAGGCCTGACCACACGGGCACCGGATCGCCGGCGGTCTCGGCACGCGGGCTGGGTTCAGCAGGCTTGACGATGGGGTCAAGTCGCCGCGGTCGGCGGCGCCCATCGTTCTGTAAACACAGGGCTTGCGTCAAGAGTCGAGAAGTAGGGGATCCGAGATTTGAACTCGGACTAACTGAACCAGAATCAGCCGTGCTACCGTTACACCAATCCCCTGTCACAGCGGCAATGCCAGCGCGACATCGTAGCGTGGGGGCGGGCATCGGCAAGTTTCTTGGGCGTCGCCAGCGTTCTCGGTCGTGCGGGTCGATTCAGCCGTCTTGGCCTGGGCGGCGCATGGGCTTGGCGCGTCCATAGATGCTGCCGGGACGCGTCCGCTTGCCGCGGGTCGAGCGCGGCGCGTTGGGCGAGGGCTGCTGCGCCGGGCGACCCTGATCGCCGTTGGCACCGATGTGAGCCTCGGGTTTCGGGTCGGTCGGCTCGTCCCCGCCCAATCGGCGGGTGCGGGCGTTGTCGATCGAGCGGTCGAGCTTCTTGAGAATGCTCTTGACCTGATTGAACGTCTCGGGTGAAGTAGGGGACATCCGCTGCTCTCCGTCCGCGATCGAACGGGCGAGATCCGTCTCGCCCTCCGGTCCGGTATCGACGCCCGCCGCCCCATCCTGAACCGCAGTCAACCCGCCGCGTGTGCGCAACGCCCGGCGCGTTCCGTCTATGACGATTGGCGAAGCAGACAAGGCCCTGTAGACTCGCTCGACCCGCTTTGGAGCGTCCGCATGCGCTGGATCATCCTGGGAATGCTCGCCTTCTGGGGTGCGCTGACCGCGTTCGCGTACCTCGTCGTCGCGCCGGACACCAGCGCTCGCGAAGACCTTGTGCGCGCGTACGCCGACGTCGCCGATCGTGGCGGCGTCACGAACATCCCGGGCATCGAACAACTCCCGCAGATCATCGGTGTCGAGCCCGGCGAGTTGCTCGCGACCTTCGACACGATGAACGGGACCGACCGCGCCGCCGCGGTAGAACGTTTCAGCAGTTCGATCGGCCCAGGAGTCCTCGAGTCCATCCCGACCCTCGTCTGGTCCACCGACGACAACCCCGCGCGCGACGCGCAGTGCCACCTCTTCCGCGTGTGGCACCTCGAGACCTACGGCGAGCCCATCGACATCGTCACTGACCCCAGCAACCGGGACATCACCAAGACCGTCGTCCAGTGCGTCGCCGGCGCCGGCCCGGACCTGATCGAGTCCTACGGGCCCGAGCAACTGCAGCAGCTCGTCGCTGCGGGCGTGGCGAAAGACGTCACCGAAGCGGCGAACGCTCGGAACTTCGGCGTCGATCGCGTCTTCCCGACCGCCGTGCCCTCCATGGCGATCGATCGCAGCGGGCAGGTGCGTCAGTACGCCTTCCCGTGCAACATCGGGTACACGGTGCTCTTTTATCACCGCGACCTGTTTCAGGAAGCCGGCCTGCCCGAGCCGACGGGGCCGTGGTCGGTCGCGGAGATGCTCGAAGCGGCCCGCGTGCTGAGCCAGAACCCGGACTCCCCCGGTCGCCGGCGTGTCGGGATCATGAACCTCGGCGCGTGGGACATGGCCCTCGCCGCCGGTGCGTCCTTCTTCAACGAAGACGGCACGGCATCGCTTTACAACTCGCCCGAAGCCATCGAGGCCTTCCGCGCCTTCCAGGACATGATGTACGTCGAGCGCGTGATGCCGACGCCCGCCGAGGCGGCGTCGATGGCCGCGTCCGGCGGTGCGAACATGAACATGGGCGCCGAGGCGGCTTCCGCCTCCGCCCTCTTCGCCTCCAAGGTCACCGCGATGTACGTGGGCGGACGCTGGGAGTATGTCGCGACCGCCTCGCGCAACCGCGAGCGCGCGCTCGTGCCCGCGGCGCGACGCCGCATCGCCGAAATCGCGCGGGGCACCGAGGAGGGCGACGCCGAGCGATTCCCGGGTGAAGCGGAGGTGCTGCAGGCGGCGATCGAGTCGATGGGCAACGACAACTCGGATCTGCTCCGCCCCATGCCGCGCAACCAGATCGAGGCCCTCCGCGCCATCCTGACCGACGCCGACCGCGACCGCCTGATCGACATCGGCGTGACACACATCCCCACGATGACCGGGACGCCCTGGTACGCCGCCAACGCGCGCGTCGCGATGGTCAACCGCGCGTCGCCCCGCGCCGAGTACGGCGAGCGCTTCCTCGAGTTCCTCGCCAGCGCCGCGTACAACGAGCAGATCAACGAGACATTCGACTCGATCTGCGGGGTCGTCGAGTACTGCATCGACGAGGACGGCATCAGCGGCCCCCCGGATCCGCTCCCCGGGCTCGAGGCCTTCGATTCGCAGATCTTCGTAGACGCCGCGCTGCTCTACGCGAACCCCGATCAGGTCTCGCCCTTCATCGGGCGCGCCCGCCAGGGCGTCCTCGCGGGCGAGGTCATGGAGTGGCTCCAGTCGAGGCTCGTCTCGCCCGCCGAGGCGGCGAAGATGGTCGAAGACCGACTCAACAAGCAGATCAGCGCGAACCTTGAGGGCGACGACCAGCTCCGCGCCACGTGGGAGTCGATCGTCGGCGTCGAGTTTCGACCGGGCGTGAACCTGCGCGAGCAGGTCGAAGCCGCGCAGGCCCGGGTCGGGGGCGCGTCATGAAGGTCGGCTCCGTCCGCAGACGCACACTCATCGCGCTCGCGTTCTTGCTGCCCAACCTGCTCGGGTTTCTGATCTTCACGGCGGGGCCGATCGTCTTCTCGCTCTACATGTCGCTCACCGACTGGTCGCTCACCAAGCACAACCAGTTCAGCGATCAGCCGCTGCAGTTCGTCGGCTTCGATAACTACGCCAAGATCCTGTGGGGCTCCGAGTCCGAGTTCTTCTGGGACTACTTCGAGAACACACTCTTCCTCATGATCGGCATCCCGATCTCGATCGCCGGCTCGCTCGTGCTCGCGATCATGCTCTCGACCAAGTGCACCCCGACCCGGCTCGGCTCGCGCCTCAAGAGCGCGCTGATCGCCGGCGGCGTCACGGTGCTCGCGTGCCTCGGCGCGTGGCTCGTCACCACGCCCACGATGGATCCGGCCTTCGCCGACGAGGCTGCGCGTGCCGTCATGTCCGATGAAACCGGGCTGACCGACCTCAGCGGGTTCCAGGTCGCCACGCTCCGCAGCCACGCCGCCATCCTCGCGGTCGCGGTGCTCGGCGGGCTCATCACCTTCGGGCTCGGGATTGGGCAGGTCTTCTTCCGCACGGTTTTCTATCTGCCCACGCTGCTCGCCGGCGTCGCGATGTTCCTGCTCTGGAAGACGCTCTACCGCCCGAAGGGCGGGCTCGTGAACGCGGTGCTCCAGCCCGTGCTCGACACGCTCGACGCGACCGTCGGCGCGGTGCCGCCGTTCATGTGGTATGCGCTGGGCGTCGTCATCTGGCTCATCACGCTCGCGCTCTGCGTCAAGCTCGTGCTCGTCGGGCTCGATCGGCTCAAGCACAACGAGGCCGGCATCGCCGCCTTCTGTGCGCGCCTCGGCATCGTCGCCACGCTCGGCGCGACCGGGTGGTTCGTCGGCTACTGGTCCGCCCAGCTCCCCGAGCGCGCCCTCCTGCCCACCGGGCTCGCCCCGATCACCGCCGCGCAGCTCGACAGCGTCTCCACCGATCTTCAGGCGCTCGCCAGCGGCGACGCCTCGCTCATCGCCGGCGCGATCGAGGAACTCAAGGCGATCGCCCCGGTCCCGGTCGAGCAAACGGTGGAGTCGCTTGTCAAGCCCGCGACGGTCGCGGGTGTCGAGCTCGCGAGTCTCAGCCAAGCGGTGGAATCAAACGCCGGCGCATCGTTCGATGGTTACACCGCGGGCGAGGGCCTGCAGGCGCCCGAGTGGCTCATCTCGGCGACGTGGGCCAAGACCGCGCTCATCGTCATGGGCGTGTGGCTCGGGATCGGGGGCGGCAACATGCTGCTCTACCTTGCCGGGCTTTCCAACATCCCGCCCGAGCTCTACGAAGCGGCCTCCATCGACGGCGCCAGCGGGTGGCAACAGTTCATCCACGTCACGTGGCCGCAGCTCGCGCCCACAACGTTCTTCATCGTCATCATGAGCACCATCGGCGGGCTGCAGGGCGGCTTCGAACAGGTCATGATCATGACCCAGGGCAAGGCCGACACCCGCGTGCTCGCGTACTACCAGTACGAACTCGCCTTCACCGATCAGTTCCAGCTCGGGCTCGCCTCCGCGGTCGGCTGGGTCATGACGGGTTTCATCTTCGTCCTTACCGCCGTCAACTTCCGGCTCGGATCACAACTCACCAACGACTAACCCATGAGCAAGCAGCAGCTCGCCGCGAGCGAACAACTCGATGTGGTCGGGCGCAAGCCCTTCCCGCTCGTGCGCGCGCTGGTCTTCGTCGGGCTCGTCCTGCTCGGCATCACCTTCGTCCTGCCCTTCGTCTGGCAGGTCCTCATCTCGGTCAGCAGCCTGACCGACGTGGACCTGCTCACACAGCTCGGCTACCCGCCGGACCTCAAGCCGGAGAACTACGGCGAAGTCTTCGAGAAGGTCGAGTTCGCTCGCTACTTCTTCAACTCCATCTTCATCGCCGGCTGGGCCACGCTCCTGCAGGTCATCACCTGCGCCATGGCCGCCTACGCCTTCGCGCGGCTCTCCTGGCCCGGGCGCGACAAGGTCTTCTTCCTCTACCTCGGCACCCTCATGGTCCCGGGCGTCGTCCTCATGGTCCCCAACTTCGTCATCGTCCTGCGGCTCGGGATGTTCAACGACTACCTCGGGCTCATCATCCCCGCCGCCTTCAGCGCCTACGGCACGTTCCTGCTCCGCCAGTTCATGCTGACGGTGCCCTCGTCGCTCGACGAGGCCGCCGCGATCGACGGCGCCAGCCACTGGCGCATCTTCACGCAGATCATGCTCCCGATGGCGCGCCCCGGGCTCATCGTGCTGGCGATCTTCGCCTTTCTCTTCAATTACAACTCGTTCTTCTGGCCGCTCATCCTGATCAAGGACGACAACCTCCGCACGCTGCCCATCGGGCTGATGGCCTTCGACAGCACCTACGGGCGCGACACGCCGCTCATCATGGCGGGCTCGCTCATGGCGATGATCCCGCCCATCATCGTCTTCCTCGTCCTCCAGAAGTACCTCGTGAAAGGCATCCAGCTCGGCGCCGTCAAGGGCTGAGCCCGCACGCAACCATGGCTCAGGTCACGCTCGAATCCGTCCGCAAGGTCTACGGCAAAGACGTCGTCGCCGTCGAATCCTTCGGCCTCGATATCGCCGACGGAGAGTTCATCGTCCTCGTCGGCCCCTCGGGCTGCGGCAAGTCCACCACCCTCCGCATGGTCGCGGGCCTCGAAGAGATCACCGGCGGCACCGTCCGCATCGGCGAGCGCGTCGTCAACAACGTCCTGCCCAAGGACCGCGACATCGCCATGGTCTTCCAGAACTACGCCCTCTACCCGCACATGACCGTCTACAAGAACATGGCCTTCGGCCTCACCCTGCGCAAGATGCCGCGCGAAGAGATCTCAAAGCGTGTGAACGAAGCCGCCGATCTGCTCGGCATCTCGCACCTGCTCGAACGCAAGCCCAAAGCCCTCTCGGGCGGTCAGCGGCAACGCGTTGCGCTCGGGCGCGCGATCGTGCGCGAGCCCTCCGTCTTCCTCTTCGATGAACCGCTCTCCAACCTCGACGCCAAGCTCCGCGCCACCACACGCACCGAGATCAAACGCCTGCACAAACGCCTCCGCACTACCACCATCTACGTCACCCACGATCAGACCGAAGCGATGACACTCGGCGACCGCATCGTCGTCATGAGCGACGGCAAGGTGCAGCAGGTCGATACGCCCCTCGGCGTCTACAAGCGACCCGCCAACCGCTTCGTCGGCGCGTTCGTCGGCGCCACGCCCATGAACTTCGTCGAAGGCAAGATCGAGTCCGCCGACGACGGCCTCTGGTTCACCGCGCCCGCCGCCAACAGCATGCCCGGCGTCCGCATCCGCATGACCGACGACGTCTCTGGACGCCTCGCCGAACACACCGGCAAACCCCTCACGCTCGGCTGGCGACCCTCCGCCATGAGCGAGCACGCCGAGGGCAAGTTCGCGATCTTCGGCAACCAGATCACCCTGCGCACCGCCGTCGTCGAACCGCTCGGCAAGAACATCGACGTCTCCTGCGAACTGCCCGACGGCTCGCACGTGCTCGCGCGCATCGACGCCCGCGAAGACTTCCCCGTCGGCGAAGACGTGCCCTTCTATCTTGACATGGACCACGTCCACATTTTCGAGCCGAGCGAGTTCGGGCGCAACCTCTCGCACCCCGCCCGAACGTAGACTCGGCCTATGCCCACGATCACGATCGGCTTCTTGGGTGATGTCGTCGGGCGCCCCGGACGCGCCGCCGCCGTCCACGCCGCGCGCGTGCTCCGCGCGCCGATCGAACAGGGCGGCTACGCCTGCGACGCGATCATCGCCAACGCCGAGAACGCCGCACACGGACGCGGGCTCCACCTCGACGGCTACCGCGAACTCCGCGGCGCCGGCCTCGACGCCATCACCCTCGGCGATCACTGGTCCGACAAGCCCATGATCTTCGGGCTGCTCGAGAACCCGAACGAACCGATCAGCATGCCGGTCAACGCGACGCCGTCCGGGAGCACCGACGTCCCGTCCGCCAAGCCCTTCGTCACCATCGACGTCACGCCGAAAGACGCGCCCACCCAGCACGTCACGCTCTGCGCTTTCACGGTGCTGTGCCGCTCGTTCATGAACCGCCCGGGCGAGGACCCCTTCGCCGCGATCGACGAGACGATGACCAGGATCATCGGCGCGCACCCGAACGCGCTGGTCTTTCTCGAGACGCACGGCGAGGCAACGGCCGAGAAGGCCGGGCTCGCCTGGCACGCCGCGCGCACGCACCCGGGTCGCATCATCGCGATCAGCGGAACGCACACGCACGTGCAGACCAACGACGCGCGCCTGCTCGAGCACGCCGGGCACGCCGCCGGGTTTCTTACCGACGCCGGCATGTGCGGGTCGTGGGACGGCGTCACCGGGTTCACCGTCGAGTCCTCCATCAAGAGCCTCCAGCGCACACAGGGCGCGCGCCTGCAGATCGACGACGACGGCGCGCCCCGCGCCTGCGGCGTCGTCTTCGAGATCGACACCGCGAGCCGCAGCGCCCTCAGCGCGCGCGCCGTGCAGGTCCCCTGCGAATGACCCACGCGATCTTTCAGCCCATCACACTCGTCGGCGAACACGTTCGGATCGAGCCCGCGACACTCGATCACGCGAGCGAGATGGCCGGCACGTTCGACGACGACACGTTCCGCTGGTTCTTTCGGACCGCTATACCGGGCGACGCCGAATCATGCGCCGCCTACCTGCGCGCGCTCATCGATGAAGACAAGACCGTCCCCTTCTCGCTCTTCGATGCGCGCACGAACGAGTACATCGGCGGCACGTCGTACTGCGATATCCGCGCCCCGCACCGGGGCGTCGAGGTCGGCTGGACGTGGATCGCCCCGCCCCATCGCCGCAAGGTTGTCAACCCGGAGATGAAACTCCTCCTCCTGCGCCACGCCTTCGAGACACCCCTCTTCGCCGGCGGCAGTGCGATCCGCGTCATGCTCAAAACGCACCATCTCAACGAACGCAGCAGGGGCGCGATCCTCAAACTCGGCGCGAAACAGGAGGGCATCCTCCGCAACCACGTGCTCATGCCCAACGGCACGCTTCGCCATTCCGTCGTCTACTCGATCACGCCCGAAGAGTGGCCGGATGTCCGCGCCGGGCTCGAAGCCCGCATCGCGGTTTTCTCGCGGTCGTGATCCCGCATCGGACGGGCTATCCTTGCCACACCGCGCCGGTGACCGGCGCGCACCAACCAACCGCAGGAAGCGCACCATGACCACCACGCTCGATCGCCCCGAAGCCAAGTCCCTCGCCATCAACGGCGGGACGCCCGTCTCCGATCAGATGATCCAGGTCGTCAGCGTGCGGGTCGAGCAGGAAGACATCGACGCCGCCGTCGAAGTCATGCAGAGCGGCATGCTCGCCATGGGCAAGCACACCGCCGCCTTCGAAGAGTCCTTCGCCACGAGGAGCGACGCCACGCACGCCTTCGCCTGTGCCAACGGCACGTGCGCGCTGCAACTCGCGTACGGCGCGCTCATCGAGCCCGGCGACGAAGTCCTCTGCCCCGCGTGGACCTACATCGCCACCGCCTCGATGCTCGCGGCGCAGAACGCCAGGATCGTCTGGGTCGATGCCGACCCCGAGACCTACTGCATCCACATCAAGGACCTCGAAGCCAAGATCACCCCCAACACCAAGGCCATCGCCTGCACACATATCTACGGCAACCCCGTGGACATCAACGCGATCGAAGCGCTCGCCAAGAAGCACGGGCTCAAGGTCATCTACGACGCCGCCCAGGCGCACCTCGCCACGTACGACGGCAAGGGCATCGGCGCTTTCGGTGACGCCGTCACGTACTCCTTCTATCCCACCAAGAACATGACCACGGGCGAAGGCGGCATGGTCACCGTCAACGACGGCGCGATCGCCGGGCGCATCAAGCAGCTCCGTTCGCACGGCGAGGTGGAGAAGTACGTCCACGCCTCCATCGGGTTCAACTACCGCATGACCGACATCGAAGGCGCGATCGGCCAACGCCAGCTCGCGCGCCTGCCGGAGGCAACCAGGCAGCGCCGCGCCAACGCCAAGGCGCTCGACCTGCTCGTCGATCAGATCAACGGGCTGCACGCGCCCACGCCCACCGCGACCGCCGAGCACGCGTATCACCTCTACGCGATCCGCATCGACGAAGACGCCTTCATCACGCCCGAGCAGGGCACGATCCGCGACGCGATCACCGCGGCACTCCGTGCCGAGGGCGTCAACTTCGCGATCCATTACCCGATGTCGCTCACGCACCAGCCCGTCTTCGACGTGCCGGGTGTGGCGCACCAGCCCGTCTCAGACCGCCTCGCGCGCACGCTCTTCTGCGTGCCCGTGCACCAGAACCTGAGCCAGGACGACATCACCAAGGTCGGCGAGGCGCTGGCCAAGGTCGCCGCCGCCTACCGCGCCTGACCGCCCCGTCAATCAGGCGTTCATCGCTTCGGGGAAGCGCGTCGTCAGCACGGTCGAGTCACGCTCGAAGACCGCCGTCACGTCATCCAGACGAGCGGGGATGAGCGTCGTAGCGCCCGCTTCGAACGGCACGGGCTCAAAGGATCCGTCCGTCGATTCAAGCCGCCCGCCGCCATCGAGGCACATCCAGACCACCGGCTTGTCCTCGTGCGTGTCGATCACGCGTTCACTGCGCCCGAGCGCCTTGCCTTCCCAAAGCACATAGTGCTCGGTCTCGACGAGCTTGAACCGGTCGGCACCGTCCGGGATCCGATCGTTGCGGATCGCTTCGAGCCGCTCGGGCGGGCCGAACTCGATGCACGCCAGCGCCTCGTCCACATGCAGCGTGCGATCCGTTCGCCCCCAGTCGTACACGCGGAACGTCGTGTCGCTCGGCGTCTGCACCTCCGCCAGCAGCACGCCCGCGCCCAGCGCGTGGCACGTTCCGCTGGGCAGGTGATGGAAGTCCCCCGATCGCGCCTCGACGCTCAGCATCAGCTCTTCGACTCGGTTCTCGCGGATCGCCTCGGCGAACTCCTCGCGAGTCGTCCCCGCGCGCACGCCCTTGTAGATCTTCGACCCCGGCTGCGCATCGACCACGTACCACGACTCGGTCTTCAGGTGCGCGCCCGGGTTGGCCGCGGCGAACTCGGCGCTCGGGTGCACCTGCACCGACAGGTTCTCGCGCGCATCGATGAACTTCACCAGCAGCGGGAACCCGCCGTCCGCGCTCAGCCGCAGCGATCCCATGAGGTTCGAGCCCATCGCGTTGATGGCGTTGGCGAGCGTGATCCCGCGCATCGGCCCGTTGGCGATGACCGATCGTGCCTCCCCGCCGCCACCGCCGTCGGCGCTGGTCGCACCGAGGTCGGCGAGCTCCCACGATTCACCGATCTGCTCGCCGTTCGGGAACTGCTTCCCGAGCGACGTCAGTCGGCGACCGCCCCAGACCTTGGGCTTGAGGATGGACCGGAGCGTCAGCGGATAGGGTTTCATATAACGAAAAAATCCCGAGAGGTAGAGCGTTCAACCCGGCGGCGACACCGGGATCGGCGACGGATCACGAGTCACGAAGCCGTGCCGGCCGCGTCCGCGGGCGCATGCTTCGGCACCTTCGGGAACGCGAGCCCGGTGATCGTGCTCTCGAACACGATCGAATCCCCGACAAGCCCCTGCACACGCGTGATGAACCGCTTGGGCTGGTACTTGATCCCCTCGCACAGCAGCAGCAGCGTGTCGCCCGGCACGACCTGTCCCCGGAAGACCGTCTCTTCGATGCGCGCAAAGCCGGCGAACCACGTCGCCTTCGACTTCGCGTAGTACAGGTAGCTCGCGAGCTGTGCGCCCGCCTCCACCATCAGCACGCCGGGCATGATCGGCGACCCGGGGATGTGCCCGGGCACCCAGAACGCGTCAGCGCGGGCCGAGTGATAGGCGATCGCCCGGTCATAGCTCGGGCGATCGTCCCACAGCACGCCGTCCAGCAGCGCCATTTCCCCGCGATGGGGGTTGTACGCCTCGACGCCCTGTCGAGAGACCGCGGGCGCGTCGAAGTCGAGATCCGGGATATCGAACAGTGGCGAGGCCGGCATCAGACGCGCAACGTCCCGTTCACGGGCGGCGGGTCAGCCGCCACCCTCCTGGTCGCGGAGATCGAGGATCTTCTGACGAACCGCCTGCGCGGCGTTCTTGACCTCTTGCATCTGCTTGCGCACACGCGTGCCCGCGGCTTTATTGCCGCCGATCGCCTTCTGCAGATCGTCATCCACCTCGGACACAAGACGCTTCAGATCTTCGAATTCCTGCACGGATCCTCTCCTCGCGGGAACGGGGTTTTTCGGCCTGCCCTGCGGTCCGGCACCGACGCCAACCACAACGGGGACACGATCATCCCATGCCGACGCCCCTCTTGGCAAGTCCACCCGCCGGCTTACGAAAGAAATCCGAACATCAACGCCCGACGGCGATCACATTCTTCCCGCGCCGCTTGCCTTCCAGGAGCAGTTCGTCCGCACGCTCCAGCAACGACGTCAGGTCCGCGCCGTCCCACGGGAACGATGCCAAGCCGCCCGAAATCGTCACCGACGCGTCCGTCTCGTGCTCCAGCGCCGCGAACCGATGGCCCTCGACCGCCTTCTGGAAACGCTGTGCCAGGTCGTAGATCGATGACGGGTGCGTCGTGCCCCGTTCGCGCGGGCCGGTGGGCTCGTAGAACACCACCGCGAACTCATCCCCGCCCAGCCGGCACACACGATCTTCGGGGCGGATACAGCTCTTGAGCACCGCGACGATCTCGCGCAGCACCGCATCCCCAACGCCGTGACCGTGCCGGTCGTTGAACGACTTGAACCCGTCGATGTCGAAGAGCATCAGCGTGAGCGAGCGTCGGCTCGCGCGCGCCTCTTCGATCGCGCGGGACATGAACCGCTCGAAGTACCGCCTATTCCACGCGCCGGTCAGCGGGTCGGTCAGCGACGCCTTCCGCAGCGACGCAACCGTCGCCGCCAGTTCGAGCCACGCGCCGAGCCACGCGGCAGCCTCGTCAGCACGCGCTTGGTCCGCGTTCTCGACGATCAACCAGCGGACCGGACGCGCGACCCCGGGCAAGCGGACGGGCGACGACGTCCCGCCCGGGTCGTCGCTCGCCACGCGCACACGCAGGCCCTGCGCGCGCAGCCGGTCGAGACAGCGCTGCAGCACATCGCGCCCGTGCAACGCAGTGGTGATCAGCTCGGCATCCCCGCTCGGCGCCCGACCTTCCGAACGCGGCTCAAGCGCGTGCCGACCGTTCTCGCGCCACGCCGGTTCCCGATCTTCGAGCAGCGCGTCCCGCTCGGCCCCGTCCAGCCACGTGAGCGACGCCTCGGGCGACACCAGCCGCAACGCCGACTCGAACGCCCCGCGCTGTGACGACGGGACCAGGTCCGGATGCACGCACACGCGCACCGAGCCCTCGGCCTCTTCGAGCGGGAGCGCGACCTCCGCGAGCGCGTCAAAGGCCGTGTTCGCACGCACGAGCTCGACCGACGGGCGCCCGCGCATCGATGACGCCAACGCGGTGTCGCCGGCCACGACCATGCGCTCGGGCGACCCGCTCACGGCGCGACCTCGCTCTCGCCCAGCAGCATCGCGAGCTCCTCTTCGGACAGCACGCCCGGCGCCTCTTCGGGCGACGCCTCGCGCTTCGTGTCGGCGATCGGCGCATCGAGGGGATCCGGGCCCGCCGAGATCTCGGTCAGCCGGAGCGTCGGCTTCGACACTCGTGCCGGCGCAGGCTCTGCCGTCGGCTCGCCCGTTTCGCGCTCGGCGTCCTCCCAGCGCGCGAGCCGGGGCGTCGCGCTCGACGCATACCGCCAGCACACCAGCCCGGGCACAAAGCGGTTCGCCGATGCACGCAGCTCGGGCCCGTGCGCGATCGCATCGGGTTCGACCGCGAGCAGCACCACGCCCGCGTGCGCGTCGGGTGACGACCGTCGGGACCGTTCGATCACCACAAGCCGGGCCATCGCCTCATACGCGTCGATCGACTCGTGAACCTCGAAGCCCCGCCGATCGAGTTCCTCACGCAGATCGCGCGGCAAGACCGATTGGCTGCTCGGCAGCAACGCCACGCAACGGACCCTCGAGCCCGCAACGCCGCCACTTCGCGATTCCCTGCTCTCGGCGTCGTTCACATTCGAAGTGTATCGCGCGCCCGGCGCGATCCAAGCGATCAATCCCCGCGCAACACCCGAATCGCGTGTTCCGCCACACGGGCCGCCCCGTCCGGCTCTGTGAGCCGCGTCGCCGACTGCGTCATGGCCTCGAGACGCGCCGAATGGCGGAGCAGGTCGAGCAACTCAGCGCCGGCGCGCGCCGCGTTGGCCTCGGCCTCCACGCGATCTTCCGCCACGATCGCCGAACCCTCGCGCACGAGCGGCTCCGCGTTCAACCGCTGGTGGTCGTCGCGGTGGTGGGGGTACGGCATGAAGAGCGTCGGCACCCGATTCGCCCACGCCTCCGCCACGCTCCCCGCGCCCGCGCGCGCCACCGCGAGGTCCGCGCTGCCCCATGCGCTGCCAACGTCTTCTATGAACCGCTGCACGAGCGCGGGCACCTGCGCGTGCTCGTACGCGTCGGTGAGTTCTGCCTGCGCACCTTCGCCGCACTGGTGGAGCACCTGCCACCCGTCGAAGCCACCGTCACGCCGCTCGAGGAGTCGGATCAGCATGCGATCGATGCTTTGAGCGCCCTGGCTCCCGCCGCTGACAAAGAGCGTGCGCATGCCGGGGCGCAGCCCCATCCGCTCGCGGCAGGCCTCCACATCTCCGCGCGCGCGGGCAGCGGCGCGCACGATTGGCGTCAGCCGCTCCCACTCGCCGGGCACTCGCGCGCCCTCGGCACTGGTGAACTTGTGCGCCGCGATCCGCGCAATCCACTGATTCGCACGCCCCGGCGCGGCGTCCAGATTCACAAGCAAGACCGGCACGCCGAGCCCGCGCGCCGCCCCCGCGACCGGCACGCTGACGAACCCGCCCGTCGCGACCACGACCGTCGGCCCTTCGCGACGCGCATCCTCGATGAGGCCTTTCGCCGTGCGCAGCGCACGCGGGTGGTGCAGCGCGAGATCGAGCAGCCGCCTCGGGTTGAGCGAGAGGGGGCGCGCCGGGATCGCGCGCCAGGCAACACGCTGCTTCGTCAGGATCGACTCATCGATCGCGCGCTCCGAGCACACGAACAGCGCGTCCACGTCCCCGTCGATCTCGGCGATCACCTCGCGGATCGCGAGCCCCGGGAAGATGTGCCCGCCCGTGCCGCCACCGGCAAAGATCACCGTCCCGCTCATGCCGACGACAACTCGTGCGCGGGCGCGTCGTGAACGCTCTTACTGAGCTGCGCAAAGCACGCGAGCAGACCGAGCGAGGCACCGGTCAGCACCCAGCCCGTGCCCCCCGCGCTGAGCAGCGGCAGAGCGATGCCCTTCGTCGGCGCGAGACCGGTGACCACGAACAGGTTCATCGTCGCCTGCCCGGCGATCGTCACCAGCACGCCCGTCGCGACGAGCGCGCTGAACCGATCGGGCAACCCGCGCACGATCAGGTACCCGCACCACAGCATCACCAGGTACAGCGAGATGACCCCCGCCGCGCCGATCAGCCCGAGCTCCTCGCAGATCACGGAGAAGAGGAAGTCGGTCCGGTCCTCCGGCAGGTAGCCGAACTTCTGCAGCCCGAAGCCCAGCCCGCGTCCGCTCGGCCCGCCGTGCGCGATCGCGACGAGCGACTGGATGATGTGGAACCCCGAGCCCTCGGGGTCGGCGTACGGATCGGCGAACGCGCCGATGCGCCGCACGCGATAGTCACTCGTGAGGATCAGCGCCGCCAGCGCCCCGATCCCGATCGGTGCCATCATCAGGAAGTGCGTGATCCGCGCGCCCCCGGCGACCAGCAGCAGCGAGCCTGTCGCCGCGATGATCACCCCGGTGCCGAGATCCTCGACCGCGACCAGCAGCGCGATCAGCCCGATCGCCGCAAGCGCCGGGAGCAGGCCTTTCCAGAAAAGCCTGAGCCTGCCGCTGAAACGGACGGCGTACCACGCCACGAAGACGCCGATCGCCCATTTGGCGATCTCGCTGGGCTGCGCTGTGAGTTCCATCCCCGGCGCCTTGATCCAGCGCAGAGCACCCTTCTCCTCGTGACCCAGCCCAGGGACGTACACGCACAGCACCGCGCCGAGCATCAGCAGGGGGGTCAGCGGTCCGATGCGGAACAGGAACCCCCGAAGCCACCCCGCGGGGAGCATCCAGACGGTGAACATCGCCGCCACCGCGAGCAGCGCGTAGACGACGGGTCGGCTCTGGATCGTGAGCCACGGCGCGCCGGTCCCGCTCGCGCCGATGCTGAGCCCGGCCGAGTGCACCATCACAACACCGATGCACAGCAGGGCGATCGCGGAGAGGATCACCCCATGAGAAGCTGAAACATCGGGTTTCGGGCTGGTATCCGGGATCGAGTCTGGCACACTGGGTGTATCGGATGGTCGTCGCATCCCGGTGCAGACTCGGGCGTGCGCACGGACTTCGAACAAACCCGCTCGTTCGCGGGTTGGTCAACAAGATCGGAGGGCTCCCCATGGCCGCCACGTTCTCACGCATCAAGACGTTCGCCCTCGCCGCGGCCACCGCAGGCGTGCTCGCGCTCACCCCCGCCGCGACTGCCGGCGGGTGCGGCGGAAGCGGCTTCTCCTTCGGATTCTCCGTGGGCAAGTCCTACGGCGGGCACCGGTCCTATCGACATCGCGGCTATCACCGCTCATATGCGCATCGCCACTACCACCGCGGCTATTCCAGTCGCCGCCCGTACTACAGGACCCGCTCGTACTACCGTCCGACCTATCGCTACGGGTTCGGCGGTTCATATCACTTCAGCGATCGCCGCCCGTCGTACCGCGGGCACACGCACGTCAACACCTACGTCAACCGTGCGCCGCAGACCGTCGTCTATGTCGGCGAAGGCAACACAGGCAGCGCGTACAACGTCCCCAATGCGCAGACCACGACTCGCCTCGCGGACGTTGACCACGCGTGGAGCGTGCTCCTCGCGGGCGACGCGACACTCGGGCAGAAGGCCTTCGGCGAAGCCGCCTCGCGCGATCAGAACGACGCCCGCGCCAAGCTCGGATACGCCATCGCCTCCGCCGCCCTCCGCGACTACGACACCGCGGCGTGGGCCAACCGCCGAGCCCTCACCCTCGGTGCCGATCCGATGAATCTCGTCCCGGACACCAGCGACGACTTCCAGACCCGCATGGGTCGCCTGCTCGGCGCGATGTACCAGCGTGTGAACAACGCGGGCGACCGCGCCGGTGCGTGGCTGACGATCGCGTCGCTCGAGCGGGCCCGCGGCAACGACGCCGCCGCCCGTACGGCGCTCGATCAGGCCCGGGCACTGGGCGAGTCGGGCAGCGCGATCGACCGCCTCTCGGGGCTCCTCGCGCCGCCGCCGGCACCGGTCCAACAGCCTCAGCAGCAGGAGCAGGAGCCCGTGAACGACTTCGCCGCGCCGAGCGCAACGTCGGTCACCGGCGCGGACGCCTGAATCGCCTGATGGGCCGACAAATCTGAGCCATTCGAGATTGTCCCCGTCCTGAGCGGGGGCTATTCTCGTAGCTCGCAGCGCGGCCCGGGTCGGTCCGCGCGACAACCAAACCCGTTTGCACCACGATCTTCGCCGGCATGACTTGGGACGCCGGCACGCGACGCCTGTCGCAACGGAGCGTGGGAGGTGAGGCAGAATGGCCAAGAAAGAAGTTGTCTCGCAGTTCAAGATCATGGCCCCCGCCGGGGAAGCCACGCCCGGACCGCCGCTCGGTCCCGCGCTGGGTTCCAACGGCGTCAACCCGGGCCAGTTCATCCAGCAGTTCAACGCCGCGACGCAGGACAAAAAGGGCCTGATCGTTGGCTGCGTGATCACGGTCTACAACGACCGCTCGTTCGAGTTCGAGCTGCGCTCGCCGCCCGCGTCTTCGCTGCTCAAGAAGGCTGCGGGGATCGACAAGGCCTCCGGCACGCCGCAGGACATGAACGCGGGCACCGTCACCCGCGACCAGGTCCGCGAGATGGCGCAGGAGAAGATGGCGGACCTCAACGCGGGAAGCGTCGAGTCCGCGATGCTCATGATCGAAGGCACCGCCCGCTCCATGGGCATCGTGGTGGAGGGCTGATCGAGATGGCCAAGAAGACCAAGGACCCGCTGTCGAAGTTCGCCAAGCGTCACCGCGAGAACCTCAAGACGCGCCCGGAGGAGCTCAAGGGCACCGCCGACGCCGTGTCGATCATCAAAAAGTTCAAGGGCCCCAAGTTCGACCAGACGGTTGAAGTCGCGATGTGGCTCAACATCGATCCGAAGCAGGCCGACCAGGCGATCCGCGGGTCGGTCGCGCTGCCCAAGGGCATCGGGAAGACCAAACGCGTCATCGCGTTCTGCCAGCCGGACGTCGTCAAGGACGCGCTGGCCGCGGGCGCGATGAAGGCGGGCGGTGAGGACCTCGTCGCCGAGATCGAGAAGGGGTGGATGGACTTCGACGTCGCCGTCGCCAGCCCCGACATGATGCGTGTGATCTCCAAGCTGGGCCGTGTGCTGGGTCCCAAGGGCCTGATGCCCTCGCCGAAGGCGGGCACCGTGACCCCGAAGGTCGCCGAGGCCGTGCAGGAATACGCGGCTGGCAAGGTGGAGTACCGCAACGACAAGTCGGGCAACATCCACGCGCCGATCGGCAAGATGTCCTTCCCCGAGGGCGACCTGCTCGCCAACCTCGAGCACTTCATCGGCACGATCGACGACCTCCGCCCGTCCGCCGTGAAGGGCCAGTTCATCAAGAAAATCGCGATCAGCGGCACCATGACCCCGAGCGTGCTCATCGAGCCGCCCGTCAGCGTTCAGGCCTGAGCCGAGCAGAAAGCGAGCACGCACCATGAGCAAGCCCGTCAAGAACCTGATGATCCGCGACTACCAGTCGAAGCTCGAAGGCTTCGACTCGGCTCTGCTCATCTCCATCCGCGGCATCGAGGCGAACGACAACAACCGCCTCCGCCTCGGTCTGCAGGAGAAGGGCATCAGCGTCACGATCATCCGAAACAACCTCGCCAAGCACGCCTTCGCCGACTCCGGGCTCAGCGCCCTGGAGCCGATCCTCGAAGGCCCCAGCGCGCTGGCGTACGGCGCCGAGAGCGTCGTGGACGTCGCCCGCGAACTCGTCAAGTGGGCGAAGGAACTCGAGAATCTCGAACTCAAGGGCGCCGTGCTCGACGGCGAACTCTTCGAGGGCGAAGCCGGCGTCGAACGCGTCAGCAAGCTGCCCACGCGCGAAGAGGCCCTGGCACAGTCCGTCACGCTGATCCTCAGCCCGGCGAAGAACCTCGTCGGCGCCGCCGTCGGCCCGGGTCGCACCCTGCTCGCCGTCGTCAAGGCGGTCGAGGAGAAGCTCGAGAAGGGCGAAGAGATCACTAAGATCGCCTGAGCGATCACGCACGACACGACACATCCGCCTCGACTGGCCCCGCGGGGTTAAAAGCCGGAAGGGTCCGGCTCCTCTCGACGCGATGCACCGCGGCACCCGCCGCTCATGACCGGAAGGTTTGAACCGATGTCCGAAGAAGCCGAAGCGAAGACGTTCGACGCGAAGATCAGCAAGCTGGGCGACGAACTCGCCGGGCTCACGCTCAAGGAAGCCGTGGATCTCGCGGACTACATGAAGGACACCTACGGCATCGAGCCCGCCGCGGGCGGTGGCGTCGTGATGGCCGCCGCCGACGGTGGCGGTGCCGCCGCCGAAGAAGAGAAGAGCGACTTCAACGTCGTGCTGACCGGCGCGGGCGACAAGAAGATCGCCGTCATCAAGGTGGTGCGCGAGGTCACCGGGCTCGGTCTCAAGGAGGCCAAGGAGCTGGTGGACAACCCGCCCAAGCCGATCAAGGAAGGTCTCGGCAAGGACGAGGCCGAGGAGCTCAAGGGCAAGCTGGAAGAGGCTGGCGCGAGCATCGAGCTCCAGTGATCGCCGTCGGGTCGCTCCAAGCGACCGAATGTTTGGGTGATGTTTGAATTTGTGAAGACGGCGGCTGGTTCGGCGTCACATCGCGTGACGATCGAGTCGGTCGCCGTCTTTCTTTCTTCTTTGATCCGACCGGGTACGCCGGTTGCATGACGCGATCGGCAGGGGTATCATGCTTGATCCCCACGACTTCTTGGTAAACCTGCCCTGGCCAGCGGAATGTAAACAACCTAGGCGGCTTGAGCGCGTCTGCACGCCGGAACGTGACCCGCGTGGCGATCGCTGTCTCGTCGTCGGTGCATGAATGAGGTGGTTGAATGCCTGCGAGGAGTGTGCGCAATTTCTCCAAGCGTGGCGACGGCGTGTCCGTCCCGGACCTCACGGCCGTCCAAACGGACGCCTATGACCGGTTCCTGCAGCTCGACTTCGAGCCCAAGGAACGCAATCCACTCATCGGTCTCGAGAGCCTCCTGCGTGAGGTTTTCCCGATCAAGTCGTACGACGAGACGATGTCGCTCGAGTACGCGTACTACCTGCTCGAAGAGCCTCGCTACACGCACGATGAATGCCGCGAACTCCGCCTGACGTACGGGCGTCCGTTCCGCGTGTGCCTGCGCCTCAACCGCGACAACCACGCCGACCTCCCCGAGGAAGAGATCTACCTCGGCGAGATCCCCATCATGATGGGCGGCGGCGAGTTCGTCGTGAACGGCGCCGAGCGCGTCATCGTGTCGCAGCTGCACCGCTCGCCGGGCGTGGACTTCTCGATCGTTTCTTCCGAGGCCGACCGCCCGCTGCACTCGGCGCGCATCATCCCGGAACGCGGCTCGTGGATCGAGCTTGAGGTGACCAAGAAAGACGTGCTGGCGATGCGCATCGACCAGTCCACGCGCCTCGCCGCGACGACGTTCCTGCGCTGCCTCGATGAGTCGATCGCTTCGACCGCCGCGGTGCTCTCGCTCTTCTATGAGATCTCCGAGGTGAAGTGCGCCGACCTGCGCGCCGAGGACTACGCCGCCGAAACCCTCTTCGACCCGGAGACGGGCGAGGAGCTGGTACACGTCGGCCGCCAGATCGGCGAGGAGCACCTCGCCGCGGTCCTCGAGAGCGCGATCGACAAGGCCCGCGTCATCCGCAACCCCTCCGACCCGCTGATCCTCAACACGGTCGCGGAAGAGAAGCTCGAGCAGTTCGCCGAGGTCGCGGAGGACGAGTACGAAGCCGCGCTGTTGAAAATCTACACGCGTCTGCGTCCCGGCAACCCGCCGCAGGTCGATAAGGCCAAGCAGCTCTTCGTCGAGAAGTTCCTCGATGACAATCGCTACCGCCTGGGCAAGGTGGGCCGCTTCCGCATCAACCGCAAGTTCGATCTGAACATCAACGAGACAGAGATGTTCGTCAGCGCGACCGACTTCCTACGCGTCGTGCAGTACATCCTCGACCTGCGCAGCAAGCGCCCCGACCCGAAGACCGGTCGCCCCGTTGCGCAGGTGGACGACATCGACCACCTCGGCAACCGCCGCTTGCGTACGCTCGACGAGCTCGCAGTCGAGGAGATCCGCAAGGGATTCCTCAAGCTGCGCCGCACGGTGCAAGAGCGCATGAGCGTCCGCGAGCCGGAAGAGGTCACCAAGATCGCCGACCTCGTGAACTCGAAGTCGATCTCCAGCGCGATCGACTTCTTCTTCGGGCGCAGCGAGCTGTCGCAGGTCGTTGACCAGACCAACCCGCTTTCGTCGCTCGTCCACGAGCGCCGGCTTTCGGCGCTCGGCCCGGGCGGACTCAACCGCACGCGCGGGGGCTTCGAAGTCCGCGACGTCCACATCTCGCACTACGGTCGCGTCTGCCCCATCGAGACGCCCGAAGGCACGAACATCGGCCTCATCTGCTCGCTCGGCATCTTCAGCGAAATCGACGAGTACGGCTTTCTTATCACGCCCTACCGCAAAGTCAGCGCCGGTGAAGTCACCGACGAGGTCGTCAAGCTCCGCGCCGACGAAGAGATGAAAGCCGTCTTCGCCCCGTGCGAGGCGCTCACACCCGACGGCAAGCTCACGCAGGGCAACGTCCTCGCGCGTGTGGACGGCGAACTCGCCGAAGTCTCCAACAACGAGGTCGAGTACGTCGATGTTGCGCCGAAGCAGATCGTCGGCGTGTCGGCGGCGCTCATCCCCTTCCTCGAGCACGATGACGCCAACCGCGCCCTCATGGGCTCGAACATGCAGCGTCAGGCCGTCCCGCTCATCAAGGTCGATCCGCCGCTCGTCGGCACCGGCATGGAGAAGGACGTCGGCATGAACAGCGGCATGGTGATCCGCGCGAAGCGCGCCGGCACCGTGACCTACGTCGATGCCGAACGCGTCATCGTCGATAACGCCGACGAGTACGAGCTCCGCAAGTATGTCGGGCTCAACGAGCGCACGTGCCTCAACCAGAAGCCCGTCGTCACCCCCGGGCAGACGGTCGAGCAGGGGCAGATCCTCGCCGACGGCGCCTCCACCAAGATGGGCGAGCTCGCGATCGGCAAGAACGCGCTCGTCGCGTTCAACACCTTCGATGGCTACAACTTCGAAGACGCCATCGTCATCAGCCAGCGTCTCGTCAAGGACGACACCTTCACGTCGATCCACATCGAGTCCTTCGACGTCGAGATCCGCGAGACCAAGCTCGGCCGCGAAGAGTTCACGCGAGACATCCCCAACGTCTCCGAGAAGATGCTCCGCAACCTCGACGAGCACGGCATCATCCGCACCGGCGCCCGCGTCATGCCGGGCGATATCCTCGTCGGCAAGGTCTCGCCCAAGAGCAAGTCCGAGCTCACCCCCGAGGAGAAGCTGCTCCACGCGATCTTCGGGCGCGCCGGCGAAGACGTGAAGAACGACTCGCTCGAGCTTCCGTCCGGCAAGAGCGGCATCGTCATCGGCGCCAAGCGATTCTCCCGCCGCGTCCACATGACCGAAGAGCAGAAGAAGCTCCTCAAGCGCGACATGGACGCCTACGGCGAAGAGATGGACCAGAAGGTCATCGCGATCTTCCGCCAGATGGTCGCCGCGATCAACGAGGTCACCGGCACAGAACTCGTCGATCCCTCGACACGCCAGAAGGTCGGTGTCAGCGACATCCCCGAGGTCATCCTCGAGCAGATCGAAAACTTCAGCCTCGACTGGATCAAGGGCTCCAAGGACGCCAAGGCCGCGGGCGAGACCATCCGCGGGCAGTTCTGGCCCCGCATCGAAGCCAACCGCAAGGAGCGCGAGCGCAAGCTGGCGCACATGAAGCGTGGCGATGAGCTGCCGTCCGGCGTGCTCGATATGGTCAAGATCTACCTCGCCACCAAGCGCCAGCTCTCGGTTGGCGACAAGATGGCCGGGCGTCACGGCAACAAGGGCGTCATCGCCCGCATCGTTCCCGAAGAGGACATGCCCTTCCTCGAAGACGGCACGCCCGTCGATGTGCTGCTCAACCCGCTCGGCGTGCCGAGCCGCATGAACGTCGGGCAGATCCTCGAAACACACTTGGGCTACGCGGCGCAGATCCTCGGGTTCCAGGCGGTCACGCCCGTCTTCGACGGCGCGACCGAGCAGGAAGTGCACGACTCGCTCGCCGAGGCGAACGAGTACGTGGATGCCGTCCTCGCCAAGCACGAAGAAGAGGGCACGCACCCGCACCACCGCGCGCTGCTCGCCAAGATGCCCGCCGGCGGCAAGATCCAGCTCTACGACGGGCGCACCGGTGAGCCCTTCAAGCAGCGCACCACCGTGGGCTACATGTACCTGCTCAAGCTGCACCACCTCGTGGACGACAAGATCCACGCGCGTGCGACGGGCCCGTACTCGCTCATCACGCAGCAGCCCCTCGGCGGCAAGAGCCGCACCGGCGGGCAGCGCTTCGGCGAGATGGAAGTGTGGGGCCTCGAAGCCTACGGCGCCGCGTACATCCTGCAGGAACTCCTCACCGTCAAGTCCGACGACGTCGAGGGGCGCACCAAGATCTACGAGTCGATGGTCAAGGGCGCGAACACGCTCGAAGCCGGCATGCCCGTCGCCTTCGACGTGCTCTGCAACGAGCTCAAGGGCCTCGGCATGAACGTCACCATGGAGAAGGGCAACTTCGAGAGCGCCGCGCTGCTCTGAGCAGCCATCGCTCCGACGGAGCAGGGAGAAGACCGCGACATGGCACGCACCCGCATGCTTCACAACCTGTCGATGTTCGCCGGCGCACTCGCCGTCGCGTCGATGCTCAGCGCCTGCGGCGGCGGCTCTTCCGAGCCCGCCGACAACGACGCATCGGGCAGCGACGCCCAGGCGTCCGCCGCCCCGCCCGAGAACGCCTCGCCCAGCGCGTCGGGCGAAGGTGCCTCGATGCCGGCGTCCGCGACGGGCGACGAGATCCCGACGCAGGCGACCTCCGCCGGTGCCGTGCAGCTCTTCATCGACGCGATGCGCGAGGGCGACTACGAGTCCGCCAAGCTGATCTGCCACCCGCAGGCGCTGGGGCAGGACAAGCTCGACACGATGCAGCGGTCGATCGAGCAGATGGAAGAGGCACGCGAGAACACCGCCGCCGCCGGTGCCGACGACGCGCAGGTCGCCGAGCTCGACGCCACCATTCAGCTGCTCCGCGTGACGTTCACGAACCCGTGGCAGAACGTGGAGGCGCGCAAGGTGGTCGAGCAGGGCGACAAGGCGCGGTACCACCTCTCGTTCGCCGTCGCCGATGCACCGGGCGGGCGCGCGTCGCGCGCAATCGACGTCTTCGAGATCGACGAGGCCTGGTTCGTATTCATCCCCGAGTGGGTGGACATCCCGCTCTCGCAGATCATGTCCGACCCCGCCAACGACGACGGGGAACAACCGACCGGCGACGCCGCCCCGACCGACGGCTGAGCACCACGACACCCACCGATCCCCGCGTCCGCGCCGCAAGCCGCTGGCAGCAGACGCACCAAACCGATCGACTTTCCTCCACGAGGAGCGACGACCCATGCCCGAGTCCGTGTACGACCGCGTGAACGACTTCGCATCCGTCCGCATCACGCTCGCCAGCCCCAACGACATCCGTTCGTGGTCCTTCGGCGAGGTCAAGAAGCCCGAGACCATCAACTACCGCACCTACCGACCCGAGAAGGACGGGCTCTTCTGCGAGCGCATCTTCGGGCCCGAACGCGACTACGAGTGCGCCTGCGGCAAGTACAAGGGCACCAAGTTCAAAGGCATCATCTGCGACCGCTGCGGCGTCAAGGTCACGCACTCGCGCGTCCGGCGCAAGCGCATGGGACACATCAACCTCGCCGCCCCGATCGTCCACATCTGGTTCTTCAAGGCCCCGCCCAGCCGCCTCGGCGCGCTGCTCGCCATGAAGACCACCGACCTCGAGAAGGTCACATACTTCCAGGACTACGTGGTCATCGATCCGGGCGACACCGACCTCGAGTACCAGCAGATCCTGACGGAAGAGGAGCATCGCCACGCGTACGAGAAGTACGGCAGCGCCTTCACCGCCATGATGGGCGCCGAGGCGATCCGCGCCCTCATCGAGCGCCTCGACCTCGACGCGCTCGCCGGTCAACTCCGTGAAGAGATCAAAGGCACGCGCTCCAAGCAGAAGCTCAAGGACCTCGCCAAGCGCCTCAAGCTCGTCGAGCAGATCCGCGGCTCCGACAACGACCCCTCGTGGCTCGTCATGGACGTGATCCCCGTGATCCCGCCCGACCTGCGCCCGCTCGTGCTGCTCGACTCCGGCAACTTCGCGACCAGCGACCTCAACGACCTCTACCGGCGCATCATCAACCGCAACAACCGCCTCAAGAAGCTCATGGACCTCAACGCACCCGAGGTCATCATCCGCAACGAGAAGCGCATGCTGCAGCAGGCGGTCGATGCGCTCTTCGATAACGGTCGCTGCCGGCGACCCGTGCTCGGGTCGTCCAACCGCCCGCTCAAGTCGCTCACCGACATGGTCAAGGGCAAGCAGGGGCGCTTCCGCGAGAACCTGCTCGGCAAGCGCGTCGATTACTCGGCGCGGTCGGTCATCGTCGTGGGGCCCGAGCTCAAGCTGCACCAGTGCGGCCTGCCCAAGAAGATCGCGCTCGAACTCTACCAGCCCTTCATCATCCGCCGCCTGAAGGACCACGGGCTCGCCGACACCATCAAGTCCGCCAAGCGCATGCTCGAGCGGCGCGACCCCGAGGTGTGGGACATCCTCGAAGAGGTCATCCACCAGCACCCGGTGCTGCTGAACCGCGCCCCGACGCTCCACCGAATGGGTATCCAGGCCTTCGAACCGGTGCTCGTCGAGGGCAACGCGATCAAGGTGCACCCGCTGGTCTGCACAGGCTTCAACGCCGACTTCGACGGCGACCAGATGGCCGTCCACCTGCCCCTCTCCGTCGAAGCACAGGCCGAGGCCCACGTCCTCATGCTCGCGACGCACAACATCTTCTCGCCCGCCAACGGCAACCCGATCATCTCGCCCTCGCAGGACATCGTCCTCGGCGTCTACTTCCTCACCGTTATCCAGGAAGAAGCCTCGCACGATCCGCAGAAGATCAAGCGCTTCAAAGACCCGGGCGAGGCGCTCCTCGCCTTCGATCACGGCACCGTCTCGCTGCACGAACCGATCCTCGTCCGCCTCGAAGACCACGACGAGGTCGTCAACTCGCAGAAGGGCGCGCCCGAGCCCATGCCGGAGAACCACCGCCTCGTCACGACGGCGGGCCGCCTGATCTTCAACGAGATCACCGACGCCGGCATGCCCTTCTACAACTGCGCTCTGGGCAAGAAGGGGGCCGCACGCGCGATCGACGACACCTACGCGTATTGCGATCGCCGGCGCACCATCAACTTCCTCGACCGCCTCAAGGAGCTGGGCTTCAAGTGGTCCACGCTCGCGGGCGTGTCGTTCGGCATCGCCGACCTCCGCATCCCGGACGCCAAGTCCGAGCTGCTCGCTGAGGCGCAGAAGAAGGCCGACCGCATCCGCAAGAACTACGACCGCGGCATCATCACCGAGCGTGAGCGCTACCGTCAGCTGCTCGACATCTGGGCGCACTGCCGCGAGCAGGTGACGAAGAAGCTCATCGAGACGCTCAAGAACGATCGGCGTGACCTCGCGACCGGGCGCTACACCTCCATCGAGGATAAGGAGGGCGACCGCTATCTCAACCCCGTCTTCCTCATGTCCGACTCCGGCGCCCGCGGCAACGTGTCGCAGGTGCAGCAGCTCGCCGGCATGCGCGGGCTGATGGCCAAACCCTCGGGCGAGATCATCGAGACCCCCATCCGCGCGAACTTCCGCGAGGGCCTCAACGTCCTCGAGTACTTCTCCTCGACGCACGGGGCGCGAAAGGGCCTGGCCGACACCGCGCTCAAGACCGCCGACTCCGGCTACCTCACCCGCAAGCTCTGCGACGTCGCGCAGTCCGTCATCGTCAACGAGCACGACTGCGGCACCACGCTGGGCGTCACCAAGCGCGCCATCTACAAGGGCGAAGAGGTGGACGTCCCGCTCCGCGAGCAGGTCATCGGTCGCACCAGCAACCAGGACATCGTCAACCCCGTCACCGACGAGACCGTCGTCAAGCGCAACGATGTCATCACCCTCGAGACCGCCAAGAAGATCGAGGACCTCGGCATCGAGTCCGTCCAGGTGCGCTCGCCGCTCACATGCGACTCCCCGCGAGGGTGCTGCTCGCTCTGCTACGGCATGGACATGTCCACCAGCCGCATGGTCGAGCAGGGTCTCGCGGTCGGCATCATCGCCGCGCAATCCATCGGCGAGCCGGGCACCCAGCTCACGATGCGCACGTTTCACACCGGTGGCGTTGCGACGACCAAGCTCGTCGAGACCGACAACCGCGCCACCGTGGGCGGCACCATCGAGCTCCGCGACTGCAACGAGGTCGAGACCGAGAACGAAGACGGCGAGACCATCATCGTCGCGCTCAAGCGCAACGGCGAACTCATCGTCAACGACGACAAGGGGCGCGAGCTCGAGAAGTACAAGGTGCCCTACGCCGCCCAGCTTCTGGTCCGTACCGGGGACACCGTCAAGAAGGGCGACCCGCTCGTCAAGTGGGACCCGCACCGCGTGCCCATCCTCGCGGAGAAGTCCGGCACCGCGCGCTTCGTGGACATCGAGCTCAACGAGACCGTCCGCGAAGAGGACGCGGGCCAGGGCCGCACCGCGCTGCTCGTCATCGAGCACAAGGGCGAGAAGCACCCGCAGATCGTCATCGAAGACGCCGACGGGAAGATCCTCGACTTCCACTACCTGCCCGCCAAGGCGCGCATCGACGTCGCCGACGGCGAGCAGGTCAACGCCGGCAAGATGCTCGCGCGTCAGCCACGCTCCGCCGGCGGCTCGCACGACATCACCGGCGGCCTGCCCCGCGTTACCGAGCTCTTCGAGGCGCGCAAGCCCAAGGATCCGGCGATCATGGCCGAGATCTCCGGCATCGTCGAGATCTATTCCGACAAGCGCAAGGGCAAGATGACGATCCGCATCGTCTCCGACGCCGGGCTCGAAAAGGACCACCACGTCCCGCAGGACAAGGGCTTGCTCGTCCACTCGGGCGACCGTATCGAGGCGGGCGATCCGCTCATCGACGGCCCGCTCGTCCCGCACGACATCCTGCGGATCAAGGGCGAAGAAGCCCTCTACAACTACATGCTCGACGAGGTGCAGAACGTCTACCGCGCCCAGGGCGTGGGCATCAACGACAAGCACATCGAGGTCATCATCGCCGCGATGGTCCGCAAGATCCGCATCGAGAACCCGGGCGACACCGACCTGCTCCCGCAAGAGGTCGTCGATAAGTCCGTCTTCCGCGAGGCCAACAAGCGAGCCGCCGAGTTCGGGATCATCTCCGACGCCGGCGACACCGATCTGGTCATCGGCGACCTCGTCGCGAAGAAGGACATCAAGGAAGCCAACGCGAAGGCGGAAGCCGAGGGCCTCGAGCCAGCCAAGGCCAAGCGTTCGCGCCCGGCGACCGGTCGCACGCTGCTGCTTGGCATCACCAAGGCCTCGCTGCAGAGCGAGTCCTTCCTCTCCGGCGCGTCGTTCCAGGAGACGACCAAGGTGCTCACCGAGGCGTCGCTCAAGTCCGCGGAGGACGAACTCATCGGCCTCAAGGAAAACGTCCTGCTGGGTCACCTGATCCCGGCGGGCACGGGCTTCCGACCCTACCAGGACATCCGCGTGAAGCTCCTCGCCGAGCCGCCCGTGGACGAAGAGGTGGACGAGGACGCGATGCTCGCCGAGGCCGCCGAGGCCGCCGAGGCCCTCGGGGCGCAGCCCGTCGAGACCTCGACCATCAACATCGGCGTGGGCGAGATCTTCATCGGCGAGGGCAAGCAGCCCGCCGAGCAGCCCAACAACGAGTAAGCGTCCTGCTGCTCGATAATCGAGTCACACTCGGAGCCCCGTCGATCTCGGCGGGGCTTCTTTCTGCGCCGGATCAGGGTGTGCGCGTGATCAGGCCGAGGGCTCTTTGACGAACGTCCCACGCTCGTAGTTCTTGTGCACTCCCGGAAACGAGAGCACCTTCCCGTGCCCCGCGAAGTACACGCCCGGATCGAGCATGCTCGACGCGAGCAGCGCCTCGGTGAGGTTCTGCTGCGCGTCGCTCGAGCGCATCTCGAAGGGACGCATCGCCCCCGTCAGCACGATCGGCACGCTGGGCTTCGGCTCGGTCAGCAACATGCGCTCGCCGGTCACCGCCAGCGTGTCCGTCCCGTGGAGGATGATGACCGCGTCGGCGAGGTCCATCGCCGCCAGCGCCACACGCACGATCTGCTCGCGCTGCTCCTCGGTCATGTCGCGGCTATCGACGCTCATCAGCCGGCGCACGTGCACCTCGGCGTCGTCGAGGCGCAGGCGGCGCAGCATGCGCTGCACGATCGAGCGTTTGTTCGACAGCTCGCCCGAGAACTCGTCGTACGTCTTCTCGATCGTCCCGCCGGTGGTGATGAGCTCGACCTGCCGCATGCGTCGATCGTACGCCTACCCGCCGATCGGCGTCGGCTTGCCGTCGTCGTCGATCGCGACGAGCGTGACCTCGCCCTCGGTGACCTTGACGTCTTCGTTGTCGCCGCGCATCCGCTGCGCTGTGACCTCGACCGCGACGCGGAGCGACGTGCGCCCGACACGGATCGTGCGCGCCCACAGGCACAGCACGTCGCCGACGCGCACCGGTTCGTGGAACACGATCTGGTCCATCGCGACCGTGACCCAGGTGTGCGACGCGTGGCGCAGCGCTTCGACGAACGCCGCCTGGTCGATCAGCGACAGGATGACCCCGCCGAAGATCGTTCCCTGCGGGTTCGTGTCGCGCGGCATCATCACCGTGCGGATCGCCGGTGTGCCGGACTGCTCGATCGATCCCTCAGCCATCGTGCGTCTCCAGCGACTTGATCACCACCATCGTCACGTCGTCTTCCTGCGGCCCGTCGGCGCGGTACGCGCGCACGTCCGCGTCGATCGCGGCGCGGATCTCTTCGGCGCTCGCATGCGCGTTGGTACGAATGACAGCGCGCAGCCGGTCCTTGCCGTAGAGGTCGTGGTTGTCGCCACCGCCGCGTGTCTCCCAGATGCCGTCCGTCCCGATCACCAGCACAAGGCCCGGCTTCCACTCGCCCGACTCGAACTCGTGGAACTCCCACGAGGGCTCGACCCCCAGCGGGATGTCTTGCCCCTCGAACTCGCGGAACGTGTCCGCCTCGATGTCGTAGACGATCGCCGGATCGTGCCCCGCGCTCGCCCACCGTGCCACGTGTCGCTCGGCGTCGATCACGAGGTAGTACAGCGTCATGAACCGCCCGTCGGGCGAGTCTTCCCACAGGTGCGTGTTGACGGTCTCGAAAAGTTCCTTGATCGCTCCCGGCTTGCGCGCCGTGACCCGCAGCAGCGCGCGCGCCGTAGTCATGAGCAGCGCCGCCGCGATGCCGTGCCCCGTCACATCGCCCACGGCGATCGCGATGGATTGCTCGCCCAGCCGTTCGAGACGGATGAAGTCGAAGTAATCGCCGCCCGTCTCGTCGCAGTATTCGCTGCGCCCCGCGATATCAAGCCCCTCCACGTCCGGCGGCTCCTGCGGCAGCAGGTGCTGCTGCAGTTCCATCGCGACGCTCAGCGCTTCGCGCATGTGCATGCGCTCTTCGAGCTTGGGCACCATGTCGTTGAAGGTGTGCGCGAGCGTGCCGATCTCATCGTCGGGGAAGGACGTGGCCCGCGCGTCGAGGTCGCCGCGCGCGAGCCGACCGGAGACCTCGGTCAGTTCGCGCACCGGGCGCGTGACACGCCTGGAAGAGACCATCGCGATCAACACCACCACGCCGAGCACGGAGACGATCACGCTCGCGTTCAGGATGAGCTGCCCGCGTGTGCGCGCGCGGACTGCCTGACCCGTGCGCTCGGCATCCGCGAGCACCGCTTCGACGGGCACCATGACCATCGCGGCGCCCGTGGCACCACGCGCCAGGGCGCGATACGCAACGAGATGATCGATACCCTCGACCGAAACCGTCCGGAAGCCGCTCAGCGAGACCTCCGGATCCCCCGACGCGACGCGACGCATCTGCTCGACGACGGATCGCGTGTCGTCCGCATCATCGAACGCCAGATCGCCCGACGTGATTCGCAGCGCCGTGTCGAAGCCCGGGCGAGATCGCTTGCCGAGCATCGCGATCATCCGATCGGGGAACGCGCCGTTGAGCGCGATCAGCGCGGATGTCGCTTCGTCCGCCCACGACGGGTCGAGGTTGGAACGCTCGAGCAGCGTCGTGAGATCGAGATCGAGCCCCGTCACACCGACCGCGGCTCCGCTCGCGTCGCGCACCCTTGTCGCGCCGGTGATCACCAGACGCCCGGTCGAAGCGTCGAGCATCGGGTCCGACCACACGACATCGTTCCCGTCGATCAGCGCGGGCGGCGTGTTCATCGCGCGCACGTACCACCCGCGCTCGCGCGGATCGAAGCCGTTGGGGTATCCGCCGTGCCCCGGGAAGACGGCGTGCACGCCGTTCTCGATCCCCGTGAACTGCCAGAGCACGTCCGCATTCACCCGGCGGACGTGCGCGTACACGTCACCCAGCGCACCAAGCCGGCGCGCGTCTTCGAGACGCTCGTCCGTGACCTCGCCCGCCACGACGATTGCCGGCGTGCAGGGTGTGATACGCATCGAACGGCGCGTCCCGTCGTCGAGCAGCGTCTGGAACCGATCAGAGTACACCGCGCAGTCGGGCAGCATCCCGTTCGGATCGTCGAAGGCGGATGCAAACAGGACGCCCGTCCCCATCGGTGCGGGCGCGCGCAGCGCGCGTTCCACCTCGTCGCGTTGCAGCTCCACCGCGAGCTCCACCGCCCGCTGGATCTGGTCGAGCAGCACGCCGAACTGCTCCGCGGCCTCACGCAGCTCCCGCTCGGCGCGATCCGACAGGTCGCGCTCGGCGGTCGCCGCGAGCTCGAGCCCCAGCGCCCGCATCGTTCGCTGCCCGAGCCCCGCGACGATCAGGATCGGCGGCAGCGCCACGGTCAGAAGCAGCAGCATGAGCTTGCGTCGCAGCGGCATCCGCCGCATCGTACCCGTCGGAGGTGCGCGATGAGGCTCTACATCGTTCGACACGGCAAGGCCGAACGGTCGTCGGATTCGGGGCGGGATCAGGACCGTGATCTGCGCGCGCGTGGGCACCGTCAGGCGGAGTTCATCGCCGAGTCTCTCGCCGCCGACGAGCATGTCCCGGGTCTCATCGTCACGAGCCGCTTCAACCGCGCATTCGACACGGCACGCGCGATCCAGCACGCCGTCGGCTGCCCGCTCCACACCGACCCATTGCTCGAAACCGATCTGCCCGTTTCGAACGCCGTCACCGTCGTGCAGCGCGTCGCAACGCGTGGCGATGTGCGCGCGCTCGCCATCGTCGGGCACAACAACCAGCTCACCGAGTTCGTCGCCATGCTCGGCAGCGGGCACAACGACGTGGACGGGCACTATCTCCGCACCGGCGAAGCCGCCGTCTTCGATGTGCTCGATCCCGACGCGCTCCCGACCGCGGCGTCGGCGACCTTCCGCGCCTTCCTCCGCCTCGACGACGGCGAGGGCGACTGACGCCTACGTGCGCATCTGCTCGATGAAGGCGTTGGCCTCGTCGATCGAATCCTGCATCTCGCCGATGAGGTCCGCGATGTCGCCCTCCAGCACGCTGAGCTCCTGATCCAGCGACGCGATCGCCCGCGCGTTGAGGTTGTGCTTCAGGAACAACACCTGATCGTTGAGCGCGCGCAGCACCGGGTCCATTGTGGACTCCGCCTTGCGCATCGCGCCGATCAGTCGCGCATACTGCGCGCGCGTCGTCCCGAGCTGCTCTTCGCTCGCCGAGCGGAGCGCCTGCGATTCGTACTGGTCCAGCTCCGTCTCCCACTCCGAGAAGAGCTTCTTCGCGACGACCTCGACGTTGTCGATGCGATCCCTCACGCCCTTCGCACGGGATTCGCTCCTCTTCAGCGAGCGGCTCAGGCGGTCGTAGATCTCTTCGAGGTCCTCATCGACCGGCCCGGTCAGCGCCCGGAACTCCTCGAGCGCGTCGGCGAACTGCTCCTTCGCCGCCTCCTGCCCGTCGCGGGCGGACTCGACGCGATCGACGAGCTGCTCGCGCTTCTCGTACCCCACGGCCTCGCCCGCCGCGATCATCGCGCTCTGGCACCCGCCCAGCAGCACACCCATCATCGAAACCACCGCCGCCAGTGTGAACGCTCTCATGCCGGGAGTGTATCGCCCGCGTAGGCTCCGCCGTGACGAACACCCTCCAGACCGACGCGCCGGACCTCGACGCGCTCTTCCCCGTCGCGCCGATCCGCGGCCCGGAGGAGCCGCCGCTCCTCTGCGTGCGCCACCTCGCGCCCACGTTCGCGCTGGTCGAAAAACCCGCCGGTCTCCACAGCGTGCCGGGACGCACCGAAGACAAGTTCGATTCCGTGCGCACACGCGCCGAGACCGTCTTCCCCGATGCCAGCGGCCCGCTCATCGTCCATCGCCTCGACCTCGACACCAGCGGGCTCATGGTCATCGGGCTCAACCCCGAAGCTCACAGCAAGCTGTCGCGCCAGTTCATGCATCGCAAGGTCGGCAAGACCTACATCGCGCTGCTCGACGGCGACCTGCAGGGCGAGCCCGAGGGCACCATCGAACTCCCGCTCACCTACGACGAACCCGACAAGCCGCGCCACCGCGTGGACTTCATGCACGGCAGACCGTCCAGGTCGCTTTACCGCGTCACGTGGCGCGGCGAGTGGGGGGGACGTCCCGTCACGCTTGTCGAGTTCCGACCCGAGACCGGGCGCACGCACCAGCTCCGCCTGCACGCCGCGTGCCCGCGCACGCTGCCGGGCGATGCCTACGCGTGGTCCGCGACCGCCGGCGTCATCCGCTGGGGCGACGAACGCCTTATCCCGCCCAACATGCCGCCCAAGCTCAAACGTCAAGGCAAGCTCAAGTCGCGCGAGTTGAAACGCGAGCGCGAGGGCGTCGAGTCGATCCCCGGCGGGCTCGGGCTGCCCATCCTCGGCGACCCGCTCTATTCAACCACCGCCGACGCCGCGCCGCGCCTCATGCTGCACGCCGACTTCCTGGCTTTCTGGGACCTCGAATCCGACGCGTGGCTCAAGTTCGGGAGCAAGGCGCTCCCCAACTCCAACTCCTAGTGGGACGGGCATCTTGCCCGTCTCCTACTCGATCTCATCCGAGTGTGGCACGGCTGGCTCGCCCGGCCGTGGTTCCGCACAAAGAGACACCGGCTCACAAGGTGCCAGTGCCACACTGGGATACGCAGGTGCCACGATGCAGCTTTGCTGCATCGTGGCCTTCGAGTTCATGGGGTATCTCGGCACGACGCGCCGCGAGGCGGCGCATCGTGGCACCGCACGATCAACCCCCGCTCGCCTTCGCCTTGTAGCCTTGCTCGATCAGCAGTTTGACGACCTTGTCGCGATGGTCGCCCTGCAGGACAAGTTCGGGCCCGTCCTTGGAGTCGCTCACGCCGCCGCCGGTGCCGCAGGCCGTGCGGAGCGTCTTGAGCAGCCCCTTCAGATCGGCGGCCTCCGCGTCCAGCCCGCCGACGACGGTGTTCCACTTGCCGCGCCGCTTCTCGCGCCGCACACGCGGGTGTTGTGAGGAAGGGTTGACGACGTTGCCGCGCGCGTCACGCGGGCACGAGCAGTCGGAGAGCGCCTGCTCGCACCGTTCGCAGGTGACGGGTTGCTCCAGTGATGTGCCGTCGAAGAGGCCGGGCATTGGATGCGAATAGTTACTGCTCAGATCGCAAGCGAGGCACAAAATCTAACATGTCTAACTCCAACAGCGAGCTGTGAAGGTAGTCTGCGACGTCGCTGTCACTCATCGATCGCAGCGGGTGATCAAATCCCAGGCGCTCGTGCAGTCGGGTTGCGACTTCCCGGGGCCAGCAGCTCATCGACATCTGAATAAGCTCTGAGCCGCTTTGCTCGGCAAGCTGTAGTGAATTGGATCTTGGACCGGTGGGATACCTGTCTACAATGATAAATGTAATGGAACTGTGTGAAATGCCTTGTCGCTCGGCTTGTCTAGCGTATCTGCTCAGCTTGTCTCGAACGATCTCTGGATTTCCAATTCCGATGAACCTGATGTCGAATCGCGCCAGGTACCCGGGCCTAACCACCGCGGTACCATCGCACTCGCGATCATCGGTAGAGTCCGAAAGCCAGAAGGAGCGAGCTGATAGCTCGTCGTTGGATTGTCGATAGTCGAGGTTGAGTGAACTAAGCAATCCGCCAAGAACTAGGCGTTCAAAGAGTTTTCCGTATCGCGACTTGTCGGAGCCTCGAATTGCGAGCTCTGCGCATCCCATTGCGGTTAGGAATCGTAGGTACTCCACCCAAGATAACGAAACAGACTCGCCGTCTAGGTCTATCTGTGCATTGAGGATGCCGAACTCAGAAGAAAGTGACTCGGCAGCATTCGTCAGTGTTTCTTCAAAGTTTTTGGTGTACTCTTCGAAGGCTGCCGGCTCACTGCGGAGAACGTTCTGGGTACTCTTTCCAGTAATTCCAAGAAGCCACTGGGCGGGCCAGACTGAGGCGCGGTCTGACTGTGTAGCATTGGATAATTGATGCCAAGAGAGTTCAGATAGCTGTACAAACAGGGAATTGTGCCGTTTTGACGCGTTTGCGAGCAACTTTGTCATTGCACCAAATACTTCTGCGATGCGCTGGCGCGTCATCGGCTCTGTTTGGGTGCGTACGTTGTCCCCTCTAAGTATATGAAGCGTTGCAGCCCTCAGTGATTCGGGTCCCACACGCTCAATAAATTCTTGCCCGCCAAAATTAAGCAGTCGGCGCATGTTCTCTGGGAACAGTTGGTCAATGGGAAGTTGGTCGTCGTCGCGTGGCATAGTGGTATTAAATCAGTGTTAGCGATTCTGGAGCGGGGTCGGTGCCATACCAGAGCACTTTGTTTGTTTCCTTTCCAATCCAATCCGGCATTGCCTTTTTAATCATGGCGATGTACTCCGGACTGATTTCGTGTAGCACAAAGCGCCGTCCAAGTCGCGCAGCCGCGCCCGCCGTTGTTCCAGACCCCGCGAAAGGATCTAGCACAACTTCGTCAGAGAATGAGTAGTACTGGATTATTTTGTGCGCAAGTTCGGTCGGGAATGCGGCTGGATGTTTGTTGCCAATCGCGGGGTTAATGTCCCAGACGTTTGTGCGTTCGTAGCCATCGCTAATTCTCGACGACTTGACAGCATCTGGGTCGTAGTGATTTCGGATAAACCAATCGATCAGCCGATTCGACTTCTTCCGGTAAACCATGACGTACTCGGTGATCGGAACTGCTTTGTACTGCAGGGGATTTCGATCGGCGGCGAACCGGCGCCCTCGGCCTGTGGCCCAGCCAGCACCCTCCGGCTTTCGCCAAATGATGTCGTCGATAAACTCAAAGCCCTCGTCGATGAAGAGGCGGTGCAAATCGAACGGTACTGCGATGCGGCGAGATGCTTCATTTCGACTTGCTCGACGCAGCAATACGGGTGAGCTATTGATTGCAAAGAAGCGGCCTTCGTGGAGGACCCTGGCGCATCGTCGGATTACTTTTCGCATAAACGCGAGATAGTCCTCGTAGGCGTCATACTCGCTGTATTCGGGTCTCGCATTAAAGTAAGGCGGAGAGGTAAAAATCAAATCGACTGAGTCTGAAGGCATATCGTCTAAAGCGTAAGGGTGTCGCCCTCGCAAACAGTATTCCGCAGGGACGAGCGTCTGTACCTGCCGCGGCTTCGACTTGTTACGGGAGGCGTTCTTGAAGGTGTGTTTAAAGGTTTCTTTAGCAGCCTCGCCTC
>JBCDCB010000010.1:0-68929 GCA_039182735.1 Planctomycetota bacterium
CAATGCTGATCGCTCTGCCCTTCGTGAAAACCGGCCGGACACTGAACGCGGACGCAAATGCCGGAAACCGGGTACCGTAGGTGCTGGACTTGGAATGAGACTGAAATGACATGCGAGACGGCGCAATGCCGTCCCGAAGGGAGAGGACGGTGACCGGCAGGCGCTCGCCTGCTGTCTCGTTGCCGGTGCTGAACATGGGGTGCTCCGTGTGCTCGCTTTGGTCGACGGACACGAAGGATAGGCACATGGGAACGCGTTCTCAATAGGGGGTATGCGCTCCCTCGGGTCATGCAGTGACCAAAACGACAACCGCCCGCGCGGGCGGCGTGCCTGCGCGGGCGGCGAAGTGGTGGACGGGGGTTGTCGGGTGTTCTCGGCGGGGCTCAGCCCAGCGCCGGGGCCGCGGGGAAGTCGGTCACCGTCTGGTTCGCGTGGTTGAAGTAGTTCGTAAAGATCGCCAGCGCGTAGACGGCGAAGACCTCGGCGATCTGCCCGTCGCTGTACCCGGCGTCGCGGACGGCGGCGAAGTCATCGTCGCCGACCCAGCCCTTCTTCTCGTGGATCCTGAGCGCGAACTTGGCGAGCGCGTCGAGCTTCGGGTCTTCCGAAACGTGGCCCTTGCGGGCGCCGATGGTCTGGGCCTCGCTCAGCCCCGCCATCTTGCCGAGCGCCGTGTGCGCACCGAGGCAGTAGTCGCACCCGTTGGCTTCGCCGATGGCGAGTTGGATGGTCTCCTGCTCGGCGGCGCTGAGCTGGGCGTTGCCGAGGGCACCCGCGATGCCGAGATAGGCGTTGAGGGCGGCGGGGGAGTTGGCCATCCCCTTGAAGATGTTGAAGTGCTTGCCCTGAAGCGGGCCGTCGAAGATCTCCTTGACGGGGCCTTCGGCGCTTGCGGGATCGACGGTGTTGAGTCGCGGCATGGTGGGGTCTCCGTGGGTATCGGCGGAGGAGTTCGCCGGTGGTGGGTGCTGGGTGAGGGTGAATCCTGCACGGATGTCGAATATTCATCCTGCCGGTCGAGAATGTCGCCGGCATCCTTCACACGATCTCAACGCTCTGGGGCTTGGATCGCGGTTTGGGCCCGCTATGGTTTTGTGAGCGGATTCTGGACGAAGGCGGAAGAATCGGCAGAGCGGCGATCGCACGGGCTGTGGGTCCGTTCCCGCCTTCGCCCGGTGTGGGCGGATGAGCGCGGGCGCTCTTCCGAATGAGTGGTGATCGAACGGGTACGCAAAGGCTGGAGCCCAGCAATGCAGGACGCAGGCGTGCACGGAGCCCGGAACCCCCGTCACGGGGTCACGGCGATCCCGGATGAGCAGGACCACCCGCGTGTGCTCACGCGGATGGATATGCACTGCCACTCCAAGGCTTCGAGCAAGCCGGTCTTCAAGATGTTCGCGGTGATCGATGCGCCGGAGTGCTACTCGGAGCCGGAGGCGGTGTACGACCAGGCCAAGGCCCGCGGCATGGACCTGGTGACGATCACGGACCACGACTCGATCGCCGGCGCGATCGAACTGGAAGACCGCGGATTCCAAGACTTTGTCATCGGCGAAGAGGTCACGGTCCACTTCCCCGAAGACCGGTGCATGCTGCACGTCCTGGTGTGGGGGCACACGCCGAGCCAGCACGAAGAGATCAACGCGCTGGGGCTGCGTGACGACGTGTACGCCTTCAGCCAGTGGCTGGTGGAGCGGAACCTGCCGCACTCGTTCGCGCACCCGCTGTACGTGCAGAACGGGAAGCTGACGTCGTGGCACCTCGAGCGTGCGTCGCTCCTGTTCAAGGGGTGGGAGACGCTCAACGGTGCGCACAGCCATCTGCACCGCAAGGTGGTCGAGCGCTATCTCGAGGCGCTCACGCCCGCGCGGGTTAACGAGCTGTCGCGCCGCCACGGGATCTCGCCGGCGTGGTCGCGCGTCTGGCACAAGGGCATCACCGGGGGCAGCGACGACCACGGGCGGATGAACATCGGGCAGACGTGGACCGGCGTCGAGCGGGAAGGCGACGAGAAGATCGAAGACCCGCGCGAGTTCCTGCGCCGGGTGATGGCGGGGCGTTCGAGCGTCGCGGGGCAGCCGGGGCATTCGTCGCTGCTGGCGCACCAGCTCACGACGGTGGCGGTGAACTACTACGGGGACAAGCTGCACGAGCACGTCTCGACGCGAGGCAAGTACATCGCGAGCAAGCTGACGCGTTTCGCCGGTGTCGCGGTCGATCGCCCCGGCAAGGTGCGGTTGGCGCTGCACGAGATGAAGCGCCGCATCCTCGCGGGCGGGCGCAAGCGCAAGAGCCTGCCCATCGTCAAGGCGCTCAAGCAGTCGATCGGGCCGGTGCTCGAGAAGTACCCCGACCTGCGCGAGCGTCTGAACCCGGAGACGTGGGACGCCGGCGCCGCGGTCGCGAACCACGACCGCATGGCCGAGTTCACCAACGAGCTCTCGACGGCGTTGGGGGCGGCGATGGCCTCGGGCGCCGTGCAATCGATCCGGGAACGCGACAAGCTGCAGATCGTGGATCACCTGCTGAGCTACGGCATCGTGCATCTCGCGCAGCTGCCATACTTGTTCTCGATGTTCTATCAGAACAAGGAACGCAACATGCTCGAGAAACTCGAGCACGACACGGTCGAACCGGGTACGGGAGTGAGCGTCTTGGAACGCCCGATGAAGGTCAGCCTCTTCACCGACACGCTCGGTGACGTCAACGGCGTGTGCCGGTTCATCCAGAACGTCGCCGACCAGGCCAACAAGACCGGTCGCGACCTGCAGGTGGTGACTTCGACGCAGTTCGACGTCCCGCGCTGGCCCAACATCCGCAACTTCGATCCGGTCTTTGCCACGCGGATGCCCAAGTACGAGCAGCTCGAGCTGGTGCTCCCGCCGCTGATGAAGATCCTGCGCGACGTGGACAAGCATCAGCCCGACGTGATCCACGTCTCGACGCCCGGGCCCGTCGGGCTCATCGGGTTCCTCGCGGCGAAGATGCTCCGCGTGCCGGTGCTGGGCGTGTACCACACGGACTTCCCGGCGTACGTCGATCGTCTCTTCGACGATCATGCGTTCACGTACTTCGCGTCGAGCTACATGCGGTTCTTCTACCAGCCCTTCAGCGCGATCTTCACGCGCTCGCAGGATTACGTGGAGAGTCTGGTGGAACTCGGCATGCCGCGCGACCGGATGGTGCGCCTGATGCCGGGCATCGAGACGGCGCAGTTCAACACGGGGTTCCGCGACGAGCAGGTGTGGCAGGACCTTGAGCGGGACGGGCACGCCGGGATCTCGCGCGACGCGGTGAAGGTGCTGTACGTCGGGCGGGTTTCGGTTGAGAAGAACATGCCGCTGCTGACGCGCGTGTGGAAGCAGGTGCAGGCGAAGTGCATGGAGGCCGGGCACGAGGCGCAGCTGATCATCGTGGGCGACGGGCCCTATCGCCCGCTCATGGAGAAGGAACTCAGCGGCGCGAAGGCGCACTTCCTCGGCTTCCGTCACGGCAAGGAGCTCTCGACGATCTACGCGTCGAGCAGCATGTTCGCGTTCCCCTCGACGACCGACACGCTCGGTCAGGTCGTGATGGAGAGCCAGTCCTCGGGTCTGCCGGTGATCGTGACCGACGAGGGCGGGCCCAAGGAAGTGGTCGATCACGCGCGGACGGGCTTCGTGCTTCCGGCGGACGACGCGAGCCTCTGGGTGCGCACGCTGGTCAACCTGATCGGTGATCACGGCAAGCGTCGCGCGATGGGCGCCGCCGCGGCGGAGGCGATGCAGAAGTTCGACATCGCCAACTCGTTCGAGCACTTCTGGGAAGTGCACACCGAGGCGTGGCACGGTCACCTGCGCAAGCTGGGGATCGAGCAGCGCGATGGCGATGCGCGTCCCGATTCTGGTCCGCAGGATTCGCAGGCGGGCCCGGAAGTGGTCGCGGGTCGGATCGGGTCGATCCTCGACTTGGAGCGGGCGCCGAACGGGTCCGCATAAGCGGCGCGTGAAAATGGGCACCCTGCGGGCGGCGGGATGGGCCTGCGCCCGCCCACTTTGATGCAACTCTCGGGATTCGGTGGCGAACCTGTGTGTCGGGTGTACGGTCCTGCCAAACGGCAGCGGGTTCTGCCGAAGTTCATGGTGCGCGACAGGAGATACGAGATGCGAATCCGTGGGGTTCTGGGTGTGACGGGGCTGCTCGTGGCCGGGGCGATCGCCTCGCCCGCGCTGGCCGAGAACAAAGCCGAGCGGCGCGGCGTCTTCATGGCCGATCACGGGCTGTGCGAGGGCGACGAGTGCCGGTGGTGTACGTTCGCGGCGCCCGTGCGCCGGGCGGCGGACCACAACCAGCGCTTGCTCCGGGGCGGCGCGCCCGTCGCCGAGGTCGAGCCCAACGATTCGCCCGCGCAGGCACAGGTGCTCGATGTCGGGACGAACCCCGGGCAGCCCAACAACCTGCTCGTAGACGCCGCGTTCAACAGCAGCGGTGAAGATGACTGGTTCCAGGTCACCCTCAACGCGGGCGACACGATGATCGTCTACGCCGACGGCGGCGTGAACGGCGACACGCAGATCCGCCTCGAGTTCAGCGACGGGTCGTTCCTGCAGTTCGCCGAGGACGAGTCGGGCGTCTCGAACATCTTCCCGCCCGACACGCCCTTCCCGGTCGCGCCGGTCTCGGGCACGTTCAACGCGCTGCTCTACTTCCCGGTGCCGATTACAGGCACGTACAACTTCCGCCTGACGGAGTTCAGCGACAACACGTATCCGTACCAGCTCAACATCGGGATCTTCCGCTCGCTGACCGAGTCGTCGCCCGGGCGCATCCAGAAGTTCTTCATCGACTTCGACGGCGAGACCATCACGCCCTCACAGATCTGGGGCTTCGGCAACTCGAGCCCCTCGTTCCAGCCCGGGTTCGCGACGTTCCTGCCCAACTGGGGCGTGGATCCCTCGCGCGAGAGCGACCTGATCGACGGCATTCTTGATGTGGTCGTCGAGAACCTCGAAGACGTGCGAGCGCTCAACCCCAACTTCCAGTACGAACTGCTCAACAGCCGCGACGATCCCGACACTTTCGGGATCGATCCGGATGTGTCGCGTGTCATCGTGGGCGGGTCGATCGCCAGCAGCGGGATCAACACCATCGGCATCGCCGAGTTCATCGACCCGGGCAACTACTCGCTCGATGACACGGCCATCGTGCTGCTCGACCTGCTGAGCGACCCGAGCTTCTTCAATCCGTCGAACTACGGCCCGGGCTTCACCGTCGAGGACTGGATCGAACTCGTCGTCGGGAACATCGTCACCCACGAGTTCGGGCACTACATCGGGCACATCCACACCGACACGTTCAACTCGACGCCCGCGATCATGGACGCCGGGGGCAACCTCGACTTCACGATCGGCGCCGTCGGGCCGGACGGGCTCTACGGCACCGCGGACGACGGGGATTCCGACTTCGTCGCCGACGAGTTCCAGGGCGGGTTCTTCCTCACGGGCACCGAGTTCGTGGACTTCGCGACCGCCTTCAACCTCTCGGGCGCCGCCAGCGGGTGCCCGGGCGATGCCGACGGCGACGGGGACACCACGACCGCCGACATCACCTTCATCGTCTCGAACCTCGGCGCGGGCTCGCCCGGCGCGCAGGGCACGCCCGGCGATGTCGATGGCAACGGGCTCACCACCACCGCCGACATCACGCTCGCCGTCTCGAACCTCGGCTGCACCACGCCCTGAGCGAGCGACCGAACGGACACACTTCGCGCGCCCCGGGGCTTTGTCCTCGGGGCGTGTTCTTTTTTCAGAACCGCGCGCGGAGCGCTCTCGCCGGCGTCTCGTTCAGACATCAGGCAAGGCTGCACCGCAGAGCGGCGGGTCGGGCAACCCGTCCTCTCCTCCGATGCCCCGGGGACCTCACGCTCCGGGGCGTCTTCGCGCGCGGAAATTCCCGCGCCGATCGGGAAGCAGTGTTGCTCATTGAGCCAACGGGATGCAAGCTGAAGTGTTCCAAGGAGAACAGCGCCATGGCACGCAAGATCGCCGCCGCCTACGGAGTCCTCTTGACCGCCGCCCTGAGCGCCGGGTCGCTCGCGACGCCTCCGATCAAGTTCCTGAGCTACGACGGAGGCGTTTCCGGTCTCGGTGTCGGCAAGGTGATCAACTCGAATGGCAACGGGACCTTGTGTGACTTCATGTTCTGCGACATCCGAGATATCAACGGCACCATGACCCCCGCGCAGGCAAGTGTGTTCTTCGCGGACTCGGATCTCGTTGAGGGCGATCGCTGCGATGGCTTGCTGGACTTCGAGGCGAGAATCAGCGCGAGTGGTGTCGTCGATGAAGCCGAGGGCGAGTTTCAGATCGGGGTTGGCGCGACGTGCATCGCGCAGGCGAACGGCAGCAGCCTCTATCGGCTCACGCCGAATACCTCGGTCATGGTGGACGGGTCGGTCCGCGTTGAGTTCGAGACGAACCAGTGGATAAGTGTGAACCCGATCCCGAGCGGCTCAGGGATTGCGAGTAGCTTCGGCGTTTCGACTGCGGCATCGGAATCGAGTCATTCGCTCCGATACATGTCAGGAGCATCACCCAATGGCAACCTCATCTACCGAGTGGATGCCGGTGACGGCTCATCCGGCGGCGTTCTTGCCCCCGGCACGCCGTTTTTGCCGCCCGGACGCTACCTCTTTGAGTGGCAGATCATCCGTCGCAACGTCGGTGAGGGATCAGGTCGTCGTTGCGGGTGGTCGGAATCAACGGGGTTCTCATGGAACTTCCAGCTTCTCGATGAAGCCCCCGTGGGCACCACCAACACGGACATCAACGGCGATCAGTCCTGCGACGTCAACGACCTGTTCGCGTGGCTCGGCGATCTCGTGGACACCGACGGCGACGCGTTCGCCGACGTCGATCCCTACGGCAGTGACGCGTCGGCGATCCTCGCGTGCATCGGCGACGTCGGGCCTGACTGCAATGGCAACGGCTTCCCCGACGAGTACGACGTGCACGTGCCGGTCGAGTTCGGGGGCGAGGCGGACATCAACCAGGACGGCGTCCCCGACTCGTGCCAGCTGATCGACGCGTGCCCCGCCGACGCGAACCTGAGCGGCGCCGTGGACGTGGAAGACATCACGCTCGTCGTGTCGAACCTCGGTCTCGGCTACGCCGACGCAAGCGGGACGCCGGGCGACGCGGACGGCGACGGGCTGACGACGGTCGCCGACGTCACGTTCATCGTGAGCAACCTGGGCTGCACGTGGCAGTGACGGGTCGGGCAACCCGTCCTCTCCTCCGATGCCCCGGGGACCTCACGCTCCGGGGCGTCTTCGCGCGCGGAAGAACGCACGCAGCAACTCGGCGCACTCGCTTTCCATCAGCCCCGTCACCGGCTCGACGCGATGGTTCAGACGATCGTCGGTCAGCAGGTTCATGAGCGAACCGGCAGCACCGGCCTTCGGATCGCGCGCGCCGTAGACCACGCGACCCAGCCGCGCGTTGACGATCGCCCCCGCGCACATCGCGCAGGGCTCGAGCGTCACGACCAGCGTGCAGCCGTTGAGCCGCCAGTCGCCGATCGCTTTGGCGGCTTCGCGGATCGCGAGGATCTCGGCGTGCGCGACGGGGTCGTCGTCGGTCTCGCGCCGGTTGGCCCCCTCGCCCAACGTGCGCCCGGTCGTGGTTTCGTAGATCACGCAGCCGACGGGCACCTCGCCGATCTCGGCGGCGGCGCGCGCCAGTTCGAGCGCGCGCTCCATCGCGCCGCGGTCGTGCGCGCTCACTTGGCTTCTTCCTCAACACCCGCGACGAGCGACACCGGCACGAAGCGCATCAGCACGATCCCGAACTCGAAGAGCACGTACAGCGCGCCGCCCAGCAGGACCATGGAGTAGGGGTCCTGCGGGGTGAGCACGGCGCCGGCGATCGCGCAGCCGAAGAAGATCTGCCGGCGGAACCGCGTCAGGTCCTTCGGCTTCACGAGCCCCGTCCACCCGAGCAAGAGCATGACGAGCGGGAGCTGGAAGGCCGCGGCGAAGACCACGCCCAGCCAGAAAACGAGGTTGATGTACTCGCCGATGCGGTACTGCTGCGCGATGCCCGCGGTGGTCATGAGGGGCGCGCCGAGCGTGCGCCCGTCGTCCATGCGCACGCGCAGCTGCTGCAGGTGCGTGTTGACCCACGCGTCGCCCGGCGCGACGGCCTCTTCCGGCGGGTCCCCCGCGAGCTGCGGGAACGACTGAAAGACCGTGCCCTCGGGCACCGCGGCGACGGGCGTTGTGCCCTCCACCAGCCCCGCACCGAACGCGATCAGGAAGTAGAGCGAGACGGGCAGCAGCACGAAGTAGAGGAATGCGGCGGCGGCGGAAGTGAGCACGCCGCTCATCGGGATCAGCACGTAGACGAACCGTCGCTCGCGCGCGTAGAGCCCCGGGCTCACGAACTTCCACAGCTGGTAGATCACCCAGGGGAAGGCGACGAGCACGGCGCAGACGAGCCCGACCTGCAGCCACGCGATGAAGGACTCCAGCGGGCCCGTCGCCTGCAGCATCGGCGCCTGCCCCACGTTGGCGAGCTGGCGACGCACCGGGACCAGCAGCAGCGAGAGCACGTCGTCGGCGAAGACGAGCGAGACGATGAAGATCGGGACGAGCCCCGCGAGCGCGAGGATGATCCGGCGCCGGAGGTCCTCCAGATGGGCCGTCAGCGGCATCACGCCCGACGGGTTGGGGTTGTGGCGTCCCGGTGCCATGGCGTGCGAGGATATCGGTCGGGACGCGGCGCGCGGTTTTCCGACAAAGGTGTGACGGGTTGGCACGCGCGGCGCGTCCACGTGGATGAACGGGCGGCGGTCGCCCGCGAGACCCGACAGTTGAGACCGGGCACACGCACGCCCGGCGGAGACGCATGGCGCGACGGGCAGCGAACCCGCCCGCCCCGACCAGCCCGGGCGATCCGGGGTGGATCGAGGGCGTCTGGCACTCCCACCGCAGGTGGGTCGCGGCGATCCTGCTGGCCCACAAGCCCAAGAGCGTCGATCTCGAGGACCTTCTTCAGGACGTTGCGCTCGCCGTGGTCAAGCACGCCGAAAACTTGCGAGACCCCGCCGCCCTCAAGGGCTGGCTGCGGACCGTCGCGATCAACACGGCCCGCACCGCGGGTCGGCGCGTGACGACGCGATCGACGGTCATCGAGGGGAACGCCGCCCGGCCCGACGACGCGCCGAGCGTAGACGCGGCGCACAACGAGCAGCAGGCCGCGTTCGAGGAAGGGCAGCGGGCGTTGCGTCTGGCGCGGAGCATGCCGCCGGCGTACGGGGAGGCGCTGATCCTGCGCGCGGTGCGCGGGATGTCGTACCGCCACATCGCGGACGTGCTGGGCGTGCCGATCACGACGGTCGAGACGCGCCTGACGCGTGCGCGCCGGATGCTGCGCGAGGCGATGGAGGCCGAGGTGAGTCAGCCCGTCGCGGGCCGCATCGAACCGACGAGTCAGCAGGGTGGGGACGAATCATGAGCGAGCACACGGGACCGACCCCGAGCGACGAGGTGACGCGCGAGGACGTGCTGGTCGGGCGCGTCGTCGATGGCGCGGCCGCGCCCCACGGCTGGCGCGAGCTCGAGCGGCTCGCGTCGCGCGACAGCGGCATCTGGGAACGCCTCGCCAACGCGCAGCGCGCGCACGAACGCCTCGAGCGCGCGGTCGAAGACGCGATCGCGGTCGCGGAACTCGTGGACCTGCCGGGCGTGAAGACGCGGCGCACGCCGTGGGCACTGCACGTGCGCACCTTCGGCGGGTGGGCGGTGGCGGCGTGCCTGGCGATCGCGATGGGCGCCTCGATGCTCTCGGCTCCCGCGCCGACGCCGACGAACGAGTCGCAACCGCTCGCCGCGGGCGCCACGGAGCCTGCGCAAACGGGTGAGGAGTACATCACGCTGCCGAACGAGCACGGCGCGACCACGCGGCTCACGTCGAACGGCTACTACGACCGCTACATCGAGCGAGGCTTGCAGGAGGGGCGCGTCCTCCGCGAGGTGCCCAGCGTCATCATGGGATCGCAAACGGCGCCCGACGGCAGCGTGCAACTGGTCTACATGCGCCGCGTGATCGAGACGGCGCCGGCGTCCGCGATGGTCGTCCCGGAACTCCACGTCGATGAGGCGGGCAGGCCCGTCGCGGTGCCCGTCAAACGCGAGCCGGCGTTCGAGCAGGCCGTGTACTGAAACAGCGCGTGCGCGGGGAGCACGAAACCCGGGCGCCGAGCGCCCATCTGTGAGGAACGAACGATGAGCAAGCGATTGAACAGTGTGTGCGTGATCGGGGTGATCGCGTCGGTGCTCGCAACAACCGGCAGCGTAGAGGCGCAGTTCCGATCGCGCGAACGGGAGCGTGATGTGCGCGCGGACGTGCGCATCGAGCGGGACGGCGGTCAGGGCGTGAACCGCACCGTCACCGTCTCGGGCGACGGGCCCAGCATCCGTCTCGAGCAGCAGGGGATGCGCATCACCCTCGACATCGATGGCGACCGCGTCTTCGACCAGACCGTCTCGAAAGACTGGCGGGGCGCGGACATCCGCCACAACGGCAGGCGTGCCGGGCGCCTGATCTTCGCCGACGGCGGTGGGTTCGCGGTCTTCGACACCGGCGACCGCGTGCTCGGCGCGCCGAACGCGGTCTGGACCGGGCGCGGTGGCAATATCGGGACCGCGACCGTCTCGCCGGGCGGGCAGATTCTCTACAACGACGGCGTGCGCACGGCGGGCGTCGCGCAGCCGCGCACGATGATCGGGATCACGATGACGGAGGTCGATGGTGCGCTCGCCGCGGCGCTGGGGCTCGAAGACCCGGGCAAGGCGACGATGATCGGTCGCGTGACCGAGGGGCTTGCCGCCGATCGCGCGGGGCTGAAGACCTACGACGTGATCGTCGAGATCGAGGGCGAGCCCGACGGGAGCCGCGGCGCGCTGCTCGAAGCGCTGCGCGAGCGTGAGCCCGGCGACGAGATTGAACTGACCATCATCCGCGCCGGCAAAGAGCGCGAGATCGAGATCGAACTCGACGCGTACGACAGCCAGAAGCTGCGGGTCATCGAAGGCATCGCGACGGACCGCTCCGGGCAGTTGCCAGGTCTCGAAGCGCGCGCATCCGAGGCGTACCGCGACGTGCTGCGTCTCCGCGGCGGCGTTCGCGCCGACGGGGACGAATGGAAGTTCTACACCCCGTACCCGCCCGCCTCACCGAACGCGCCCGACGCGCCTGCGGCACCCGGCATGAACCGCTTCTTCCTGGGCGATGCGGACGACGCGTTCGAGCGCCTCGCGGACATCGGTGTCGAGCTCGACGGTTTGCGCGAGGTCCAGAAGATGATCGCGCAGAAGCTCGAAGAGGAACTCAGCGCGGACGAGCGCGAGGCGCTGGCGTCGGAGCTCGCGCGGGTCGCCGAACGCATCGGGCACGGCGTGCGCGAGATGGTCGAGAGCCGATCGGCGCTCGTATCGCTGGAGCGTCTCGGCGCGCTGGGCGGCGGTCTTAAGTTCCAGATCGAGACCGACGGTGATGAGTCAGAGATCGAAGAGTTCGTCTTCCCGGAGCTGGCCGATGACTTGGAACTGGAGATCGAGGCTTTCGAGATCGAGATCGAATCCCTCGAAGAGCAGCTCGACGAGATCGAGGAGGAACTCGAAGAGCGCGACGAGCGGCTGAACGATCGCCTCGACCGCATCGAGCGGATGCTCGAACGCCTGCTCGACCAGCGTTGACCTGAGCGACCGCGGAACACGCGTTGCGGGCGAGAGCCCGACGACAACCCCACGACACGGGCGCTGGCCACAGCCGGCGCCCGTGTTTGCGCGCGCACGATGCCGATCGACGGATCGGGAATCGCTGCCTATAAACTCTTGGGCGATCGTCGGTCACAGGACGCCCGACCTTCACAACGAGACGCGGAGCGAGCGATGAGCAGCAACCCCTTCGACAGCCGTCGGACCCTTGAGGTTGGCGGGACGGCGTACACCTACTTCGACCTCGCCGCCGCCGGCAACGTCGATCACCTCCCGTACTCGATCCGCGTGCTGCTCGAATCGGTGCTCCGCAACGTCGATGGGTTCACGGTCACGGAAGACGACGTCAAGCGCCTCACCGCGTGGAACGCGACGAAGGTCGAACGCGTCGAGATGCCATTTTTGCCCGGACGCGTCGTGTTGCAGGACTTCACCGGCGTGCCCTGCTGCGTAGACCTCGCGGCGATGCGCGACGCGATGAAGAACCTGGGCGGTGATGCCTCGCTCATCAACCCCGCCGTGCCGTGCGACCTCGTGATCGATCACTCCGTGCAGGTCGATGACTTCGCGACGCGCGTCGCGCTGACCATCAACGCGCAGAAGGAGTTCGAGCGCAACAACGAACGCTACCGCTTCCTCAAGTGGGGGCAGGAATCGCTGGATAACTTCCGCGCCGTGCCGCCCGCGACCGGCATCGTGCATCAGGTGAACCTCGAGTACCTCGCGTCGGGCGTGCTGACGCGCGCGGTCGATGGCGAGACACACGCCTTCCCCGATTCGCTCGTCGGCACCGACTCGCACACGACGATGATCAACGGGCTGGGCGTCGTCGGCTGGGGCGTCGGTGGCATCGAGGCCGAAGCCGTCATGCTCGGGCAGCCCGTTTACATGCTCACGCCCGAGGTCGTCGGCTTCAAACTCAACGGCAAGCTCCCCGAGGGCAGCACCGCGACTGACCTTGTGCTCACGGTGACCGAGATGCTCCGCGCGCACGGGGTGGTCGAGAAGTTTGTCGAGTTCTTCGGCGAGGGCATGGCCGCGCTCTCCATCCCCGACCGCGCCACCATCGCCAACATGGCGCCGGAGTACGGCGCGACGATGGGCTTCTTCCCCGTCGATGAGAAGACGCTCGACTACCTGCGCTTCACGAACCGGCGTGACGAGGCCGACATCGTCGAGGCGTATTGCAAGGCGAACCACCTCTTCTGGACGCCCGACGCGCCGGAGCCGAAGTTCAGCGCGACGCTCGAACTCGACCTCTCGACGGTGCAGCCCTCGCTCGCCGGTCCGAAGCGCCCGCAGGACCGCATCACGCTCGCCGACATGCAGCGCGAGTTCAAGGCGTCGCTCACGCGCCCCAACGGGCCGCAAGGGCAGGGTCTCAGTGATGGCGACCTCGGCGCGAGCGCCACGCTCACGCACACCGAAGAGTCGTGGCGTGAAGGCGTCGGCGAGCAGAGCACGCTCACGCACGGCTCGGTCGTGATCGCCGCGATCACGAGCTGCACGAACACGAGCAACCCGGACGTGATGATCGCCGCGGGCCTCGTCGCGCGCAAGGCGCGGGCGCTCGGGCTCACGCGCAAGCCCTGGGTGAAGACCTCGCTCGCGCCGGGCTCGAAGGTCGTGACCGAGTACTACGACAAGGCGAACCTCACAGAAGACCTCGAAGCGCTCGGGTTCCACACCGTGGGCTACGGCTGCACGACGTGCATCGGGAACTCCGGCCCGCTCCCGCCCGAGATCGAGGGCGCGATCAAGGAGGGCAAGCTCGTCGCCGCCTCCGTGCTCTCGGGCAACCGCAACTTCGAGGGGCGCGTGCATCCCGCGGTGCGCGCGAACTACCTCGCCAGCCCGCCGCTCGTCGTCGCGTACGCGATCGCCGGCACGGTGAACATCGATCTCTTGAACGCCCCGATCGCGCAGGCCGCCGACGGCACGCCCGTCTACCTGAAAGACATCTGGCCCTCGCACGACGAGGTCATCGCGCTGCGCGGCGAGTGCATCACGCCCGAGCAGTACGAATCGAAGTACGCCGACGTCTTCACCGGCAACGAGACGTGGAACGAGGTCCCCATCAGCCAGAGCGAGCTGTACCCGTGGGACGACGGCTCGACGTACATCCAGAACCCGCCCTTCTTCGAGGGCATGCGCGTCGAGGCCGAGCCCTTCAAGCCCATCACCGGCGCACGCGTGCTGTGCTACCTGGGCGATTCGGTCACGACCGACCACATCTCGCCCGCCGGCGCGATCGCCGAGGAAACACCCGCCGGGCAGTACCTGCTCGAGCAGGGCGTCACCAAGGCGCAGTTCAACTCCTACGGCTCGCGCCGCGGCAACGACCGCGTCATGACGCGCGGCACGTTCGCCAACGTCCGCGTGCGCAACAGGCTTGCCGACGATGGCAGCGGCAACATCCCCGAGGGCGGCTGGACGCGCGACTTCTCTTCCAAAGGCGCCGGCAAGATCGCGTACATCTATCCCGCGTCCCTCAACTACAAGGCCGAGGGCACGCCCCTCGTCGTGCTCGCGGGCAAGGATTACGGCATGGGCTCGTCGCGCGACTGGGCCGCCAAGGGCACGATGCTGCTGGGCGTGAAGGCCGTGATCGCGCAGTCCTTCGAGCGCATCCACCGCAGCAACCTGGTCTTCATGGGCGTGATGCCACTGGTGTTCGAGGGTGGCCAGAACGCCGAATCCCTCGGGCTCGACGGCACGGAGACGTTCGACCTGCACATCCCCGCGGAACTGACCGCGCGATGCACGGTGCCGGTGACGGCGACGAAGGCGGACGGCACGAAGGTGGAGTTCGAGACCACGTGCCGCGTCGATACGCCGGTGGAGGTGGAGTACTTCCGCAACGGCGGGATCCTGCAGACGGTCATCCGGAAGAAGCTGAACGCGCAGCCGGCTTCGGTATGAGTGACCACGATTCTCGCCTCAGCGCGAAGCAACTCGCGCAGGCCCGCCAGATCGCTCGTGGCTCGGAAATCCGCAACGTGGAGCGTCTCGTGCGCGATTACGGCGGCACCCGCCGGCGCTGGTGGAAAATGTCGTCGCTGCCGATCTACGATCCCCCGAACGGTTGGCTCGAACTGCACTGATACGAGCACCACGGCGTCGGTCGGTTTGAGATCAAGGAAGTTCGTGTCACGAAAGGCTGAGCGATGAAGGTCCGCTGCGTGCACAACACGGTCGATGGGAGGCAACTCTCGGTCACGCCCGGCGAGACGTACGAGGTGCTCGCGATCGCCGATGGGTCGTACCGGCTGATCGACGACCGTGGTGAGCCGTACCTCTTCGAGGCCGAGGCGTTCGAAGTGATCGATGACACGCGTCCATCCGAGTGGGTGATCGAGCGCGGCGACGAGGGCGAGGAGTACGCGGGGCCGGCGGAGTTCCAGACGCCGGGCTTCTGGGAAGACTTCTTCGAGCACAAACCCGAAGCGCGGATGGTCTTTGCGCGATATCTCAACCGGTACCTGCGCACGAGCGGGGCGGCCTAACGCGCAGCCGGCTGGGGTCTGAGAATCGAACAGGCTGCGACGATCCCGAGCCCCAGGCTCACGAGCGCACAGGCCGACAGCCCGATGAGCGGAGCGAGCAAGACCGGGGCGAGTTCAGCCGACCCGAGCGATATCACGACGGGCGGCACAACGGTGACAAACGTGAAGATCTTTGCGGGTTGTCTGATGAACCTCGTCAGTCTGATCCACACGCGTTCGTCACGGCCGCGCGAGGCGAGCGCGTGCGTCTCGGCCCACGCATGGACGAGTTCAAGCACTCCGAGCGTAGTCGAGCCGAGCGCAAGCAACAAGACTCCAAAGATTGGAGCCTGGTTCACCAATCCGAGGAAGGTGATGACGAGGAAGAGCAGCACAAGCGGCAAGAGCAGACCGACGATCGGGATCGGTGCGAGCAGGAGAATCTGCGCGGATTTTCCCGACCTCGGCACGACAAAGGAAGCAATGAGCAACGCGATCCAAGCGCACACCAGTGCGGCTCCGATGAGCGGAACGCTGGCGCTGCCGATGAAGACCAGGAAAATCGGAACGGATACGACGGACAAGAATCCCGGGGCCGCGAATGCAGCGCTGATCCTGAGTCTTCGCATCAGCCAACGACGAACTCGCGATTGATCCGCCCCGCATTCCGGGCACGGCGTGTCGTCGTCTAAACCCGCGCGGTCGTAGCCGCACGCAGCGCAGATCGTGTTGAGCGGGGCGTCGGTCATGTCCGATCCCGTGGGTGTGTGAGAATCGAACACGCAGCGACGATTCCGAGGCCCAGGCTCACGAGCCCACTCGCCGAGAGGCCGATCACTGAAACGAGCAAGACCGGGAAGAGGTCTTCGGACACGAGCGCGATGGCGATCGGTGGCACGATGGTCACGAACGCGAAGATCTTCGCGGGTTCCCTGATCAACCGAATCAGTCTGATCCACCTGAGTTCTTCACGATCGCGCGAGGCGAGCGCGTGCGTCTGAGCCCACGCATGGACGAGTTCAAGCACTCCGAGCGCAGCCGAGCCGAGCGCAAGCAGCATGACTCCATAGACCGCAGCGGCACTCGTGGCCGCTGCGGATGAGAGGGCGACGTAGGCCAGCGCAAGCGGACCGAGCAATCCGACGAGCGGGATCGGAGCGAGGAGGAAGAGTCTCGCGCTCCGCGCCGACCGCGGCACAGTGAATGCCGCCGCCGACACCGCGAGCCACGCCCCAAGCAGCAAGAAGATAGGAAGTGTGGCATTGAAGCCCCGATCCACGATCAGGAGAATCGCAATGATCATCCCTGTTGAGAGCGCTGGGACTGCGAACGCGGCGCTCAGCTTCAGCCTGCGCCGCAGTCGAGCCGCCCACAGCGCGCGCGCGTCGATCGCCGAGTTCCCACACTCCGGGCACGGCGTGGCGTCGTCGAGCCCCGCGCGGTCGTAACCGCAAGCAGCGCAGATCGTGTTGAGCGGGGTGTCGGTCATGTCCGATCCCGTGGGTGTGTGAGGAGGATCGAGAATGCAGCCCACGTTGCGAGCGTGAGTGTAAGCAGGCAACTCGAGATGAAGAGCACGCCTACGACCAACTCTGCTGCATCGAACGACGCGGGTAGCTCGAAGAGTATTGAAGCAGCAGCAATGACTTCGCAAGCAATCACGACGATCACAATCGGTGTGTGGCAGCGCCGCAATACGCGGGCCCACACAGCTTTTGTTTGATCTTCTGGCAAGTTCTTCAACCAGCAGAGACTCAGGCTTGACAGTCCAAGCGCGAATGTGCCAATCGCAACGAAGATCCCGACTACGAGCAGTTCGAGTCCGATCTCGACCCCATAGTATTGAAACGCGACCCCGCCAAAGAGCGAAGCCGGCCAGACCACTGGTGTGAGGAGAAACAACAACACTGCAGTGTGTCGATTACGCCGCGTGACGCATGCCGAAACCCCTAGTGTCAGCGAAGCGCCGGTTGCGATCAAAACATCTTCGCTAAAAAAGTCGATCTCTAGAACGGGCAGCAAGTCAACGGAAAGTGCGAAGAGTGAAAGCAGTGCCGGCAGTGCGATCAATGCGCTGACCCGCGTTCGCGTCGCAACCATCCATCTGACGCGAACCCATGCGACGCGAGCGAGTGAACGCAAGTCGTCTCGAACCAGTGATGCGCTCGACCAGATCGTGAGCGCGATGCCGACGAGTTTCACGGCCACCGTGATGGTGTCGCCTGCGATCCCGTGCGGCATCCAGACAGACATCACAACCGCATGGAGAATCACCATGGCCGCGACCGGTGCCTCGATTCGCCCGAGCCAGTGGTGCCAGGCGGGGACGCTTGCTGAGGGAAACAGCGTCATGCCGTGGACCGAGACCAACGATCGCACAAGTCGCAGCACGCCGAGCAGGGTCAGCGTGATCGACGCGTACAGCACAACGAGGCCGATCCGCATAGCGGTCTCCCACGACATACCGGCGATTCCGATGCCGCTGTTGACCTGGATCCAGCCCGACACGTGTGTGAGCGATGCGAGCGCAAACAGAATTGCGGCTCTCCGAGCTTTCCCGCGCAGCGCCAGCGCCGCCGCGATCAGCGCGAGGATCGGCAGCAGCGCGATCGCCATCTTGCCCCAGCCGCTCTGCGTGAGCCTGGGCACGAACCACGTCGCCGGCATCGCGAGGCACGCGATGAGCGTGACCCACGCGCTCGTGCGCAGGCGAGACGCCCACAGCGCGCGCGCGTCGATCGCCGAGTTCCCACACTCCGGGCACGGCGTGGCGTCGTCGAGTCTGGCGCGGTCGTAGCGGCAGATCAGGCAGCGCGATGATGCGTTGGCAGCCTGCGAGATGGCTGGCTCCTCGGACATGTCCGGAGCCTACCCGAGGGGTCTCCGGGTCCGGTCCTGCTGCTTCTGCGGATTCTTCCCAATTTCACTTGCGGGGGGTCTGGGCGGATTCGACTCTTCATGTGGTTGATGCAGGCCACACGGGCACGCGGCCGAGCAAGGCCTCAACGCCCCGTGTCAGCCGGCATGAGCCGCGAAGCGAGCACACGGACGCCCGGGGGAAACCCCGGGGACAACAGCAGACGCCCTCTCCTCGGAGGGTGGCGCGATTGTGGCGCCGTGTCGGGAGTGGGCACCCGGCACGGCGCTTCCATCCCGGACCGACTGCCACACACGCCCGGCATGCCCGGGTGACAACCTCAGCGTCCCGGCGCGCGTGGGCACGCGCCGAGGCGCTTTCCAACACGTCTCTCTCCCTCTCAGCCGATCTCTCTCCCGCTTCGTGAGGATTTGTTTGCGGGAATCCGCACGCGGGCGCGCCGGAACCGCTCGCGTGCGGCTTGTTCAGTCAGAAGAAGAAGGACTCGTCCGCACCAGGCGCCAAGACCGGGCCAGCGGGCGGCGTGCACCCGAACGGGTCACGCGGAGCGGTGACGAACCACTGTTCTCCCGAGGTCGTCGGCGAAAGCCGGCGGGCTCACGACGGGCGCGCCGGACCATCGACCGGCGCGTCCGTTGGTTTTTGCAAGTGCTCTGACGAGCCGCGACTCTGCGCCGAGTCGGTGTGGCACTGGCCCCTCGTGAGCCAGTGCTCTCTTGCGGGCGTTGTGCGAACCACTACTGGGCAAGCCAGCGGTGCCACACTCAGGTGAGTCTGGTGCCACGATGCACCGCATCGCGGTGCGTCGTGCGTATCCTCGGAAACACGTGCACGACGTGGCTTCGCCGCGTCGTGGCACCACGGAGGTTCACGCCGCGCGCCGGTCCTCGTCGAGGCACGAGCCGCGTGCGAGCAGGTTGAGCTGGGCACGGGCTTCGCTGGGCAGGTCCACGAACTCGATGCCGTACTCGATCCGCCGGGGCCCGAGGGACCGCGTCCATGCGATCCGCGCGGGGACGGCGAAGTGTCCGAGCGGGGCGTGCACCGTCAGGTCGAAGGTCTCTCCCTCCTCCCGAACCTGGATGCCGCGCGCGAAGACGCGCATGCCGTCGCTCGACACATCGAGGACACGCCCGAGCCCGCACGACACCGCGCCGAGTTCGATCCGCGACGAGCACCTCCCGTTGCGCTCGTCGGCGAGGTCGGGGCGCTGGATGACACGCGTGTCGTCCAGCCCGTGATCGGTCGCCGAGTCGTGTGCGTCCATGAAGGGGCTATCGGTCGCCGGCGAGGGGGAATTCAGCGCGAGTCGTCGATCGGCGATCGATCGCTCACGAGCGCTCGCGGAGCACTCGCCGGGCCTCCCACACGGTTCGGTAGGTCGCCAGCCAGGCGTCCACGCGCTTGAGCCCCGCGGATTGCAGGTAATAGCGCCGCTCGCGCCCGCTGGCCTTCACGCGCACGAGCCCGGCCTGTTCCAGCATACGCAGGTGCTTCACGATCGTCGGGCGGGCGGCGTCGTAGTCCGCCGCGATGTCCGTCGCCCGGCGCGGTCCCGCGGCCAGCCCGTCCAGGATGTCCCGGCGCGTCCCGTCCGCGATCGCTTTGAACACCAGCTCGTTGAGCGTGAATCGTGTAGCCATATGGCTCCATGATATGTGCGCGCATCGGCCTGTCATCGCGGCCTTTTGCGGACTATCCTCGTCTCCATGCTCGCGCCGGTGCGCGGGCTCCGCACGACTTCAACGAGGATTCGCCATGCCCACCAACGGTGTGATCACGCAGGTGATCGGCTCGACCTTCGACGCCCAGTTCCCCGAAGACCAGCTCCCCGACATCTATAACGCCGTCACGGTCAACACCGAGACCAAAGCCGGGCACCTCAGCCTGACCGGCGAGGTCCAGAAGCACCTCGGCGGCGGTCGCGTCCGCTGCGTCGCGCTGGGCTCCACCGACGGTCTTACCCGCGGCACCGAGTGCACCGACACTGGGCAGCCCGTGGCCGTGCCCGTCGGTGAGAAGGTGCTCGGGCGCGTCTTCGACCTGCTTGGCAACCCCATCGACAACGAGCCCGCCCCCGAGGGCGCGCCGACGCGTCCGTTTCACGCCGCCCCCCCCGAGGTCGAGAACCTCAACCCCCAGGCCGGGGTCCTGGCCACGGGCCGCGAGGTCGTCGACCGGCTCTGCGCCGTCGTCCGAGGCGGCAAGATCGGCCTCTTCGGCGGCGCCGGCGTCGGGAAGACCGTCATCATCCAGGAGATGATCGCGCGCGTCGCCCGTGAGTTCGGCGGATACTCCGTCTTCTGCGGCGTCGGCGAACGCACCCGCGAAGGCAACGACCTCTGGCTCGAAATGGCCGAGGCTGAGTTCACCGACGAGTCCGGCAACAAGTCTCGCGTGCTTGACAAGGTCGCCATGGTCTTCGGGCAGATGAACGAGCCCCCCGGCGCGCGCCTCCGCGTCGCGCTCTCGGGCCTCACCATGGCCGAGCAGTTCCGCGATGAGTCCGGCAAAGAGACCATGATCTTCGTGGACAACGTCTTCCGCTTCACTCAGGCGGGTTCGGAAGTGTCGGCGCTGCTCGGTCGCATGCCCTCGGCGGTGGGCTACCAGCCGACGCTTTCCACCGAGATGGGCGAACTGCAGGAGCGCATCACCTCGACCAGCAAGGGCGCGATCACTTCGGTGCAGGCCATCTACGTGCCCGCCGACGACCTGACCGACCCCGCGCCGGCCACGGCCTTCAGCCACCTCGACGCCTTCGTCGTGCTCGCGCGCGGCATCGCCGAGAAGGGCATCTACCCCGCGGTCGATCCCCTCTCATCCACCTCGCGAATCCTCGACCCCGCCATCCTCGGGCAGCGCCACTACGACGTGTCGCGCCGCGTGCAGGTCATCCTGCAGCGCTACAAGGACCTGCAGGACATCATCGCCATCCTCGGCGTCGATGAGCTCTCCGAAGAGGACAAGGCCATCGTCGGGCGCGCCCGCAAGATCGAACGCTTCCTCTCGCAGCCCTTCTACGTCGCCGAGCAGTTCACCGGCTTCCCCGGCATCTACACCACGCTCGAAGACACGATCGACTCCTTCGAGCGCCTCTGCGACGGCGAGGGCGACGATCTGCCCGAGTCGGCCTTCATGTACGTCGGCACGCTCGACGACGCCAAGGCCAAGGCCGAGAAGATGGCCGCCAGCGCGTAAGCGGCTGTGCTCCCTCGCCCCGCTTGCGGGGAAGGGGCCGGCGTGAGGGGCTCCCTCTCTCGACGACTTCATCACGATGAACGCCCCGGGAAACCGGGGCGTTTTCTTTTGCGCTTGAATCGCCCCGTTCTCCGGGTACGTTCTTGGTGGAGCAGGGGGCCTGGAGAGAGCCAGCATGAAAGCCGAGTTCATCGCGTTCGCGGGTGCGATCGGTGCGGCCGTGGCCACCGCCTCGGCGGGCGTCTCGTCCACGCTGCCCTTCGACGTGCTGCTGACCGATAACCAGCAGTTGCCGGGGCTGGGTCAACTCGAGCGCGTCTTCAACGCCTCGATCAACGACGCCGGTGAGTGGGCCGCGGAATCGCGTATCGATCTCGGCGGCGGGCCGGACGCCTTCCCGATCATCGGCCCGGGCGGTCTGACCAACACCCCGCTCGGCGTGCTGAGCAACCCCGCGCTGCAAACCGCCGGCGCGCCCGCGCTCCTCGGGATCGGGCAAGACGGCTCGGTCTTCACACGCGTGGATCTCCAGCCCATCGGCGAGACCAACCCCGAAGCAGGGCTCACCTCATGGGTCTTTGAGGACCTCTCGCCCGTCGCGAACTCGTCGCAGTCCTTCAACGATCGCGGCGAGACCTTTACCTACCGCTTCTTCGCCGAGCAGAGCGCAACGAACGGCAACGGCACGTTCATCTTCAACTCATTGCTCGATGGACCCGGACCCGAAGACACGGAAGCGCTCGTCCTCCGCGAGCCCGGCGCGAGCGACCGCATCCTCGTTGCCGCGGGCGATGGGCTCCCGGGCGTCGGCACTGTGACGATCCCATTCCTGGCGGCAACGCCGAGCAGGCCGTCGTTCAACGACGCCGGCACCTGGGCCGCGCCGGTCAGCTTCCGGCGCGAGGACAACAGCAACGGACGCGCGCTCCTCGTCGATGGTCAGCCCGTTGCCTTCACCGGCATGGACCCGGCGCCGACGAGCGACGGGCGATCGATCGTGGGCGTCGCCGAGCCGCTCGCGTCAATCAACGATGCCGCGCAGCTCGGGTATGTCGCCGAACTCGCCGGCGCTGCCCGCGGCGACACCATCGACGCCATCATGCTCGACAGCACGCCCATCCTCGCCGAAGGCGGCATCGCGCAACTCGTCGATGGCACCACGCTCGATGTCTCGCGCCTGCTCGTCTCCAACCTCTTCACGCTGCCGAGCGGCGACGTGCTCTGGTCGGGCGAGATCCGCGACGACGACGGCCCCTTCATCGGCGGGCTCTTCCTCAACGATCAACAGGTCGTCGGCGAACTCGTGAACCTCTACGACGTGAGCGACAGCGGCGAGTGGGCGATCATCTCGACGGTGAACGCGTCCTTCTCGTTCGATGAGCTCGTGCGCGTGCGCATCCCAGCGCCGGGTGCGCTGCCGCTGCTCGCCGCGGGCGCGGTGTTCGGTGCGCGACGGCGTCGCTCGTGACGCGTCATATACTCTTGTTATGAGCGAGCCCGCCCCGACGCCGCTGCGACCGATCTTCGGCTTCTCGCGCCTCGGATACGCGCTGCTCGCGATCGCGATCGTGCTCGCCGGCGTGTTCGCGTGGGTGCGCGTCTACGACATCGATGTGAGCATGCTTTACTTGCGCCCGATCGCGGAGCGAGCAGGCTTCGATGTGCTCGATGACGTCTTGGGTTCTGTCATCTTGCCGCTCTCGAGTGCTCCCCCCGCGTTGTTCATTGACGGTCGCGATGGTGTGCTCGGCGGTGGCATTGGTTTCAGCATGAATCACGTGATCGTGATCCTCATCGCGTGGCACATCAGCGCTCGCCCGTGGAAACCGCGCCTTGCAGCGCTGCTCGCCGTCTGGGGTCTCGTTTCACCGTTGGGGCTCTGGGCAGTCAACGAAGAGGGGTACTTCGCGGTTCGCGAAGCCTTCGGTTCCGGCTCGATCCAACTGCTCGCGTTTCAGTTTGCGATGCCGTTCTTGGTTTTGCTTCTGCTGTGCCTCGTCGTTCGCGAAGTCACCCAGTCACGCTTCGTCCGTCAGCAGGCGTACTTTTATGCGGTGGTGGGGTTCGCGCTCACTGCCTCGTTTTCGTGGCAGATCTGGCAATGGAGCGCAAGCCGAGGGGGCCCCTGGACCGACCAGTTCACCGACTTCTTTGGGATCATTTCTCGTTGGACGTGGATCGCCCAGTGGTGGATGCCCGCCTTTGCGATCACGGCGCTGGCATGCGGGATCGCCGATCGCTGGCGCAGCCGCCGACACGCACTCGCCTGACCGTCCCCACGCGGCCCGACGCGTCCGAACGGTCTTGATCGCCCGTTTTTTCTGGACCTTCGCGTTCCCGTGCGCATGTTGAACATGGCGAGACGCCTCGATCCGCTTGGGAGGGCGGCGTGCGTCTCGCTCGGGAACCGACGCGCCCGCGCGTCGCAAGGGAGGAAACCGTCATGCCCACGCCCCGTGGACTCTTCATCGCGTGCGCGATCGGTGCGCTGACGAGCGCGACCGTCGCCGGCACGATGCAGCCGCGCGTCGCCATCGTTGCCGCATCGACCATCACCGCCGATGCGCAGAACGACCCGCGCTTCACCGATCCGCGCGACAAGATCATGAGCACCGGGCTCTTCTCCGGCGTGGACATCATCAGCGTGTCGAACGCCGGTGATTCCGTCGGCACGCCCAGCCTCGGCGACCTGCAGCAGTACGACGCCGTCATCACGTGGAGCAACTTCTCGTATGACGATCCCGTCGCGATGGGCAACGTCCTCGCCGACTACGTCGATGCGGGCGGCGGTGTCGTCGTCGGGCTCTTCGCCAACACCTCGCCCAACAGCGGGCGATTCCTCGAAGGGCGCTGGAACGATCCGGGCAGCGAGTACCTCGCCATCCCGCAGAACGGCGGCTTCACCGTCGGCACCACCGCCACGCTCGTCGATATCCCGAGCCACCCGATCTTCGACGGCGTCAACTCCTTCATCAACGACGTCGGCATCGGGATGAACGGTCCCTTCGGCGCGTGGCGCCCAACCAACACCAATCTCACGCCGGGCTCCACGCTCATCGCGCAATACGACGACGGCAAAACGCTCGCCGCCCTCGCGCCCAACCCCAAGGTCGTCGAACTGGGCTTCCACCCCGTCTCCGATGTCGTCAACGACGGCTACTGGAACTCCGGCTCCGACGGCGCGCTCATCATGGGCAACGCGCTGCTCTTCGCCGCGAACATCCCGGCGCCCGGCGCGATCGTGCTCTTCGCCGGCGCAGGCCTGACCACCGCGCGTCGCAGGCGCTGATCCGATCGATTCATGCTCGTGTTCTCAACGAAGCCCGCGTCCGGAACGACGCGGGCTTCTGCGTGCGCTCGCGTAGCATGCGCACATGAGCCAGTCCATCAACACCAAAGCCGTCACCGATCGACGCGATCTCACGTTCAACAGCCTCGCATGCGTCAGCGAGGATCTCGACAGGATCCAGGCCGCGCACGATGCCCACACCCTGCGCACCGTCGGCAACTGGACACCGGGTCAGAATCTCTGGCACTGTGCTGAGGTGATCCGAGCGGCGATCGACGGCTTCCCGCCCGGCGCGAAACCGCCCTATCTCGTGCGCAAGGTCGTGCAGTTCTTGTTCAAGAAGAAGGCGATCCGGGGAGCGCCGCCGCCACCCGGGATCAGGATGCCCAAGGCGCTCGCGTCCTTCTTGCCGCCCGAGGACGTGCCGTTCGACGAGGGCATGTCCATGATCCGCGAGCAGATCGCGCGCGTCCGCGACGGAGGAGAACGTTTCACGGAGCCGTCACCACTCTTCGGCGAATTCACACACGAAGAGTGGGATCGCTTGCAGTCCGCACACTGTTCGATGCACTTCTCGTTCATCAAGCTCGACGGCTGACGCCTAACGCACGCTTCGCAGCGCGCGCCGGCAGATGCGATCCGTGCATTCCGAGTTGCTTTCTCTCGACCATCTCGCGCACACCTCCCGGACCCAGTCGGGCTGGCTCTTCGAGGCGTCGTTGAGCCAGTTCGCGACCGAATCCTGCACGTACCGGGCGGCGTCGGCACGGCACGGTTCGAGCAGCGCGATCGCCACCGATGGATCCTCCTTCAGCGCCTCGATGTGCGCCGACCAGACACCGCGCGGGCGCGTCGCCTCGATCGCGAAACGGCGCACCGACGACGAACGGTGTGTCACCCACGGCTCGAGCAAATCGATCGCGCCGATCGGATCCGCCACAATGTGTGCGCGGATCCCGAGCCACGCCCACTCGCGTACGCCGAAGTGGTGGTCGTCGGCGAGCGGACGCACACGCGTGAGCCGTGTCTTCAACGAAAGCCGCGGCGTGCGCCCGAGCACGTACGCAGCCCATCCACGCACCGTGTCCGACCCGTGCGCTCGGCAGCGCGCGAAGGCTTCACCCGGACCGAGCGATTCGATCAACACCTCGGCGGCGTCTGCCATGCGCTTCGTAAAGGCGATCTCGGGCGCAACGCGCGCGTGCTGAACGCGATCAACCTCCGGGAACGCCGTGCCCATCAGAGAGCGGAAGTCCACCGCGAGCCCTTCCGCGAGATTGGCGCTCTCACGCGTGCCGGCGTTCAAGCCACGCACGACCGCAGACGGGACTTCGGACGGACGCTTTGCCATGGCTCAGCCGCCAAACCGCCCGATCGTCGGCAGCGGCCCCACCAGCGGCTTCAGCCACTCCACAAACGCGTCGCTCACGTCGCTCGTGCCCTTGAGGAACTCCTTCGGCAGGTGGCGCGTCTTGCCGGCCACCGCGTCCAGCGGCACGCGCACGAAGCTCGCCTCGTACGAACCGCTCGCCGCTCGCTGGATCGCGATCGACCCATCGTGATCGCCCGTCAGCGCGATCTCGCCCGCCTTGCGACCGGCCATCCGCGCCTCGGCCTGATCCACCGGGCTCGCGTCGGGATAGCAGCGCTGCGGATATCCGAGCGTGTCGGCGCGCACGCGCGGCGGCTTCCCGCCCACAGGCTTGAGCTTCTGCTTCAGCAAGTCCGACAGCTGATCGCCCAGCGCGCCCGAGCCCGACAACTGCACGTTGCCGTGGTCATCGACCTCGCCCTTGATGAGCTGCGCGCCGATCGACTCGCCCGACTCGCCCGCGATGCCCTCGCTCACCGCGATCTGGCAGCGCCCGTGCTTGTCGAACACGTCCTGCACCTCGCCGACGAAGCGATCGATGTCGAAGGCGACCTCGGGCACATAGATCAGATGCGGACCATCGGCGTGATCGCGATCGCGCATCAGCGCCGCCGCCGCCGTCAGGAACCCCGCGTGGCGGCCCATCACCACGTTGATCTTGATGCCCGGGAGCGCGCGGTTGTCGAGCTGGTCGCCCATGAACATGAGCCCGGTGTACCGAGCGGCGCTCGCGTACCCCGGCGTGTGGTCGTTCTCCATCAGGTCGTTGTCGATCGTCTTGGGCACGTGGAAGCAGCGCAGCTCGTACCCCTGCTCGTTCGACAGATCGTTCACGATCCGGCACGTGTCGCTCGAATCATTGCCGCCCGTGTAGAAGAAGTAGCGCACGTCGTGCTTCTTGCACGCCTCGAAGATCTTCTCGCAGTACGCCGCGTCCGGCTTGTCGCGCGTCGAACCCAGCCCGGCACTCGGCGTGAGGGCGACGGCATCGAGCGTCGCCTGATCGACGCCGGTCAGGTCGAGGATGTCGTCTTCGATGAGCCCGCGCACGCCGTGACGCATCCCGAGGATTTTCGGGATCTCCGCCGTTCCGCGCAGCGCCTCGACGACGCCGACGACGGACTGATTGATGACAGCGGTGGGCCCGCCCGACTGACCGATGATGGCATTACCGCGAACGCGTTCTGACATGGATCTCTCCGAAGACAAGAAGTTGGCACCGGTTTGCACGGAATGCCGCGAGGACACCGAACGGTACCCCCGAATCGCCGAGCCCGTGGTAGCATCTGCCCATGACACGGCGCGACGCTGCCATCTTCGTGGTGCTCACGCTCACGGGTCTCGGCGGCTGCAAGAGTTCGCCGAACACACCGGCGAGTGCCGTCGTCGCCCAGCCCCTCGCGGCGACCTTCGATCTGGAACTCGACAACTATCCGACAGCCTTCGAGGCAACGAAGGACGTCCTGCGCGAAGCGGGCTTCACGCTCGACCGCATCGACGCTGAGCGCGGCGTCATCACCACGCGTCCGCGTTCCTCTGCCGGCATCTTCACCCCCTGGCTCGACTTCTCCGACTCGCTGGGGGGAGATGTCGAGAACGCCCTCCACGCCGAGTGGCGCCGGGTGCGTGTCAGCGTGCTCGATCAACACACCGGCGAACCGATCGGGGCGAACGGATCCCTTGACGCATTGTCTATGCAGATCGAGGTGCTCCGCGAGCGCGTGCAACGCCCGCATCGACGGACCGACCCGCGCCTGATCCGGCGATCGAGCTTCGCGCGCGAGTCGGCGCTCGTGCAGCGCGAGATGCAGCCCGGGTACGTCGTCCCGCTCGATCGCGACGTCGAACTCGCCCGGCGCCTGCTCACCGAAGTCGAACGCCGAATGAGCGAGTCGCCGCGGCGCGCGCACGAAGGTGTGTCATCCGAGCGCAGCGGCGCAGAATCGGGCACCCCTCGCCCCGCCTGAGCCAAGCCGAACCCGGAGGTCCGCGCCCATGAACCGGAGCGTGGGGCCGTGCCTGTTGTTCTCGAATATCAGAACTTCACTCGAAATGTGTCCAGCGAACCGAGAGCGCCGACCGAGATAGAGTGCAAGCGCACGATCACCACGAACAAGTGGTCGAACGCATCCCGATCCGGCGTGTGTGAGCCGCGCAACCGAGCCGTCTTTCCAGGACTGAAAGGCAACATGATGAACGCTTCACCGTTGTTGGGCGTCGAGCACGTATCGCTCGCCGCGAGAATCGCGACCCGAATCTGCAACCTTCCCGCCGTGGCCACGCAGGACTGGTGCGAACGCGCCGCCGGCGCCTTGGCGTTGACGCGCGGATCGGTGATCGCCGCCGTATCGCTCGGCGTGCTGGGCCCGCGCGGGCGGGTGCTCAAGCTCGAAGCCACCGGCGCCGCGGGCACCGACCCCGCCGGTCGTGCCATCGACCCCGACGCGATCCACCCCGAGCACGAGAACACGCTCGACTGGTGGCTCACCGGCGATGAGCCGGAGCCCGTCCGAGGCGTCGCGCTGCTCCGCCAACTCCCCGCGCTCGCGACATGGCGCGCCGGACGTGTCGGCAACCGCTGGATCGCGCTCGGTGCGCTCGACCTGCTCGTCGGGTTCTGGCCCGCGGGCGGCCGCACCGGCGGGCGCGGCGTCATCGTCGAACTCGCCACCACCGCAAGCGAGCAGCCCTTCATCCGCGCCGACCTCGCCGTCGTGCAGGGCGTGATCCCGCTGCTGGCGCACCGCGCCGTCCTCGCCTTTGGGAACGAGCCCTCGAGCACCGCCAACCGCCTCACCCCGCGCGAGCAGCAGGTGCTCGACCAGCTGGCGCTCGGCAAGAGCGTGCGCGAAATCGCCGAAGAACTCGCCCGCAGCCCACACACGGTGCACGACCACGTCAAGTCCCTGCACCGCAAGCTCAACGCTTCGAGCCGGGGCGAACTCGTCGCCCGCGCCCTCGGGCACGTCGCTTCCACGTGGGACGGCGCGGACGGTCTCCCGGCACCGGTCCACACGTCGGAACGCGTCACCGACCATCTCCGCGCCCGACCCACGATCCGGAAGCTCGCCTCCGCGTGACCGCGCCGGACTCGCGCGGTAGAACGCGCGTATGACGACCGATCCACAGACCGCCTCGCGTCTCGCCCGGCGTGCCGCCGACACCGCGCGCCTCATGGGCGTGGACTTCATCCCCGTCGCCGGCTCCGCGCCTCCGCCTCCGCCAACGCCGGCGCCCGCGCCCGCGCTCCCCGATGCGACGGACCCCGAAGATCGGCTTTCGCGAGCCGACCGCGCCGTGCGCCTCACCGACCTTCCTCCCGTCACCGACGTGGTCGCGGCGTTGGACGAGCTGCGCGCGCGCTACGAACGCGAGAGCGTCGTCGCCCAGCGCATGGAGGGGTGGACGAACATCGTCTTCGGCGACGGCGACCCGCACGCCGACCTCGTCTTCGTTGGCGAGGCCCCCGGTGCCAACGAAGACGAGCAGGGGATCCCCTTCGTAGGGAGGGCCGGGCAGAAACTCAACGAGATGATCACCGCGATGGGCCTCTCGCGCGAAACGGTCTACATCTGCAACGTGCTCAAGGTCCGCCCGCCCGGGAACCGAACCCCGACCAGCGACGAGTCCGCCCTCGACGGCGTGTTTCTCGACGAGCAGCTCGCGATCCTCAATCCCAAGGTCATCGTGACGCTCGGCAAGCCCGCCGCCGCCTACATCCTCGGAACCTCCGACGCCATGGGGCGTCTACGCGGGAACTGGCACGACTATCGCGGCGTGCCCGTGATGCCCACCTTTCACCCCGCGTACCTGTTGCGCGCGTACACCAAGGAAAACCGCGAAAGAGTCTGGTCCGATCTCCAACAAGTCATGGAGAAGCTCGCCACGTGACCACGCGACTTTCATTCGACACGCGTGCAACGGAGCAGATCGACCGTCGGTAGCAGGGGGGCGAACCATCGCCCGACAACCACGAACCCCACGAGGCCCGGTGCGTGTCGCGAGAGTGACCTGCCGGGCTTTTTTCTCGTCACCGCAGACGCGCGGTCAGGGCGTTCCCGCGTCCTCGGCTCCGGCGTCGGCCTCGTTGCCGAAGGTCAGCTGGGTGTCGTCGGGCAGCGGCTCCCACGACGTCAGGTAGTACGCCGCGGGCAGCTCGGTCTCGGGGTTGAAGAGCACCTCGAAAGTCATGTTGACCTTCTGCCCGACTTCCATCTCCGAGACGTCGGGCCACTTGGACCGGTCGGTCTCGTGGAAGGGAAAGGGCATGATCATCGCCGGCATCCCGAGCTCGCGCTTGGGCCCGACAAACTCCGGGATCGGCTCGTGGAACGCGCTGACCTGCGGGCGCTGCGCGTTCAGATCGGCCAGCGCCTCGACGCGTGCGCGCGTGGTGTAGCGATGCACTTCGAACTCGGGCGTCGCGGCCTGCTGTTCGGATGTGTCGGAGCCGCCGCACGCCGCCAGCTTCGTGACGCACGCCAAGACCACGAGCACCGCGAGCAGCCGGTTGATCACGCCGACTCGACCTTGACGAAGGGCTCGACGGCTCGGAAGTCGCCCGCGACCTGCGGGTAATACTTCATGGTCCAGGTCGCGCCCTCGACGGGCAGGGCATAACGGGCCGACTTCTGGCGCACGGCCCAGGGACGCTTGCCGCGCGAACGCACGATCAGCGTCTTCATCCGGTGCTCCTGCGCACCCTTGAGGCGACGCTTCACGTCATCGTCGTTGCGCATGAGGCGCGAGATGGTCTGCTTGAGATCCTCGCGCTTCGGCGCCTTGGTCACCGTGCACTTGATCATCTGTCCGGGCTTGATCGCGTCGAGCATCGTGGAGCCTCGTGGCGCTGGCGGTCGTTGGGATTCGTGCCTCGCGGACCCTCGCGAGGGGCCCGGATAGTAGCCCGCAGACGCCGATCGGGCGACCCGTTTCCCGCCGGGCGTGGCTACACTCGATCAGCGACGTGGGTCTGCGTCGAACAAGCCCTCTTGAGCCCCCGGAGCGAGCGATGAACGAGTCCAACACCCCCCAACCGGCCCCCGAGGCCCCTCCCTTCGACCCCAACGCCGACCACCACGCCCGCCCGCGCCTCCGCCCGTCGGTCGTCGGGCGTCCCGTGCCCGTCAAGAACCAGGAGGGGCAGCAGGCGACGATGCTCGGGCTGATGGACCGCAACGAGGTCACCGACAAACGCGTCGTCGTCAACGCGATTGCGCAGTTCATCCTGCCTCAGATGAACGGGCAGAACTCCGTCGATCAGATCCTCGGGCTCGCCAAGCAGCAGGCGACCAACGCGAATGTGCCCGCCAACGCCGTCGTCAAGCTCGCGGGCGAGCACGTGCAGCAGCTCGTCGCCCAGCTCGATGTCGCCGGCATGCTCGAAGGCCCAACTTTCGACGCCATGCTCCAGAAGATGCACGAAGACTTCGACTCCTCCGACGTCCTGCCGCCCGCCTCCACCGCGACCATGGCCGACATGCTCGTCATGGGCGACGTCGGGCAGGACGCCACCGACGAGCAGAAGAAGGAGCTCGGCCCGCAGAAGCTGCGCGAGACCTTCGACAAGTCCATCGACGAGGCGCTCAAGAAGGCCGAGAACCCCGCCTTCGATGCGCTTCCCCACGCCATCCTCGTGCCGCACCTCGATTACCCGCGCGGCTGGCGCCAGTACGGCGCCGCCTACGGCAGGCTCCGCACCACTCCGCGCCCCGATCGCGTCATCATCCTCGGCGCCAACCACTTCGGGTTCGGCACGGGCGTGGTCGGGTGCGACAAGGCCTTCGAGACCCCCCTCGGGCGCATGGACCTCGACGCCGACTTCCTCGATCGCCTCAAGGGCAAGCTGGGCGACGACAACGCGCAGCGTCTCATGGAACACCGCTACGACCACGAGCGCGAGCACTCCATCGAGCTCCAGGTCCCGTGGATCCAGCACACCATGAGCGAGGACGGCAAGACGCCGAAGATGTGCGCCTTCCTCATCCACGACCCGTCGCGCAAGGAGGGCGGCGAGTCCTACGACGGCAACGGGCTCGGGCTCACCCCCTTCACCGAAGCGCTGCAGGCGACCATCGCCGAGTCACCCGGGCTCACGCTCGTCATCGCCTCGGGCAACCTCAGCCACGTCGGGCAGCAGTTCGGCGACAACGTCAAGCTCGCCGGCGACGACGAACAGGGCAAGCAGTTCCAGCAGCAGACCGCCGGACGCGATCAGGAAATGATCAACCTGCTCCGCGAGGGCAAGGCCTCCGAGTTCATCGCCGCCATGGCCTGGCAGCAAAACCCCACACGCTGGACCAGCACCGGCACCATCGCCGCCATGATGCTCGCCTTCGATGGCGCCAAGCTCGAGGTCATGGATTACGGCGGGGCGATCGACCCGCAGGGCACCAGCCTCATCACCGCCGCCGCCGGCGTCGTCCGCTGATCGCCGTGCTCGTCCCCGTCGAACCATCATCGACGCTCGCCATCGAGGTCGCGCTGGGCGCGGCGCTGTGCGTCGCCGGCATCGCCACGCTCGGGATGGCGCGCCTCGGCAAGGCCGACGACGGCTTCCGGCTCGGACCCATCGACGTGAGCGTCATCACCGTCGTCGTCGCGGGGCTCTCGCTGCTGGGCATCGGGTACCACGTGCTGGCCTACGCGCTCGACTGGTCCGCGTTCCGCGCGCCGATGAACGCGGTCATCACCGTTGCCGGCTTCGCCACGCTGCTCTCCGCGGCCGCCGACGCCTTCGATCAGGTGCCCGACGAAGAGGTGGAAGACGCCGACGACGCGGGCGACACCGAGCGATCGGGGCGGTAGCCCTGCGCGATGGGGCGTCGCCTGCCTCGCCCGAACGCGATCGACGAGACCTTCAGCCCGATGGCGAGCTGCTTGCGTTTGTGCTCGTTCACGTCGATGAGCCGCACGATGCGCGCGACCACCTCGGGATCGTGCCCGCCCTCGTCAACGATCGTCCTCGTATCCTGCAGCCTTTCGACGTACCGCTCGATGATGTCGTCCAGCACGTCGTACGGCGGCAGCGTGTCTTGGTCCGTCTGATCCTCGCGCAGCTCCGCGCTGGGCGGCTTGGTGATCGTCGAGTCGGGGATCGGCGCCCGCGCGAACCCGGCGGCCTCGTGGTTCGCGTTGATCCAACGCGACATCGCGTAGACCTCTTCCTTCGTCGTGTCGCTCAGCACCGCGAGCCCGCCGTTCATATCGCCGTAGAGCGTGCAGTACCCCACCGCGAGTTCGCTCTTGTTGCCCGTCGTGAGCAGCAGCGCCCCGCTCTTGTTGCTGATGGCCATCATGATGAGCCCGCGCAGGCGGCTCTGGATGTTCTCTTCGGTGATGTCCGGCTCGCCCGGGATCCCGAGGTCCGCATAGGCCGGCGCCATGAGCCCCTCGACGAGTTCGTGCGCCGCGCGGATCGGCACCTCGTGGTATCGCACGCCCAGGTTCTCCGCGAGCGCGACCGCGTCGGTCACCGAATGCTCCGAGGAATAGCGCGACGGCATCGCGACGCCAAGCACGTTCTCCGCGCCGATGGCGCGGGCCGCGATCGCACACGTGAGCGCGCTGTCGATCCCGCCGCTGAGCCCGAGGCACGCGCTCGTGAAGCCCGTCTTACGCAGGTAATCGCGCACGCCCAGCACGAGCGCGCGGTAGCGCAGCTCGTCTTCACTCGATGCCAGCAGCGGGTCGGCCACGCTCGGCGCGTCGCGCACGCCCTGTTCGTTCAGGTCGATCGTCACGATCTGCTCCTCGAAGCCGCGCCCCGCGGCGACGAGTCGTGCGCCGCCGTCCGCGCCGGGCACGTACACCGCCGCGTGCCCGTCGAAGATCAGGTCGTCGTTCCCGCCCACCTGGTTGACGGCGGCAATGGTGACGCCGTGCGCTTCGACGTGGCGCGTCAGGATCTCGCGCTGGCGCGCGCCCTTGCCCACGACCATGGGCGAGCCAGAGGGGTTCACGATCACGCGCGCGCCGGCATCGATCAGGTCCGCGACGGGATCGGGCATCAACGCATAGCGTGCGCTGTAGCCGGTGCCCGCGTCGCCGCCGCGCCACAGGTCTTCGCAGATCGTCAGCCCCACGTGCACGCCGGCGACGTCGAGGGTCTTGGCGCGTTCGCCCGGCGCAAAGTAGCGGTCCTCATCGAACACGTCGTACGTCGGGAGCAGACGCTTGTCGTACCGGTCCACGATCGAACCGCCCCGCATCACGAGCAGGCTGTTCCGCTTGGGCACGCGCGGGTCGAAGGTGTCCCACCGCCCGGGCTCGGCGCCGGGCTGCCACGGCGCGCCGACCAGCACCACAGTGTCACCAAGATCACGCATGCGTTCCGCGAGCGCGACGGCCTCGTCGTGCGCATCACGCATAAACCCGCCTTGGATCAGCAGGTCCCTCGGCGGGTACCCGCACAGGGCGAGTTCCGGAAAGACAATGAGATCCGCGCCACCCGCCGCGGCCTCGCGCGCCAGCCGCTCGATCGCGCGGGCGTTCTCCGCGAGCGCGCCGACCGTCGGGTTGAACTGCACCAGCGAGAGCTTCATCGCGTCATGGTAGATGCTCGTTCGGTCCCGGCGGATTCCGGGAATAACCACCCCGGGGCGGGCGTTGTCGCCGCGGCGTACACTCGCCCTCTCGCACGCACGCACGGAGCCCACACATGCCCGCGATCCGGTCCCTCGCTCTCGTTCTCTGCACCCTCCTGCTGCTCGCGGCTCCGGCCCGCGCGCAAGATTCCGCCGCCCTCGCGTCGAGCCTCGAACTCGGCAGGCTGCTCAACTACACCGTGAGCGTGAGCACCGAGGTCAACCAGGCTATCGGCGCAGAAACACGCGCGCAGCAAAGCTCGCACGTCGCCAACGCCAGCTTCCGCGTCGTTGCCACCGATGTCGAAGGCATCGCGCAGCTCGAGGTGACCTTTGAGCGCATCGGCATCACGCTCGTCGAGAATAACGTGCCGACCGTCACCGCCGTCGCCGTGCGTGATCTCGACACGGGCGAGGCCGAGTCCAACGCCGCGACCGAGCTGGCCAGCACGCTGCTCGACTGCACGGTGCGCTTCCTGCTCACCGATGATCGCACGCTCGAATACCAGTCGGGCTTCGAGCCCTTCCTGCAAGCCGCCGCCGGCGCCGAGGACCTCGATCCGGGGTTCGTCGGCATCTTCGCGCCCGACCGCTTCACACAGGTCGTCGCGCCGATCTTCGACGCCGACGGCGCCGCCAAGGTCAACGTCAGCCAGGGCCTCGCGTGGCAGACGCAAGACTCGATCGGCCTCGGCGCCGCGGGCGTGTTCGACATCACCGACAACTGGCGCGTCTCGGAGTTCGGCGACGACGCCGTCACCTACGAAGGCACCGGCGACCTCACGCTCCGCAAGCCTGAGGGCGAAGACCCCGCGCGCCCCGACGTCAACGTCAACCAGTTCGAGATCACCACCAACGCCGTCTTCGACCGCGCCGATGAGAAGCTCGCGACCCGCACGCGCACCATGTCGCTCGGCACCACGTTCACGCTGGGCGACAACACGCTGCGTCAGACGCAGCAGACCGTCGTCTCGATCACACCCTTCGACGGCTGAGCAGCACCCGGTCCACGCGCAGCCTCCACGCCGCCAGCACGCCCAGCACACCGCTCGTCACGAGCTCCGCCGCCGTGATCGTCAGCGCGACGAGCGCGATGTCCGCGCCGTCCTTACTCTGCGCGAGCGCAAGCCCGGCGACGCCCGCTTCGCGCATGCCCAGTGTCCCCGCCGGCGCCGCCACGCTGATCAGGAAGAAGAGCGTCGCCTGCAGCACCGCGTCGCCCACGCCCATCGGCGTCTGCACGATCCACGCCGCCAGCAGGAACCGCCCCGCCAGCGTCGCGACATCGCCCCATCGGCACAGCGTCACCAGCGCGCCCGTGCGCGCGTCGCGCGTCACCTCGTACGCGCCGACCGACATCCAGCGCAGCGCCTTGACCCGCTCCGCGATCCGGCTCAGCCACACCCCCAGCGCCACGCACGCGACGCCGCCGCCCACGCCGAGGAGCCACCACAGCGCATCGATCTGCCCGCGCCACGCGCTCGCCGCCGCCAGCGGGAGCATCGCCGCGACCGCCAGCGCCGTCATCGCGGCGAACCACGGCACGATGCGCTTGAAGTGGATCCCGTCGCGCCGCTTATGAATCAGCACGCGCGCCACCGCGCCGAGCTTGAAGGGCAAAATCGCCAGAAACGTGCACAGCGCGTTGGTGGCGATCATGTCGATCGCGGGCACGCGCCCGCCGAGCGGGCGCAGGGTCAGCCAGAACATCAGGCCGTTGAGCGCGATGCCACCCGCCGTGAGCAGCACGAAGACGCCGACCGCCCACAGCGGCGCATCGAGCAGGCGATCGACGGACTCGCGGTTCTCCGCGCCGAACGCGCGCGACGCCGCCCATACCAACAGTCCAATCGACACGACGAACCCGATGCTCTGCAGCACGATCCGCCCGGGCGTCCAGCGACGGGTCGGCTCGATCGCTTCCAGCGCCGTGCCACCCGGCGAGTGCAGCCCCTCGTGCTGTCGCGTCTCATCGCTCACGGCGTGCGCTCCAACGCGCGGAGGTCGAACAGGTACACCGGCACGCCCCGATCATCCCACGACTGCACGCGGTACGCCTCCAGCGCGCGCACCGTTCGCTCGCCGAAGCCGAGCGAGAGCGCAGGATCGAGCCAGCCCGATACTTCGAGCCGTGCGAGTTCGCTCAGGTCCACGAGCAGGTGCGTGACACCGCTGCGCGCCAGCGCGCGCGCGAAGGCGATCGGGTTGTCCGGGTACGCGCGGGCGGCTTCGGTGACGGGCGATCGGTCCCACGTCGTCGCGTACACCGTGTCCACCAGGTAGTACATCGGCGCGCCGCTCCCGAGCAGCGCCAGGCGCACGTCGCCCTCGCGCGTGAGCACTTGGTTGACGTACGCCGCCGGCCCCAACGGCGCCAGCAGTGCGCGCCGGTCGTCATCGGGCATGCCCTGCAGGATCGGCGCGAGCGCCTCGCCCGTGAGCATCGCCGGTCCGTGCAGCATCGCTCCGGTCGGCTTCTCATTCAGCAGCGTCTGCGTGCCGAGCCACGTCTGCCACAGCACCACGACCGCACCGAGCACGACGCCGGACTTCCTGAGCGCCGCGAGCCCGAGCCCAAAGAGCAGTGCGGACGTCAGCGCCGCCGGCAGCAGGAAGCGCGCTTGCAGGTGCCCCGTCGTCAGCCACGCGCCGATCTGCAGCACGAGCACGCCGAGCAGCATAAGCGCGACTGTGCGTACGTCCTTGCGGCACAGCGCAACGACCGCACCGATCATGCCCGCGAGGAAGACCGCCCCGAACTGCGTGTGCAGCACGCCGAAGTCTTCCGAAACAAGCCGCGCGAAGCGATCGCCGACAGACGCATCCGGATGATGCGCGTCGCTCCATCGCCGCGCCTGTTCCGTGTTCCAGTGCGCGAGCCCGAAGAGCCCCGTGAACTCGGGGAACACCGGGTTGTTGCCGGTGTTCCAGTTGCGCACGAGCCAGGGCAGCAGCCCGATGACCCCGGCGACGATGCCCGGCAGCGACGCCGCCAACCACCGCCTCCACCCCGTGCTCGCCAGCAGCACCGCGCCGACGGGCAGGGCGACCATGAACATCGCCGTCGGCTTCGCGAGCACCGCGCCCGCGCACAGCACGGCGCACACCACCGAACGTGTCCAAGCGGGCGCATCGGTCTCACGGGCAACGAGCAGCGCCGGCGCGAGCATCAGCAGCATCGCCATCTCGTTGTATGCCGACGCGCCGACGATGAGCACCCACGGCGTCGCGAGCAGCAGCGCGCCCGCCACGTACCCAGCGCCCTGCAAGCCCGACCACGTGCGCACGCAGCGGGCGACCGCCGCGCACGCGCAGAGCGCGAGCAACGCGTGCAAGATCTGTGCGCTCAGCACGCCCGCGCCGCCGCCAACGGGCGACCCCGGTGCGCCCGAAGACATCGCGGCGAGCTGCGTGTACACCGCCTCCATGCCGCCCGGGAGCCACGAATAGACGTTGTGCTCCAGCGGCTCGATCCGCCCGTGTTCGATCCATTCCTTCGGCAGCTGCAGGTGGTACGACAGCGTGTCGTACCCGTTGCCCTCGCTCGACCAGATCGTCCCCGGCGCGACGCACGCCCCGACCACGATCGCCGCCAGCGGCACGCACCACAGGAGCGCGCACGGATCGACACGCAGCGCCATCTGCTGTCGCAAACGCGCACGCAGCGACCACAGGAGCAGCCCGATCCCGATCGCCGTTGGCGTCCAAGCGATGATGCGCCCGTTCGCGCCGCCGAAACCGACCGTCTGCCCGAGCACCATCGCGACGATGATCGCGAGCGCGACGCCCAGCGCCGTCTGCACGACGGTGTCGGGATCCTTGAGCAGCCACTTCGACGCGACGACGCCGAGCCCCGCCGCCCCCGCAAGCCAACCCATCGCGAGCCACGCGCTCGACAGGAACGCGTACAGCAGGCCGAAGACGGATTCCAGCGGCGGTTCGCCGCCGGCGACCGCGAAGAAAACCGCCGATGCCAGCGCGAGCGCGATCAGCAGCGTGAGCCTGCTCGGGGTGTTCGCTCGTTCGGACGCGGGCACGCGCGGAGTCTACCGCTCAGAGCGTGCGTTCGATCGACGGGCGCAGACGCTGCAGCGCGCCGATGCGCGCCTCGATGGGCGGGTGCGTGGCGAACAGGCTCGTCAACGCCTTGCCGCAGAAGGGCTCGACGATGAAGAGGTTGTTCTGCGCCGGGTTGGGCTGGATCAGCGGGATCTGCTTGGAGAGCCCGCCGAGCTTGGCGAGCGCCGAGGCGAGCCCCTCGGTGTCGCCCGCGATGCGCGCGCCATCGGCATCGGCGATGTACTCCCGGCTGCGCGAGATCATGCCCTTGATCACCACGGCGCCCGCCGCCGCGACGATCACGACGACCAGCCCGATGAGCGGGTTGCCCTCGCGCCGCCCTCCGATCAGGAAGAACCACTGCGCCGCGAAGGCGAGCACGCCGGCGATCGTTGCCGCGATCGTCGAGATGAGCGTGTCGCGGTTCTTCACGTGCGCGAGCTCATGCGCGATCACGCCCTCCAGTTCGGCTTGGTTCATCGTGCGCAGCAGCCCCTGCGTGAACGCGACCGCCGACTTGCTCGGCGAGCGACCCGTCGCAAACGCGTTCGGCGCGTCGTGCGGGCACACGTACACGCGCGGCATCGGCAGGTTCGCGCGCCGGCGCAACCGATCCACGGCCTCGTACAGGCGGCTCGTGTCGTACCCCGCGACGACGGGCGCGTTGTCCGGCGTCACCTCGCGCCCCTTCATCGCGCAGATCGCGATCCTGTCCGAGAAGAAGAAGGCGAAGAGGTTCGTCCCGCCGGCAAAGACCAGCGCCATCAGCAGGCCGCCCTGCCCGAACCGGGCACCGACGACGGCAAAGAGCGCGAAGAGCCCCGCCATCAGCATGGCGGTCTTGGCGTGGTTGACGAATGTGTGTCCCATCTGACATCTCCGAGGGAGGCGGCTATCTCATGCACGCCGCGTGCCTGATTCGTTCGCCCCGCGGCCCGGTTTCACGTGCCGAGACACGTCAGACGGCTCGCCCGCCCGCCGAGATGGCAGTCCGAGAAGCCCCGTGGCCCCCGCGCGGCCCCGCGCCAGTCGTCAGAATCGGCCCTTTCGATCCTCCTAACCCGTTTGTTCGGAAGGGTTTCGGGCGTTCGCGCTTGCTTCTGCCCGCGGAAATGTCACACTTCAACAGTCTCGATCCCTCATGAGTCAGAGCACGGGGTCCGTCGGGGCGTACATCGCAGGATCAGATCGCGACGCACGCCGATGCTGTTGTGGTGTGGTCGCGGATCACAGGGAGACGAGTCATGCGCACCCCCGCGCACCGTTCCATCGCTGCTCTGCTCGCCCTTGCGGGCTTGAGCGTCGCCGCGCCGGCTTTGGCCTCGGCGGGCGAGTCGTATTACGCGGTCGATCGCGCCGCCGCCGATCCTGCGCTCACCGAGATCCGCCTGCCCGGCGAGCCGTTCGGGTCGGCTGACCCGCTCGCCATCGATCGCGCCGAGGTTGCGCCTCTGTCCATGGAACTCGACACGAGCAACACACGCGCTGTTGGCATCGCGATGGGCGTGCTGGGCGGCGCCGACGAGTCCGAGGATGATCCCCTCGCATGGGCCAAGCGCTCGCGCACGAACCGCGACAATGGTCGCTGGTCCGACCTCGAGCAACGCGTTCGCGGCGACGAGGCCTTCACGCCCACCGACCGCCAGCCGCTCACCCCGCTGAGCGACGAACCCGAACAACCCAAGCCCGCCGGCAACACCAACTTCCGAGGCGAAGAGGTCGATGCCGTCGCGGTCCGCTACTTCGAGAACTTCGAGAACAACACCATCGGGCGCGAGTGGTCCAACCACGGCTCCATTCAGGATCTCGAAGAGTTCGGTCGCTTCCTCGGGCCCTTCCGGCGCGCCAACCAGACCGTCAACGTCAATGTCACGCCCGGCACCGCCTACGTCGCCCGCTTCGATATCTACTACATCGGCTTCCCCACCGACCCCGCCGACTGGCGCGGACGCTTCGAAGTCGTCATCGACGGCGTGCCCGTCATGAGCACGCCCCTCTCGCGGCTCGGTCAGCGCAACATCGACGAGAACGAGGGCGCCGAAGACTTCGACCCACGCATCCACCGCCAGATCGAGGTCGTCTTCACCGGCATCGCGCCCATCGCCGAGATCCAGTTCATCGGGGATACCGGTGCGGGCTTCGGCAGCGGCTCGTGGGGCATCGACAACGTCTTCATCGACGAGATGGAGAACTTCGGGCTCGCCGCCTTCGGCGACACCACCGACGACTACGAAGACTTCGGGCACGGCGCGCCCGTCGGTCCCGGTGTCCAACGCGGTGCCTTCCGGCCCTTCCAAGCGAGCCAGCGCGGGCTCGCGACGCGCGCCGGCACCGGGGACCGCGACCGCTTCGACTTCCAGTCCTTCCTCAACGAACTGCTCAACGATCTCGAAAACGACATGGCCGACGATCCCGAAACGCCCTTCCCCGAGCGGGAAGAGGAGCCCATGGAAGACCCCATGGACGAAGACCCCGACGACGACCCCACCCCCGACGACGAGGACGAGGAAGTCCCGTCGCCCGGCACCGGGCTCGTCCTGGGCCTCGGCCTCGCCGCCATGAACCGCCGCCGGCGCTAAACCGCGGCGTCGCTCACACCTCGACCCACGGCGCGACGTCCGCCGCGCTCACGCGCACGTCAACGCTCGGCAAGTGCTGACGGATCATGTCTGCATACCGCGGCAAGTAGCCGCGCTCCGTGTGCGTGTGCCCTGCGAGCAGCACACTGATCCCGCGATCGCGCGCTCCGAGCAGTTCGTGGTGCTTCATCTCGCCGGTGACGAAGAGCCCGCCCTCGCCGAGGCCCGCGCCATCGAGTAGCGACCCGCCCGATCCCGGGCACACGCCGACGCGCGAGACGCGCTCCGCTCCGGGTGCTTTCGAGAGTCGCAGCGTCGGCACGCCCAGCACGCGCTTGAGGTTCTGCGCGATCTGATCGAGCGACACGGGGCCTTCGAGATCCGTCACACGCCCAGCACCTTCGCCTGCCCGCACGACCGCTTCGCGCTTGAACACGTCGAACGCCGGCTCTTCGTACGGATGGCTGTCGTACAACGCCGCGATCACCGCGGGTAGCGCGCGCGCGGGGCACACGGTTTCCAGCCGGATCTCCGGCGCGTGCTCGAGCCTGCCGGCTTTGCCAACCGTCGGGTTCGTCGAATCGCCGCCCAAGAACGCCCCTGTGCCTTCGCTCGCAAAGGTGCAGTGTGTGTAGTCGCCAATCACACCCGCGCCCGCGCGTGCCAGCGCATGGCGAACGTCGTCCAGCACACTCGACGGCACGAATGTCACCAGTTTGTGCGTTTGGTTCCCGTCCAGCGAAGTCTGCGGTTCGATCGCGCGACGCGCCCCGTTGTGTTCTGCCGCATCCCCGATCGTCGCGTCGAGCAGCCAGTCCGCGACGCCGCCCGCGACGGCGTCCAGCGCCGTGTGCGGTGAATACACCGCGATCCCCGAGCGCGCGCACGCCAGCAGCGCGCGCGAGCGTGCATCGTGCGCCACGAAGCGTTTCATCCCCGAGAAGATGGGCGGGTGGTAGCACACCAGCGTGCGCGCTGAGACCTCGCACGCCTCTTCGTAGACCGCTTCGCTGAAGTCGATCGCGAGCAGGATGGCACCGTCCGCCGCCGCCTCGGGATCGCCCACGAGCAGGCCCACATTGTCCCACGAGCCCGCGAGCGCCGGGTCGGCGATGGAATCGAGCGCACGCACCACGTCTGCCGTCTTCATGCATCCAGTGTCGGGCGGCGTGCGCGTCAGAGCAACGTCCACGCCGGCTGCCACAGCACAAGCGCCGACCACCACGGCGAGCGCGTGCGCAGCACCATCATCGCGACGACGAGCATCGGCAGGAGGATCCACACGGGCCCGCCCGCCGCCGCGGTGAGCGCCGCGCCCACCGTGACGAGCGCCCACGAGCTCGCCCGCTTCAGTTTGATCGCATCGCTCGGCGTGGTCAGCAGCAGGTACGCCATCGCGAGCAGCGCGAGGTTCCCGACGAACAGATGCGTGAGCAGCCACGCGTCGCCCAGAAGGATGTGAGGCAGCGGCGCACCGATCCCGAACAGAACGACGCCAATCCAGGCTCTGAAGCGATTCGTTCGGTCCACGCGGAAACCACCATGGGTTGGGGTGTGATCGAGGGTTCTACACCAAACCTTGACGTGATCCGTTGTCGGGGTGCGCCCGTATGGTCCGATACGAGATTACACTGCAAGCCGGTCGAGGTTCGACCGACATACCTGCATCGCTCAGTGGTCCGCGGACGGGCCGAGGCGTGCGGGCGACAACACGACCCCAAACCCCCGCCGAAGCGTGATGCCGGGGGCTCAGGACATATCCCGCCGGGCGTGCTCGAGCACGATCGAGAGAGAGATGCGTCCCGGCAAGAGGAGGTTGCGTTTGGCAGACCGCGTGATGTCGGTGGCGGATACCACTCCGGGAACGACCGGAACGGATGACGCCGGGACCCGCACGACGGATTCGCCGGAGATCGGCTCGCGAAGGAGCGCGGGCCCCATCGCCGGCGGGCGTACACCCAAGAGCGCGGTGTCGTCCAAGAAGACCACCTCCAAGCGATCGACCACCAAGAAGAAGACCGGCGGCGCCAAGAAGGACCCGCCCGTCACCTCGACCGGTCGGCGCCCACGACGCGAGACCGCCGGCGACAAAGCCACCTCCACCAAGACGTTCGTCCTCGACACCAACGTCCTGCTCCACAACCCCAAAGCGATCTTCGTCTTTCAAGAGAACAACGTCGTCATCCCCTTCACCGTGCTCGAAGAACTCGACAACTTCAAGAGCACCAGCGACGACATCGGGCGCAACGCACGCCAAGCGATCCGCTACCTCGACCACATGCGCGTCCGCGGCGAAATCACCCAGGGCGTCCGACTCGGCAACGGCACGCCCGCGCACCCCGACGCCGGCGTCTACGGCGCCACCGGGCTCCTGCGCATCGACATCGAGCCCCACCAGCGCCCCAAGGCGCTGCTCGACGACAAGGCCGACAACCGCATCATCTCCGTCGCCTTCGACCTCAAAGAACGCGGCGAGCGCGTCGTCTTCGTCACGAAGGACATCAACTCGCGCATCAAGGCCGATGCCCTCGACATCACCGCAGAGGACTTCGAGAACCAGAAAGTCAACCCCGACCGCCTCTACACCGGTTGGGTCGAGCGCAGCGTGGACGGCACGCTCATCGACGAGCTCTACAGCGAGCGCATGCTCCCGCTCGACGCGCTGCCCATCGTGGACGTCGAGCCCGAGCCCTTCGCCGCGCCCGACCAGCCCGAGATCTTCCCCAACCAGTTCGTGCTGCTGCATGACCAGCTCGACGAGAGCCACACCGCGATTGCGCGCCGTCTGGCCGACACCGACCACCTCATTCCCGTGACTGGGCCGCGCAAGCCCACGTTCGGCATCATGGCGCGCAACCTCCAGCAGACCATGGCGCTCGACCTGTTGCTCAACGACGACATCAAGCTCGTCACGCTGATCGGGCAGGCGGGCACCGGCAAGACGCTCCTCGCCGTCGCCGCCGGCATGACCAAGGTCTTCCACGAGAAGCACTTCGAAAAGCTCCTCGTCGCGCGCCCGATCATGCCCATGGGGCGCGATATCGGCTATCTCCCCGGCGACAAGGACGAAAAACTCACCGCGTGGATGCAGCCCATCTTCGACAACCTCTCCTACCTGCTCTCCACGCGCGGCTCGCACCTGCAGACGCCCGACAGCCACACCGCCGAGCAGCGCGTCCGCAAGCTCATGGCCGACGGGCAACTCGTGCTCGAACCGCTCACCTACATCCGCGGTCGTTCGATCCCGCACCAGTTCATCATCGTGGACGAGGCGCAGAACCTCACCCCGCACGAGGTGAAGACGATCGTCTCGCGCGTGGGCGAGGGCACGAAGATCATCCTGACGGGCGACATCAACCAGATCGACAACCCCTATCTCGACTCTTCGAGCAACGGGCTGACGTACTGCATCGACCGCATGCGCGGGCTGCCGCTCTACGGGCACGCCACCCTCGCGCGCAGCGAACGCAGCGAACTCGCCTCGCTCGCGGCAGACCTGCTGTAGCTCCGACAAGCCGCGACCGTGGGGGAGCGCGACCGGATCCCGCTTGCTGACGTGCGCGGCTCGTTTCCCGTTTGGGAGCCACGCACCTGCCAACCTCACGCGCCGCCGGCGTGCGCGCCCTCGATCGATGCCTTCAGGTGGTCGAGGTCCGCCGTGCATTGCTGCACGAACTTCTTCTGCATCGGCTTCATGAGGGTCATCATGACCTTGGCGACGGTGCTGGTCGCCTCGATGTTGCCGCGCATTTCGAGCTTTGTGCCGTCGCCGTCCGGCGAGACGAGGTACTCGAACTCGTAGCGGGCGCCGTGGTTCTCGCAGAGCAGGCAGTAGCGAGCGCCGGGTTCGAAGGCGGAGAAGGTCATCTCCTCGCTCGCCTCCTTGCCGAACATCTTCCGCGTCTCGCGGAAGCGCGTGCCCTCGCCGACGGGCCCGTCGGTGAGGACCTCCGTCTTGATGATGCCCGGGATCATCGCGGGCCACTGCGCGACGTCTGTCGCGCGTGCGAAGACCGTCGCGGGGTCCGAGTGGATGTGCTTCTCGACGCTGAACTGGAATGCCATACGTCGATTGTCCCGCGCCGCGTGGGAAACACAACCGAAATCTGCGCGCGTGTCGCTCAGCCCAGCACGAAGGCACGCTCGTCGTAGAGCTTCTCCATCTTCTGCTCGATGGTCTCGACGTCGCCCAGCCCCTTGCCCGCCTCGATAAGCAGGTCCACCAAGCCGTGGAAGTCGCGCAGCGCGATGTGCTCGCGTCCGGGCACGGCGTGCGCCTCCCATCCGGGCTCCGCATTCTCCACGACATCGAGGTTCGCCATGTTGTGGTAGTTGCCCAGCGGCAGGCACACGCATGTCGCCTCGTGCCCGTACGCCTGGAAGCAGCTCGCCTCGCATGCGCCGCCCGGCATGAGCTTGCGCTGCCAGCGGAAGGGCTCATCGCCCGATTCTTGACGCCGCTTGGCGATCGATTCGCACACCTTCGCCACCGCCGCGGTGAGCGTCGGGCTGAAGGTGCTGATGCGGTCGCCCACGCGCACGATCGGCCCGCCCCCGATGGGCGACTCCGCGAAGGAGCGCGAGTTCTCCAGCGCGATGACGCGCGAGCCCTCGGGGATCGTCCCGTGCTTGCACGCGGCGATCGCGCCGATAAACCCGATCTCTTCCGCGCGCGTCAGCAGCACGCTCGTCGTGCCGAGCTCATTCGCTTCACGCAGCGCGTCGAGCGCCGCCAGCGCCGCGACGAGCGCCGCCAGATCGTCGCACGCGTGCGTGTGCAGGATGCCGTCGATCACGTCCGGGTCGGGCAGATCCCACCGTGCGAGGTCGCCCGGCGCGACGTGCACGCGCGCGTCGGGGTCGTCCAGCGTCGCGACGACTGTCCGGAAGGGGTCCGGCTTCGTCGCGCTGTTCACCGTCGCGCGGAAGCGCTTGCCCTCGTACCCCAGCACGATACGTGCCTCGTCGAAGTAGGCATCGCGCACGCCACCTCGGAACGAGAGCTCGAACTGCCCCGGCTCCAATCCCTCGCCCTCGGTGCGCTCGACGACAAAGGCCGGGTGATCGAGGTGCGCCGTGAACATCACGCCCGGCTCGCCGGCGGACCCGTTCGCGCCGATCACCATGTTCCCCGCCTCGTCGCGGGAGATCGCGAGTTCGGGGCGGTGCGCGACCCACGCCTCGACCCACGCGATGACGCGATCCTCGTACCCCGCCGCCGTCGGCAGGGCCGTCACCTCGCGGAGCCACGTCTCGTTCAGCGTGCGCCGGTTCTCTTCCATAGATCGAGCATAGCCGTCGCGGCGCGCACGCACGCCGATCGGACATACCATCGACGCGTGTTCAGCCCCATCGATGAAATCCTCAGCGAGCTCCACGCCGGTCGCATGATCGTCCTCACCGACGACGAGGACCGCGAGAACGAGGGCGACCTCGTCCTCCCCGTCGAGCACGTCACGCCCGAAGCCGTCACCTTCATGCTCAGCGTCGCGCGCGGCTACATGTGCCTGTGCCTCACCGAGTCCGACTGCGACCGCCTCGAACTCACACCGCAGGCCCCGAGCAACACCTCCGTCCGCGGCACCGCCTTCACCATCTCCGTCGATGGCCACCCCAAGCACGGGTTCACCACCGGCGTCTCCGCCGTCGAACGCGCGAACTGCATGAAGATGATGATCGATCCGCGCTTCGGCATCGACGACTTCGTCCGCCCCGGTCACATCAACCCGCTCCGCTCGCGCGACGGCGGGGTGCTCGTCCGCACCGGGCAGACCGAGGGCTCCGTCGATCTCTGCCGCCTCGCCGGGCTCTACCCCGCCGCCGTGATCATCGAGATCATGCGCGACGACGGCGAGATGGCGCGCCTCCCCGACCTGGAGAAACTCAGCCGCGCGCACGGGCTCAAGATGTGCTCCGTCGAGCAGATCATCCAGCACCGCCTCTCCGAAGAATCGCTCGTCGAGCGCCAAGAGCCCCGCACCGGCTCCGCCATCCGCACGCCCCACGGCGAGTTCACGCTCGTCGCATACGACTCGCGCGTCGATGCGCTCCCGCACCTCGCGCTCGTGATGGGCGATGTCTCCGACGGCGAACCGCCGCTCGTGCGCATGCACCGCCGACACCTGCTCGGCGACGTCTTCGGCGATCTCGACTCCGAGCCCGGCGAGAGCACCTCGACATCGGACACGCTCCACGCCGCCATGCGAGCCATCGCCGACGAAGGCCGCGGCGTCATCGTCTACCTGCGCCCGCAAGGGCACGGTGACGATCTCGCGCAGCGACTCGTCACGCCCAAGCGCACGCACGATGTCGATATCAACACGCCCGACCTCGTTTCGAGCCACGGCGTCGGCGCACACGCGGTGCCGCCCGAACAACGCGAGTTCGGCATCGGCGGACAGATCCTGCGCGACCTCGGCGTCTCGCGCTTGCGCTTGCTCACCAATCGACCGAAGAAGATGCCTGGCATCGAAGCCTTCGGACTCGAGATTGTTGGGCACGTTTCACTACCCAACACGCCGAACGCGGGGTAGCATGCACGTGTCGGCGCTCGCGACGTGCCGGGTGGACGCTCCGATCATCCGCACCGAACACGCAAGCCGGCAGAAAGGCCCCCAAGGTGCGGGGCCTTTTCTCTTGCGCCGCCCGCGTTCGCCACGCACATACAGTTCAACCATGCGCGACCGATATCACAGGCAGACCCTGCTCCCACAGGTCGGCGAAGCCGGCGACCAGCGCCTCGCGCGCGCGCACGCCGTCATCGTCGGCATCGGCGCGCTGGGCACGGTTAGCGCCCAGATCCTCGTCCGCGCGGGCGTCGGCACCGTCACGCTCATCGATCGCGACGTCGTCGAACGCACCAACCTGCAGCGGCAAGTCCTCTTCGATGAGCACGACGCGCACAACGCGACGCCCAAGTCGCTCGCCGCGGCGAGTCGCCTGCGAGCGATCAACTCGGACGTGCGCATCCGCGCCGCGGTCTGCGACGTTCACCACACCAACGCCGCATCACTGCTCGGCTTCGAGCCCGCCGCCCACGCCACACCGATCGACGACGACCGTGCGCACGAACCGCTCCCGCCGCCGAGCGTGATCATCGACGGCACGGACAACGTCGAGACGCGCCTGCTCATCAACGACATCAGCGTGAGCCGCCGCACGCCGTGGGTCTACGCGGGCGCGGTGTCGAGCGAAGCGCGCCTGTGCGTCTTCGATCCGCGCGACGGGTCGCGCCCGTGCTTCCGCTGCCTCTTTCCGGACGTGCCGCCGCCCGGCGCGCTGGCAACGTGCGACACCGCGGGGGTCTTCGCCCCGACCACGTCGCTCGCGGGGTCATGGCAGGCGGGTGAGGCGATCAAACTGCTGCTGGGCGATCGAGCCGCGGCGTCGCCGCACATGCTCTCGATCGACCTGATGACCAGCGCCATGCGCACGATCGATGTCACTGGTGCGCGCGATCCCGAGTGCCCGTGCTGCGCGCGCGCCGACTTCGCGTATCTCGAGGGCGGCGCCGGCTCGCGCACCGAGTCGCTGTGCGGGCGAGACGCCGTGCAGATCGCGCCGCGCGACGCGCACGCGATCGATCTGGTGATGCTGAGCGAGTCGCTGCGATCGGTCGCGGAGGTGCGCGCGTCGCGCTTCGTGCTGCGTGCGCGCCTGCGCGACGAGGCGATCGAGCTGAGCGTCTTCCCGGACGGGCGCGCGATCGTGGGGGGCACCGATTCGCCCGAACGTGCGCGCGCCGTCTACGCCCGCTACGTCGGTGCGTGAGCGCGTCTCACCACTCGATGCCGAAGAAACGCCGTGTGTTCTCGTCGATCGCGCTCTCGAACCCTTCCCGGTCTTCGCCGCGGAGTTCTGCCAGGAAGCGTGCCGTGAGGATCGCGTGCCTCGGCTCGCAGGGGCGTTCTTTGCGCTTGGGTTCCGGCGTGAGGAAGGGGGCGTCGGTTTCCACCATGACGCGGTCGAGGGGCGCGAGCACCGCGGCATCACGCACCTCCGGCGCATTCTTGTACGTGACGACGCCGGTGAACGAAACGTGCGCGCCGAAGTCCAGCAGCGCGCGCATGTCGTCCGGCCCGCCCGTGAAACAGTGGAAGACGAACCGCTCCGGCGCCAACACGCTCGCCCGCAGCACGGGGATCAGCTCCGAGAACGCCTCCCGGCAGTGCAGCACCACCGGCTTGTCCAGGCGCGCCGGATCCTCCTCGCGCCAACGCTCGAGGTGCGCGAGCTGCTCTTCGAGCACGGCGTGCTGCACCGCGCGGTGCGGGCCTTCGTAGTGCAGATCGAGCCCCATTTCGCCCCACGCGACGCACCTCGGGTCCTCGCCGCACGCGCGCTGCGCCCCCCAATCGTGCAGCGGGCCTTGTGACTCGTCACCACCGTCGGCTCGCGTATGGCTGTAGAGCGGGTGTACGCCCGCGCTGCACCACACGCGATCGTGCGCCCGCGCGATGGCGAGTGCCTCTGGCGCATCGGCGGTGCTGGTCGAGATCGTGATCGCCCCGCGCACGCCGGCGTCGTCGGCATCGCGCATCACGCCGTCGATCCGCTCGCGGAAGTCGGGGAACGTCAGATGGCAGTGCGTATCGATCATGCGGGGCATAGCCTACGCGCGATGCTCGATGACGCGCCCATCCCGCCGCTGCCCGAACGCCCGAGCGATGGACACAAGGGCACGTTCGGCACCGTTGGCGTCGTCGGCGGGTTCTGCGCCGCGGATCAACCGACGATGCTCGGCGGGCCGTGCCTGAGCGCGATCGGCGCCTTGCGCGCGGGCGCGGGGCTGTGCCGGCTCGCCTTGCCCGAGTCGCTGCTCGCGCACGGATTGACCATTGCGCCGTCCGCGACGGGCGTGGCGCTGCCGGTGGATCACGAGCGTGCGTTGATTGCGCACGCGTCGTGTGCGCGCCTGGATGAGTTGCTGGGTTCGTGCGCGTGCGTGGCGATCGGGCCGGGGCTCGGTTCGGGCGATGGCGCGCGGGCGCTCTCATTGCGCGCGGTGAATCAGGACGAGACGCCGATCGTTGTGGATGCCGACGCGATCAAGGCGCTCTCGGAGTTGCCGGAAGTCGCGAAGGACGTGCGCGCGCCGGCGATCTTCACGCCGCACCCGGGTGAATACCGCGGGCTCGCGGCGACGCTGGGCATCGATGCGGATCCCGTCGATGAGGAGGCACGACCGGCGGCGTGCGAGGCGATGGCCCGCCAGTTCGGGTGCGTCGTGGTGCTGAAGGGCGCGGGCACGATCGTGAGCGACGGGCTGCGTACGTGGCGCTGCGACGCGCGCGAGCCGGCGCTGGCGACCGCCGGGACGGGCGACGTGCTGACGGGTCTGCTCGCGGGGCTCGTCGCGCAGCACCACCGTGCACCGATCGTCGCGGGGGAGCGCACGGTGACGAGCGAGCGCCTCGGCGGGCTGTCGTTGTACGACATCGCCCGGATCGGCGTGCGCGCGCACGCCCAATCGGCGGCGCTGTGGCGGGAGCGGACCGGGGCGACGCACGGGCTGCTGGCGGAGGAACTCGCGGAACTGATCCCCCGTGCGCTGGCGACGCTCGATTCCGAGTGACCGGTGCGTCATCGCGCCGAAATTCGAACGCGGACCCTCGGCGGGAGGGCGACCCGTCGGTACCATCTGCCGATAGAGAACGCACGAATACGCACCGAACAGGAGCACTGTGGCATGTTCCGAACAAGCAACCCGACCATGAAGCCCGAGCTTTTCTCCCCCGCGCAGTCGTGGGACGATGTCAGCGTTGAGCAGGGCCCGAGCGAGGCGCGTGTGAAGCGCGCGCCCGTATCGCATATGACGATCCAGGGCACCGTCAACGCCTCCTTCTTCCTGCTGGCGATCTGCGTCGGCACGGCGCTGCTCGGGTGGCGCGGCGGGCTGCCCGTCGAGGCCGGCGGCTTGGGCTGGAACCCCATGCTCATCTTCCTCGGCGGCGGGCTCGGCGGGTTCGTCGTCGCGATGATCACCGCCTTCAACCCCCGCGGCGCGATGATCACCGCCCCGATCTATGCGGCGCTCGAAGGCGTCTTCGTCGGCGGGATTTCCGCGTGGTACGCCCAGGCTTTCGCGCAGGACAACGGTGCGCTCAACACCGGGCTCATCTTCAACGCCGTGCTGCTGACCTTCGGGATCTTCGGCGGCATGCTGATGGGCTACACCACCCGCGCGATCCGACCGGGCCCGACGTTCAACAAGATCGTCATCGCCGCGACGTTCGGGATCGTGATCTACGGGCTGATCGCCTTCGTCGCGTCGATGTTCGGCGCGCCCTCGCTGGCCAGCGTGTACGACCCGAGCAACGGCGGGCTGATCTCGATCGGGTTCTCGCTCTTCGTCGTTGCGATCGCCTCGGCGAACCTGATCCTCGACTTCCAGCTCATTGAAGAGGGCGCGGCGAACAAGGCGCCCAAGTACATGCAGTGGTACGGCGGCTTCGCGCTGCTCGTCACGCTTGTGTGGCTCTATCTCGAGGTGCTGCGCCTGCTGGCGAAGCTGCAGAGCCGCGACTGAGCGGACACGCTCGATCGACCATCTGGCTCGACCAACAACTGAGTTGACCAACAACAACGCCCCGGCCTTTCGGTCGGGGCGTTGTGTCGTGGGGTGTTCCGTGGGCCTGTGCGGCCCAGGTTTGTCGTGGTGCCCAAGCGTACCTCGGATAAAGCGTTTTACCGAATGGGACACGCAGAATAAACGGTAAAGATTCCGTTTAGCCGAACGATCGAATGTGCTGTGGTGCCGCGGGCGTCGAGACGAAGTCGATCTCGGCTGCTCACTCGTCCGGGAGATCGACGATCGGATCGTCGGATGCCGGTTCCGGCTCGCTGGGCGCGGGTTCCTCGGCGTTGTCGAGGAGGGGCGAGACGGGCCCGCCGACGGGGAGCCGGCGACCGTTGGCGCTGGTGCCGCCTTCGACCGAGGTGCGCGCCGCGGGCGGGGCGGCTTCGCCGGTCATCGCGGTCTCGTCGGGCTGCGTGAAGGGGGATTCGGGCGGCGTGACGCCGGGGAACTCGGGAACGGGTCGCAGCGTGGGTTCGATCCGGCGTGCGTACTGGGAGGGGACGGGGATGCGGTTCTTGGAGCCGCCGAAGCCGAGGCGACCGGCTTCCATGAGTCGCCAGGCCATCATGTCGGGCTTGTATTCGTTGGGGCCGCTGCCCTCGGTGAAGTCCACGACGAGCTGCTGCCCGACTGGGACATCGACGGACCAGAGCGGTTCGCCGGTGCGGGTATCGACAAGGGTGACGGTCCAGGGTCGCCAGGTGGTGGAGACGTAGGTGTGCTTGTCGCGCGAGCCGGTGAGCCCGGACTGGGTGTTTGTGAAGCACCCGGAGAGCGGGAGCGTGACGCCGACGGCGAGCGCGCCCGCCGCGAAACGAGCGAAGGATGCTGTGTTGACGCGCCGCCTCATGTGGCTGGTTGCTCCCGGAACGTGCTCTTGCCCCGTGCCGAGCAAGGGGCGTCAGACTAGCCTACGAATCGCACCGCCGCACGTTCGCGCGGAGCGCGGACACGGGCGTGTTTGGCGTTCATCGTCCGAAGAAGACCCCTCGCTGGAGCCTCGATCGCGTGCCGACGACCGAAAAGACCGCCCATCCTGACAGCGGAGCGCAAGTTCTGCCGATGCGTGTGGGGCACGGGTACGACCTGCACCGGCTGGAGCCTCTCGCGCCGGCGGGCGCGGGCCGCCCGATGGTGCTCGGGGGCGTGCGTTTCGAGCACGACCGCGGGCCGGTCGGTCACTCCGATGGGGATGCGCTGCTGCACGCGGTGACGGACGCGCTGCTCGGGGCGCTCGGCGAGCCGGACATCGGGCAGCTCTTCCCGGACACCGCGCCGGAGAACGACGGGCGCGATTCGCGGGAGTTCCTCGCGGAGGCGGTGCGCCGGGTGGTGTCGTCGGGGTACGCGATCGGGAATCTGGACTGCACCGTGGTCCTCGAACGCCCGAAGATGGGGCCGGTGAAGGAGACGATGCGCAACACGCTGGCCGAACTGCTGGGTGTGCCCGCGTCGCGCGTGAACCTGAAGGGCAAGACGCACGAGAAGGTGGACGCGGTGGGCGAGGGGCGCGCGGTCGAGGTACACGTCGTGGCGCTGCTGATGCGGGCGGGCGAGGCGTGAGCGCGCAGCCCGGCGAACGCATGTGGCAGGTGGCGGCGTCGCTGGCGGCGCGCTTCCACTCGGGCCAGCTCCGCAAGGACGGCGTCACGCCCTACATCGCGCACCCGTTCCGGGTCGCGATGACGGTGCGCCAGGTCTTCGAGTGCGACGACGAGATCGCCACCGCGATCGCGCTGCTGCACGACGTGATCGAAGACACGCCCGCCGACTACGACGACGTGTACGGCGCGATCAGGCGACCCTTCGACAAGAAGTCGGCGCGACTGGTTGCCGACGGCGTCGCGGCGCTGACCAAAGACATGCGCCTGCGCGGCTCGGAGCGCGAGCGCGAATACGACGCGCACCTCGCGAGCTCCTCGTGGCGCGCCGCGATCGTGAAGCTGGCCGATACGTACGACAACTTCGTCGATCGGCTGACGCGTGTGGACGAGCCCGACACGGAGAGCATCGTGCGACGCTGCGAGCGCGCGATCGCGATCGCGCAGCCCTTCGAGCGGGACCACGAGGCGATGCCCAGAGCGATCGGCGAGGTGCGTGCGCTGATCGAGAGCGTGGACGAGGAGCGCTGAGATGCCGAGGATCGAGGGCGGACCGGTCATCGCGGTGGCGGGCGCAACCGGCGCCGTGGGGCAGGAGTTCCTGCGCCTCTTCGAGCAGCGCAGAACGGCGTGGGGTGAGCTTCGGCTCCTCGCGTCGGCGCGCAGCGCCGGCAAGTCGTTCGAGGTCGCGGGCGAGTCGATCGTGGTGCGCGAGCTGACCGCCGAGGCGTTCGATGGCGTGGACGTGGCGCTCTTCTCGGCGGGCGGTTCGATCTCGCGCGAGTTCGGGCCGATCGCGGTCGAGCGCGGGTGTACGGTCGTGGATAACTCGTCGGCGTTCCGCATGGCGGACGGCGTGCCGCTGGTCGTGCCGGAGATCAACGGCGACGAGGTCGCGTCGCCACGAGCGCCGGGGATCATCGCGAACCCGAACTGCTCGACGATCATCATGGCGGTGGCGCTGGAGCCGCTGCGCCGGGCGTTCGGGATCGAGCACATCGTGGTGAGCACGTACCAGGCGGCGTCGGGCGCAGGGGCCGCGGCGATGGAAGAGCTGCGCGCGCAGACGAGCGATGTGCTCGCGGGGCGCGAGCCCAAGCCGGACGTGTTCCCGGTGGCGTGCGCGTTCAACGTCTTTAGCCACAACTCAACCGTGGATCCGGCGACGGGGCTGAACGTCGAAGAGCAGAAGATGGTGGACGAGGCGCGGAAGATTTGGTCGCAGCCCGAACTGGGTGTGAACCCGACGTGCATCCGCGTGCCGGTGCTGCGCGCGCACGCGGAGGCGATCACCGTGACGCTGCGCGATCCCGCGACGGAAACGCAGGTGCGCGAGGCGCTCGAGAGCGGCACGGGCGTGCGCGTGATCGACGATCGCGACGGCAACGTCTTCCCGACCTCGCTCGATGCGAGCGGCATCGACGACGTGCTCGTCGGGCGCATCCGACCCGACCATTCGGGCGAGCGCCGCGGCGACGCGTACCGGCGCTTCGCGCTCTTCGCGGTGGGGGACCAGATCCGCAAGGGTGCGGCGTTGAACGCGCTGCAGATCGCCGAGCGGGTGCTCGGGGCCTCGGTCCGAGAACCACGCATCTGATCGAGCATGTGGTGGGAGTTGGTGCCCACTACGCCACCTGTAGGGCATTGTGCGCGGCAAGGTCCAGATGTGGGGTTATCGCGTGAAGGTCCTGTGAGCCACGGGCCGATATCTCCTGTATGCCGCTGTTCGGATCCATCGTGCCTGCATCGAGTGTGCCCAACGACGCGCGGGTGCAGCGCGCCAAGCGATCGAACGACGCCGACCGCGCCCGCCAGCGCGGCAAGAGCGAACGCCCGTCGGACGCGTACGAACTCACGACAGTCGAGGCGGTCGAGCAAACGCAGGATTCCGAGCGTCTGCCATCGCCAGAGAGTGAGGCGTCGCGCGAGGACCGCGAGTCGCTCGGGTACGACGCGCAGGGCGAGATGACGTCGCCGGCGCCGCCGAGGCTGGACCTGGAGGTCTAGCCGATCGTCGGGCAGGCGTCGTGATCGAGGTACCAGCGGAGCGCACCGCCGACGGGTCGCAAGCCGTGGACGGGGATCTCGCTCGCCGGTCGTTCGGGTCCGGCGGCGCGGGCGATGGCGTCGCGTTTCTTCTTGCCCGTGACCAGCAGGGCGAGAAAGCGGCTGGCGTTGAGCAGCGTGTAGGTCATGGTGAGGCGGGGCGGCGGAGTGACGCCTTCGCCGTCGTTGTCCACGATGAGCTTGTCGTGTTCGTGGATCGCGGCCGAGCCCGGGAAGAGGCTGGCGGTGTGGCAATCGTTGCCCATCCCGAGCAGGACGAAGTCGAGCCGGTCGTGCCCCTTCTCGCGCCAGACGAGTGTTTCGCGGAGGAGCTTCTCGTAGCGCTTGGCGGCGTCGGGGCGGTCGGTCTCGTAGAGGTGGGCTTGTGCGCGCGGGATGCCGGAGTGGCTGACGAGGAGCTCTTCGATGTGCGTGCCGTTGGAGCGGTCGTCGCCGTGGGGGACGCGTCGTTCATCGACGATCCAGAGGTGCGTGCGTTTCCATGGGAAGTCACGGTAGGCCGGGTCGGTCATGAGCTTGCGGTAGAAGGGCATGGGGGTGGAGCCGCCCGAGAGCGCGAGGTGGAAGTCCCCGAAGGTGCGCACGCAGTTGGCGGCATGGACCATCATGTCGGCGGCGAGCGAGGTGTACGCGCCCTCGATGTCGCGCCGGAGGATCACCTCGCCCGGCAGGTTCGGGACGTCCGGGTCGGGCTCGAGCTCGTAGGTCGGCGGGTCGTGCTGCGACATGGGCGGAGTGTAGGGGCGCTCAGCGGAGCTCCCAGTCCACCGGATTGTGCCAGGCACGCCCCTGTCTGTGCAGGAGTTTGTCGGCGTTTTCGGGTCCCCACGAGTAGGCGTTGTAGGTCTCGATGGATTCGCGCAGGCGCTCGCTGTTGATGACCGGATCGCAGAGACGCCAAGCGCCTTCGATTTCGTCGCGGTGCTTGAAGAGGGTTTGGTCGCCGCGCATGGCATCGACGATGAGCGGGCCGTAGGCGTCGCCGGTCTCGCTGCCGAAGGTGGTGGCGTAGTCCATGTCCATCTTGACGGACTGGATATCGAGCCCGCGTCCGGGGACCTTGGCCTCGAAGCGCAGCCCGACGCCGGGCTCGGGCGCGATGTTGATGACGATGCGGTTGCCGGGCATGGGGATGCCGGAGGCGAAGGGCTCGAAGAGGCGGAAGAGCTGCGTGGGCGGCTGCTTGAACTGCACGACGATCTCTGTGAGTTTGCGCGCGAGCTTCTTGCCCGAGCGGACGTAGAAGGGCACGCCGGCCCAGCGCCAGGTATCGAACTCGAGACGCATGGCGGCGTAGGTCTCGGTGGCGAGGGAGGGATCGACGCCCTCGATGTCGGTGTAGGCGCGGCCTTCGTCCTCGTCGTCCCCGTTGCCGCTGGGCCCGTAGCGCCCGAAGGCGGCGTGCTCGTGGGCGTCGTCCTGCGAGATCGCGCGGGCGGCGTCGATGAGCTTGATCTTCTCGGCGCGGATCGCGTCTGCCGAATAGACGGCGGGGGGCTCCATCGCGACGAGCGCGAGCACCTGGAGCAGGTGGGACTGGAGCATGTCGCGTGTGGCGCCGACGTGGTCGTAGAAGTTGCCCGCGCGCCGCCCGACGCCGATGGACTCCACCGCGGTGACCTGGACGTGATCGACGTAGGCGTTCGACCAGAGCGGCTCGAAGATGGCGTTGGCGAAGCGCATGACGAGGATGTTCTGGACGGCTTCTTTGCCGAGGTAGTGATCGATCCGGTAGATGGCGTGTTCGTCGAAGACGCGCCCCATGGTCTGGTTGAGTTCGCGCGCGGTGAGCAGGTCGGTGCCGAAGGGTTTCTCGACGATGATGCGTTGCCAGGGGACGTGGTGGGGGTCGAGCCCGCCCCAGCGTTTGGCCTCTTCGAGCATGCCGGATTCGCCCAGGGCCTGAACGATGGGCCCGTAGAGGTTGGGCGAGACGGAAAGGTAGAAGAGGACGCTGGGCTCGGCGACGCGTCCGGAGGCCATCTCCGGGTGCTGGTGGTTCTGGACCTCGCTGCGCGTGACGTTGTGATGACGTCCGAGTTCGTTGAGCCGTTTGGTGAGCCCGGGGTAGATGTCGGCTTCGCTGGCGTTGCCTCGGAAGTAGTGCAGGCGCTGGCTGAAGGACTGCCAGGCGTCGTGATCGTCGCCGGCGTGTTCCTTGCAGGAGTTGACCATGCGCTCGCGGAAGGACTCGTCGCTCATATCGGAGCGCGCGACGCCCACGACGAAGAAGTGCTCGGGGAGTCGTCCCTGGCGGAACATGTCGAAGAGCGCGGGGACGAGCTTGCGTTTGGTGAGGTCGCCCGAGGCGCCGAAGATGACGATGGCGCAGGGGGTTGGCTGCGGGCCGATGTTGAGCGCGGTCATGTCGTCGCTCCGTGACGGGCGCTGCGTGAGGTGCGTTCAGTCGTCAAGCGTACCGTTCGATCCTACTGGACCATCTGGTAGGTGAGGGGGCCGGTCTCGGGGGGGATCCCGAGCGGGAGGTCGAAGGTCATCCAGACAACGATCATGATGGACCAGACGATCCCGAAGCCGACGGTGTAGGGGAACATCATGGCGATGAGCGTGCCCATGCCCCCCTTGGGGCAGTGCTTCTGCATGAAGACGAGCACGATGACGAGGTAGGCGTTGAGTGGCGTGATGATGTTGGTGATGGAATCGCCGATGCGGTAGGCGGCCTGCGTGAGTTCCGGGCTGATGCCCACGAACATGAGCATCGGAATGAAGATCGGCGCGAAGAGCGTGTACTTGGCGGACATGCTCCCCACGAACATGTTGAAGACGGCGGTGACGAGGATGAAGGCGAGGATGAGCATGGGCCCGGGGAGCCCGGATGTGAAGAGCAGTTCGCCGCCGGCCATGGCGAGCATGCGTCCGATGTTGGAGTAGCCGAAGTAGGCGATGAACTGCCCGGCGAAGAAGGCGAGGACGACGATCGGGGCCATGTCGGCCATGGAGTCGATCATCATCTTGGCGGCGTCCTTGGTGTTGCGGACGTTCTTCATGACGACGCCGTAGGCGAGCCCGGGGATGACGAAGCCCAGGAAGAGCAGCGGGACGATGGACTCGACCCAGCGGTCGAAGAAGTCGGTGAGGTTGTTGGTCTTGCCCGGGACGAGCCCGCGTGTTCCGTTGCCGGTGGGGGGCTCGGCGAAGCCCGGGCCGTGGAGCGGCGCATTGGGGATGAGGATGAGCGCGAGGGTGATGGCGACGACGATGAGCGCGACGGCGCCGGCGATCATGACCGCGCGGATCTCTTCGGGCCTCAGGCGCTGCGAGTCGAGTTCTTCGGGGCTCATGGGCGCGGGCCCGCCCTCGTCGGCGGGCTTGCGCTTGTAGCGGCGCTCGACGACGAGCGAGGTGATCGCCCAGCCGGTCATCGTGATGATGAACGTGCTGGCGATCATGAACATCCAGTTGCTGGTCGGGGCGACGACGTAGTCGGGGTCGATGACGTTGGCCCCGATCGTCGAGAGGTTCGCGAGCAGCGGATCGAGCGAGGTGACGAGCAGGTTCGCGTTGAAGCCCGCCGCCACGCCGGCGAAGACCGCGGCGATCCCGACCAGCGGCGAACGCCCGATCGACTTGTAGAGCGCCGCGGCGAGGGGCGGGAGCACGATGTACCCCGCGTCGGACCCGAGCGAGCTCATGATGCCCAGGAAGACGAGCGTGGGCGTGAGCGCGAACTTGGGCACAACGAGCATGAAGAGCTTGAGGACGGCCGCGAGGAGGCCGGTCTTCTCGGCGACGCCGATGCCCAGCATGCCCACGAGCACGACGCCGAGCGGCGCGAAGTTGATGAAGTTGTCGGTCATGGTGCGGATGGCCCAGTAGAAGCCGTCGCGCGTGAGGAGGCTGGTGGCGCGTTCGGGCGGGGCGTCCTGCATCACGGGGTTGCCCGCGTCATCGAGGAGCACCTCGCCGGTGTCGGCATCGACGGCTTCGATCTGCTTGGGGATGAGCGCGAGGGAGGTTTCGCCGGTGGCGGCGTCCACGACCTCGATCGCGGTCTTGGGCTGGACCTCGACGTTCATCACGACGGCGAGGTGGGAGAGCACCATGACGAGGACGGCGCCGATGACGAAGAGGAAGACGGGGTCGGGCAGGGCGTTGCCGACGCGTTCGATGACCTCGAGGGGGCCGATCTTCTTCTTGCCGGTGGGTTGTTGCTGATCGCTCATGGTGGGCGATTGTGCCGGGTCGGGGGCGTCGGCACAACGCGGGGCTTCCGAATGGGTCGGCGGGCGCGGTAGGGTGGCGCGGTGCGGCGTGGCGGAGGCGCCGCTCGAGCCCGCGCCGAGACGACCGTGCGGAGGAGCACCGCGTGAACGAGAGCAAAGACCCGAATGCCCCGATGGGACAGATCACGCCGGACCAGCAGGGCGAGCTGATCGCCCAGCAGGGCACGCAGCCCCCGAGCAATCTGACCCCGCCGGGCGAGTTCCCGACCCGTCAGCCCAGGGGGCTGTGGGTGCTGTTCGTCACGGAGATGTGGGAGCGGTTCTCGTACTACGGCATGCGAGCGCTGCTGGTGCTGTACCTCGCGCACACTTCGGTCAAGATGACCGTGGGGACCGATGGCGCGGATCCGGGTCAGGGGTTTGGATGGTCGAAAGCGGAGGCGTCGGTCCTGTACGGGATCTACACCTTCATGGTGTACGTGACGTCGATCTTCGGCGGGATCGCGGCCGACCGCTACCTCGGCACGCACCGCTCGATGATCTGGGGGGGCTGGATCATCGCGCTGGGGCACGTGTGCCTCGCGATGACCGAGCTGTTCGGGATTCCGGACGGCGAGGTCGTCAGCCCGCAGACCGCGCCCGGCGCGCTGTTCATGTTCTTGCTCGGGCTCGCGCTGATCATCATCGGGACCGGCTTCTTCAAACCCTGCGTGAGCGTGATGGTCGGCCAGCTTTATGGCGAGGGTGATCCGCGCCGAGACTCCGGGTTCACGTACTACTACATGGGCATCAACCTCGGCGCGATGCTCTCGTCGTTTGTTGCCGGGACGCTCGGCGAGAAGGTCGGGTGGCACTGGGGCTTCGGCGCGGCGGCCGTGGGCATGGTGGCGGGGCTGATCTCGTATCAGCTGCTCCGCCCGAAGTTCCTTGCGGGGATCGGTGATGCTCCCGAAGGCGCTTGGAAGGGTCGGAGGCCGCTCGAGTTCCTGCTGATCGCGCTCGGGCTCTGCGCCATCCCGTTCGTGCCGCTCGCGCTGTACATGACGGACGCGCTCGATCCGATCACGAGCGTCTGGTCGCGCCTGACGGGGACCCTCGGGCAATACGGCACGGCGGCGGCTTTCGCGGGCGTCCTGCTCGTCGCGTGCGGCGTGTTCCTCGCGGCGCAGATGCCGAAGGAACGCGGACGCATCGCCGTGATCCTGGTCCTGGCGTTCATCGGCAACATTTTCTTCTGGACCGCCTTCGAGCAGGCCGGGACGTCGATGAACTTCTTCGCCAAGGACAACACGGACCGGACGCTCTGGGGGCTTTGGGAACGCGACGGCGGATTCCCGGCGACCTGGTACCAGTCGATCAACTCTCTGACCATCATCATCTGTGCGCCGGTCTTCTCGTGGCTCTGGGTGTGGCTCGATCGGAAGCGGAAGAACCCCTCTTCGCCGATGAAGTTCGCGATCGGTCTGTGGCTGCTCGGGCTGGCGTTCCTGGCGATGGTCTTCGGAGCGCTGGATGCGAAGGACGGGCTCGCCGCGCCGCATTGGCTGCTCATCACGTACGTGGTGTACACGTGGGGCGAGTTGTGTCTTTCGCCCGTGGGGTTGTCGCTCGTGACAAAGCTGGCGCCCAAGCGGCTGCAGTCGCTCATGATGGGTGTGTGGTTCTTCTCGTTCGCGCTGTCGAATCTGTGCGCGGGCCTGGTCGCCGCGGCATCAGAAGACTTCCAGCCTCAGCAACAGCCCGACGGGACGATCCTCCCGCCGGAGCGCGACCTCTGGCTCGGCGGGCTCGCCGACTTCTATCTGATGCTCGTGATTGTCCCGATTGCGGCGGGATTCGTGATCTTCGCGATCAGCCCGGTCCTGCGGAAGTGGATGGGCGACGTCAAGTAGCGAGCGACGGCGCGTTGACGTGCGCGCGCTGGTGGTCCTCGACCTGCTGCCAGGTGCGGAGCCCGCCGGCCTCGAACTCGTCGAGCGCGCGGTGGACGTCGCCGGGCGTCTTGCTGACGCGGATGGCTTCTTTGAGCGGCTTGCACGGGCCGAGGCGTTTGCCGAACCACGAAACGCGCGAGCGCATGTTCGCCAGCGCGTAGCGCACGGTGCGGTACTCGACCATGCGGTCGAAGTACTCGCGCATGATGTCGAGCTTGGTCTTCTCGTCGGGGTCGGGGATGACGGCGCCCGTGGTCTGCATGGCCCAGGCTTGGTCGAAGATCCAGGGGGCGCTGAGCGCGCCGCGCCCGATCATGACGCCGGCGCAGCCGGTGCGCTCCATCATGGCGAGCGCGTCGATGGGCTGTTTGACATCGCCGTTGCCGATGACGGGGATGGACTCGACGCTGGCGACGACCTCGGCGATGCCGTCGAGGTGGACGCTGCCCCGGAAGCGCTGCTCGGTCGTGCGTCCGTGAACGGTGACGAGGGCGGCGCCGGCGCGTTCGAGTTGACGAGCCATGTAGGGGGCGACCCAGCAGCCCTCGTGCCAGCCCAGGCGCACCTTGGCGGTGAGCGGAACGCGCCCGCGCGAGGCGCTCTCGACGGCACGCGCGACCTGTTCGAAGATGCGCAGCGTGCGCGGCGGGTCGCAGAGCAGCATCGATCCGCCGTCCTTCTTGGTGACCTTGTCCACCGGACAGCCCATGTTGATGTCCACGACCTTGGCGCCGTGATCGACGGCCCAGCGTGCGCCGTCGGCGAGGATGTCCCCGTCCCCGCCGTAGAGTTGCATGCAGATGGGCTGGTCGTCGATGGATGTGCGCGCGAGGTCCATGGATTGCTCGTTGCCGCGGAGCAGGCCGTGGGGCGAGAGCAGGTCGGTGCATGCGAGCCCGAGGCTGCCGCACTTTCGTGTGACGATGCGGAAGGCGAGGTCGCAGTACCCGGCGATGGGCGCGAGCAGGAGGTTGGTCTCGAGGTCCACGGGCCCGATCGAGAGGGGCACGCCGACGCGATCGTTCGCGGCGCGCGCACGCACGAGGGCATCGGTCACGGATTGATCGGCGTGCGCGATCATGGCCGATGATCGTACGCGCGGCGAAACCGAGGGCCCGCGTCCCCGTACCATCCGTGAACCCGCATGTTCCAGTCACTGCTCACACGCCGATACCTGGTCTCGAAGGTGATGCCGCTGCTCGCCGCGGTCGCGGTGGCGCTGTGTACGGCGATGGTGCTGATCGTGTGGTCGGTGATGGGCGGGTTCCTCACGCTGCTGATCTCGTCGGGGCGCACGCTGATCGGCGACGTCGAGATCTCGTGGCCCGTCGTCGGGATCCCGCACTACGAGCGGCTGATGGGCGACCTGCAGGCCGACCCGATGATTGAAGCGGTCTCGCCGACCATTGAGACGTTCGGCTTGCTCGGGCTCGCGACGGGCGAGCGGCGCACGGTGCGGGTCGTGGGCATCGAGCCCGCGAGCTACCACGCGGTCACCGGGTATCGCGACCAGTTGTGGTGGCAGCCGCTGGTCGAGGGGCTCGAAGGCGATACGGGCGGGCGCGATCTGCGGAACACGCACCAGCCGGAAATGGCGTTCTACCTGGAAGAGGGCTCGCGCCTGCTCGAGAAGGACCCGGAGACCGATGAGCTGCGCCCGGCGGTGGTCGTGGGCACGCAGGTCAGCCGGTGGAACATCCGCGACCCGGCGGGGTTCCTGGTGCCGCTGAACAACGACTTCTTCCTGCCCGATCGCGAGGTGTCGCTGACGGTGCTGCCGCTGAGCCAGGCGGGGGTGGCGATCAACGTGCAGTCGCGGAAGCTGCCGGTCGCGAACGAGTTCACGACGGGCATGTACGAGGTCGATGCGAACTACGTGCTGATGCCACTCGACGTGCTGCAGCCATTGCTGAACATGCACGCGGGTCGGCGCGTGTCGCAGGGCGGATCGGGCGGCGGCGTGCGCGTGGCGGTCGATCCGGTGACGGGCGAGGAGTCATTCGTCGTCGAGGCGTCGGGCGAAGAGCCGGCACGGGTGACGAACATTCTTGTGCGCGCGGTCGAGGGCGTGACGCCGGCGGAACTCGAAGCGCGCGTGGAGGAGATTTACTTCGGCTTCGCGCGCGAGTTCGAGGATGCGCCGCCCCCGAGCCTCGCGGCGAACTGGATCTACGTCTGGCGCGACAAGCCCGGGCTCTCCTCGTTCATCAAGGCGGTCGAGAAAGAAATCGGGCTGATCCTGCTGCTCTTCCTGATCGTCTCGCTGACGGCGGTCTTCCTGGTCTTCGCGATCTTCTGGTCGATGATCAGTGAGAAGACGCGCGACATCGGGATCCTGCGCGCCGTGGGCGCGAGCACGCTCGGCATCATCGGGCTGTTCCTTCGCTACGGGCTCGCGATCGGTGTGGTCGGTTCGGTGTGCGGGCTGGCGCTGGCGATCGTGATCGTGGACAACATCAACCCGATCCACGAGTGGCTCGGGCGCGCGCTCGGGATCGTGGTGTGGGACCCGGCGACGTACTACTTCACGGAGATCCCGGCCCGCGTGGTGCCGTGGCAAGCGCTCGCGGTCGCCGCCGGCGGGATGTGCTCGGCGTTGCTGGGCGCGCTGATCCCGGCGATCCGCGCCGCAACGATGGACCCCGTGCGCGCGCTGAGGTTCGAATGACGATGCTCGACGAACACGCCGCGAGCGCTGCGAGCGCCGATCAGGAACCGCTGCTGCGCGCGCGCGACGTGCGCAAGACATATCGCCTGGGCAAGGTCACGGTGCCGGTGCTGCACGGGTGTTCGCTGGACGTGGCGCCGGGCGAGTGTGTCGCGGTGCTCGGCGCGTCGGGCAGCGGCAAGAGCACGCTGCTGCACCTGCTGGGCGGGCTTGATCGCCCGGACAAGGACAGCGGGCCGATCACGTTCGAGGGCGGCGACCTGCGCCGCATGGGCGGGCGCGGGCTCGACCGCTACCGCACGGACCGCGTGGGGTTCGTGTTCCAGTTTTATCACCTGCTGCCCGAGCTCGACGTGCTGCACAACGCGCTGCTGCCGTCGATGGTGCGCCTGAACCGGCTGGCATTCTTGGCGCAGCGATCGGCGCTGCGCGAGCGCGCAACGGCGACGCTCACGCGCTTCGGCCTGGGTGATCGCCTGCGCCACAAACCGCGCGAGCTCTCTGGCGGCGAACGCCAGCGCGTGGCGATCGCGCGGGCGCTGATGAACGGGCCCGATGTGCTGCTGGCGGATGAGCCGACGGGGAACCTCGACGCGAAGACCGGGGCGTCGATCCTCGACGCGCTCATGGCGTACCGCGCCGAGCAGGGGCAGACCATGGTCATCGTCACGCACGACAGTGCCACGGCGGACCGTGCCGATCGCATCGTCCATCTGCACGACGGCAAGGTGGTCAGCGGCGCGCCGGCGTTCTGAGCAGCAGGGCGCTGTTCTTCGCGCCGAAGGCGAGGCAGTTCACGAGCGTGACGTGCGCACGATCCGCGTCGATGGGTGCGGCTTCGTTTGGTGTGCAGTCGAGGTCGCACGCCGGGTCCTGCTCGCGCAGGTTGATGGTGGGGGGGATGAAAGGCTCGTCGTGTGACAGCGCGCCGAGCATGGCGACGACGCTCGCGCTGCCGCACGCGCCCTGCGGGTGCCCGATCATGGACTTGATGGATGAGCCGCGCAGACGGTCGGCGTGGTCTTCGAAGGCGGCGCGGAGGGCGATGGTCTCGAGTTCGTCGTTCAGTTTGGTCGCGGTACCGTGGTACTGCACGAGGTCCACGTCGGTCGGTTCGATCGCGGCGTCTTCGATGGCGTGGCGGATGGCGCGGGCGCACTCGCGCATGGTGGGATCGGGACGGACGCGGTGGAAGGCGTCGCAGGTGGCGCCGGCGCCGATGATCTCGCCGATGGGCAGCGCTTCGCGTGCGCGCGCGGAGTCGTGCGTTTCGAGGACGAGTGCCCACGCGCCCTCGCCCAGGACGAAGCCGTCGCGTGAGACGTCGAAGGGGCGCGAAGCGGAGGCGGGATCGTCGCGCCGGTTGGTGATGCACCCGAGCATGTCCATGCCGTGCAGCGTTTCCCAGCGGACGTGGGCGTCGGCGCCGATGACGATGGCGATGGCCGGCGAGCCCGGGCGATCACTGAGCAGCAGGTCGCGCGCGTGGGCGATGGCGTCGCTGGACGAGGCGCATCCGGTGGAGACGCAGAGGGATGGTCCGCGTGCGCCGAGGCGGATGCTGAGCTCGCCCGAGAGGTTGCCGTGGGTGGCGTTGGTGATGGTCCAGAGCGAGGGCTGTTTGCGGAGTCTGTCGGCGCCTTCGGCGTAGGCGGTTTGTGCCTGGTCGAGCGTGAAGTCGATCCCGCCGCCCCCGGTGCCGAGGAGGAGCGCGCAGGATCGGGCGACGTCTTCTTGCGAGGCGTGCAGGTCGAGGCGTGCGTGGTCGAGCGCTTCGTGCGCGGCGGCGAGGGCCATGGGGATCAGGCGCGGGACGCGCTTGATGTCGGCGTGCGACATGACGGAGGCTGGGTCGAAGTCGGGGCAATCGGCGAGCGTGTGGACGTCGATGTTGTGCGTGTCGCCGTCGAAGGGGCGGACGGCGCTGCGCCCGGCGCGGAGCCCTTCGATGAAGGCGCGCGTGCCGACGCCGAGTGGCGAGACGGAGCCGATGCCGGTGACGGCGATGGAGCGTGGCGCGCGCACGCCGCGATCGTATGCCGAGCGGGCATTCACTTGAGTTTGCGGTATCCGGGTTCGCGTCGGATGTCGTCGGCGAATCCCTGCGCGAGCGTGGGCGGATCGACGTTGAAGCGATCGGCCATAGAGGCTTTCCAGTCTTCGCCGCGCTTGATGTCGTCGATCCAGAGCTTGAAAGCGCGGGGCTCGTGCTTGAGCATGAAGCGGACGAGCATGTGGGAGACGGGGTAGGAGTACTGGTTGAACCAGGTCCCGTCGCGGTAGGTCTGGTTCATGATTTCCATGGGGCTGCCGCCGTTGTTGACGTAGCGCTGCGCGACGGTCCAGTGGCGCTGTGGCTCCTGCGAGACGGGTGTGAGGTGGCCGGCGACGTAGTCGGCAAGGCCCTCGTCGGCCCACGTCGGCAGGCGGTGCGGCGAGCGGTAGCGGTGCATGAACCCGTGGACGGTCTCGTGCACGAGGACGCTTTGGAAGTCCGCTTCGTTGTCTTGTCGGTAGAAGCAGATGAAGACGTTCTCGCCGTGCATGTGGCAGACGCCGGCGGCGCGGGTGGCGTCGTAGTTGAAGGCGCCGCGCTCGAAGGCGAGGAACGTGGCGCGTTCGCGGAAGATGAAGATGACGCACTTGCCGGCGAAGAGTCGCGATTCGAGCGGGATTTCGAGGGTCGTGCAGAGGGTGTCGTACATCCCGTCGAGCACGCGGGCCCAGCGGCGCAGCTCGGCGGGTTGGAGGTCGGAGTAGAGCAGGTAGTGGCGGGTCTCGACGGGGTTGAGGCGCATGCCGATGGTCGCGAGCATCTGCCTGGAGACCTCACGGAGATACTTGGTGCGCGCGTCGTGTTCTTCGTCGGTGAGCGCGGCCCACGGCGGGGCGTCGGCGTTGGCGTTTGTCTGGAAGTCGATGGCGCCTCTGCGCTGATCCGCGTCGTCGCCCGTGCCGGGCTCATCGGGCGGGGCGATGAGGCTGTCGAGGCGATCGAGCGCGTCGTCGAAGGGGCCGGAACCGCGAGCCGTGATCGCGCGGGCGATGGCGTCGAGGTCGTCCGCGAGCGACGGTTCGAGGCGCTTGGCGACGGTGAGCGCGCGCGTCGCGAGGCGCGCGGTGGGGGCGGGCGGTGTCCGAGGATCGTCGGCGGCGACGAGCATGTCGCGCGCGAGGCGGACCCAGTCTGCCGCGCCCGTCCCGGGGCGAGCGTCGAGCAGTTTCCGCCGGATGTTGAAGGCGTCGCGCGGCTCGAGGTCGGCCCAAGCGAACGAGTCGGGTTCGGGGGCGAGCCCGGCGTCGGCGTCGCGGTTGGTCGCGAGCCAGAAGCGCGTGTCGCTGATCCCGACGACTTCGCCGCGGATTCGGGCGTTATCGCCGAGCGTGCGGAAGGCGACGCGGACGGGTTCGTCGAGAGGGGTGACGGAGTCGGTGAAGGCGTCGGCGGGCGCGGTCGCGGCGAGGGACGCGAGCGCGGCGATCACAATGAGGGCGAGTCGATGCACCGCTTCACGGTACGGTGCTCGTCAAGGGTGGTTGCCTGCCGATCCGGCAGGAATGGGTGGGATCGCGGGCCCGATCGGGCCGATACCCGTGTTTCGGACGCGCCAGCCCCGTCTGCGACGGGCACGGGCTTCGCACTTCAGGGTGTGGGTTCTGTGCGTACGGGCGGACGACGCCGTCGCGTAGAATCAGGGTGCGTTGTGATTCAGAGTCGCCCCAGCCCTTAGGAGGCGAGCATGTTTGAGCGATTCACGGACCGGGCCCGCAAGGTGATGGCACTGGCCAATCAGGAGGCCCAGCGGTTCAACCACGAATACATCGGGACCGAGCACATCCTGCTCGGGCTCGTCAAGGAGGGCTCGGGCGTCGGCGCCAACGTCCTCAAGAACCTCGATGTGGACCTGCGGAAGGTCCGGCTCGAGGTGGAGAAGCTCGTCCACTCCGGGCCGGAGACGGTCACGATGGGCAAGCTCCCGCAGACCCCCCGCGCCAAGAAGGTGATCGAGTACGCGATCGAGGAAGCGCGGAACCTCAACCATAACTATGTCGGGACAGAGCACTTGCTGCTCGGGCTGCTCCGTGAGCAGGACGGCGTAGCGGCCCAGGTGCTGATGAACCTCGGGCTCAAGCTCGAAGAGGTCCGCGAGGAGGTGCTCAACCTGCTCGGGGCCGGGGTCGGGCAGCAGGAGGGCGAGCCCGCGGGCCCGCAGGAGGCGCAGCAGCAGGGCGCGCGCGGCAAGAGCAAGACGCCCGCGCTGGATTCGTTCAGCCGCGACCTGACGGCGCTGGCGCGTGAGTCGCAGCTCGACCCGGTGATCGGGCGCGAGCGCGAGATCGAGCGTGTGATCCAGGTGCTGTGCCGGCGCACGAAGAACAACCCGGTGCTGCTGGGCGAGGCGGGCGTCGGGAAGACGGCGATCGTCGAGGGCCTGGCGCAGAAGATCATCTCGCAGGAGGTGCCCGACCTGCTGCACGAGCGTCGCCTGGTCGTGCTCGACCTGGCGATGATGGTCGCGGGGACGAAGTACCGCGGGCAGTTCGAGGAGCGGATCAAGGCCGTCATGAACGAGGTTCGGCGTGCGCAGAACCTGATCCTGTTCATCGACGAGCTGCACACGCTCGTTGGTGCGGGCGGTGCGGAGGGCGCGATCGACACGTCCAACGTGCTGAAGCCGGCGCTGGCGCG
>JBCDCB010000011.1:0-67406 GCA_039182735.1 Planctomycetota bacterium
AATCCGACAACCGTCGTCGCGCCGAGATCCGCGAAGAACACGAGCACGTTGATCAGGATCAGCAGGTTGGTGACGGACATGCGCCGCAGCGCACCGACACCGCCGGAGAATCCACCGCCGCCTCCGCCGCCGCGCGGCGCGTTGGGCTGCGGCCTGATGTAGTCACGATCGTAAATACCCATGCGTGCTCACAGTCGGCGAGGTCCGTCCGCCGACACTCCGGATCTTACCGGGTCTGCTTCTTCCGCTTCTCCGTTGACTTCTTGAGCGTCGCGCGTTCGACGCGCGAGAGGCTGTCCATGCCCCCCTCGCTGATCTTGGCGAGGATGCGATCGAGTTCGGCCTGCTCCGCCGCCTCGTGCTGCTGACGCTTGATCTCGCGTTTGCTCGGTTCGCGCGCGGTGTCGTCTTCGTTATCCACGGCCCACGATTGTTCGCCTGTCATGCCGCCGAGCCCGCCCGCGGCCGAGAGTTCAACCTCGCCGCGCACGCGTTTGCGTTCGACCCAGCAGGCCCACGCACCGAAGAGTGCGATGACCAGGAGCATGGTCTCGTTGGCCACCACGCCCACGATGCCGAGCACGATCGCGCCGGCGAACCCGAGGAGCACCGCGATCTCCGTCGCCTCCTTGTAGCCGCGTTTTTTCCAGAGCAGCGCCTGCACGATGCGCCCACCGTCGAGCGGGAACATCGGCAGCAAGACGTTGAACCCGAGGATGATGATGTTGATGTAATGGAACCACCAGAGCCCGGTCAGCGCGTAGGTCGCGAGCGTGGAGCCGCTCTCGCTGCCCAGCAGCACGAGCGTCCCGATCGGGTTCAGCGGGTTGAAGAGCACGTGCTCACCCGCGCCCGCGATGATGAGCCCGATCGATGACACGGGGAAGAGCGCGACGTTCACCGCCGGCCCGCCGACCGTCGTGATCAGGTTCGCGCGCCACGTGTTGGGCGGCAGGCACAACGCCAGCCCGCCGAAGGGCAGCAGAACGATCCGGTCCGCCTCGCCCTCGACCCATCGGCACGCATAGCAGTGACCGAACTCGTGCGCCGTCACGATCACCACGAGCGAGACCATCGCCATGACCATGTAGATGATGCCGGCGTTGCTCGACGGGATGGACCACAGCAGCATCGACACGACGTAGATGAGCGTCGCGATGTGGACACGCACCGTGATGCCATCGATCGCGAAGGCCTTGACCGACCACCCCAGTGGGTTCTCGGGGTTCTCGAACACGCGAGCGAAAAACCGCGACGCGCGCCCGCGTCCGGAGTCGGCACCGAGATCCCCGCCCGACCAGTTCACGCGCCGCCTCCACCCGCGAGCAGGCCTTTGTGCAGCGCGAGCAAGAGCGTGAGCATCGACTTGGCGTCGCGCATCTCGCCGCTCACAACGGATTCGATCGCTCGGCCAGTCGCCATCAGCTCGACTTCGATGCGTTCGTCGGCCTCGAGCCGCTGACCGACGTGCGAGAGCCCGGTCGCCACGAACGCGTGCATCACCTCGTCGGTCATACCGGGGGTGGTCAGAAAGGTGCCGATCGGTTCGACACCTTCGCAGCGGTACCCGGTTTCCTCTTCCAGTTCGCGGGTGGCGGCGACCGCGGGATCCTCGCCCGCCTCCAGTGTTCCCGCGGGAAGTTCGAGGAGCGTCTCGTCGATCGTGAACCGGGTATTGCGGATCAGCACGACGCGCGGGCCCTCCGGCGTCTCCAGCAGCGGGCACACGCACACCGCGCCGGGGTGACGGACGACCTCACGCGTGATCTCCGAGCCGCCCCGACCGATCATGGTGACGCGGGCGAAGTCGAACTTCGCTCCGCGGTGCAGGATGTCCTCGCGTTGCGTCGTGCTCATCAGCCGCGATGATAGAGCACACAGATGACCGGTCGATTGCCCTTCAACCCGGAGCGACTCGCGGGACCCGCACGCGAACCCGAGCGGGGCTCACCCGGGGGCGCGCTCTCGGTCCGTGAGCTCGCGACACGCATCGCGGCAACGGTCGAGGGCGGCATGAGCGGGCGCGTCCGTGTGATGGGCGAGATCAGCGGGCTCCGACGCACCACGCACGCCTACTTTACGCTCAAGGATGAAGACGCCGCGATCGGCTGCGCGATGTTCGCGTCGGCGCTGCGCGGCGTACGCGACTTCCCGCCCGACGGCACCCTCGTCCTCGCTTCAGGACGCGTCCGGTTCTACGAGCCGCAGGGACGCATCCAGCTCTACGTCGAGACCATCGAGACCGTCGGCGTCGGCGGCGTGGACGCCCGCTTCCGCGCGCTCTGCGACGAGCTCCGCGCGCTCGGCTGGTTCGACGACGCGCGCAAGCGCCCGCTCCCGACGTTCCCGCGTCGGATCGCCGTCATCACATCGAGCAGCGGCGCGGCGCTCCGCGACGTCATCGCCACCGCGGCGCATCGCTGCGCCGCCATCGAACTGCTGACGGTGGACGTCCGCGTCCAAGGCGACTCCGCGGCCCGCGAAGTCACCGACGCGATCCGAGGCGTCGGGCGCATCGCTTCGCAGCGCGGCATCGACGCGATCATCGTCACCCGCGGCGGCGGCTCCGTCGAAGATCTCTGGGCCTTCAACGACCGCACGCTCGCAAAGGCCGTGCTCGAGTCGCCCATCCCCGTCGTCGCGGCCATCGGCCACGAGACCGATACCACGATCGTCGAGCTCGTCGCCGACGAGCGCGCCTCCACGCCGACCCAGGCCGCGATGCGCCTCGTGCCCGACGCAAAGGCGCTGCTCGATGAGCACCAGCACATGGCCCGGCGACTGCGCAGCGCGATGCAGCGTCTGCTGAAGTACGCCGGCGCTCGACTGGACGCAGCGGCCGGTGCCGGCCCGGTCCGATTCCCCCGTTTGGTGATCGATCGCGCCCGCGACCGCGTGCAGACCGCCGCCTACGCGATGGCGTTCGCGCTGCGAGCGCGGGTCCAGTCTGACCGCACCCACACGCACCGTCTTTCGTCGCGGCTCGCCGCCCACAGGCCCGACGTCGCCTTCGCTCGGCGGGCCTCGCGAGTGGAGGAATTGCAGCGCAGGCTCACGCGTGCGCTCCGCCTCCGCCTCGAACGCTGCGATGCCGAGGTGTTCGCGCTCGAACGCGAGCTCCACGCCGTGAGCCCGATGGAGGTGCTCGCGCGCGGCTACTCGATCACGACCGTCGAAGGGGCCGGGCTCCTGCGCGCAACGCGTGACGCGACGGCCGGGCAGACACTGGTCACCCGCCTCGCCGACGGGACGGTGCGATCGGTCGTCGAATCCGAATCGGGCGTGTCTCCCACGCCGCCACGGAAACCCCGCCCGAAGCGCCGGGCAAGGTCACACCGCGACCACCCGTCACTCTTCGACGACGCGGAACCCGACACCGATCGCTAGGCTGCACCCATGGCGAAGAAGAAGTCATCTTCAAAGTCCCAGACGAGTGAAGTCCACGAGCTGTCCTACGAAGACGCCATCGAAGCCGTTGAACGCATCACCGAAGAGATCGAACGCGGAGACCTCGGGCTCGATGAGTCGATCAAGGCTTACGAGCGCGGCGTCTCGCTCCTCGCGCACTGCCGCGACGTGCTCGAACGCGCCGAGCAACGCGTGAACGAGCTCACCATCGCCAAGGCGGAAGACGACGCGTGACCGACTCGCTCGAGATGCTCCAACTCTCGATGGCATGGACCGCCCTGCTCTTCTTCACGGCGTTCGGCGCGATCGTCGGTTCGTTCCTCAACGTGCTGGTCTACCGCCTTCCGAAGGGTCTCGACGTCGTTTCGCCGCCCTCGGCCTGTCCGCACTGTGAGACCCGGCTCACCTGGCGTGAGAACATCCCGGTCTTCGGATGGCTCGCGCTCGGCGGGAAGTGCCGGTTCTGCAAGTCGCGCGTCTCGGCGGAGTACCCGCTCGTCGAGGCTTTCGTCGGGCTGCTCTTCGGGCTCATCTTTGCCGCCTGGTTCATGGATCCGAGCGTGCTCGGCGTGCTGCCCGGATTCTCGGCGGAGGCTATCGAGCCCGAGTGGGCGGGCGAACGCCTGCGCCGCGTCTGGCCCATGCTCGCGATGATCTACGCGCTTGTCGCAGCGCTGATCGCCGCGACGCTCATCGATGCGCGTACGTTCACGATCCCGCTCGTGATCCCCCTCTTCATGATGGTCGTGGGCGTTGTCGGGCACACCGCCTTCGGCTTCGCGATGCAGCGGACCGCGTCGGGCACGCTCGCCGCGAGTTCGCGCGCGGTCTCCGAGCACGCGTGGACGATCCCCGTCGTGCCCCTACGCGTCGCGCTTGCGTGCGCTGGCGCGTGCGCGGGCTTGCTGCTCTCGCTCGCGCTCCAGCGGATCGGTGTGCTCAAGCCCAGCTACCACGACTACGCGGAGTGGGAGAAGGCCGCGATCGAAGCGGAGAAGAACCAACCGGAGCCGTCAAACCCCGCCGGACCGAGCGTGCTGCAGCTGCTCTCCAACGTACTGATGCTCACCGGGCCGGCTCTGGCCTTGATGTTCATGGGGTTCGCCGTCGGAATCAATCGCGGCCTTCCCGGGGAGGGCGCGGCGGTCGGTGCGGTCATCGGGCTCGTCGTCGGGGTCCTGCTCCGGGCGCTCTTCTCGGGCGGCGCATCGGACGATGACCCGATCTGGGTCTCGTACCCTCACGCGCGCCGGGAGACGATGCGTGAAGTGCTCTTCCTGCTCCCCGCCGCGGCGCTGGCAGCGCTCGTGTGGTGGCTCGCGCCGAGCGGGCTCGTCGCCGGCCCGCTCTGGTGGCAGGCGCTCAGCGCGTCGCTCGCGGGTCTGCTCGCCGGCGGGGGCGTCGTCTGGGGTGTGCGCATCCTCGGGACGCTCGCGATCGGCAAGGAAGCCATGGGCATCGGAGACGTTTACCTCATGGCCGGCGCGGGCGCGATCGTCGGCTGGATCGATCCCACCATCGCCTTCTTTGTCGCGCCCTTCTTCGGGATCGCCTGGGCGCTGCTGTCTCCGCTGCTCAAGTCGGTGCTCAAGGTCGAAGGCACGGCGCTGCCGTACGGACCCCACCTCGCCGCGGCAACGCTGCTGGTCGTGCTCTTCAAACCGTGGTTCGAAGGCGTGCTCTCGCTGGTCGTCAGCCGACCGATCGACCTCCCCTGAGTGCGGGAGCACGCGACACCGGCTATTCTGCGTCTGCGACGCCCGAACGGACTGGGCGTTCTCGCGACCGCGAACACAAAGGAGTGACCTCATGCGGCTCCGGCCCCTCTCGACCGCTCGATCCGCCCTCGCGTGCATGCTCCTCTCGATCACCGCCGTCGGCTGCGCAAGCGATGACGGCATCGATCCCACGCTCGAAGAGCTCACCGCCGAGAACCAGGAACTCCGCGACCGCTACGGCGAACTCGAGGACGCGCTCCGCACCAGCGAAGAGGCGCGCCGACTGATCGAGCAGGAACGCGACGAAGCGATCGGCGAGAACTCGGACCTCCGCACGCGTCTCTCGTCGCGCCCGACCGCCGGGGCGCAGGCCACGGACGCCGGCGGGTTCGGCGGCATCGAGGGCACGAACGTGTCCCGCCGCAACGCCGACCTGGTCGTCGAGGTCGCGGGCGACGTGCTCTTCTCTTCGGGCAAGGTCACGCTCCGCAACGACGCGAAGCAGACGCTGGACCGGATCGCGAGCGTGATCAACAGCCGATACGCGGGCAACGAGATCCGCATCGCGGGGCACACCGACACTGACCCGATCCGCAAGTCCGGCTGGAAGACCAACGAGCGTCTGAGCGCCGAGCGCGCGCTCGCGGTCGAGGAGTACCTCGCCACCCGGGGGATCAGTAAAGACCGCATGTACATCGCGGGCTTCGGTCCTGCGGAGCCGCGCGGCTCCAAGAAGGAGAGCCGGCGCGTCGAGATCGTGATCCTCGCCAACTGAATGAGCGATCCGGGCACGATCGAGCTGCGCACGCCGATCGACCGCCTGCCCGGCGTGCGTCGAGACTGGGTGCCCGGGTTCGTCCGCCTCGGGTTGACGAACGTCGGTCGCCTGATCGATCACATGCCGCTGCGCCACGAACGCGAAGAGGCCGAGGCTTCCATAGCAGACCTCGCCGCCGACGCCGTGGTGAGCGCACGCGGGGAAGTCACCGCGACCTCGGGCGCCGCGCGGTTCGGGCGCGCGCGACCGCGATTCGAAGCCGTGCTGCACGACCACTCAGGACGCCTCGATCTCATCTGGTTCAACCAGCCCTACATGGCACGCAAGATTTCGCGGGGCATGCAGCTTCGCGTGCAGGGCAAGTCCAAACGCCGCGGCGACACCCTGCAGATCGTCAACCCGCGCATCGAGATCATCTCGGAAGACCGCGATGAGCCCGACGCGCGCGACGAACGACTCCGCCCGGTCTACCCAACGACCGAGGGATTGCCCGTGTGGGCGATCGAGCGCGTGGTCTCGTCGGTGCTCGACGATGCCCTCGAACAGATCGAAGACCACCTGCCGGACGATCTGCGCACGGAGCGTGAACTTCCGCCGCTGCGCAACGCGTACCGCATGCTCCACGCCCCGCGGAGCGAGCAGGACATCACCGAAGCCCGTCGGCGCCTGATCTACGACGAACTGCTCATGCTGCAGAGCGGGCTCGCGCTCCGACGCTCGCTGGTCGAACGCTCCACTACCGCACCGGCGCTGCGTTGGGACGACAAGGTCGATCAGCGCATCCGCGCACGCTTCCCATTTGCACTGACGCCGCAGCAAGACCACGCGCTGCGGGACGTCATCCGCGACCTGCAGCGCACCCGCCCCGCGAGCCGCCTCATCCAGGGTGACGTGGGCTCGGGCAAAACGGTCGTCGCGCTGTACGCGATGCTCATGGCCGTTGCTTCTGGGGCACAGGCGGCGCTGCTCGCGCCGACGAGCCTCCTCGCCGAGCAGCACAACGCGACAATCCGCGGCATGCTCCGTGGCTCGGACGTACGGATCGCGCTGCTGACCGGCAATCTCCCCGCGGAAGACTCCGAGCGCGTGCGCGCGCGCATCGCGCGCGGCGAGGTCGATCTCGTTATTGGTACACACGCCCTGCTCGGCGAACGCGTGCGGTTCAAGAGCCTCGCGCTCAACGTGATCGACGAGCAGCACCGCTTCGGCGTCGTGCAGCGCGCGACCATGCGCGAGCACGGCGAAGACGCCACGCTCCCGCACACGCTCGTCATGACCGCCACGCCCATCCCGCGCACGCTCTCGTTCACGCTCTTCGGCGACCTTGATATCTCGACAATCGACGCGCCGCCGCCGGGACGCGGAATCACCACGACCGAACGCCACCCGCTCGCCGATCGGGAACGCATCGACGCACGCGTGCGCGCGCTCGTGGACGCTGGCGAGCAGGCGTATTACGTCGCGCCCGCGATCGAAGGCGACGACGAGCGCACCGGCGTCCGTCAGCTCCACGACCGCCTCGCCGCCGGCGCGTTCGAGGGCGTGCGCCTCGGGATCCTCCACGGCAGGCTCCCCGCCGAGTCGCGAGACGCCGTCATGGAACGCTTCCGCAGCGGCGTGATCCGGGTCCTCGTGGCGACCACCGTCATCGAGGTCGGCGTTGATATCCCGAACGCGAACATCATGGTCGTCGAGCACGCCGATCGTTTCGGGCTTGCGCAGCTCCACCAGCTGCGCGGGCGAGTCGGTCGGGGCGACCGGGATGCACACTGCTTTCTTATGGGCGACCCCGCCACACCGGAAGGCGAGCAGCGCCTCGATGCCATGGTCAAGACGACCGACGGCTTCGAAATCGCCGAGATCGACTTCGAACTCCGCGGCCCCGGTGAGCTCGTGGGAGAACGCCAGTCCGGCGGAGGGATGTTCCGGCTCGCCGAGTTCCCGCGCGACGTGCCTCTGCTCATGATGGCCCGGCGAGATGCGCAAGCGTGGATCGAACGCTCGCCGACACTCGATGAGCCGGGCGATGCGCTGCTCAAGCGACGGATGCTCCGCGCCTTCGGCGAAGGGCTCGGGCTCGCGGACGTTGTCTAATACCCTTCGTACGGCAGGTCGCGCCCGCTCGAATCCGAGTAGCGTGCGACCATGGGTTCCGACGGCTTACACGACAGGTTGATCGCCGCGGCAGAGGGCAAGACCGACCGCTCGCTCTCCGACCTGACCGGGCGCACTCCGCGGAACTCCCGGACGCCGCCGCGGAAGCTCTTGAGCGGCTGACCGAGGGCGTGGATAGACTCGAACGTTTCGTGCAGACGCTCGACGTTCGATCGCGTGCACGGGATCGCGTCTCGGCAGAAACCGAGATCCAATCGCGGAAGGCCACCGCCCGTGACGGACGCGACACACGCTCCGATGATCAGCCCGCCGACCGAGCCGCTCGAGTCGCCGACGCTGTCTCCGAGCGACAATGTGCGGATGATCGTTGAACTGCTGAAGCCCGCGGGCCCGGAACTCGCTCGGCACTGGCTGGCCACCCAGTCCGAGAAGCAATCAAAGCCGCGCGGACGCAAGAAGGGCGCGTGATGGCCACGCCCGACCGCTCCCACGAGCGTCTCGCCGACCTCTTCGATCGCGCGGGGACGCTCCTGCGGCTGCACGGCGCGAACACGTTCCGCGCGAACGCGCACGCAAAGGCCGCGCGCACCATCCGCGATCATCCGGAGATCATCGACACGGCCCGCGATGATCCCGATGCGCTCGGCGAGCTGCCAGGCATCGGCTCGAAGATCGCTGAAAAGATCATCGAGTTTGTCGAAACCGGCGACATCGACGAGTTCGATGAGCTCGCCGCCAACACCCCGGCGGGGCTTCTCGACGTGCTCGCGATCCCCGGTCTCGGTGCGAAGACCGTTCGTGCGCTGTGGGAAACGCTGAACGTGGAATCGATCGCCGATCTCGAACGAGTGATCGACGACGGAACGATCCTCGACGTTCCGCGCATGGGCGAGAAGACCGTCGAGGGGATCCGCGACGCGATCGACTTTCAGAAGCGTTCGAAGGGACGCACGCCGCTCGGGATCGCGCTGCCGATCGCCGAATCACTCGTGGATCGCCTGGCAAACGTCCGGGGCGTCAAGCGGCTCGCGAGCGCCGGCTCGCTCCGGCGCGGCGCGGAGACCATCGGCGATGTCGATCTCCTCGCCGTCACCGCCGAGCCGGACACGCTGCGCAACGCGTTCACTTCGCTGAAGGGCGTGGACAATGTCATCGCGTCGGGCGAGACCAAGTCATCGATCCGGCTCCAGGCGCGCGATCGGGTGCTGCAGGTCGATCTGCGCATCGTGCCCGCCGAATCGTGGGGCGCCGCGCTCCTGTACTTCACCGGTTCGAAGGAGTTCAACGTCGCGCTGCGTTCGCGCGCCAAGTCCCGCGGGCTTACGCTCAACGAGTACGGGCTGTACCCGGACGAGGAACCGGAGAACCCAGATCCGCCGCAAGCACGCGGCGTCGGACCGATTGCCGGCGAGACCGAAGCGTCGATCTTCGAAGCACTCGAAATGCCCACGATCCCGCCGGAGCTGCGCGAAGACTGGTTCATCGACGGTTCGCCCGAGCGCGTGCCGGAGATCATCACGATCAGCCGGGTCATTTCCGAACTGCACGCGCACACCACGGCTTCCGACGGCAAGCTTTCGATCGTCGAGCTCGCGGGGCTCGCCAGGCAGGCCGGGTTCCACACCATCGCGGTGACCGATCACAGCAAGTCTTCGGTCATCGCTGGCGGGCTCGACGAGGACCGCCTGCGTGCGCACATCGACGCTGTGCGCGCCGCGAACGAGGAGATCGACGGCATCACCATCCTCGCGGGGAGCGAGGTGGACATCCTCGCCGACGGTTCGCTCGATTACGACGACGAACTGCTCGCGGCACTCGACCACGTGGTGGCGTCGCCGCACGCGTCGCTGAACCAGTCACCGGCCGACGCCACGCGCCGCCTCATCCGCGCGATCGAGCACCCTAGCGTGCGCATCCTCGGGCACCCGACCGGGCGGCTGATCGGGAGGCGCGAGGGCTTCGCACCGGACATCCGCGCACTCGCCCGCGCCGCCGCCGAGCACGACGTGGCGCTCGAACTCAACGCGAACTGGATGCGGCTCGATCTGAGCGATCGGAACCTGCGGATCGCGCTGGACGAGGGCGCGCTGATCGCCATCGACTGCGACGTCCATCGCCTCGACGACTTCGAGCAGCTGCGGTTCGGCATCGCGACCGCCCGGCGCGCGGCGTTGCCCGCCGACCGCTGCGTGAACTGCTGGGACGCCGGTCGCCTGCACGCGTGGCTGCGTCGAGGCTGACCGCACGATCGGTCCGCCGCGTACACTGCTGATATGGACTTGAAGCCCATCGGCAACGGCGGTTCGAATCACGACGCACTGGGTGATCTTGAGATCATGGAGCCGCTCTGCGCGGTTTTCCGTCGATCGCTGCGCGACGCGGGGCAGAAGTACACGCCGGAGCGTGCGCAGATCCTTGACGCGATCCTTGAGATCGACGGGCTCTTCGAGGCCGATCAGTTGCAGACCATGCTTCGCGACAAGGGATTCCGCGTGAGCAAGGCGACCGTGTACCGGACGATCAAGCTGCTGCAGGAGGCGCAGATCATCCGCCAGGTCCTGTTCGATTCCGAACTCGCGCACTACCAACTCGCCTACGGCAACCAGCCGAGCGACCTGGTCGTCCGCCTCGACACGAACGAGGTCGTCACGATCAACGTGCCGGAGCTCAGCGAGATCCGCGATCGGATCTGCGCCGACCTCGGCCTCGTGCCACGCGGGCACCGTTTCCAGATTTACGCGACCGATCGCGCGAGCGACTCGGGCGACGACGCCTGACCGTCAGTCCGTGGTTTCGAGGTCCGCGTCCTTGAGTTCGCGGCTGATCGAGTACCGCCCGTCGAACCACGCCGAGAGATCCACCCGCCTGCATCGCTCGCCGCAGAACGGGAACGATGGCGCATCCTGCGGGATCAACTTCCCGCACGCGCGGCACGCCTGTGGCCCGTGCGCGACCGAGTGCTGTGCATCGAGCCCCTTCACAGAAACCACGCGCCCGTTGATCGGCGCGTGCTGGATCATGACCTCGATCGCACGCGCGATTGAACCGGGCGGGAGCCGGTCCGGCCACTCGATCGCGACAATGCGCGTGCCGTCAGCAAGTTCCTCCCAGCCGATCGACTCCAGATCGCTGTCGGGATCGAGGCGATACGCGTCGATGTGTACGAGCCCGGTGCCGCCTTCCACTGGCGTGTACTCCTGCACGAGCGTGAACGTCGGGCTGCTGACGTCGTTCGGATCGATGCCCAAACCCTCGGCGAGCCCGCGTACGAACGTTGTCTTTCCCGCGCCGAGCTCACCGCGCAGCGTAAGAACATCCCCCGCCTGCAACCGATCGGCGAGAGCACTCGCGAAGGCGCGAAGGTCCTCCTCGCTCGGGGAACGATGCACGTTGGATTCGCGTTCGCTCACGCGGATGGGTCCTCCGGATCGCCGTGATCCCAACCGTATGCACCGATCTCGACGGCGTCACCATCGCTCGTGTGCAGCACACAACCGCTGCCTGGCCGCGTACGCCCGATCACCGTGAAACCCAGCTCCCGCGCAACGGAGGCGTCAAGCGACGGGAAATCGATGGCAAAGAGCAGTTCGTAGTCTTCTCCGTCGGCAACCGCACGCCGCACGCCTCGGGTGGGATCGCGCAGCGGGATCGCCTTTCCATCCAGTTCGATCCGCACGCCGGAGGCGCGTGCGAGACGTCCCGCGTCGATCCCGAGGCCATCGGAGATGTCGATCATCGCGGTGAGCGACGCACCGAACCGATCCGCGAGCGCACATCCCGTGTCGATCCTCGGCACGAAAGACAGGTGATACCCCGACTCGAACGAAGCGCCGATCGAGCCGGTCACGCACACGAGTTGCCCATCGCCCGCGCCGTCCCGTCGGACCGCGCCGCGCGACGGGTGCGGCGTTCCCAGTACTGTCACGGTCAACGCTTCCGGCCCCTCTGCTGTCGCAATATCACCGCCCACGACCGGGCAGGCGAACCGCTCGCCCCATCGCTTGACGGCATCTGAGAGCGCCTCACCGCGCGCGAGCCCGGGGCGCAGTCTCGCGGCGACGAGCGAACAAAGCGGCGCCCCCGCCATCGCCGCGATGTCCGAAATCGCCCGCGCCATCGCCTTTCGACCGACCGCGTCCGCATCGGTCTCCGCATCGAAGTGCCGCCCCTCAATGAGTTGATCGACGCTCAGCAGCACGTCGCCACTCGGGCGGACGAGCGCACAGTCATCGCCGGGCGGGATGATCACACCCGCGGGCGGCTCGCCGCCATGATCTCGTCGGATCCGTTGGAGCAGTTCGTCTTCGCGCATGATCGCTCGCCGCTAGGGTATGAGTGATGGATCTCCCCGACGACTTCGGCCTCAATCCGGCGGCCACGCTCGCGCACGTCGCCGACCCGACGCCGCCACCGGGGTTCCTGCAGTTCTGGTGCGCCTGGCAGGAGCGCGTGGACGCGGTCGTGCCGGCATTCCGTGACCCGCTGCCCGGCGAACATGACGTCACGGGGCCGGCCCTCGCCACGCACGTGCTCGAAAGCGTGGGAGGTGCCCGCATCGGCTGCCGAATCAGCCAGCCGAGCGAGACGCCCCGCTGCGTAGTGGTCGCGTTGCACGGCTACGTCATCGACGAGCCCACCATCCCCGAACGCGTGTCGTGGTGCCCGAACGATGCCGTGTGCGTCAACGTGCGCGTGCGCGGCTACCCCGGTTCGACATGGGGCGACGCGGACGCGGACACCGTGGACACCGGGTACATCACCATCGGGCTCGCAGACGAACAGTCGTGGATTCTGGGCGGCGCTGTCGCCGACGTGCTGCTCGCCGTGCGCGCGGCCCGCGCCCAGTGGCCGCACCTTCCGGTATCGCTCGCCGGCGAGTCGTTCGGCGGCGGGCTCGCCGTCATCGCGACGTCGCTCCTAAACCCGTGCGAAGCGCCGGATCGCCTGGCGCTCGGGCTCCCGACGTTCGGAGACTGGGACTGGCGTCTCGAGCGATCCGCGCGCGCCGGCAGCGGTCTCGAGATCGAACACTTCATCCGCGACCGGCGAGATCAGGAAACGCGCATCCGGCGCACGCTGCGACAGTTCGACGCCACCGTGCACGCGAAGCGCATCGCCGTACCGACGATCTGCAAGCTGGCCTGCGCGGACGACGTGGTGCCCGCGCCCTCCGCCGCCGCGGTGTTCAATGCGCTCGGCACGCCCGCCGGGGAGAAGTGGCGGTTCATCACGCCCTTCGGGCATTACGACGGCGGCATCGCCAACGCCCGCAGGCATGCGCTCTTCGAACGCCTCGCCAAGCGCTTCCTGACGTGCGCCGAGTCACCCGCCGAAGCGATCGAACCTTGGTGCGGCGTGCTCCAGCAGGGCGAACGCGAGCCGGACGGGATTGGCGCATGAACACGGAAGATGCGGATCTCTTCGGCCAGCGAACGCCTCACGATGAGCACGACCGGAACCTGCTCGCCCTGTACGAAGCCGCAGAGCGAACGCTCGACGACCTGCCGTACACGCCAGAGTTCGAGCGTCTCTACGCCGACATCTCGACCGACGAATCCGAGGGAGACGTGCTCCGGCGTCTGCAGCGTTTGCGAAAGGCCGGGAAGCTCCCACGCCTCGGTCGTCGCGGCAGCACGCCGGCGATCCACCTCACGCCCGAGGAAGAGTCCACGCTTCGCGCGCTCGTCGAGGAAAAGGTCGAATCACTCGGGCAGCGCGACCGCTTGCCCTATACCGCGGACTTCGATGCCGTCCTGCTCGCGTTCAACGAGCAGACGCAGCGCACGCTCGACCATCACACGCTGTGGCGACTGATCGCGCGGATCGCCAAGTAGCCGTCATGCCGCGGGCCCGCTCCGCCCGGTGACGGCGAGGTTATCGCGATGCACGGCTTCGTCGTGCGTGCGCAGACCGAGGATGCCCTCGAACTCCGCAGAGTCCCGCCCCATGATGCGTCGCAGATCGGCGGCGTCGAAGTTGCACAAGCCCCGCGCGATCTCTTTGCCGTGCCCGTCGCGCACGAGGACCACATCGCCCGCGTCGAAGCGCCCCGTGACCGCCGTGATGCCCTTGGCCAGCAGCGATGCGCCGCGCACGCAGATGGCTTTCGCCGCGCCGGGATCGACGTCGATGGTCCCCGCCGGCGTCGCGGTGAGCGCGATCCAGAGCCGACGACCGCCGTGGCGAGACGCCAGACCCGGGATGAGCGTTCCGACATCGTCCCCATTGAGCACGCGCGCGAGGTTCGTGATCGGGCGCCCGCCCGCGATCACCGTCGTGACGCCCGCGAGCGCGGCGTCGCGCGCAGCCTGCAGCTTCGTGCGCATCCCGCCGCGGCCCATGCGTGTCCCGCCCGCACGGATGTGGCCCGCGAGCTGATCGGCATCGGGGGCCTCACGGATCACCTCCCCCGCTTCATCGCGCACGCCCTCAACCGTGGTGAGGATGACGAGCGCATCGGCTCGCACGGCGGCGCTGAGCTTCGCCGCGAGCAGGTCGTTGTCGCCGAGCGAAATCTCCTCTGTCGCAACGGAATCGTTCTCGTTGACGATCGGCAAGCACCCCACATCGAGCAGCGACGCGACGCAGTTGCGGATGTTCAGGAAGCGGTCGCGCTCGTCGAAGTCACTCCGCGACAAGAGCATCTGCGCCACGGCGGCGTCGCGTACGCCGAAGGCTTCCCGCCACATCGACATGAGCGCGGGCTGGCCCGCCGCGGCCGCCGCCTGCAATCTCGCGACGTCATCCGGCCTGCTCGCGAGGTCCAGCGCCCCCACGCCGGCGGCAACCGCACCGGACGAAACCAGGATGATCTCGCGTCCCGAAGCGCTAAGCCCCGCGAGCTGCGTCGCGGCGTCGTGCAGGTACGCGCGATCGATGGTCGGCGAATCGTTCGTGAGCAGCGCCGAGCCGATCTTCACGACGACCCGCTGCGCCTCGCGAAGCCTCGCACGGTTCCCATGGCCAGGTACGTCATTCATGCGCGCACCTCAGGACCGAGCAGCGGCAGCACGAGTTCAAGTGTTCGCTCGGTCGCGCCGCGATGGCGCTCAACGCTCGCCTTTCCTGCGGCACCCAACGCTTCTCGACGCGCCGGATCAGCGAGCAGCCCCCCCAGGTCCCGCTCGAGCGACTCGCGTGCGCTGATGAGGATGGCGTCGTCGGCCACGAGCGCGCGCGTCACGTGCTCGAAGTCCCCGAAGCGTGGGCCGATGATCACGGGCTTGGCGAGTGCCGCGGGCTCCATCGGGTCCGAGCCGTGCAGGTCGCCGAAGGATCGTCCGACCACTACGACGTCCGCGAGCGCGTACGCCGCGCGCAGCTCCCCGATTGTGTCGAGCAGGAAGCGCGTCGCACCGGCCTTGGGTGTTCGCGCAGAGCGCCGCACGCAGCCGGGCAGGTGCGCTGCGGCACCTTCGAACCACTCCGGCTTACGCGGTGCGCACAGCAGTTGCACGTCTTCCGGCACAGCCTCATGCAGCAGTGCGTGCTCGTCCGGTGCCGTCGATCCCGCGACGACCAGCGGTCTGTCGCGATCGACCCCGAGTTCACGAGCGAGCGCCTCCGCGGGTGCGGGCTCAACCCCGCTCGCGGCGCTGTCCCACTTCATCGTCCCGACCGCGAACACACGCCCGCGCGCGGCATCCATCGCGCGGAAGCGTTCGGCGTACGTCTCGTCCTGTGCGCACACGAACGAAAGCTCGCGGAACATCCCGCCGACCACGCCGCGCAGCGCGTGGTACCTGCGGAAGGATCGCTCGCTCAGCCTGCCGTTGACCACAGCAACCGGAACGCCCGCGCGCGCGCACGCGCCGAGAAAGTTGGGCCACACCTCAAGCTCCGCGAGCAGCACCAGATCGGGGCGGACCGCGTCGAGGAACCGGCGGACGGCACCGCTCGAATCGAGCGGGTAGCGGACAACGGGAACCTCGGGCTCGAAGAGCGCCCGGGCGCGCGCGATCCCGGTATCGGTCGTGGAACTGACCACCGGCTCGCGCTCGCCGTCCGAGCGCAGCGCTTCGATCAGCGGGCGGAGCAGATTAACCTCACCGACCGACACGCCGTGCACGAGCACGCGTCGCGCGGTCTTGGGCGGCAGCGGCGCGACGTGTCCGAAGCGCTCACGCCACCCCCCGCGGTTCTTGCGCATCCACCACGGCGCGGTGACGCCGGCGGCGATGAGATAGCCAGCGTTCAGGATGAATCCGTTCATCGGCATGTGGTGAAACGCTTTACCGAAGCCGCGCCCGTACAAGTGAGCGTGGAGGGATTCGAACCCCCGACTCTCCGCACGTAAAGCGGATGCTCTAGCCCCTGAGCTACACGCCCGACGCGCCAAGTGTATCGCGCTCTCCGCGCGGCCCACTCGCTGGGCAAAGCCACCCGATCGAGATACGCTCCCCGCTCAGCAAGGGGGTTCGATGATCCACAGCTACGCGACCGAAGCACTCGAGCAGCTCCACAACCGTCATGCGCACGAGCGCGAGTTCCTGCAAGCCGCCGAGGAAGTCCTCGAAACACTGGGCCCCGCGCTCGAGAAGCACCCCGAGTATCGCGAGCACGCGATCCTCGATCGCGTGCTCGAGCCGGAACGGATCATCACGTTCCGCGTGCCGTGGGTTGACGACGGCGGCAACGTCCGCGTCAACCGCGGGTACCGCGTGCAGTTCTCCAGCGTGCTCGGCCCATACAAGGGCGGCCTCCGCTTCCACCCGAGCGTGAACCAGAGCATCCTGAAGTTCCTTGGCTTCGAGCAGATCTTCAAGAACGCCCTGACGGGTCGCCCGATCGGCGGCGGCAAGGGCGGCGCCGACTTCGATCCCAAGGGCAAGTCCGACCGCGAGGTCATGGCCTTCTGCCACTCGTTCATGAACGAGCTCTTCCGCTACATCGGCGCGGATACCGACGTGCCCGCGGGCGACATCGGAGTCGGGGCGCGCGAAGTCGGCTACCTCTTCGGTCAGTACAAACGCCTCGCCAACGAGTTCACCGGCGTCTTCACAGGCAAAGATCCCAAGTGGGGTGGTTCGCTCATCCGCCCCGAAGCCACCGGCTACGGATGCGTCTACTTCTGCCGCGAGATGGCCAAGTCGCGCGGCGAGTCTCTCGAAGGCAAGCGCTGCATCGTCAGCGGTTCGGGCAACGTCGCGCAGTACACCTGTGAGAAGCTCATTCAACTCGGTGCCAAGCCCGTCGCGCTCAGCGATTCGGGCGGGTTCGTGCATGATCCGGACGGCATCGATGTCGAGAAGCTCGCGTGGGTCATGGAGCTCAAGAACGAACGGCGCGGTCGGATCAGCGAGTACGCCGACGAGTTCAAGTCGGCGACGTACACCGCGTCGGACCGCTCGCTGAGCCACAATCCGATTTGGTCGATCGAGGCGGACGCCGCCTTCCCCAGCGCGACGCAGAACGAGCTCAATGGCGAGGACGCGACAAATCTGCTCAAGAACGGTGTGAAGTATGTGAGCGAGGGCGCGAACATGCCTTCGACTGTCGAAGCCGTCACGAAGTTCCGCGAGGCGAAGATCGGCTACGGCCCCGCGAAGGCCGCGAACGCGGGCGGCGTCGGAACCTCGGCGCTCGAGATGACGCAGAACGGCATGCGCGATCGCTGGGACGCCGAACGCGTCGAGTCCGAGCTCCTGAAAATCATGGTGCAGATCCACGAGGATTGCGCCGGAGCCGCCGACACGTACGGCATGCCGGGCGACCTCGCCGCCGGTGCCAACCTCGCGGGGTTCGCGAAGGTCGCCGACGCGATGATCGAGCAGGGCGTCGTCTGATCGCGTCATACTGCGCGGCATGACGAGCACCATCCCATGCCGGATCCCGCGCCCCGCCGTCGCGCTCGAGACCACGCTGCTGGTTCACGGCGTGCCCACGCGCGACGCGTCGGCGCTCGCGCGGCGATTGGGTGACGCGGTGCGCACCGCCGGTGCGCATCCCGCGATTGTCGGCGTCGTGTCGGGCGAGCCGATCGTCGGCGTGGACGAACGCCAACTCGATGCGCTGCTGAGCGCCCCGGACGTCCCCAAGGCGAATACGAGCAACCTGGGCGTGCTCATGGTGCGCGGTTCGCACGCCGCGACCACCGTCAGCACCACGATGGAACTCGCGGCGAGCGCCGGCGTGCGCGTCTTCGCCACCGGCGGGCTCGGCGGCGTCCACCCGGGCTACGGCGACGCATGGGACGTCTCCAGCGATCTGCTCGCCTTCACACGCTTCCCGGTCGCGGTCGTCGCGAGCGGCGTGAAGTCGATCCTCGATGTCGTCTCCACGAGAGAGATGCTCGAGTCGCTCGGCGTGCCCGTCGTGGGGTGGCGGACCGACGACTTCCCCGCGTTCTACCGGCGCACAAGCGGTACACGCGTCGATGCACGCTTCGACGAGATCGACGAACTCGGCGCCTTTGTGCGCACGGAACTGGCTCGGACGGGGCGCGGCATCGTCGTGGCGAATCCCGTGCCCGCGGAAGCCGAGATCTCTGCAGAAGACTGGGAACGTTGGCTCCGCGAGGCGTCGTCCCGGGCGAGCGCGAATGGCGCGCACGCGCGCGACCTCACACCGACGCTGCTCGCGGCGTTGCACGAAGTCTCCGCGGGCGCCACCCTGCGGACCAACATCGAACTCGCGTGTTCCAACGCGGCGCTCGCGGGACGCCTGGCTTGTGCGATCGATCCCGAACCGTGACCGATCGCGCGTCCGCGGATACGCTGTGCGACCCCCGAACCGCGGAGCCAAGCCATGCCAGACCGACTGTCACTCTTCGCCGCTTGTGTCCTGCTCGCTGCACCGAGCGCGTGCGCACAGCAGATCGTGCTCGACGGCACCTTCGACGACTGGGCCTCGGTCCCCGTCGGTGTGACCGACCCCGCGGGCGACGCAACGGGCGCCTTCGACGTCACAGAGGCGCGTGCCACCCTCCGTGGCGGCACACTCTTCCTGCGCTTCGACATCAGTAGCGAGCGCAACCTGCAGAGTGGTAGCGGGAGCGACGGCACGCTCGTCATCACCATCCAACTCCCGAGCGGCGAGACGCTGCGCATCGACACACGCGCGCGCACGAACACGCTCAACGGCGGTCCGATCGGTTGGAACTTTCTCAACCTGCAGACCGCGCCGACGTTTGCCGCCACGGAGTTCGAGGCGCGGATCGATCTCTCGCTCTTCGGTGTGAGCGAGGGCGACACGGTACAGGTCGCCTTCGAGGGCTCCGACACGGTGGACGCGATGGCGATCGCCGAGACCTCGCCGCTGCCCGCCCCGACGTTCGCGTCGCCCAATCGTGCGCCCGGCAGCGAGTTCCGCATCGCGAGCCTCAACACGCTGCAGAGCGGGATCATCGACTTCCGCCAGACCGAAGAGATCGGCAGGCTGGTCGATGGCGTGAACGCGGAGATCTACGCCTTCCAAGAGGAGTACGACTCGAACGCTCAGCAGATCGCGACGTTTCTCGGGAGCGTCGATCCGCTCGAAGACGGGCGTGCGTGGAACGTACACAAGAACTTCGACAACGTGGTCGCGAGCCCGTACCCCGTGACGCCGATCCCCGGTGAGTCAGAGAATCCTGGGAGCGGCACGCCGACCGGCGCGTACGCCGCCGCGGTTGTTGACCTGCCCTTCGGCCCCGTCATCGTGCTGAGCATCCATCCCAAGTGCTGCGGCTCGATCGGGAGCAGCGAAGACGACCGGCGTATCCGCCAGACCGGCGCGATGGCGCTCACCATCCTCAAGATGCGCGCCGGTTCGTGGAATGCGCCGTACGCCCATCTCAACGCGTATCGCGACGCCCCCGTGGTGGTGATCGGCGACTGGAACCTCGTGGGCTCGCGCCAGCCCCTCACGCTGCTCGAGAGCCCCGAGGGCGCGGCGCTCACCGACCTGCTGCTCACCGAACTCGACGGCATCGGAACGGCGACGTGGATCGGCGGCAACACCGGGCCGGGGTCGTTCCAGCCCGGACGCCTCGATCTGTGCGCCTACGACGCTCAGCGACTGTCACAGGCCTCCGGCTTCCTGGTTGACACGCGCCGGCTCCCGCAGATGCTGCTCGATGAACTCGGCATGCAGGCCGGCGACAGCGGCGCTTCGGACCACCTGCTCATGGTGACCGACTTCCGCTACGAGTTCCCGTCGCGCATCGACGTGAACGGTGACGAGCAGATCAGCGTGCAGGACATCAACTTCGTCGTGTCGAACCTCGGTCTCGAAACCGATGGCGCGGGCTTCCCCCCCGGCGATACCAACGCCAGCGGCGACGTCACCGTCGAAGACATCACGATCGTTGTGAACTCACTCGGACGCTGAACCCGCCAGCGGGTTCGCGATGACCACGCCACCACCCGAACTGCACGGGTGACCCACGCCGGCCTGCTGGCGCAGATCGAGCGCAGCGGCACCGGTGCCGTCCACGCGGTTGACGTTGTTCATCAGGGTCTCGGGCACCATGGTGAGCAACGCGTTGATGCGGCAGAAGCCGGGGTCGGCGGAGCCGCGGACGAACTCGTCCGTGAAGATCGCCTGAAACGCCGGTGTTTCGGCGGCCTGCTGGCTGAACGCGGTGCGTGCGAAGAGCGGGTCGATGTTCGCGGCATCGATCTGCGTGGTGGTGAGTCGATCGCCGCCGAGGCGCGCGCCGTCGATGTCACCGACCGCGAACGTCGCGTCGGTCTCGATCGTGCCGGCGAAGCCCGCGGGCTGCGTGAACGCGCCGGACCCTGCGTCGTCGGCGGCGTCGAGCCTGCGGACACGCGGGTTGCTCAGGTCACCCGAGACGTTGCCCGAAGGGCTGAAGGTGACGAAGTAGAGCCCGCTGCCCTCCCCCGTTTGCTCATCGACGGAGTCGTAGATCCCGATCGAGAGGCTCCGCGCGAAGGTGTCGCCCTCGAGCACAGAACCCACACCGGCGATCCGTGCGACCTGGCTGAACTCCTGCGAGGCGAAGTCCGCGCTCACCAGCGTGGACGCGTTGCGATCGAAGTCGCCCTGCCCGCCCCAGAAGACGTTCTCGATGTACGGCGAACGCATGCCGTCGCCCGGGTCGAGCTCGATGAGCAGCAGGTTCGAGAACTCCACACCCTGCGGCCGGTCGATGCTGTCGAATCGGCCCGCGAGGTAGAGCAGCCCGCTGGTGCTGTCGGCGGCGAGGCCTTCGAGCTCCACGGCGCGCCCGAAGCCGGCGATGTCGGTGACGATGCCGTCGTCGAGCGCGCTGGTCCCGACGTCGAGCAACGAGAGGCGGCTGTTGCCGAACATCACGCCTTGCCCGCCCGCGTCGAAGCTCGAGAGCGTGGCGAAGAGGCGTTCGTTCTCGTTGAAGTCGGTGAGCGTGCCGAGCCCCGTGATGACGGCGTTCGAGGAGCCGTTGGGACCGAAGGCGTTGTCAAAGGTCTCGACGAGCGACCACGGGCCGCCGACGCCGGGCATGCTCAGGTCAACGGTGACTTCATAAAGGTCGTTGAGCTGGGTGTTGTTGCCCGACGCGAAGGTCTGCCCGCCGTTGGCGAGCAGGAGCGTCCCCGTGCTGGTGGGCGAGATGGCGAAGAGCGATGTGGCAACGCCGCCGACGGGCTGCGGGGAAACCACACCGTTGAGCGACTCGATCGACGTCGAACCGCCGGGGATCTGCACGCCGATCGTGTCCAGCGCGCCGGTATCGACCGCGATCAGTTCGCTGACGCTCCCGATGGCCTCGCTGCCCGCGAAGACATCGCCGGGCGCACGCCCGCTGCGGATATCGAAGATCGAAGCGCCGACGCCGCCCTCGATGCCGACGTTGCTGACGAGGGCCAGGCGCAGGGCGGTCTGGATGTCCCCGTCGTTGTTGAGCCACGCCGCTCGCGCCGCGATCGGGTCGGCCGAGCCCGAGATGAGCGACTCGGCAACGAACGGGAGGATGTCGTCCACCACGACGCCCGTGTAGCCGAGATCGGCGAAGAACCGATCGATCGTCACGCGGTCGGTCTGCGACGGATCGCCCTCATCCAACTCTGCCAGCGTGCTCGATGTCGCCGCGACGTCGTTGATGCCCGCGAGACCGACCGTCGCGTTGATATCGAGCGTCGCCTGCGAGTCGATGCGGATGATGTTGTTGGAGGTGGTCGCGTTGAGATCGACGGTCACATAGACGAGTTCGCTGCCCTCGACATCGTCGAAAAAGGCCGAAATCACGAGGAAGTCGCGATTCGTGCTGGGCTCGCGCGTGTACGCCGCGCCATCGACCGTGATGTTCGCGCGCGTCAGGATCTCGGCGGCGTCCAGATCGCCCGCCTCGACCGACTGCGGGTCGAAGCCGAGCGTCGTGATCCTCGTGACCGCACCGGTGCGCGGATCGAGCTCGAAGATGCGGCCCGACTCGAGCGTTGTGCTCCCGAGCTGCGTGAGTTCGCTCGCCGAGAACCCGACGGCGTAGAGGCGGCCCGTGCGGTTCGAGCCGTCGAGCGCGAGCAGACCGGACCCTTCGCCGAACGACGCGACGCCGGCGATCGAACCGTTCTCGCGGACTTCCGTCAGCAGGCTGTTGAACAGCGTGGACGGGTCATCGTTCACAACGAGGGAGTAGATGGAATCGCCGACCACGCCGAGACCGGTGAACGAGCCGAAGCCCTCGGCGATGCCGGGGTCTCCGAACGCGCCCTCGGTGAACCGGCGCAGCTCTTGGAACTGAGCCGACGTGGGTGGCGAGGAGGCGAAGGTGCTCAGCGGGACATCGGCAAAGAGCAGTTCGTTGAAGGTGTTGCCGATGGAGAACTCACCGCCGAGGGTGATGATCTCGTCGCTGCCGCGGGCGTAGAGGATGCGGAGCGTGTCGGGCGAGATGAACTGGGTGGCGGCGCCGCCCGAGCCGTCGTCGCTGCGGACGGGGCTGTCGGGTCCTGCGGGACGGTTGCTGGGCGGCGAGACGCGGACGGCGCGGAGCGCCTGCAGGTCCCCGAACTGGAAGTCGAGGAACTCATTGGTGGTGAAGACGGGCGTGCCGCCGCCTCCACCCCCACCGCCGCCGCCTCCTCCGCCATCACCGGGATCGACCGGGATGATCGGTTCGGTGGGCTGATCGGGCACGAACGGGGGCGGGTCCTCGCCGTCACCGCTGTCGGGCGGCGTCACCGGGGGCGTGGTCGGAGGGGTCACGGGCGGCGTCGGCGGCACCACAGGTGGAAGGTTCGGGTTCGCGGGCTCGCCCGTGCCGGGGTTCACCGGCGCATTGGGGTTGATGATCTGGTCCTGGCCCGCCGTGACCTCGCTCTGCGCGGCCTGCGCGGCGGATTGGAACGACGTGCCCGCCGTACCGGAAGACGAGGACGTCGCCGTCGAGGGGTTGTTGATGACCGCGCGTGCGGCGCTCGTCGTGCCCGTGCCTGAGGAGGGCGGAGCTTCCGCAGCCGCGATCTGGTCGGAACCGATCACCACGACCGTGTCCACTTCCTTCGTCTCGGCGGTGGTGGTCTCGGTATTGGCTGCGTCGCCGCCGCTGATCATGTTCTGCACGCCGCGGTTCGCGCCGAACCGTACGCTGCCGCGATCCACCGCAGCGACCGTCGGGAAACCGCCGCGCACGGTGATGCGACCGAACGTGCCGCGCACGGCGAGCGTGGCGTCCGGAGCGCGGACCTTGACGTCGTTCTGCGCCGCGGTCGAGGTGATGTCGAAGATCACGTCGCCAAGTGGCATATCAAGGGTCGTGCGATCGATCGATTCGCCGGTCTCGGGATCGGTGTCCTTGTAGGCCTCGGCGATCGCGACCTTCGTCAGCTTTTCAACCGTGAAGATCTGGTTGTCACCGACGCGCAGAACAACCGAATCACGAAGGCTTGTCGTGATGATCGCGTTCTCAGGGAGCACCTGCCCGACCTTGAGTGGCTGCGGTGCGCCCTCTCCGGGGAGCGTCACCGTCGGACGCCCCTTGATCGCCGCGACCACCGCGCGGTTCACCTCACGCGCCTCGCCCTGCTCTTGGACAGCGCCGGCGGCGTCGCCCTGCTGCGTCTGCTGAGCCGGTGCCTGCTCGGCGGGCTCTGGTTGGGCGTCCTGCGCGCTCACGGTGCTGCCCGCGGCGGCGAGGATGAGCGCGGCCGAAAGGGCGATCAGGCGGGTGTCTTGGCTCTTGGGCACGTTCGAGTCTCCTGGTCCGAGGTCCCTCGGATACACCTTACTTGTCGGTCAGCACGACGGCTCCGTCGAATTCCTCTCCAGGGCCGCCTTGCGCGCGAATCATCTCGATCGATGAGCGATAGATGCCCGTGAGGGCCTTCTCGCCGAACTCCCGCTCGAGCTGGTCGAATCCTGCAAGACAATCGTCGAATTTTCCGGTGATGTATGCAAGCACTGATTCTTCGGTGAGTTGGATCCAGTCCAACGTGCGCTCGCCCTTGGGTGTTCGGTGTCCGATAAGTTCGAACAGGGACTCCGGCTCGCTCTTGCCCTTCACCACGATCCGCCCAAGCGGTCGGACCAATATGTCTTCGCCGATGAGGTCCCGCGTCCGCTGGGAGATGGTCACCGTGGTGCCGAACTGCTTCGAACCCGATTCAAGGCGAGCGGCGAGGTTCACGGTGTCGCCGATGACGGTGTAGGCGGACTTGTTGGGCGGGTTGCCGAAGTCGCCGACATTGACGACACCGGTCGCGAGCCCGAGGCGGATCTGGAGTTCCCCCGCTTCTTTGGCAAAGGCGTGTGAGCTGTTGAGCAGATCGAGGCGGTCGAGCTGGGCGAGGCACGCTTCGGCCGCGTGCCGGGCGTGGTCGGGGTCGTCGAGCGGCGCGCCCCAGAAAGCCATAACGGCATCGCCGATGTACTTGTCGATCGTCGCCTTGTGGATCTGCAATTCCTCGGTCATCGCGCCGAGGTAGGTCGCGAGCATCTCCGCGATCTGCTCGGTGCCGAGCTTCTCGGTGAGCGACGTGAAGCCCGCGATGTCTGAGAACATCACGGTGACTTCTTTCTTCGTCGGCTTCATCGTGTCGAGGTTCGGGTTGTTGACGAGGATGTCCACGACCTCGGGCGAGACGTAGCTCTTGAAGCGTTCCTCGGTGCGTTTGCGACCGACTTCCTCAACGAACAACCGGTGCATCGAGACTGCGAGCCAGGAGACGAAGCCGCTCACCAGCGGTGCGCCGAGCGGCGTCACGAGGTTCTGCGAATCCCAGAAGAAGACGCCGGAGATCGCGGTACCTGCCAGCGCCAGCAATACGAGCACCTGCGGCCCGATCGCGACGCCGAACCGCACCGCGACGAAGGTCGCGAGGATCCCCGCGCCGAGCACGGTGAGCACATCGGCCCAGCGTGACGCCATGCGCAGCGTGTGCTCGGTGAGCAGTGCGTTGGCGACGGCCATATGTACGTACACGCCCGGCGTTTTGGTGTCGATGCTGGTCGAGATGAAGTCGGCATCCACGCCCGTCGCGGTCCAACCGATGAAGACGATTTTCCCGCCGAAGAGGTTGCGGAACCGCTTCTTTCGCAGCTCGTCGATGCGTTCGATCCCGGCGTCGATCTCCGCGACCGCCAGCGGCGCGCGCTCGACGAACAGGTGCAGGCGCAGCACCCGCGTGACTTGTGCCTTGTTGAGCTCCATGAGCATGGGTGCGCGCGCGGCGAACGGATCGTAGCGTTCGCTGAGCGCCGCGAAGGCGTCGGCGCCGAGATTCAGGAATGCCTCGAGGTCAACATCGGACCATGCCTCGCCTTCATCGGCCGCGAGCAGATCCGCTCCGACGTCATAGAACGCCTGCGGGTTGTCGAACGCGCCGTAGAGCTCCTGCGCCCGCTCGCCTCGCCTGAGTAGCAGTTCCACACCGAACCGCCGGTCGTCGCTCGTCGCGGCCTCGAGCAGGTTGAAGCCCGAGATCATGTCTTCGATCAGCACTTCGAGGTTGGCCACCTCGCTCGCTTCTTCCGGCGTGAAGTCGAAGAGCGCATCGAGATCCGGACGCATCGATTGGCGGATCTCGGTCGCGGCCTCGATCGCGCGTTCCCACCGCGTCTTCTGATCGAGGTAGAGCGCCCGCCAGCCCGGCGCACGAAGGTCTACGCGCTCGCCGCCGACCATCTCGGCGGTCTCTTCGTACGTCACAACGTCGTCGGCGCTGAGCACGTCGAATGCTTCGACCATCAGGCGCACCTGCGCGTCGAGTGTCGCCAGGTTCTCCGCGATCCGTCGTTCGGCGTCGAGGGGATCGAGCAGCGATCCGCCGGAGACCAGCGCCGCGTCGGGCACGGCGGGGCCGAGCATCGACTCGCGTTTGAACTGCTCGCGCCAGCCGCGGGTCGGGAAGAGGCTCAGCGAATCGTCGTCGAGATCGAGCGTCCGGCTCGTGCGCGGCCACGTGATGTACTGCAGCGCGTATGTCGGCCCGTTGTTCTTGAGATCGCGTGTCCCCATCGGCAGCGAACGGATCGAGCCGTACGCGGGCGTGACGGTCACGAGTTGCCGCTCGTCCGGGATGCTCATGGAGAGCGCGAGCTTGTCGGGGTCAGCGCCGAGGTACGTCGCCGCCGCAGAGAGCCCGAGGTTCGGATAGCAATACTCGGCATGACGGGTCCACAGCGGGATCAGCCGCACCTTGCCGTCGAGATCCTCGCTCCGATAGGTCACCGAGGCGATGCGGGCGGCGGCGTCGGTGAACGCGGGGATCGGCGGGCGCGGGTCGGAGGTGTCGGGCCACGGGCGCCCGTCTTGGGGTGACGCCACCGCCGAGCGAGTACGCGTCCGCAGGATCGCGTGCGCGCGCTCGAACTTCTCCGTGAAGTCGTCCAGCGCGGGGCCCGCGCCCTTGCCGAGCTCGTCGCGGAGTGCGCGCGGGTAGTCCGACCGGATCGCGAGCAGTTCGCGCAGCAGTTGACGCGACGGGAGGTCGGGCGATGCGCCGACCTGCTCGAACACGTCTTCAAAGGGAACACGCGGGACCTCCCCGCCGAGCACGTCGGATCGGTTTTCACGCGCCGGTTCGTCCCACGGGAAAGAGGCCGCGAGGATCACCCCGCCGTGCGAAGCGATCGCGTCGCGCAGACGCTGATCACCGACCGAAAGCGTTTCGCCCTCGGACTCGACCGCCTCGGTAAACAGCACATCGACGGCGATGACCGCGGCGCCCGCGTCGTCGAGCTCTTCGATCATCCTCGCGAACTTCTCACGCGGGAGCGGCCACCCCTCCGTGCGCAGCAGCTCGTCGTTCATCGCCACGAGCACGATCGAATCGTGCGGCGGGGGCGTGTACGCGCCACAGAAGGCGGCCCGCAGGTCTCGCGACCAGTACTCCAGCCAGTCCGTCGCACCCATGTACGACAGCAGCGAGAAGATCACCGCGAGCCCGACGCCGATCGACCACTGCACTCGCGCGATTTGCGCCGCGCGGTTCATTGTCTCGGCTTTGCTCGGACCCATGCGCTGCTCCGGGCGCGGATCGCTGATCGACTACGCGTCGGCGGCTTCGTCGTCCTCGCCCTCGGTCGCCGGTTCCGCCGCGGGCTCGGAGGCCTCGTTCGGAGCCGCTTCCGCGGGCGGCCGGGCGGCCTCGGCGGCGCGCGCCGCGAGCACTTCCTCGCGCACGCGGTAGTCCTCGAGCTTGGCGACGGTGCCGAGCAGTTCGAGCCCGCTCAACACTTCGCGTTCGGTGCCGGGGCCGATCAAGTTCAGGAACTCGAGCTCGCGTGTGGCGTAGCGCGGGGCCTTGTCGGTGAGGCGCATCATGACGCCGCCATCGATGCCGAGCGCGTGCGCCGCGAGTGACGCGAACCGCCCGCGCTGCATGGCGAGGTTGGGCTGTTCGTTGAATCCTTCGGGCAGCCAGCCGCGTTCCTGGAGGAGGGCGACGCGTTCTTCGTACGACGACGTCGGATCGGTGCCGTCCGAGAGGATCAGGATGGCGTGCATGCCCTCGTTGTTGGTGATGGCCGATCGCGGCGGCATGCTGTGCCAGAACGCGACTTCCCCATCGGGATCACCCGCGCCGTAGTCGGTCGCGAGCGGGTTCGTCACAACGGTGCGCGAGCAGCCCGCGAGCAGCAAGGCTCCGAGCGAGAGCGGGATGAGCGCCGAACGGAATTCGTACACGAGCAAGCCCCCTGCTGCGGGTTTCAGAACGAGAGCGTGGCGCCAACGAAGAGGAAGTTGCGGACATCGGTTTCACCGGTGATGCCGTCGCCCGGGAAGAACAGGCCGAACCGGACCGCGAGCGAGAGGTCGCTGGTCACGCGGTAGTTCATGTAGATGTCGGTCTCGACGCCGAGGAAGTGGTCGCTGCCGGTCGGTTCGTCGATCGGCGCATCCTTGTCGAGTTTGTTGTGCACGAAGAGGTCGGCGCCGAACTGCAGGCGTTCGAAGCCGTTGACTTCGCGGAACGGGAACGCGGAGTAGCCGAGGCGGAAGATCAGCACGTTGCTGAGGCTCGGGGCGAAGGCGAGGCCGGTGTTGGCGAACCCGAGGGAGTTGAAGCCGGTGTCGTCTGTGCCCGACTGGTTGCCGCCGACGGTGTCGGTCGAGAGGAAGCGGTCGTCGTCGCCGCTGGCCATGAGCACCTCGAACTCGAGGCGCGAGCGCCACTCGTCGCGGAAGAAGTAGCTCATCTGCCCACGCGCGGCCCACGCCCGGATGTCCTCTTCGGTCTGCGGCCCGCGGAGCGGATCGGACATCGACTCACCGATCTGGTAGACAAACTCGCCGAGGTAGCGGAACTGCGACCCGATCGAGCCGCGCGTACCGATGCCGATGTACTGCGAGTCGTAGTCGAAGTCCACGTTGAATGGCAGGGCCGCCCGGGCGCGGTTGTCGCTGTTGTAGTCCTGCTGGCGCAGGTAGTAGCCGTAGATCCGGTTGCCGCCCTCGAACTCCCAGCCGATCCGCCCGCCGAAGAACGCGCGCTCGGTGTTGTTGTTGTACTCGGCGCGGCTCGCGTCGAAGTCCACGATCGACTCGTCCGTCGGAGTCACGGCGGCGATGCCCTCGACGAAGAGTTGGTCGATCTCCGCGACCGCCCGCGCGCCGATGAGCTGCTCGGAGAGCGCGAGGCCCGCGCCCCAGTCAACGAACTGGCGACCCACGCGCAGGTTGAACGTCCCGTCGATCTCGCGTCCCTCGTAGGCCCGGACCGCTCGGCGGAGGTCGAACTCGTACCAGTAGCGATCGAGGATCGGCTCGGTCCACTGATCGCCGCGCTCGTCGAAGCTGTCGCCCTCGCTGAACGCGCGGTACTGGAATCGCGACCGCACATAGAAGATATGCACGCGGTCGATGGCGGCGCGACCGTACAGCGTGATCTCCGGCTGCCACAGTCGGCGGGAGTTCGAGGCGCTGTCGATCAGGTTGATGAACGACATGCTCGCCGTGCCGCCCGCGTCGATGATCGAACGCTCGCCCACGTCGAGGGTCGGATCCACGCGGAGGCGGAACGACTCGTCTGCCTGGCGCACCGCCCGTTCCAATCGGCGCTGCGTGTCGGCCTGCGCGACCGCGTCCTGCGCCAGCGTGAGACACGCGAGGGCGAGCGCGGCAACGCGTCCGAGAATCATGCTCTGACTCTTCATCCGCGAGAGCTCCTGGCCCGATCGGTTCGACGGGCGATCGGGTTCCGTTCGTGCGCGGCGTGCATCGTCGCTGCTGCGGTGGGTGTGTGTCAAGACGCGATCCGTCCCCGCGGCCCGTCCCGCGTCCCCACCATTTTCGGTTCCTCGGGCCCAAACTCTTGCCCAAGAACACCCAGACAAGATCCGATGCGAATTTGCTGGCGAGTGCCGCCTCAGCGGGCACCCTGTACAACGCCCGCCCGAGCCCGACACGCCGTCGCGTTCCGTTCGATGGGTCACGGAGAGTGAGATGATCGCAGAGTCCCTGTCGTGTAATCCCCGCGCCGCCGCACAGCGTCTGTGCGTGGCGGCTGTTCTCGCCCTCGCCGGCGCCGCGAACGCGCAGCTGCGGGCGACGCCCCTGCAAGACGAGCGCGCGGCGTTGCAACTCGCCAACGGCGCGGTCCAGCTCGACACCTCGCGCGCCGCCTTCGCGGACCGCGCCAAGAGCGTCCGGGCGGGCACGCGATTCATCGTGCAGCTTGAAGGTCGCGACCATCGCGCGACGCTCGCCTCGCTCGAAGCCGCGGGGCTCTCGGTCAGCGAGTACCTCACGTCGAGCGCGTGGGTCGTCAGCGCGAAGAACCCCGCCGGTGTCGATCGCGCGGCGATCGCGAGCATCGACGGTCTCGGCGGCGCGAGCGAGTTTCAGCCGGAATTGAAGCGCGCCGAGGATCTCGGGTTCCGCGACTTCACGACGCCAGAACGTGCGCAGCAACACCGCACCGGCGACCTGTCCGTCCACGTCAGCCACTTCGCCGACGCGGACGCGGACGAGGTCGCCGCGACGGTTGCGTTCATCGAGAACACGCTGGGCGGCGAGGTCATCAATCGGGGCCGCATCGGCCAGAACCTGCTGCTGACCGCGACGGTCTCGCTCGCCGGCGTCGATCGGATCGCCGAGCTCGACGCGGTGCAGCACGTCGAGGACACCCCGGAAATCACCTTCCGAAACCGTTCGACGAGCTGGGTGGTGCAGAGCAACACGCTAAACTTTGAGCCGCTGTACGACAACGGGCTCTTCGGCGCGGGGCAGATCATCGGGGTGATCGACGGCACCTTCGACCCGGATCACTGCTCGTTCCGAGACGACTCGGTCGGGAACGTCCCGGGGCCGGGCCACCGCAAGCTGGTCTCCGTGCAGGGCTCGCTCGGCAGCGACTTCCATGGGACGCACGTCGCCGGGACCGCCGCCGGTGACGCCGGTGCCGACAACGACACCCGCGGCATCGCGTGGCAGGCGAGGCTAGCCACGCACACCTACGTCGTCCCCTTCGGCGACGCGACGTGGCTCGGCCCGCGCCTCGACCTGCACCATTCGCTCGATGCGCGCGTCCACACAAACAGCTGGGGCGACGATTCGACCACCTCGTACACGGCGCTCTCGCGTGCGTTCGACCAATGGCTGTGGGACAACGAGGAGAGCTTCCTCTGCCTCGCCGCAACGAACACATCAACGCTCAAGGTGCCCGAGAACGCGAAGAACCTCCTCGCCGTCGGGGGCACCGAGAACGATCCCGCGCAGGCGGACTTCTGCACCGGCGGGCGCGGCCCGACCGCCGACGGGCGACGCAAACCCGAGGTCTTCGCGCCGGGCTGCGACACCTTTTCCGCGAACTCCAGCACCTCGTGCGGCGTCTCCGGGGCCAGCGGAACCTCGATGGCCACGCCCGCGGTCGCCGGCATCGCCACCCTCTGCCGCGAGTACCTCACCGAGGGCTATTACCCCGGCGGCATCCGCGGCGCGGGCCAGCCCTTCACCCCGTCGGGCGCGCTCATCAAGTCGATGATCGTGAACTCCGCGGTCGATATGACCGGCGTCTCGGGCTATCCGTCCGACCAGGAAGGCTGGGGGCGCGTGCTGGCCGACAACGTCCTGTTCTTTCCGGGCGATACCCGCACGCTCGCCGTCGAGCAGGCCTTCAACGCCGATGGCCTCTCAACAGGGCAGCAGCACTCGACCACGATTACGGTGCTCGATTCTTCGGAACAGCTGCGCGTGACGATGGCGTTCACCGACTTTCCCGCGTCGATCAACGCCGGCTTCGTCGCCGTCAACAACCTCGATCTGGAGGTCATCTCGCCCACCGGGGCGGTGTACTCGGGCAACGACTTCGCCGCGGGCGACTCGGTCCCCAACGGGGGCAACGCCGACGCGATCAACAACGTCGAGCAGGTCCATGTGTCGAACCCCGCCGCCGGCGTCTGGACTGTCAACATCAACGCAACCGAAGTGGCCCAGGGCCCCCAGGGCTGGGCGCTGACCACAACCGGCGCGATCGAAGCCGGCACGCCCGCGCTCGCGATCCTCGCGCAGGGTGTTCCTTCCCTCGTCGCGCCCGGCAACGAACCCGGCTTCGCCGTGGAGATCCTCGAGACCGGCGACACGCTCGTTCCCGGCACGGCGCGCGTCCACTACCGCTACAGCCCGGACGATCCCTTCGCCATCATCGACCTCGAAAACCCGACCCGTGCGATGTTCGCCGCCACGCTCCCGCCCGTGAACTGCGGCGACGAGCCGGAGTTCTTCGTCTCCGCCGAGGGCCAGAACGAGGGCATCCGCTACCTGCCCTCCAACGCGCTCGACGGTGGAACGTTCAGCTTCGAGGTCGGCGAACTCGTCACCGACGTCGCGCTCACGCACACGTTCGAATCAGGCACCTTCTCCGATGGGTGGACCGCCGACGGGCTCTGGAACGTCAGTAGCACCTGCTCAGTGGGCGATCCGCCTTGCGACGGCACCTCGTGGGCCTACTACGGCGACGCCTCCAACTGCAACTACGACAACGGTTCCACCTCGGGCTCGCTCACCTCACCCCCTATCGACATCCCCGTCGGCGGTGCCGAGATGACCTTCTGCTCGTTCCTCGTCACCGAAGCGCTCGATCAGTACGACAAGGCGGAAGTCCTCGTCAACGGCGCGGTCGTGCTCGATGTCCCCGAGAGCATGGGGTGGTCGCAGGTGACCGTGAACCTCTCCGACTATGCCGGGCAGACCGTGACAATCGCCTTCCGCTTCGACACGCTCGACGGCATCGCGAACAACTTCCTCGGCTGGGGCGTGGACGGTGTCGAGATCAGCGCCACCAACCTCATCTGCGAACCGGTGGTCACCGACCCCTGCCCCGGCGATGCCGACGGCAACGGCGAAACCAACACCGCGGACATCACGCTTGTCGTCTCCAACCTCGGCGCAGGCGGCCCGAAAGCCCAAGGCACGCCGGGCGACGTGGACGGCGACGGCATCACGACCACCTCGGACATCACGCTCGTGGTCTCCAATCTCGGCTGCTCGACCACCCGCTGATCGCCCCGGTTCGGATCGATCGCTCACAAATGGAAACGCCCCGGTTCTTGCGACCGGGGCGTTGTTTATTTCGAGTTGTGGTGGAAAGCCTGGAGAGGCTCAGCGACGCCGACGACGCACGCCGACGCTCATCGCGCCCGCGGCGAGCAACCCGATGGTGCCAGGCGAGGGAACGTTGCTCGGCGAAGCGGAGCCGCCCTCGATGACGACACCATCGAACACATCCGAACCGAACGGATCAGACGGGATCAGCAGCGGACGGGTGAAGCTATCGTCGGGATCGAGCCAGAGCGGCGGGAGGAACCCACCGTCGCCCGAGCCGCCGCCGCCGGTGGCCTCTTCGCGGTCGATCTCGGGGATATCCACGTGCCCGAACTCACCCCCCGGGAGCCCGTCGGGGCGATGGGGAAAGAGGTCGGTGTCGAAGTTCGACCCGGGCCATTCCTCTTCGCCGACCGGGATGACGGTGGGCCCGGTGAGGGCATCACTGTCGAAGACGGACGAGAAGTTGGCGGACGCCGCGCCGGTGGCGGCGAGCCCGATGGCGGCCGCGATCATCGCGGGGAGGCCTTGAAATTTGAACCTGTTCACGCGTCGACTCCTTCGCGTTGGCTCGGAATGACGTGGGCTGTCTCGAGCATGTGCCAGCCGGTCTCGCTGAATCGCGGGAAGCGGCCCATCGCGCCCGTGATGTTGGCGCGCGTTCGATCGTCCAAAGAGAGCTGCAGGTCGAGGCCCGTCGCCTCTTCCACCGTGCGGTGCAGCTGGAACTGCAGCGAGAACAACCGCTCTCGCAGAGCCCACTGGTCCGCACGTTCCGCGACTTCGAGACCGCGGTTCACGAGGCACTGGACCGCACGCTGCAGCGCGCGGCCTTCGAGGTGACGCAGCGCGATGCTCGACCCGAAGACGCACCACCAGCCGATGGATTCGATCCAATCGCCGTGCGCCGATTCGGAGAGATCCGCCCCCTCGATGACACCGACGATTTCCTCGACGGCCTCTTCGGGGCCGCGCGTACCGATCATCGTTTCGAGCTCGATCAACCCCCCACGGCAGGTGTGCGCGAGCGCTTCCAGCGCGGGCTCGCCGAGCTCTTCGGCGAGGCTGGTGTAGAGATCCGCGGCGTATTCGAGGTCGCGCTTCGCAGCGGCTGCGTGCAGTTCGGCTCGCTCCGGTTCGGTCGCGGCGAGGCGACGCAGCGTGTTGCCGCGCACGTAGCGAACGTACGCCACGCGTTTGAACTCGCGCCGACGTTCGGGGGGATTCTCTTCGTACCAACGCGCAAGGACCTCGCACGTGCCCAGCGCGGGCACGAGATCCCAGAGGGCGTACTGGGCGTTCGCGAGCGTTGCCTGCAGCACGAGGCGCAGACGGAGCGACATGCCGGACTGCCCGAGCCCTCGCCGAGCCGCGTCCTCAACCTTCGCGTACCGCCCGAGCCCGTCCCAGCCGGCGGCTTCACGCACGCAGGCGTGCGCACGCTCCTCGGCGGTCCGCGCGACGCTGAACATGCGCTGAGCAATACCGACCGCTTCGCGGAATCGTCCGCCGCCGATCGCGTCGAGCAGAAGACGATTGAGGGATTCGAAGCTCTCGTCCGTCGCGGGAGCCGGGTCCTGAGTCGGCGAGTGCCCCTTCCAGATCGCGTCCACCACATCACCCACGGGCCACTCGAGGACCTCGGCGAGCTTCACGACATAGTCGATCTTGGGATTCCCGCTGTCAGGGAGGATTTTGGTGGGGTCGCGCCCGAGCGAGCGAGCGAGCTTCGCTCGGCTGATGCCGCGCGAGACCCTTGCGAGGTGCAAGAGGTTCTCGAGCCGAGCCCGACGTTCCGTGCTGGAACCGTCCATGCCGATCTCCCGATGCTGTGCCGCCTTCGTGGCGCGCCGCACGCCCGCTCCGAGGCGGGCGTCGATCTCCTGATTGCGATCGGGGAAATGTCTCACGGTTTCCGGTCTCTGGCAAGCGGAAAGGCCCGCATGCGGCGTTTGGGCAGGCCCCCGCCTGCCGGGTACCCGCCTTTCCGATTCGCAATCCATGCCTCGTGAGTTCCGCCAGATCGCCCATCTTTGGGGCAAAACGAACAGCGCCCGCCGGACAGAAGTCGCGACGGGCGCCGGAGGAGAGAGACTCGGTGCCGGTCCGCGGGCGTCAGACGCCGTTCGCGGGCTCCGGTTCCTGAGCCTGGTACGAGCGCGGGGTCACCGTGAGTTCGCCCTCACGGACATGAACTTGCAGCAAATCGCCCGGGCCGACCTCGCCCGCGAGGATCGCGCGGCCCGCCCGCGTTTCGAGCTCGCGCTGGAGATAGCGCTTGAGCGGACGCGCGCCGTAAACCGCGTCGTACCCGGCTTCGGCGATGTGCCGCTTCGCACCATCGGTAAGTTCGAGCGAGATCCCCTGGTCCGCGAGGCGGGTTCCCAGTTCCGCAACCAGCAGATCGACGATTCTGGTGATCTCGTCGGGCTGGAGCGGCTTGAAGAGCACCGTCTCGTCCACGCGGTTGAGGAACTCGGGGCGGAAGTGCGCGCGGAGTTCGTTGAGCACCGCCGCGCGCGCATCATTGGTGATCTGCCCGCTGGGTGTCACGCCTTCGAGCAGGTGCGGCGACCCGATGTTGCTGGTCATGATGATCACGGTGTTCTTGAAGTCCACCGTCCGCCCCTGCGAGTCGGTCACGCGCCCGTCATCGAGGATCTGCAGCAGCACGTTGAAGACGTCGTGGTGGGCCTTCTCGATTTCATCGAAGAGCACGACGCTGTACGGACGCCGGCGCACGGCCTCGGTGAGCTGCCCGCCCTCGTCGTACCCGACGTACCCGGGGGGCGCGCCGATCAGGCGCGAGACGGCATGACGTTCCATGTACTCGCTCATGTCGATGCGGACGATGTTGTCCTCGGTATCGAACAGGGTGGTCGCGAGCGTGCGCGCGAGCTCGGTCTTCCCGACGCCCGTCGGCCCGAGGAAGATGAACGACCCGATCGGACGCTTGGGGTCCTTGATCCCCGCGCGAGCACGGACGATCGCGTCGGAGACCAGGCGGACCGCCTCGTCCTGGCCGACCACACGCTCGTGGAGCACCTCGTCGAGCTTGAGCAGTTTTTCGCGTTCGCCTTCGACCAGGCGCGTCACCGGGATGCCGGTCCACTTGGCGACGATGTCGGCGACCTCTTCGTCGGTCACCTCTTCGCGCAGCAGCGATCGGCCCTCGGTGCCTTTCTCCGAGGCGAGGCGGCGTTCGGCTTCGTCGAGTTCCGCCTTGAGTTCCGGGAGTCGGCCGTGCTGGAGCTCGGCTGCCTTGGTCAGGTCGTACTCACGCTGTGCGCGCTCGATGTCCTGCCCGATCTGCTCGATCTGCGCGCGCAGGTCTTGCACCTCGTGGATCGCATTCTTCTCGTGCTCCCACTGCGCGCGCATCGCGTCGGCTTGCTCGCGCAGGTTGCTCAGCTCGCGACGGAGGGATTCCAGCCGCTCTTTGCTGCCGGCGTCCTTCTCGTTCTTGAGTGCGGCCTCTTCGATCTCGAGTTGCATCACCCGGCGCGTGACGGCGTCGAGTTCCGCGGGCATCGAGTCGATCTCTGTGCGGATCATGGCGCATGCCTCATCGACCAAGTCGATTGCTTTGTCGGGGAGGAATCGGTCGCTGATGTAGCGGTGGCTCAGCCGCACGGCGGCGATGAGGGCGTTGTCCTGAATCTTCACGCCGTGGTGCACCTCGAAGCGTTCGCGCAGGCCGCGAAGGATCGAGACCGCGTCTTCGGGGGTTGGCTGATCGACGAGGACGGGCTGGAACCTCCGCTCGAGCGCGGCGTCTTTCTCGATGTGCTGGCGGTACTCGTCGAGCGTGGTCGCGCCGATGCAGCGGAGTTCGCCGCGCGCGAGCATCGGTTTGAGCATGTTGCCGGCGTCCATCGCGCCGTCTGCCTTGCCCGCACCCACGATGGTGTGCAGTTCGTCGATGAAAAGGATGATCTGTCCGTCGGCGGCCTTGACTTCGTTGAGCACCGCCTTGAGGCGTTCTTCGAACTCGCCGCGGAACTTGGCGCCGGCGACGAGGGAAGCGAGGTCGAGCGCAAAGAGCGTCTTGCCCCGTAGTCCTTCGGGGACGTCGCCGCGCATAATGCGCTGAGCAAGGCCCTCGGCGATGGCGGTCTTGCCGACGCCCGGCTCGCCGATGAGCACCGGGTTGTTCTTGGTTTTGCGCGAGAGGATGCGGATGACGCGCCGGATCTCGTCGTCGCGACCGATGACGGGGTCCATCTTGCCGCTGCGCGCGACGGCGACAAGATCGACGCCGTACTTGGCGAGAGCTTCGTACGTCGCTTCGGGATCCGCGGACGTGACGCGTTGCGCGCCGCGGGTGGCGTTCAGGGCGTCGAGGAACTTGTCGCGCGTGATCGTGTGATCGTCGAAGATCCGCCCAGCGTCGGTGGTGACGCCCTCGGCGAGGAAGGCGAGCGCGAGGTGCTCGACGGAGACGTATTCGTCCTTGAGCCGCTTGGCATCCTGTTCGGCGCGGACCAGCGACTGGGCGAGACGCTGGCTGAGCACGATCTTGCCGGGCTCGATGCCGGCACCGGAGACCGATGCCCGGCGGTCGAGCGCCTGCTCGACGTCGCGCGAGAAGGCCGCGACGTCCACGTCGAGGCGTTGGAGCAGCCGGGGCAGCAACCCGTCGGTGCTGGACGCGAGCGCGAGCAGGACGTGCTCGACGTCAACTTCCTGATGGCCGCGGCGGACGGCGTCCGACTGGGCCGACTGCAGTGCCTGCTGCGACCGTTGTGTGAGCTTCGAGAAGTCCATGCCCGAGATCCCTTTCCGCCGATCGACGCGACCGGCACGAGAGATGTGCAACCCGGGTGCCATCCCCGCGTTGTGCAGAGGCGTGCACGCACACGCTCGAAACGCCGATTCGGGCGATGGATGCCAAATCGGCAGCCGACCGGAGTTCGTGGAGCATGAATCTCGCAAACCGCCGCGGCGAATCGAACGACCTACCGTGTGAGTTCGTGCCAAGCCGTTTGAGGGGAAGACATTCGATGGCATCCCACGGAACGTCCACTCGGAAGCCAATGAGCGTCGCCGTGCTGCGCCTTGTGGTGCGCGGTGCGATCGCGCTCGTGCTGCTCGGCGTTGCGAGCGCCATCGCGTTCGCGTTGTATTCGTCGAGGCCGGAACCGACTCGGCGGGACGAGCCAGACCTCGCGCGCCTGGTGACGTACATCGAGGCGACGCCGACGCCCATCGCCCGGGTGTGGGACGGGTACGGCACGCTGGAAGCGAAACGTGTGTCGAACCTTTCAGCAGAGTTGTCGGGCCGGATCGTCGAGCGGGACGCCCGGGTCGAGGCGGGCAATCGCGTGCTCGCGGGCGACGTGCTCGTGCGCATCGAGGCGACGGAGTACGAGCAGCGGCTGGAGAACATCCGCGAGAGCATCCGCGCGTGGACGGCGCAGCTTGAGAACCTGAGCGTCGAGCGGGCGTCGATCGGTGATTCGCTCGCGCTCGCGAACGACGCCGTGTCGATCACACGCACAGAGATCGCGCGGCTCGAGAACGCGGTGGCGCGCAGCGGCGCGAGCCAGATCGAGCTTGATCGGCTGCGCAAAGAGCTCACGGCGGTCGAGCGCACGGCGCGAGACCTGCGACGCCAGCTCGACCTGCTTCCGGAACGCGAGGCGGAGCTGCGTTCGCGGATCAGCGCGGAGGAGGCGAACGCGCGCGTCGCGGAACTGAACGTGGAACGGACGGAGATCCGAGCGCCGTTCGACGGCGTGATCGAGTCGGTGAGCGTGGAGCTCGGTGAGCGCGTCTCGCCGGGGCAGATGGTCGCCCGGATCGTGGATCTCTCGACGCTGGAGGCACCGATCCGGATCCCGGCGAGCGCCGGGGAAGACGTCACGATCGGCACGCGCGCGGTGCTCTCGGTCGCGTCGGCTGACGGGCTCAACGCCTCGCGCGGGGTCGAGGCGCGTGTGGCTCGGGTGTCGCCCGTGGCAGATCCGCAGACGCGGACGATCGAGGTCTTTCTCGAGGTCGAGCAGAACGCCTCGCTCGATACGGAAGAGCTGCTCCGCCCGGGGCGGTTCGTGACGGCTCGGTTCGAGTCAGCGCGTGCGATCGAACGGATCCCGGTGCCGCGCGGGAGTGTGCGCGCGGATCGCGTCTTCCTGATCAACGACGAGGGCCGGATCGAGGTGCGGTCGGTGCGTGTGCTGCACCACGCGGAGCGCGTGCTGGAGTCGATCCACCCGCGTGAGACGCAGTGGGCGGTGCTCGCTGACGGGCTCGCGCGGGGGCAACGCGTCGCCGTGTCGAACCTCGACGAGCTCTCCCCCAACCTGACGGTCCGCCCGCTGAGTGTGTTCGAAGCACAGTCGCGAGATGTTGAGCCTTCGATCGTGCCGGCGATCAGTGGCGCGGCGACCACGGGCGGTGATTCGTGAGCGCGCTGGCCGCGTTCGGCGTGCGGAAACCGACGGTCGCCAACCTCGTGATGTACGCGATCCTCGCGGCGGGGATTCTCTTCGGGCTCGGCCTTCGGCGGGAGTTCTTCCCGGAGGTGCGCCCGACCGTGGTGAACGTGACGGCGCCGTACCCGGGTGCCGCACCGGATGAAGTCGAAGAGTCGCTCGCGACGAAGATCGAGGACCGTGTCGCGGATCTCGATGACGTCAAGGAAGTCAACACGGTTGTATCGGAGGGGCTCGCGAGCATCTCGATCGAGTTCGAAGAGGGCGTGGATATCACGGAGAGTCTCTTCGAGGTGAAGCGCGAGATGGACGCGCTGCAGGATTTGCCGGACGAATCGGACCGGATCACGGTCGATACGTTCGAGGCGAACCTGCCCGTGATCGTCCTCTCGCTCGCGGGCGATGAAGACGAACGCAGCATGAAGGAGGCAATTCGCGCGATCCGCGAGGACCTGCGTTCGCTGCCGGGCATGGGCGACGTCGCAATCAGCGGCGTGCGCACGGACGAGCTGCGCGTGGAGGTCGATCCCAACGCGTTGCTGCAGCACGGGCTGAGCATCCCGCTGATCAGCGACAAGATCCGCCAGGAGATGGTGGAACTCCCAGGTGGGTCGGTGCGCACGCCGACACTCAACAGCGCGGTGCGCACGCTGGGGGCGGAGGAGCGCGCCGAGGCCGTGCGGGAGATCATCGTCAAGGCGTCGCCGGGCGGGCAGGTCCTGCGTGTGCGGGACATCGCGGATGTGCGCGAGACCTTCGAAGATGTCGATACGCGTGAACGGATCAACGGCAAGCCGGCGGTGTCACTGACGGTCTACAAGAAGGGCGATCAGGACGCGGTCGCGATGTCGGAGATGGTGAAGGCGTACGTCGCGGGACGGAACCGGGCATCGATCGAGCCGACGCTGATGGAGCGCGTGCTCGCGCTGGTGCGGAAACCGGACGACACGTCGCCCGTGTCGCCTCGCCTGGAGGCGTACGAACTGGGGCTGTCGAGGCCGAGCGATCTGTCCGGCGAACTGGTGCTCTCGACAGACCTCGCGCGGTTCATCGTTGGGCGGCTCGACCTGCTGTCGCGCAACGCCGGCATGGGTCTGGTGCTGGTGCTCGTCACGCTGGTCCTGCTGCTGAACCTGCGTGTGGCGTTCTGGGTGGCGCTGGGGCTGCTCATTGCGATCGTGGGCACGCTGGCCGTCATGCGCCTGACCGGCATCACGCTGAACCTGCTGACGATGTTCGGCCTGATCATCGTGATCGGTCTGCTCGTGGACGATGCGATCGTGGTCGCGGAGAACATCAGTCGGCGTCACGAAGAGGGCGAGTCGGCGAGCGAGTCGGCGATCGAGGGCACGAGGCAGGTGAACTGGCCGGTCGTGAGCACGGTGCTGACGACAATCGCGGCGTTCATGCCGCTGGGGCTGCTGAACGGACAGATCGGCGACCTGCTGGGCGTGCTGCCGCTGGTGGTGATGTGCGCACTGGCGGTGTCGCTGGTGGAGTGTTTGTTCATCCTGCCGGCGCACATGGCGCACTCGCTGAAAGCGATGGATGCGCGGGCGTCGCGCCCGCCGGGCTGGGGCTCGCGTCTTGGCGCTCGGATGGAACGCGGGCGCAAGTGGCTCTTCGAAGACACGATCATCCCGGCGTACGACAGGTCGCTGCGCTGGGCGCTCGGGCATCGATACCTCACGCTCTCGATCGCGATCTCGCTGGTCATCGCGTCGGCGGGCATGGTCGCGGGCGGACGCGTGCCGTTCCTGTTCATTGACTCGTCGGACGCGGAGACGGTGAACGCCGAGCTGCGGATGCCGATCGGCACGCCGGCGAGTGAAACGGACGCGATCATCCGCCAGATCGAGGCGGCGTCGCAGGCGCAACCGGAGGTTTCCTCGGTGTTCTCCGGCGTCGGTTCGATCTCGAGTCTGGAGGGCGGGAGCACGACGGCATCGAGCCACATCGGCCAGGTCATCCTCGAGCTCGTGCCGGTCGAGGAACGCGACCGCTCCAGCGAAGAGGTGATCTTCTCGATCCGGGAAGCGCTCGGGGAGTTGCCCGGCGTGAAGTCGCTCGCCTTCGCGGAGATCGGGGGCGGGCCCGAGGGGCCGGCGGTATCGCTGGGCATCGTCGGAGAATCGACCGAACGGCTGGCCGCCGCCGCGGACCTGCTCAAGCACGAGCTGAACACGTTCGATGGTGTCTTCAACGTGACCGATGACTTCGAGAGCGGTCGGCGGGAGGTTCGTTTCCGCCTGAAGCCCGGCGCCGATGAACTCGGCTTCACGACGGAGAACATCGCGCGTCAGGTGCGGGGTGCGGTCTTCGGACTCGAAGCGCACACGTTTGCGGGTGATCGCGAGGACATCGACGTGCGGGTGACGTATCCCGAGTCGTGGCGGCGGAGCGTCGCGGCGATCGAGGGCATGCACGTTTTCACGCCCAGCGGGCAGCCGGTGCCCCTGGGTGAGGTGGTGTTCGTTGAAGAGGCCGACGGGTACGCGACCATCCGTCGCCTCGATCGCGAGCGCATCATCACGGTGTCGGCGGAGGTCGATCCGGCGGTCAACAACCCCGAGGACGTGGCGAACTCGCTGGGGCCGGCGATCGAGCGGGTGATGCGTGAGAACCCTGGCGTGCGCATCGTGTCGCGTGGGCGACAGAAGGACATGGCCGAGTCGTTCGAGAGTCTGCCGCTGGGGATGGCGACGGCGATCGGGCTGATCTACGTGATCCTCGCGTGGTTGTTTGCGAGCTACACGCAGCCTTTGGCGGTGCTGTCGGCTGTGCCCTTCGCGACGATCGGGATGATCTGGGGTCACTACCTGCTCGGGTTCGACATGACGTTCCTGTCGCTGATCGGCTTCATCGCGCTGACAGGCGTGGTCGTGAACGACTCGCTGATCCTGATGGAGTTCTACAACGAGCGGCGACGCGAGGGCGACGCGGTGTACGACGCGCTGGTGATCGCCGGTCGGGCGCGTGTGCGCGCGATCCTGCTGACAACGATCACGACGGTCTTCGGCCTGCTGCCGCTGATGCTGGAGCAGTCGTTCCAGGCTCGGTTCCTGATCCCGATGGCGATCACGATTTCGTGCGGGCTGCTGTCGGCGACGCTGATCATCCTGATCGTGCTGCCGTGCATCCTGATGATCTTCGAAGATGCGCGCCGGGCGGTTCGATGGGTGGTGTCGGGCTCTTCGTGAGGCCGTGGGCTACGCCGCCGCGCGAGTAGCCCGGAGTTCGAACTGGTATCGCGCGGTATTCTCGACGTGCCTGCCCTTGGCGCGGAGGTTGTCGATGGCCGTTCGCACGGCACGTTCCTCGCACTTGAGTCGTCGTGCGGCCTCCGGAACGCGAACGGGGCCGGCGAAGAGCATCGCGAGGACTTTGGCGGGCGACGATCCCGGCTGCGGGATCACGACACTCTGTCGTTGGTGCTTCATGTTCGTTTGGTCGGCACGACACCGCCGGATCTGCGGTGCATTCCGCTGCATCTCGACGAATCCCCCGTGACAAACACGGGTATACCATGGCGTCCACAGTTACCGAACGCCTACCGATGGGAAGCCACGCATGCGACAAGTCCTGCTCGCCGTTTCAACCGTGTTCCTTGTGAGTTTCCTGGCATCGTCGGCCTTCGCGAAGCGTGGCGAGTTGATCCCGCGCGAGGTGATCTTTGGGAACCCGGAGCGGGCCTCGCCCGTGATCAGCCACGATGGGCGAACCCTCGCGTGGCTGCAGCCGCTGGACGGGGTGCTGAATGTTTGGGTCGCGCCCGTGGACGACCTGACGAAGGCGCGGGCGATCACGAAGGACACGCACCGCGGGATCCGCAGCTTCTTCTGGGCCTACGACGGACAGCACATCCTCTACATCCAGGACAAGGGCGGCGACGAGAACTGGCGCATCTACTCGGTGGACGTCGAGAGCGGCGATGAGAAGGACCTCACGCCGTTCGAGGGTGTGCGCGCGAACATCGAAGGCGTCTCGCACCTCCGCCCTAAGCAGATCCTGATCGGGCTCAACGATCGCAACCCCCAGTTCCACGACCTGCACTTGCTGAACATCGACAACGGTGACCTCACGCTGGTGATGGAGAATCCGGGCGTGATCGGGGGCGACGCCGTACAGGGCTGGGTGACCGACGACCGGTACAACGTGCGCTACGCGGTGACGGCGACGCCGGACGGCGGCTCGGCGCTGCTGTCGCAGAGCAATGACTCGTGGGAGACGTTCCAGACGATCCCGATGGAAGACGACCTCGGCAGCTCGCCTGTCGGGTTCGACGCGGACGGACGGAAGCTCTACATGCGTGACTCGCGCAAGCGGAGCACCGCGGCGCTTGTCGAGATCGACACGCAGACGGGCCGCGTCGCGACGATCGCGAAGGACGCGGATGCCGACATCATCGGCGTCATGTCGCACCCGCTCACCAACGAGGTGCAGGCGGTGATTTCGAACTACGACCGCCAGCGCTGGCAGTTCTTCGACCGCGAGGTCGAGCGGGACATTGAGCGGCTGCGCGAGCTCGGCGACGGTGACATCAGCATCACGAGCCGGACGCTCGACGACACGCGTTGGGTCGTCGCGATGATCGACGACGACGGGCCGGTGCGGTACTACCTGTACGACCGCGAGACGCAGGAGCCGAGCATGCTCTTCGTGAACCGCCCCGAGCTCGAGGGGCGGAACCTCGCGAAGATGCACCCGGTGAAGATCAAGTCTCGCGACGGGCTGACGCTGGTGAGCTACCTGACGCTGCCGACGTGGGCGGACGAGGACGAGAACGGTCGCCCGGACGCGTCGCCGCTGCCGATGATGCTGTGGGTGCACGGCGGGCCGTGGGCGCGCGATTCGTGGGGCTACAACTCGATCCACCAGTGGCTTGCGAACCGCGGGTACGCGGTGCTGTCGGTGAACTTCCGCGGCTCGACGGGGTTCGGGAAGGCGTTCGTGAACGCCGGCAACAAGCAGTGGTCCAAGACGATGCACGACGATCTCATCGACGCGGTCGATTGGGCGATCGAAGAGGGCATCGCCGATCCGGATCTCGTCGCGATCGGCGGCGGGTCCTATGGCGGCTACGCAACGCTGGCCGGGCTGACGTTTACACCCGAGAAGTTCGCGTGCGGCGTGGACATCGTCGGGCCGTCGAACCTCATCACGCTGCTGAACACGATTCCGCCCTACTGGCTCCCGGCGAAGAACTTCTTCAAGGCGCGGATGGGTGACATCGAGACGCCCGAGGGACGCATCGCGCTGCGCAACGCGTCGCCGCTGACGCATGTCGATGAGATCATCAAGCCGCTGCTGATCGGCCAGGGGGCGAACGACCCGCGCGTGAAGCAGGCCGAGAGCGATCAGATCGTCGAGGCGATGAACGAGAAGAACATCCCGGTGACGTACGTGCTGTACCCAGATGAGGGGCATGGCTTTGCGCGTCCGGAGAACCGAATGTCGTTCTACGCGGTCGCCGAGGCGTTCCTGGCGCAGCACCTCGGTGGCGAGTACGAGGAAATAGGCGACGACTTCGACGGCTCCACGATCGAGGTGCCCGCGGGCGCTGACCAGGTGCCGGGCGTGAGCGGGGCGCTCGACACGATGTCGCGTTGATGGCGGCGGCTGCGCTGCCGGCGGCGGTGATCTTCGACATGGACGGAGTGCTCGTGGACTCGTACCACGCGCACTTCGTCTCGTGGCGAGAGACCGCGCAGCACGGGGGCGTCGCGTTCGACGAGCAGACTTTCGCGCGCACGTTTGGCAAGACGTCGCGTGCGATCATCCGCGAGGTCTGGCCGAGCGGCGAGGTGTTGCCCGACGAAGCGATCCGAGCGATCGATGAACGCAAGGAAGCGGCGTACCGCGCGATTATTGAGCGCGAGTTCCCCGCGATGCCCGGCGCGATTGGGCTCATCGACGCGCTCGCGGCGCTGCGGGTGCCGATGGCGGTTGGCTCATCGGGCCCGGCGGAGAACGTCGCCGCGGCGCTTCGTGGGTTGGAGCGCGCCCCAGCCTTCGCCGCGACGGTCACGGGCATGGACGTGGTGAACGGGAAGCCGGATCCCGAGGTTTTCTTGCTGGCGGCGGAGCGGCTGGGTGTTGAGCACGAGTCGTGCGTCGTGATCGAGGACGCGCCGCACGGCGTCGAGGCTGCGCGACGCGCGAACATGGGATGCGTCGCGTTCGCAAGCACCGGGCATGAGCGTGGCGACTTCCGCGCGCACGAAGACGACGCGCGGGTGCGCGTCGTCGATTCGTTGGATGCGTTGACAATCCCGCTGCTGTGCGAGCTCACCGCGTTGAGCGGTTAGCCGCAGAGCGTTCCGAGGTTGCTCACCGCGAAGGTGATGTCGGCGGTGGTGGTTTCGCCGTCGCCGTTGACGTCGCCCGGCGTGCCGCTGGCGCCGGGAGCGCCGGCTCCGAGGTTGCTGACGATGAACGTGATATCAGCGGTGGTAGTTTCGCCATCGCCGTTGGCGTCGCCGGGGCAGGCATTCTCGGCGTCGATCTGCGCCTGCATGAAGGCCTCGGCGGCGTCGATCTCCGCCTGATCGACTGTCCCACTTACGAACAAAATGAAGACCGGGAGCGAGGGCTCGACACCGGCGGCATTGATCGCGATCTCCCACTGCAGCAGGAAGATGCCCTGCTCGAAGGGGTTCTCGAGCTCGAAGAGCACGTGGGCGTGGGCGGACCCGTCGCCCGACACCTGCTCGAACGGGAACCCGCCGACGACCTCATCGGCAACGGTGGGCGTGGCCACGCTGCTCGTGAAGAGCTTGATGAACATGCGGGTCGAGGCGATGTCCTCGAAGTCCTCGTTCGACGGGTTCCACACACGCAGCGCGTCGAGCACGTTGAACGAAAGGAGCGCGCCGGCGGGGAGGTCGTTGTCGAAGGCGTTGAATCCGGGATTGATGGTTTCGCCGGGGTCGCCGCCGTCACCCATGGCCTGGGTGAAGAGGCGGATCTCGTACTGCGGGGGCTGACCGGGGTTGAAGAAGTCACCGGTTCCGGTACGGAGTCGCTGCATGCCGTTGTCGTCGAACGACTGCACCTGGATGTCCTGGTGCTGGGCGGCGGCGGGGATGGCGAGAACGAGGGAGGCAATGGACGCGAGCAGTGCGTTTCGCATGGGGAGAGTCTCCTTCGGATTGAAAGACGCCGATCGGCGGGTGAGACCGACCGGCGCGATGCGGACCTTACCAAGATCCGTGGGGTACGAGATGCTGTGTCTACACGATCAGCGCTTGCGGCGGATCGCGGCGATGCCGGCAAGACCGAGGACCGCGGCGGCACCGGGCGCCGGGACGAGCACGTTGGTGGCGTACTCAACGGCGGCTTCGATTTCTTCTTCGAACTGCTCGTCGGTGCCGAAGGTTCCGCCTTCGTTGTAGCCGAGCACGATGAAGAACTCATCGGAGTTGGCGACACCGGGGGTCGTGGTGGTGGCTTCGAGCGCGAGGATGTAGATGCCGTCGGCGGGCATGTCGAGGACGAAAGTGGGGTGATCGTCGAAGAAGCCGGTGGCGTCGGCCTCGATGAAGTTGAAGCCGGCGGTGAAGCCACCGGGCGACGACGGCGTGGTGGCCGAAGCACCGCTGAGGTCGAGTTCCTCAAAGATGGTGATGGTGTTGCTCGAGAAGTCTGCGGTCTGGTTGGTGACGTTCCACTCGCGGAGCTGGTTGGTCAGGTTGAAGCCCGCGATGGTGCCGGGAGGGAGCTGCTCGGTGAAGAAGCCGGGCTCGTCCGCGACGTTGGCGGGGAAGAGCTCGCCGAACTCGGCCTCGTGCACGAGCACGTCGGGGGTGAAGGTGACGGGGGTGGTGCCCTTGTCTGCGGTCCCGATTTCGATCTTGCTCGGGTTGGCAGGATCGTCGAACGAGATCCAGACGTCGAGATCGCCAGCAAAGGCGAACGACGAGGTCATCAGGGTCAGGGCCGTGGCGGAAGCAATCGAACGGATCATCTCTCTATCCTCCAAGAGTTACGGACGAATGTGTTTCGGATCAAAGCTGTTGAGCAGCGGGCCTTCGTATACGTCGATGAACATCTCGTTGGCGACGTGCCCGTCGAGATAGGCGTAGTGTGACCGCGCCATGCGCGAAGCCTGCACAACGGTCCCGCCGGGATCGATCAGCGAACGGTCTCCGCCGTGCGCATCGAGTTGGATCATGCGAGCGGCGCGGCGAGCAGCGCGGTCGGGGTTCGCGAGCGAACCCTCGCCCCACGTAGCGGTGTGGATATGGTCAGAGCCGGCGAAGTCGCCCTCGTACGCCATGATGACCCACTGGATCGTGAGCATCGGCGCCGGCAGTCGCCAGAGGTTGTCGAACGTGGGGCGGCTGGGCTGCGACGGGATAAAGGGCGGGTCGGGCGTGATCCACTCGTTGAGCCCGTAGGACGTCACGCGGAGACGATCGACGGACCCCGGAACGAACTCCCCGCTGCCGCCCTGATCGATCGGCCAGTGCGGCGAGTTATCTGCTGGCGAGCGCAGCACGTACGGCGTGTCGTAGTACTCGCGGAGCGCGAAGACCCACGTCTTGTCCGTATCGACAGGGTTGGGTGAGCCGTGCGGGAAGCCGTAATCGATCAGCTGACCGTCGGCGTCGTTGGCGTAGAGGATCTGCGCGGTGACGAGCTGCCGCATGTTCGAAGCGCACTGCGCACGCTGGGCGGAGGCCCGGGCGGTCCCGAGGGCGGGCAACAGGATCCCGATCAGCACCGCGATCACGGCGATGACGATGAGCAGCTCGATGAGCGTGAAGCCTCGAGAATGATGTTGAGAGCCCATTTGCATCACGGCTACGATAACGCGTTCTCACCACAAGTCCAGCCCGCGGATCAAGATTTGGGGGACCACAATCGGGATCGGGCCGCCGATCGCGGTGTTGGCGGCGGGCGATTGGGGTGCTACGCTCCGCGTTGCCGCTCAGGCGAGCGGTTGATCGGGCGTATAGCTCAGCTGGCTAGAGCGCTGTGTTCACACCGCAGAGGTCACTGGTTCGAGTCCAGTTACGCCCACTTGATCCGCTAGAGACACCTCGCATGGTGTCGCATGAGGCTGCACGGTTTCGTTTGCAGTCCGTGGCGCTGGGCCCCCTACTGGGCTGCGGCTGCGTGCCGCCCTCTGCGTGCGGGTGCTGAATCACTGGCGCTTTCTTGCCACGTGGTACGGGGATCGGGCTGAACCCGAGTTCGATCAGACGTCTCGCGTGCCATAAGGTGGCACGCATTGCGAGCTGACCTGCCCCCTCAACCCGGTCCACCTTGATGTAAGTCTCGGGACCTCGGAGGGCAGGTCAAGGACGGAATATCCGTTGAGGTCGAGGACGACGTCATGCGCCGAGATTGTGATGCCTGTCGATCCGCTGACGACAACATTGCCCGTGAGGTAGTACGCACCGGGCGAGGTGATCGCCTGTGCGCCCGCGCTTGTCCCTGCTATGGACGAGCCGAGCGGCGTGCGCGGATTGATGAGTTCAAGCGTGCGTCCCGTCGGCTGGACAGGGCCGGCGGGCGGGTTCAGCGGGCCGGCGAGAAGCACGCTTCCGAGAATGACGATGGCTGATCCGGCGGCGATCGTCGGTGTATGTCTCTGCGTCATGGGATCTCGCTCCAAAATGACTGCGGGGGTGAACCGTGCTCTGGGCCATGGGCGCGCACTGAGCGCGTGCTTACTCGCTCGTGCAGCCGAGATTGCTCACGACAAACGTGATATCGGCGGTGTCGGTCTCGCCGTCGCCATCGGCGTCGCCGGGGGTACCGGTCGCGCCGGGTGCGCCCGCACCGAGGTTCGAGACCACAAGCGTGATGTCCGCGGTATCCGTTTCGCCATCGCCATCGACGTCGCCCGGGCATTCCGAGCACGCGCGTTCAATGGTGACTCCCTGAAGGCGTGCCGTGTGGACGTTCGAGAAGAACTGGTCGGTGAGTCTGATCTCGGTGAGTTCGAGTGTTCGCAGCGCTTCCGGTACGGGCAGGAAGAGCTTGTCGATCACCATTTCGTCGCCGAAGTTGTTCGGCCCGCGCCAGACCTCTTGGCTGTTGGGATTGGTGGTGTTGTTGGAGTGGTTCGAAGGGGAACGCCAGTCGCGGATATCGACGCCGTTGAGCAGATCGAATGTGTGGGTCGAACTGTCGGCGAAGGTCAGGATGACGTCGGCAATTTGGAGCCCGTTGTTCCCCCACGCGGTATTGAGCAGCAAGTGGATCCCGGTGACGTTGTCGACCGATGTGTTCATCGCCACTTGTGTCGGGCCTGAAGTCGAGCTCGAGCTCCACACATTGTTCGTGCCGATTGGGATCTCAAACGGGACATCTCCGAGTACGACCGATCCCTGCGGGGCTGTGGGCGCGAGTCCTTGGTTGCTCGTGGTGTACGTGAAGGGTGTCGGATGGAACTGCGGGCATCCGGTCGGTTCAGAGCGTTCAACGTCGAGTATGAAGACCCCCGTCTCGTTCGCCCAGCTGTCAACAACGATGAAGTATTCGCGGCCGGCGAATAAAGTGAGTCCGTTGATCTCTGAGCGCAGGCTCGCGCACCCATCGTCATTGCACGCGTAGACATCCGAGTTGAATGCGCAGTCTCCCTCGAAGACATAGAGCACGGTGTCGAAGGTGCTGCCGCGGCAGGTGGAGATGTCGACGTCCATGGTGAATTCGGGCACGAAGCGGTAGACGATGTCACGTCCACCGATCGACGGGATGGCGCCGCCGCAATCCGTGACTCTGTAGTCATCACTTAAAAATTCGTTGTTTCCGTTGACGCTGAACGGCAGCGAAGTGATCTCAAAGGGTGCTTCGCAGACATCACCGGGCTCACGTTCAACCGTCAGCCGGTAGAAGCCCGAGGTCGACTCATCGTTGGTGGAGACGAAGATCGAGTACGTCACTCCAGCGCGAGCGGAGAATGCCGGGATGCACGCCGTGGCTTCGGGCTCACTCCTGAAGCACGGAGAATCGCTGCAGGCAACCTGACTCAGAAAGTCAGAACAGGTCAAAGGGCCGTCGGACGTCCAGATTGTGACGTCGGCATCCCAGCTGCCGTTGGTCGCAACCTCGACCCTGATCAACTCGTCCGACAGCGGCGTGTATTGGTACACGGCGTCGAAGACTTCAGCGTCAAACGGTGATGAGCACGACACGTCGTAGTCTGCGTCGAATGACGGGGGCTCCTCCACCGAGAGATACGGCAAGGAGTCGATCACATACGCGGTCTCGCACGTATCTCCCGGAGGGACGGGGGCAAAGTCAATGTCAATCTCGTAGGTCTCGCCAGGCGCGCCAAACCCGGCACTATCCACGACTATGTAATAGGTCCAGCCTGCGTCGATTCGCAGGTCTGCGATCGTGCCGGGGAAGACGAAGTCGCAGAACTCATCACCGCTCGCAAAGAAGGAGTCCGTCACCCTGGGCGCCAGCGCCAGAAATGGAGGGACTTCTCTGTATACGTAGAGTCCCACGAGATCCGTTGAAGAGCCGCACAGAGAGATCCGCAGGTCGCGGCTGTCAGGTGCGATGTAGCGATAGACCCGGTCCGGCCCGCCCGACCAGCCGGAGGCATTCGGTTCTACATAGAGGTTGTTGCCCGCGTCGAGGTCGCCAGAATCCGAGAACGGGATCGCGGTCACCTCGAATGCCGACTCGGCGGCGTCGCCCTCGAGCAATTCGACATGCAGAGTCACCATGGCACCCGCGAAGAGCCCGGGCGCATCGCGGATGAAGTACTCGAATGAGTCGGTACCGAAGAAACCCGGGTCCGGCTCGAAGCGGAACTGCGCACCTCCGGGAGTCGCGTTCAGCAGCGTCACCGTGCCGTTCGCCGGCTGCGAGAATGACACGATCTCGACGGTGCTCTCGGCGTCCGAGTCATTGCTCAAGACGTCGAAGTCGACCGTCTCCCGGAACTCGAGGTTGACGGCGTCCGGATTCGCGATGGGCGCACTGTTGAGCCCTCGTCCGGCTGGTACGCCCGATTCGCCGGCCGCGTTCATGGAACAGGAAAGCGCGAAGATCGATGCGACGAGTTGTGACGTGCGGTTCATGTCTTTTCCTTCACGTGTTCGGAGCACGCTGGTTCTCAATCGATGCTCGCGGTGACGAAGTTCGCCCACGCGCTGAAGGTCTCGAGCCCGGTGTTGTTGACAACGAACGGTCCGATGGAGTGAGGGCCAGAGATGATGAGCCCATCGCCAGAAGGCCCGGTCCAGTTCGCGGAGTTTTTGACCACGATGTGGTTGGCGCCACGGATCGACCACTCGGCGCTGGTGTTGGAGGAGGTGCTGTTGCCCTCCATGCGGCACCGGTCGGTGCCGTTCTCAAGCGAGATGCCGACCCCGTTTGCCATGGAGGCGTTGTCGCGGATGACGCTTCCCACGGAGTTGTTCGTCACGCGAATACCGACGGCTTCATTGCGTGAGAAACGCGAGTCTTCAACGACCACGTGATCATTGGTGACTCGGACGCCGTCGCGACCGTTGAAGTCCGCGTTCGAGTTTGTGAGCGTGCTCAGCGGGCCGATCTGGAAGCCGTCAAAGGTGTTGTTGTGGGACTCGCATGAGTCCAGTACCGAAACCTGCAGGGCCTCGAAGCCGTTGATCCCGTTGTCTTCCGCGACACACCGCACGAATGTTGCGCCAAATCGAGCAAAGAACCCGCTCAGCGAGTTGGCGTTCGCAATGCAGTTCTTGAGTTGTGCGGACCCTCTCTGGCCGCTAGGAAATAGGGGATCACCGGTCTGCACAACGTTGGCACCGGTAAAGAATCCGAAGCCGTTGTTCTCTGTCGCGACGCAATCCGAGAGCAAGGCGGGCGTACCCCGTCCGATCAGGAATCCTCCGTCTGGCGCGAAGAGCCCGGATTGGCCTTGGCCGTTCCGCTCGGCGATACAACTTGAAACTCGAGTCGAGTCAGACGGTTGCAACCAGAATCCCTGCCGCGTGTTGTTCGAGGCGACGACGCGCTCGATCAGCGCAGGGCCGTTGACGTTCAGACCTACTTGGGAATGCCGCACGAATCCGTCCCGGACTACGACTTCCGACGATCCGTCCACGAAGATCGCGGAGTTGCTGAAGCCCGCTGTAGCGGATGCGACCGTGAATCCACCCAAGTCGAGCAGCACGCCCTCGGTGTGGATCCTGATCACCGCGAAGGTCGCGTCCGCAACGATGTTCTCCGTGAGGTGATACGCCCCCGGCTCGTCGATCGTGATGAAGGACGAGGCCATTGGGTCGCCGTCGGCCATGGAGAGCGGCGTGCTGGGCTCGACCTGGTCGAGCGTCTTCATGGTCGCGCCAACCGGGCCGGGCGGGGGTGTCAAGCCTTGGGCGAACACGCTGCTCGCGCACCAGGTGAGCGCGAGTACTGCTAACTGCAGAGGTGACATGATGCTGGAACTCCGTTGCGGGTTGGTCTAAAGGTCCTGGCCGAAGTTTGCCCAAGGCGAGACTGAGGCAGGGATCGTGCCAAGCGATGAGTGGATCGGCCCGATCTGGTTTTCTGCCGGGAACAGGAAGCTGTAGCCGGTTCCGCTGGTGTCTTGCTCGAAGGCCGTGTTTCGTACGACAACGCTGTTGAATCCTCGGATTGCGAACTCGGCGCCGGTGTTTCCCTCCGCCGAGTTCCCATCGATGAGCGCGCGATCGCCATCAACGCGAAGTCCGTTGTTCCCGTTGCCGACGAAACTGTTCTTGGTGATGCGAGCGGCCGAGGAGCTCCCGGTGACAAACAGACCGAACGATCCGTTTTGATCGAAGTGGTTGCCCGAGATGTGCGCACGCGTCCCATTGAAAATCCTGCAACCAGACTGTGCGTTGCCTCGCGCCGTGCAGTTCACAACGACCACTTCCGATGTAGTCGCATCAAATCCGCTGAGTGAGTTTCCACTCGATACACACCCGGTGAGGTGAGCGGCGCTCTGGACGACGAATCCGCTGTTCGAGTTTCGTCTTGCGAGACAGTCAACAAAGCGCACTGTGTCTGTGGAACCCGTCGCAGGAACCACGAAACCTGTCCCGTTTTCAGTCGCTACACAGGCGCGCAACACGGAAGTGCCTTGGCACTCGATCCCCGAAATCAGGTTGTTTGTCGCGATGCAGTCTGTGAGGGTGCTCGGACCGTTTATGGCGAAGCCGGTCGTGTTCGATTCGGCTAGGCAAGAGTCGAAAACAAACTCACCCTCGACAGAGAACCCCGCAAGGGCATTGTCGCTCGCCCTACAGCGCTCGAAGTGGCCAGAGGTCAGGGCTTGTGTCAGGACCCCGTGTGCATTGTTCGAAGAGATGGAGAGGTCTTCGAGCAAGAGTGTTGTTTCGATATTCGCCTGTATGCCGGACTCTCCCCAGTCGCGGATCTGTCCGTTGCGAATCCTGACGGCTCTCGGGCCGCTCGCCGAGATCAGAACGCCGTTTTGCGTGAGATCGCTCTCGCTCCGTATCGAGAAGCCGTTGAGGTCAACGGTGACGTCGCCCAAGCCGATCCGGAGTCCATTGCGGTTTTGGCTCGCGAGGATGTCCTGCGTCAGGTAGTACGAACCGGGCTGGGTAATCATGAAAACCGCCGTGGAGTTTCCCGGGGTCGTCTCGGGACCGATCGGGATTCGGGGCTCGACCTGATCGAGCGACTTCATGGTCGCACCGACTGGGCCGGGCGGGGGTGTGAGGTCCCCCGCGAGCGTGGGAGGAGCCACGCTCGCGAAAAAGACCGACGAGGCAACGGTGATCTGGTGTCGCAGGTTTGGCACGTTGAGGTCCTCGGCGGTGCGAGAGATAGGCGTTGGGGTTGCTCGCCGCGGTTGATGGATCCACAATGCAAGCAACCGGATGGGATTGGCTCACCGGTTTTCACGTGATCCGTCAGCGGGTCCCCTCACGAACTTCTGGATTGCGGACGGTTCTTTGCAGATGTCGGAGCGAGAGGACGAGATCCCGGAGCCGACGGCCCGCCTGAGCGGGGCGATCTACGACGTGCTGCGCGAGACGGCCCGGAAGATGATCGGTGCGGCCGACCGACGCGGGGCCCTGCGGGCGACCGAGATCGTCCACGAGGCGTTCCTCAAGCTCGCGGCGTCGGGGACGACTTTCGAGAGCGAGCGGCACTACCGGATCGTCGCGGCAAAGGCGTTTCGGCAGATCATCATCGATCACGCGCGGAAGCAAGGGGCGCTGAAACGCCGCGCGGAGCGAGACGCGTGGACGCTCGATACCACGCTGATCGGCCCGAGCGAGCGCACGCACGACGCGATTGAGGTTCACGAAGCGCTCGAGCAACTCGAGCAAGAAGACTCACGCGCGGGGCGTGTGGTGGAGCTACGGTTCTTCGGCGGGCTCGGGCACGCGGACATCGCCGAGCACCTTGATGTTTCGCTCGCGACGGTCGAACGTGATTGGCGGTACGCCAGAGCGTTCCTTTATAAGAGTCTGTCTCCGGAGACACACGCGTGAGCGCATCGGCCCGAGTCAAGCAGGTCTTTCTCGAAGCGTGCGCGATCACAGACGATACTGCGCGGCGGGCGTTTCTCGACGACGCCTGCGCGGGAGACGTTCCGCTCCAAGCGGAAGTCGACGCGCTGCTGCGAGCCGACGCGTTGGCGTCCGGCGTGATCGACCGCGACCTCGATGTGGAAACGGCGGCACTCGACGCCTGCTCGAAGACGAACCATGGCGTGTCGATGGAGCCGCCCGCGGGGTATCGGATTATCGAACCGATCGGCTCCGGCGGGATGGGCGTGGTCTACCGCGCCGAGCAGGTCGAGCCGATCCGGCGCGAGGTAGCGCTCAAGGTCATTCGGCCGGGGATGGACTCGAGCGTCGTGCTCTCGCGCTTCGAAGCGGAGCGGCAGACGCTCGCGCTGATGAACCACCCCAACGTGGCGCGGGTGCTCGACGCTGGCTCCACCCCGAGCGGGCAGCCCTACTTCGCGATGGAGCTCGTTCGGGGTTTGCCGATCACGAAGCATTGCGAGAAGCACCGCGTTGGAATCCGGGCGCGGATCGAACTGTTCATCGCGCTGTGCGAGGGCGTGCAGCACGCGCACGCAAAGGGTGTGATCCACCGAGACCTGAAGCCGAGCAACGTGCTCGTCGCGTTTGCGGGCGACGAGCCGATGCCGATGGTCATCGACTTTGGCATTGCGAAGGCGCTGCGAGAATCGCCGGGCGATGTGGACGCCGTAACGCAGCACGGCCAGGTGCTCGGAACGCTGGAATACATGAGTCCCGAGCAGGCCGAGTCGGGCGCCCGCGACGTTGACATCCGCACCGACGTGTACGCGCTTGGCGTAATGCTCTACGAACTGCTCACCGGCACACGCCCTTTCGAGACCACCTCGCGCGCGGACCTCCTCGGTGCGATCAGCGCGCAGGATCCGCAGCGCCCGAGCGAACGGGTCACGGCGCTTACGCGTTCTGGAAAGACGACCGGGATCACGGACTCTGATGAGAGACGCCGCGCGTACCGGCTCGCGCTTCGACGCGATCTTGACTGGGTGGTCATGCGCTGCCTCGAGAAGCAGCGCGAGCGGCGGTACCCGACGGCGAGCGCGCTCGCGGAGGACCTTCGTAGGTACCTCCACAACGAGCCGCTCGAGGCGGGACCACCAACGACTGGCTACCGGTTCCGAAAGTTTGTGAAGCGAAACCGGGCGGGGGTGATTACAGCGGGCGCCGTGGCGTTCGCGCTATTGCTGGGTGTGATTGGGACGAGCGTTGGTCTGGTGTACGCGACGAGCGAGACGCGTCGAGCGGAACTCGCCGAGCAACGCGTGCGCGAGCGCGCGGACGAACTCGAGCTCATCGCTCGGTTCCAGACCGAGCAGTTGGAGATGATCGATCCGGGTGCGATGGGCGGGACGATCCGCGCCGGGATTCAGGATCGTGTGCTGTCCTCAAACACCGCATCCGCGGACGAGTTCGATGCGATGATGCGCGGTCTGGACTTCACGGGAGTCGCGTTGGAGACCCTCGATGCCCGTTTCTTTGGCCCTTCGCTCGAGGTCATTCGATCGCGGTTCGAGGATCAGCCAACGATCCGCGCGAGACTGCTCGACTCACTGGCGTCAACGATGAGGACGGCCGGGCTCACAGAAGACGCCGTCGAGCTTGTTCTCGAAGCCCGCGACGTGCTCATGGACAATTCAGGACCGCTTGATCCGCTCACTCTATCGCTTACGCGGCACCTCGGCCTCCTTCGCCTAACGCAAGATCGCTTCGATGATGCCGAGCCGCTGCTCCAAGAAGCCTTCGATGGCTTCCATTCGATCTACGGTCTTGAGCATCGTGATACGCTGACTGCGCGGCACAACCTCGGCGCGCTCGCCTTCGATCGTGACCAGCTCGAGCGCGCGGAGCGACTCCATAGAGAGACGCTTGAGCTTCGTAAGAGCCTTCTGGGAATGGACGATCGCTCGACGTTGTCGTCGATGAACAGTTTGACTCGCGTGCTGACTGAACGCGGCAAACTCGACGAGGCAGAGGTATTCGCTCGTGAGGTACTCGCCACTTGCCAGCGCGTGCTCGGTGACGATCATCGGGACACACTTCGATCCACAAGCACACTCGGGGTGCTCATCGCCAGACAGCGACGTCTTGCCGAGGCGCTCCCGTTCTATCGCGCCGCGTACGAGGGGCGCCGTCGAGTGCTCGGCGAAGATCATAATCTGACATTGGAATCACTCACGAACCTCGGCGGTTTACTCTCACGCATGGAGAGGTTCGATGAGGCCGAGCCGATACTCCGACAGGCGCTACAGAGTCAGCGCCGGCTCTTTGGTCCGGATGCTGTGGGTTCACTCTCAGCGCTCAACAACCTCGCGCTCATGCTAAGGCGTGAAGGACGTCGCGAGGACGCGTTGCCGCTCTACTACGATTCGCTAGAACGGCGACAACGCGTGTTCGGCGTTGAGCATCGACGAACGCTCGTCGCAAAGCACAATCTTGCGATGCTCCTCGCAAGCATGGGCGACGAGGAAGAAGCGGTGCGCCTCTACGATGGTACGGTTGAGGCCTTTGTACGCACGCTTGGAGCAGGGCACACGAGGACGATTCTCGCCGCGCACTTCTACGGGGCCATGCTGGGGAGACTCGATCGAATGAAAGAATCGGTGCATTATCTTCGATGGGTCCACGATCGCCCCGAGATCGAAGAAAGGTTCAGTCGGTCCTTCAGGGAAGCCGTGCTGCAAGATCTTGTCAAGGTACACACCCGCTGGCATGAGCTCGAGCCCGATGCCGGGCATGATGCGCAAGCAGCCGATTGGCAGATCCGGCTCGACGAGCATCGTGCAACATCCAAGGAATTGGGGAGCGATGCAGACTAGTCGTACAGTTGAAGGTGCGGATTCAGCCGCTGGTACGTCCGGTGGTCGGAGCCACGAGCCCCTTACGGCGTGCAACCGAGATTCGAGACGGTAAACGTCACATCATCAGTCGTCGTGAGCCCGTCGCCGTTCGCGTCGCCGGGCGTACCCTGCGCGCCGAGTGCGCCTGCGCCGAGATTGTTGATAACGAACATGACATCGTCGATCTCCGTGACGCCGCTGCCGTCGGTGTCGCCGGGACAGGGCCCACTCGCTGCGGACTGGAGCACGACAGCGATTTCGTTCAGAGGGTCGATTCCGCGTATGCTTGCCGGATCGTCGTTGACCGCAACGAGATCGACCTGCCCATCGCCGTTCAGATCGCTGGGCAGCACAAGCGTCGGGTTTCCGCCGGTTACGAGCGTGGCAGCCGGCGCAAAAATGAGTTGATCGTTTGCATCGTCATAGTCGTTGTGTAGAACTTCGATTGTGCTCGCCCCGCCGCCCCCACTGACGACTACGGCAAGATCCAAGTCGTTCTGGCCCACCTCGTCTGGGTCGAGGTTCACCGCCGCGATCGATCGTGGAGTTCCGCCGAGCGGAAGGTTTGCCGCGGGCGCGAAGCCGCCTGCGCCGTCGCCTCGGAGCACGCTCACGCTCGCATCGGTCGTGTTCGCCGAGACTAGATCGGGGAACCCATCAAGATCGAAGTCCGCAGCAATCAGTTGAACCGGACCGGCGCCGACACCGCTTCGTTGCGAAGTCGCGGCGAACTGCCCGAGGGTTACGTTCTTGAATCGCTGGATCGTCGCGGCCGTACCGTTCACTGTTGCGAGATCGTCCCACTTGTCGTTATCAAGGTTCGCGAAGAGCACATCTTTCGGAAAGCTGCCCACGCTGATCGCGCCGGCGGCGATGATCGAAGGACTGAACGCGCCGTCGTTCGTGAAGATCTGCACGGTGCCGTCCGAGGCGTTGGCGACGGCGATGTCGAGCCCGCCCGCCGCGTAGAGATCACCGATATCGATGCCCTGCGGATCGACGCCGACCGTGAGTTGGATCGTCGCGCCGAAGCCCTGCCACGCGTTGCCGACGCTTCCGCTATTGAGCAGCACAACGACGTCGCCCGGGTTTGCCCCGTTGGGGATCGCGACGGCGAGGTCGGGATTGCCGTCGCCGTTGAGGTCATCGATCGCCGCGGCGACCGGCGTGCCGCTGACGTCGAAGTTCTGCGCCGCATCGGTGGCGATGTCGCCCGTGAGCGTGTCGACAACGAGATTCACGCTGACCACGCCGCGCCCACCGGCCGCGCGCGCAACGGGATACTCGACCTTGAGGAAGCGACCGTCGCCCTGCGCGTTCGGCGCGAGACCTGGCATGAAAGCCACGTCGAAACGACAGGAGATCGTGCTTGCTGTCAGTACCGGCGTCTCGGCACCGAGCGTCGGATCGCTGGCGTTCGGCGTCTCGATGATGAGGCTTCCGGCCAAAGCGGCCTCTCCACTGACCAACAACGAGTCCGCCGAGACCGCGCCACCCGACTCGAAGGCGCACACGATCACCCGACCGGACCGTGTGGGATCCATCGGATCGTCGAACTGATCGAGGTCGCCAGTGATCGAGAGTGATGACGCCGTGCCGCGAGCCATGCCCGATGCCACCGTACGGATATCGCCGAAGTTCACCACGTTGCCCTGCACGGAGCCGTTGCCGGCGAGCAACCCGTTCGCGGTGTTCGTCAGTCCGAAGACCGAGATCACACCGCCATCCTCGACGATGACCTGCGCGGTGCCCTCGCCGCCGACCGTCAGCACCTCAGCGGTCTCGAGCCACTGCGAGCCCGCCCCGCTCACACGGAGCGTCGCGGTGGATCCCGCGTCCCGCGCGAGTACGGTGCCACCGAAGACGGTCGTGTTCATGAGCGCGCCGTTGAGGATCTCGACGGTCGCGTCACCGCCGCCACCGTTCACAAAGCTGCTGCTCGAGTGCGACCAGATACTGCTCGGCCCGTCGAGACGCACGAGGCCGAGCGAGCCTGCCTCCTGCGCAATAGTGAATGTGTCGATCGCATTCGCAGCCACCAGCGTGCCGGCGCTGACATCGATCGTCCTGCTCCCTTCGCGCCCAACGATGACCGAGCCGCCGAGTGATGCGCTCGGCCCGTAGATCATCTACAATCGGAACGACGTCATCAGCAGTTCACCGACGCCCACACCGCCCGCGACGAGCGAGTCGATCGCGTGCACGCCACCGGTGCCGATCAGCGAATCGATTTGCAACGTGCCCGCGCTGTTCAAGGCATCCGTGATCGCGATGTTGGACGCGGTCAGCAACGCCGCGTTCAGCGGGCTTGTGTTGTCGATATCGAGCACCGGTGCGATTGTCAGGAAGCCGCCGAAATCGAGTTCCGCACCGATCTCCAGGTTCGTGATCGGATCCACGCACGGGTCGATCGCCGCGGTCAGTTTGTTGCCGTTGAAGTTGAGGCGCACCTCCTCGCTCGCGTGGCGAATGCCTGCGACAGTCTGATCCATCGCGAGGATCACGTCTCGATGGGCCCTACTGTCGCGAGCGTGGAGTCGAAGCAGACGATGGGCGCGCTGAGCGTGCTCGGTGCGACCCCGGACTGCCAGTTGCCCGCGTTGCCGAACTGAAAATCGGTAGCCCCCGTCCAGACTGACTGCTGGAACGGGATGCGGCGCGAGCCGAAGACGACCTGCACGCTGTCGGTCAGTGGATCTGCCCACGAGATATCAAGATCGCCGTCGCCGTCGTGATCCGCGAGAGAGCCTTGGCGATTTTCAGCGACGAACGGATTTGGCCCTGGCGACTGAATCGCGGGTTGAAAGAGTCCACCGCCCGTCGAGATGAAAGTGTTGAGAATGCCGTCAGTACCTGCCGCAGCGATGTCATCGAGTCCATCGTCGTTGAAGTCGCCCACAAACGCATCGGGAGTACTCGAGCTACCGCTGGCCAGAATCGTCCCCGTAATGGAGAAGTTCCCGGCACCGTCACCGATTGCGAGCTGTAGCCGTTGGAGCGAACCACGCGCAATAACAGGTCAGGGAAAGCGTCCTGATTCAAGTTGATCGGAAAGAGATTGCCAGGGGACAGGTTGTTTGGGTGCGTGATCTCTTGGAATGGTGCGGGCCATTGATTCAGAAGCGTTCGTGTCCTTCCGTTTGATAGATCGGAATAGAGAAGGTCTGGATCATCGTCCATATCGAGATCACTGACTGCCACGGCACTGATGCTCCTCGATGCAACCGACTGCATCGGTCCCGTGGTGAACGTGCCATCCCCCGCTCCAACAAGAACGATCAACTCGGATTCAAAGTTCACGCTTCCAGGCGGTGTGCGTGCCCAGAGTCCAGCCAGATCAAGGACGTCATCACCGGTGATGTCCGCGACAATCAACTCACGAAATGAGGTCAATACGTACGTCGGCCCGGGGATCTGCAGGAACGTTCCATCGCCATTGCTGAGCAACGCAGGATCGCTTCATCCGAGTTGTTCGGCCTCAATGCGACAACGATATCATCTCGCTCGTCGTCATTGAGATCCGCCGCGCGGAAAGTCGCGTTGTTGATCCGGCCCAATGTCACAGGCGCTTGGCTCTGGAATGACCCGTCGCCGTTGCTGAGATAAACGAGCAAGGCCTCGGTCGTGTTATGTAGGATGCGATGTCGGCGATCCCGTCGCCGTTGAAGTCACCCGCATCGGAGACGGACGCGTCAACGTTGCTGTCTATGGCCGCGATCGGGTCGAAGAAGCCTGGGGCATCGGCGCTGGCGTTGGAACACCAGAGCCCGATCGCAACCGCCATGACCGCGCGGCCACGCCCGAACACACACCTTTGCATGGAGGATCCGCTCCTAAGTGGGAATGCTCTCTCGTCAGGTCGAACCATACCTCAGGGGCGAGCATTCACAAGCACGATGACCCCAGATTGCTCACCACGAAGGTGATGTCGGAGACGTCGGTCACGCCGTCGCCGTTCGCGTCGCCGGCCATGGAGAGCGGTGCGCTGGGCTGGACCGGTTCAAGATGCGACGGCTGATCGGGGCACGCGGTTTCAGGCGAAGCTCTGACTCGCAGGCGCGAAAATCTCTGACAGGTTCGCCGAATCATGACGGGGCGTCACTCCCGGCGCGTCTGTGTGCTGCGGATCGATCCGGACATCTGTGCGTCACAAGACGCGAAAGGGATGGCGATGACGCGACTGGCGTTGGCGGCTTTGGTGGCTTCGTGCCTCGTGAGTGCCGCATTAGCCGGTCAACCAACAAACGGCGAACAGGCGCTGCAAACCGGGCACGGGCTGCTCGGCAAGGGCTTGTACGCCGACGCGATCGCCGAGTATCAGGCCGCACTCGAAGACCTCGAAGCCGAGCGTGCGATTCTGGAGGCTCGCTACGGGCTCGGAGTGTCGCTCGCGCGCGAGGGCTCTGCGGAGCAAGCCATCGAGCAACTCGGTCTGGTCGAGTCGTCGGCAGAGGCGGGCTACCGCGCCGAAGCCGCGGCGCTCCGCGCTGACCTTCTTCGGAGCGAGGGTCGGTTTGAAGAGGCCGCCGAGCAATCCGAACGGTTTCTCGCTCGGCACGCGGAACACGAGTCGGCCCCTGCGGTGCTCGTGATCGCGGTGGAGTCAAGGCACCGGATCGGAGACGACCAAGCCGCGGTGCGACTGTTCGAGCGAAACCAGCAGAGGCTCAGCACCGAGCGTGCTCGATTTGAACGGGCGGCGCTCTTTGCCGCCGAGTCACTCTCGAACCTCGGCGAGCGCAACGAGGCGATCAGCGTCTTTCGGGCACTCGGCGCGGAGGCGGAGCAGGCGTGGATCGGCGAGTCGGCACGGCTGCGCGTCGGGCTCGAACTCCTCGCGAGCGGTTCGCACGAGTCCGCGGCGGAGGCGTTCCGAGAGGCCGCGGGCAAGTCGGGAGAGCGCACAAGAGATCATGTTGCGCTCGGGCTCGGGAGCTCGCTGAGGCTGGCGGGTCAGCCCGCGCGGGCGGCCGAGGTTCTTTCGGCGCTGCGTGAGCGTTCGCCGGGCTTCGATGTGGCGGGTGCATCGTTCGAGCACGGGCTGGCTCTGCTCGAATCAGGCAACCCCGCGACGGCGCGCGAGGTGCTCGCAACCGCTCATAAAGCGATGCAAGCACACGGCGATCGTTCGCCCGCGGCGTACTGGCTCGCAAAGGCTGAACTCGAGTCGGACGATCCGAAGAGCGCCGTCGCGCGTCTCACTGCGTTGATCGATAGATCGGAGCCGGTCCTGCCGGAGGCGATGTACGACCTCGCGGTCGGGCTCGATCGCCTCGGCCGCGCCGGCGAGGCGACGGAGGTGTACCGCCGCTTCCGCCAGGAGTACCCGGACCACACACTCGCACCCGATGCGCAGTACGCGGAAGCCGCGTTGCGGCTGGACGCGGGCGAGCACGAGAACGCGGAGCGACTGGCCGCGCGGTTCGCCCGCGCGAATGAAGGACACCCCCTGCTGCCGGCGGCGTTGTTCGTTGCCGGCGAGGCGGCGTACCGCGAAGGCGCGTACGACCGCGCGGCGCGTTCGCTTCAGCGAGCCGAGCGGGCATCACCCGACGCGGAGCTTCGCCCGCGCATCGCGTACCGACTCGGCATGTCGCTCCATCTGCTGGATCGATTCGAGGACGCGGAGCCGTACCTGCGTGACGCGAGCGAGCGCCCAGAGTTTGCGCCGGCATTGAAGGCACTGGGCGATGCCGCGTATGCCCGGCGCGAGTGGGACGCGGCGATCGCGTACTTCGATCGGTACATCGACGGATCAGACGATGCCCCTCAAGAGATGCGTGCAGACGCGATCATGCGTCGAGGCCTTTCTTATGCACGGCTCGAGGAGCACGAGGAAGCGGCTGGCTCGTTCCAGACGATCACGAACGACTATGAGAGCTCCACGCACGCCTCGCACGCACGCTTCGAGCTCGGGCAGGCCTACCTGCAGCTCGATCGACTAGAAGATGCGAAGCCGCTGCTCCGCGAAACGGCCGAGAGCGGCGATGAACGGTTTGCGCCGTACGCGCTGCGACACCTTGCGTCGATCGCTTCGCGCTTGGGCGACGCGGAAGCCGCCGCGAATCTCCTTGCGGAAGCATCGCGTGCCGGTCTCGGTGCAGAAGTCCGGCTCGATCAAGCGCGCGCGCTGGTCGCGGCGGGTCGCCCGGCTGAAGCGGCGGCACTGCTCGAGGGCGTGCGCGGCGACGATGCCCGAGCCGGGCGCGTGGTGGCGTTGTCCAGCGCCGGTCGAAGCGATGAGGCCACGCGTGAGTTTGAACGGCTTGATCTCAACGAGCTGACCCGAGAAACCAGACGGCTCGCGCTATACCACGGAGCACGGGCGCTCCGCGATTCCGGCGACGCCGAAGACGCCGTCGGCGCGTATAAGATGTTGCTCGAAGACAATCCGGCGAATGACCCCATCGAAGCGCACGCGATGGTCGAGTTTGGGACGCTTCTCGCGGACCGGGGCGAAGCGGAAGACGCGAGCGTGGTGCTCCGCGAGGCGCTGCAGCACACGGCATTGAGCGATCCTTTGTGCGCTACGGCGACATACCGCCTGGCGTGGTTCGCAGCGGACGCTGATGATGCGGCCACCGTGCTCGAACTTCTCAGCCCGGATCTGCGTCGCTGCGATTTCGGCGACCTCACGCCGCACGCGGAACTGCTGCTCGGCGCGACGCTGCTGGACTTGGGCCGCGCGCGGGAGTCGATCGAACATCTTCAGCTCGCGCGTTCCGGATTCGACAGCGCGCCCGAACTCTCTGGCGTGCTGCTGCGGCTGGGTGACGCGTTTGCGCAAGATCAGCAATGGGATGCGAGCCGAGCGATCTTCGCGGAGCACGAACGTCTTTTCTCGGACAGCCCGCTGTGGTTCCGGGCCGCCTTCGGCTCGGGGTGGGCACTCGAGAACGGCGGCAGCCCCGAAGACGCCATTCCTTTCTACCAGCGCGTCGCGGAAGAACACCGGGGCGAAACCGCGGCCCGCGCACAGTTCCAGCTTGGCGAGTGCCTGTTCGCCCTCAAGCGATACGAAGACGCCGTCCGTGCACTGCTCCGCGTGGACATCCTTCATAACGAGCCCACGTGGAGTGCCGCAGCGTTGTACGAGGCGGGGCGATGCTACGAAGCGATTGGCAAAGTCGGTGAAGCACGTGAGCGCTACCGAGAAGTGCTCGATCGATTCGGCGACAGCGAGTGGTCGTCCGCAGCGAGCGATCGGCTCGGAGCATTGCAGTCTCCCGAAGGCGGACGACGGGGCGGATCAACCGAGAACCGGAGGCGATGAAGATGGCCATGATGCTCGCGGCGACTCCCGTGCCGACGAATAGCGTCTTCGATCTTGCGATCCAGGGCGGGGTCATGATGATCCCGATCGCGCTGTGCTCGCTGATCGTAGTCGCGGTGGTTGCCGAGCGATTTACGGTGCTGCGGATGCGTCGTGTGGTGCCGCCGAAAATCCGTAAGGGTCTGCGGAGCGCCGTGGAGAAGGGCGGCCAGCAAGGGATCAGCGATCTCCGGGCGATCACAGCAAAGCGGAACAACCCCGCCGCGCGCCTGCTGGATGCTGGCGTGGCGAAGCTGGGGCACACGACCGAGCTGATCGAGAAGCACATGGGCGCTGCGGGAGAGAAAGAGGTGTACACGCTGCGTCGCGGTCTGCGCGTGCTCACGGTTGTCGCCGCCGTCGCGCCGCTGCTCGGGCTCACCGGGACGATCTTCGGGATGATCCGATCGTTCCAGACGGTCGCGGCTTCTGGCGACAACCTCGGCAAAGCCGAACTCCTCGCAGCGGGCATCTACGAAGCGATGGTCACCACCGCCGCGGGCCTGCTCGTCGCGATGCCGACGGTGGTGTTCGTCCACTGGTTCGCCGGGAAGATCGAGCGGCTCGCGCGGGAGCTGGATGGACTCGCGGTTGAGTTTGTCGAGGCGTTCGTGCTCGAAGCGCCGGCGCCGGTTGTCTTCCGATCCAAACCCGCCGCGATCGCCGATGTCGCCGCGTCGAACGAGAACGGCGTGCTCGCCGAATCTGCCGTGGGATCCGTCGCGGACGATTGAGGAGGAGGCACCGATGATCGTTCCGCACAAGAGCCTGAGCGCAGCGCCCACGATCGAGATGACGCCGCTCATCGACATGGTGTTCCTGCTGCTGATCTTCTTTCTGGTCGCGACGACGTTTCAGCAGAGCGAACGGGAACTGCAGATCGCGCTACCCGAGGCCGAAGCCGCGGGGCCGATCTCATCGGCGATGCGCGAGATCATCGTGAATGTGACGGGCTCGGGTGAGATCATCGTCGGCGGTCGTCAGATGAGCCTCGAGGAACTGCGCGCGATGGTGACCGATGCGGTGGACTCGAACCCCGAGCAGAAGGTCTCCGTGCGCGGTGATAAGGACGTGGCGTACAGCGCCGTCGCGTCCGTGCTCGACGTGTGCAAAGCGGCGGGCATCGACGCCCCCTTCCTTGACACCGTGCCTCTGAACTGAACCCTCGTTTCGAGGAGCCGACGCGTGCCGCACCAGCGCAACATCGTCGCGACCACCCTGCTGATCGGCTCGGGCGTGCTGGCGCTGGCCGCGGCGTACGTCTGGCTCGGGTTTGATCGCTCGACGTACTACACGGATCACGGCACGCTGCAACGCGACAGCGCGGACGCTGACCTTCGCGAGGTCCTCTGGCGTGAACCGGAGAGCCTCGGTGAGACGTTCGATTCAGAGCTCAGCGAAGCGGACCCCGCGATCGCGCCGGGCGGGTCGCGGATCTACTTCAGCCGCGTGACCGATCGCGGCGACACGGATCTCTTCGTTGCCGACCGCGTGGGCGATGGATGGGGACCGGCGCGTGCGCTCGATGCGCTCAACACGCTCGACAACGAGTCGGATCCCGAACCGGCGAGCGACGGCACGCTCTACTTCGCGTCGGATCGACCGGGCGGTCTCGGCGGGTTTGACCTCTGGGCCCTTGCGCCGGAGCCGGGCGCCGTGCCGCGCCCGCTCGGCGAGCGATTCAACTCGGCGGGTGACGAGCGCGGGCCCGCGCTCGGGAATGTTCTTGATATCGAGACGCTGATCTTCGCGTCCACGCGCGAGCGGGAAGACTTCGATTTGTACCGCGCGCCGATCGGCGGGGACTCCGAACCGACGCCGCTGCTCGGCCCGATCGTCGAGAGCAACGAACTCGCACCGGCCATCTCGCCGGCGGGGGACTTCGTCTACTTCGCATCGGATCGGGAAGGCGGCGCGGGCGGGTTCGATCTCTACCGGGTGCGCGTGCTCGAAAATGGACTGGGCGAACCGGCGCGGCTCGATGATTCCATCAACACGGCGGGCGATGAGCTCGAGCCCGAGTTGGATCTCGAAGGCTTCGCGATCGTCTTCGCGACCCAGGCCAGCGGGCGAGCCGATACCGATCTGCGCCGTGCTGTCTCGCGGGAGGTCGTGCTGCGCCACAGCGCGATGTCACGCGGATTGCTTGCGCAGTTGCTCGGGCTCCTGCCGTGGCTGCTCGCGGCGATCGCGCTGGTTATGTTGCTCGCGGCGCTCCGGCGATGGGTGCAGGGCGGTGCACTCGAACGTGGCGTCGCCGCGCTGGGCCTCATGGCGCGGTGCATCGTGCTCTCCATCCTGATCCATGCCCTGCTCATGGCCTTGCTCTCGGTGCTGACGGTGAAGCCCATCGAAGGCGAAGGCGCACCGGCACGGTCGGGCACGCAGGTC
>JBCDCB010000012.1:0-66797 GCA_039182735.1 Planctomycetota bacterium
GAATCCCTGCCATGTGTTCCCCACGGTCCCGTTGTTGAGCAGCACGACGACGTCGCCAGGATTCGTGCCGTTAGGGATAGCGACGGCGAGATCGGGGTTGCCGTCGCCGTTGAGATCGTCGATCGCCGCGGCGACAGGTGTGCCGTTGACGTCGAAGTTCTGCGCGGCGTCAATGGCGATGTCACCTGTGAGCGTGTCAACAACGAGACTCACGCTGACCACGCCGCGCTCGCCGGCCGAGCGCGCAACGGGATACTCGACCTTGAGGAAGCGACCGACGCCCTGGACGTCCGGGGTAAGACCGGGCAAAAACGCCACGTCGAAGCGGCCCGTGACGGCGCCCGCGTTGAGCGCGGAGATGCTGCCCAGCGGCTGGTCGCCGGGGTCGAAGGCGTTGTCGAACTCGACCACGAGGCCGCCGGCGAGGTCGGCGCTGCCGAGCACGGTGAGCACGTCGCTTGCGGGGGACGCGGGGTCACCGCCGGCGCGGACGCGCAGGCTACCGGTCGCAGCGCCGGTCTGTTCGAGCGTACCGAGTTGCAGATAGTCGCCGGTGATCGTCATGCCATTGCCGAGGCCGCGTGATTGGGTTGAGTCGCCGCTCGGGAAGATGTCGCCGAAGTTGACGACCGTGCCGTTTACAGTGCCGTTGCCCGTGAGCGTGCCGCCGTCGAAGAGGATGACGCCCCCGAAGAGCCCGATGCCCACGTCGAGCCGGGCGCCGTCGTCCACGGCGAGCGTGCCGCTCGAGACCGAGACGATGAACGGCACGTCCACGACCGTGCCGGAGCCCGTGATGGTCATATCGCCCGTCGCGCCGGGGAGCGCGCCGAGATCGATCGCCAGCGCGAAGGCCGAGGCGCCGCCCGAAACCGTGAACGACCCCGCACCCTGCAGCCCGACGACGAGATCGTCGCGGACCTCGAAGTCCGACGTCGGCCCCGTGATCACAAGGTCGCCGCTTGATCCGGCGAATCGGCCGATCTCCGCGAACTCCGCGACCATCCGCCCGTCGCGGAGGGTGAGCGACGCGTCGTCGCCCGGATCCTGTCCGACGATCAGCGGCGACTCGACGAGCGATCCGAGCGTGTACGTGAAGGCCCCCATGTCGAACGTGACGTCGCCGTCGAGCACGCGGAGCGCAAACGTCTCGATGTCCGACGGGAACTGCACCGAGTAGGTCGCGCCGAGCTCGAAGACGGCGGTGTTCCCGATGCCGGCGATGCCGGGGAACCAGTTGGCCGGCGTCTCGAAGTCACCGCCGACAGCGCTCTGCCACAGTCGGTCTCCTGGGCAGTCCTGGCACGCCGGGACCTCAAACGCGCCGAGATCTGCCACGGGTGCGGGCCCCGGTCCGGTATCAGTGACCGTTTCGATGTCGACACGTCTCGGAAATCCCGCGACATCGATCGGGATCGGCTCGCCAACGTCGCCGTCATTGTCGGCGTCATCGACATCCGATCCCGCTTCGAAACTCCAGAACGCGAGCGTGCCGGTTTCCTCACCGGCGTCGATCGCTCCCGATTGGATCGACGGGATCAGGCTGTCATCGAGCGTACCAAGCACACCATCCGCACCCGCGGGATCGAGAAACAGAGCCTGCGACCCGCCCGTGATAGACCTCCCGATCGAGTTGATCGACTGAAACCCGTTTGCGCTCGCGGACGTCGGGCCTTGAGACGCGTCGATGATCGCGCTCCACGCCGTCGTCTGCGGATTCCCGTTCCCAGCGCCCAGATTTCTCACCTGCACGACTTGCCCGTCAGGGGCAATCACCGGACCGGCGACCGAACAACTCAACAGCCTCAAAGCGCAGAACGGATCCCCGATACCACCGGCATCACCACGAATAATCAGGAGCGCTTCGAGATCTGTCCCGGATGCACCGCTCGACGTGAAGACACATCCATAGACGTTGATGTCCAGCGAAAAGTCATTCTCCGTGCTCGAAACCCATACCGACGGCAGCAGCATGGTGTCTGCAAACCGTGAGTTCGCGATCGCGAAGCGTCGGACCTTCGTCACCATGTGTGCAAACTCGGTGTCTCGAAAGGTCACGGCGATGCCCCCGGTGTTGCTCTGAAATCTACAACCATCGACGACCGTCGTCGGAAGGCTCGCCGGAATGTCATTGTTGCCGTCCCACGTGAGCCTGAGCACACCAGAAGGCGCGTTTGTGGAAGACACCGCGGGAGGCGAGAGGATCACATTGTCACGAAAGATGCTGTTCTTCATGCGTGACCCAGAGGCCTCCGCATCGAGTGCGGACGCAAGGCCGCTCGTCACACGATTCGAGTCGACGAGACATCCGTCGAGTGTCACAGCACGCGTCGGGCCGCTGATCGCCGCCACGTCTATCCCTTCGAGTGCGGTCACGCGGAGCGATTCCAACAGTTCCCCGCCATCCAGGTGAATCAGCCCCGTGCTGTTGTCGAGTCGATTGCCAACAAGACCGACGTCATTCGCTTGAAGATCGCCGCTCAAAACAGCGTTGAACGCGTTCGCCGGATCTCGGTGGTCGAGCGATGACTCATTGCCGACAAAGCCACCGCGCATCGCACCCACCGATTGCCCAAAGACGAACCGAGCAAGCCGGTCCCCGCTCCCCGGTGTGACCCCCTGATCGTTCACGTACCCGCCGTCGGGCATGTACGTGCCCTCGGCGATCCAGACTTCGATGGGCGTCGGCAGCGAACCTGCGGCGGACAGCGCGTCCTGCAGGTGGACATACGCCGTCGCCCAGCTCGTGCCGTCGGGCGTTGCCGCCGTCGAGTCGGCGTCCACATAGACGATCGTCTGCGCCGGGCTCGCGGACGCGAAACCAGCGAGCACGAGGACCTGGGCGAACAAGGAAAGCGAACGGGATCGCATCGGCATGGCGTGGCTCTCTCGGGTGCGAAACAAGGCGAACATCCCAAGCCTTCGCGAAGGAGCCTCATCAGATGGCACCCGGCGCAAACACTTGCGGAATCCTCACATTGTGCCGCCCGGAGAGCGTCAGGCGAGCGATTTCCTCGATCGCCCGCGCCGAACCCGCCCAACCGCTCAGAACGAGACCTGCGGCACCTCCCGCGCCGCCTCGTTCTTCAGCTCGAAGTACTGCGCCTTCTTGAAGTTGAACATCCCCGCGATGAAGTTCGTCGGCACCGACTCCACCTTTGTGTTCAGCTCGCGCACGTTCCCGTTGTAGAACCGCAGCGCCGCCTGCACACGGTCCTCGGTGTTCGCCAGTTCGCTCTGCAGGTTGCTGAAGTTCTCGCTCGCCTTCAGGTCCGGGTACGCCTCCATGCGCACGCTGATCTGCCCGAGCGCGCCCGCCAGCCTGCTCTCGACGTCGAGCTGCTCCGCCGTGGCCTCACCCGGTCGCAACCGCTCGGCCTCTTCGCGCAGCGCCGTCACCTGCTCGAGCAGCTCACGCTCGTGCGTCATGTAGCCCTTCACCGTGTTCACCAGGTTGGGGATCAGGTCGTGGCGACGCTGCAGCTCGGTATCGACGCCCGACCATGACTCGCGCACGTGCTGCCGCGCACTCACAAGACTGTTGTAGAGACCCGCCACGATGACCGCGAGGATCACCACGACCACGCCGAGCACAATCAGACCTTCCATCCGCCGCCCCTTCCGTTGCTACCCGGCAGTGCGTCCACGCCGACTCTCGCTCGACGAACCGCCCGCCTCCAACACCGGCGGGAGCCCACGCCGCGCACGCTCCCGGTTCACCATCACACGCGGGACCTGCGCCAGCAGGCCCAGCACGAACCGCACCTTCGCGTCGTACCGCTCCGGCGTCACCTTGCCCCGCTGCCACACGTACAGCGTGGGCCCGTACGCCTCGATCGTCCACCCCGGGTGCGCGCGCAGGTACCGCATCACGTTGTGATCGATCAGGTCGTATGCGTCCTGTCGGCTCGCCGCGCTCACGTGAAAACGCTTCGAGAAGTCCGGGTCCTCGAAGTCGATGTCATCGAACCCGATCGCACCCGCGAACCGATCGCCCCAATGCTCGTCTCGGATCACCAGATGCCCGAGATCGATCCCCGGCGTCAGCCTGCCGCACGTGAAGTAGTAGTGCTGCGTGCTGCTGTTCTTCCCGCTGTTGCGTGTCACCGCGTAGTGGTACTCGCACAGCTCGACCACCGTGTCGTGCTCGAGCCCGGGGATCGTGGACTCGAACGAACGGCGCGCGCTGTACCGGCTGTACCGCGAGTGCCCGCGCTTGCAGATGTCGAGGTTGTACGAGAACTGCCCGCGCCGCTTGCCCGGGTCGTATTCCCAGCCGCCGGCGTGCGCCCACGCGAGCATCGCCTCGCGCCGCTTCTTCTCCGCTTGCCACGAGAAGTACCCGATCGCCGCGACGACGATCGCCACGATCGCGAAGAAGATCCCGGGGAACGCCTCGCCGAGCGTGATGGACGCCGCCCATTGCATTGCGGGAAATGTACCCAAACGTGCGCATGCGGACACGTCCCGATGCCCACGCGATCCGACGCGTCAGTACGACGCGCCGTTCATAACCAGACGCATCAGGAAGCCCATGCCCGCGTGCTGGAAGGAGCGGATCGTCGGGTCGTCGGCCACGCAGATGACGTTGCCGCGCCCCATCGAGTGATGTGTCACAAAGGGCGTCCCCGCCAGCCGCTCGGTGTTGCGCTCGGAGATCGCGCCGCTGATGACCGGTTCGTCCGCGTAGCGTGCGATCACGAACCCGTCGTCCGCCACCGGCAGCACATGATCGCCCCGGCGCACCACGCCCAGCCACTCGCCCATCCCGCCGTTGATCGGGTGCGTCGCGTCGAGCTCGACGAGCATCATGACGCCCGAGACACGGTCCTCGACGCCGCGCGCACGCCGCTCCTGATAACTGAGTTTCTTGAGCGGTTCGCGCTCCGCGTTCGACGCACCATCGGGTTCTTCCGAAGCGTCGTAGTCTTCACCGGGCCGGCGATCCTCACCCTCCTGGTGTTCGAGCCCGAGCAGCTCTTCGCTCGCCCACAGCGCTGCGCGACGCGTCGCGACCAGTGTCCCGCCGGCGCGCACCCAGTCTTTCAGACGATCGACGCCCGAATCACCAAGCTCGCGCGCGATCGAACCGCCCGAACCGTCCGGCAGCACGATCGTGTCGTACCGATCCAGATCGATCGAACGCATCCGCTCAAGATCCACCGTGCTGTGCGGCACCGGGAAGTTCACGTCCATCGTGTGCCAGTGCTGACCGAACGAGAGCGCGCTGAACGCCCCGCCCCGCGCCAGCAGGATTTCCGGCCGCTCGAACCGACGGTTGCTGTTGTTGCCCAGCGCGGGCCCGTCATCGGGGATGCCGTCGCCCGCGCGCAGCACGTTGAACCCGTGCGCAACACAATCGCTCTCGAAGGCCTCGAGCGCCGCGTGATCGTTCCGCAGCGCATGGATCACGAGCGAGCCCGTCGCGAACGAGCGATCGCCAATCGTGAACGGGTCGCCCGCGAGCCGCGCAAAGAGCCCGTGCTCGGCGACCAACCCGAGCGCCACCGGGAACCGGTGCGATGCGGAATCCACCAGCAACGCGATATCACCCGACCCACGCACCGCCGACTCGCCCGGCGCCCAAGACTCGATCAACTCCGTGCGGAACGACGGCGCCTCCGTCAACTCCCACGCCTCCAGCGCGAGGCTCGCCGGCCACGTCCAACTCGTGATGTCATACGTGTCCGGGTCCTCGACGAAGGTGTTGCGCTCGAGCACCGTGCGCGCGAGCAGCCCCATCGGCTGCCCCGCGTCGATGAACCACGACGTCTCGGGCACCTCGACGCCGTCCCGCGCCACGCCGTCGCGGTAGTGCCGCGCGCCATTCACGCGCGCGTCGTCCAAGATCGCGCGCACCTCGACGCCGTGCGCCGCGCACCACGCCCACAGCAGGCGGAGCTTCTCGATATCGTTCGCCGCACTGATCACGAAGCCCTTCGGCCCGTCTTCTTCGGGTTCCATCGACTCCGCGAAGTACCGGTGGAAGCGCTCGAGCTGCTCGCGTTTGCGCTCCGCCGTCGCCTCGACGTAGTTCATGCTGACCACGAACTGCTGCCGCGTGCGCTCGCGGAATGTCAGCAGGCGCCGGTCCTCATCGAACTCGATCGAGAGACCCGCGCGGCTGTGCCCGCCCTTCTCGATCAACAACCCGACCGCGCCGTGATAGCACGGCAGCACCTTGCCGTACCCCGGATACAAGTAATCGAACCGCTCCGCCGTCGCGTAAACCAGGCGCTGCGCATCGAACGCGTCGGCGTTCTGCCTGCCGTACCACTTGATCCACTCTTTCGTCTCGTCCGTGATGTTCGCGTGGTACGGCGTGTCACCCTCTCCAAAGAAGTAAGGCGACGTGTACCCCTGCTCATGAAAGTCGATGTGCAGCTGCGGCAGGTACTCGCGGTACACCCCGAGCCGCGTCACCGACTCCGGCTGCGTCAGCCATACCCAATCACGGTTCAGGTCGAACAGGTAGTGGTTCGTCCGCCCCTGCGGCCACGGCTCCCAGTGCTCACTCGAATCCGGGTTCGCGTCCGGCGACACGCCCATCTCGTTCTCATACCACGCCACGTACCGCTGCCGACCGTCCGGATTCAGGCACGGATCGATCACCACGACCACGTCGTCCAGCACGCGCGCCACATCGTCGCTGCGCGCGCTCGCCAGCGCATACAACGCCATCACCCCGGCATCCATCGTCGAGGGCTCGTTCCCGTGCACGTTGTACGAAAACCACACGATGGCCGGGTTATCCCGTGCGATGCGGCGCGCGTCCGCGGCGCTCGTGTTGCGCGGATCGGCGAGCCGGCGGTTCGCCTCGAGGATCTCATCAAGACGCTCGATGTTTGCTGCGGACGACAACGCCGCGATCAGCAGCGGACGCCCCTGGTGCGACTCGCCGTAGCGATGCACGTGCACGCGACCGTTCGTCTCGCCCAGATGCTCGACGTACGTCACCACCGCGTGGTGGCGCATGAACCGCTCGCCAACCTCGAACCCGAAGTGCTCACGCGGCGTGCGCACCTCCGGATCGGGATTCAACCCATCGAAGTACTCAAAGGGCGGCGCCTCTGCCACGCCGGGCAGCGTTTGCGCCAACGACGGAGCGGACACGAACAGCAACACAGCAACGAGCGAGCGAACGATGCGCACGGCAAACCTCCTCGATCACCCGGCAAACGCCGGGTCGAAGAGGGTACACGCCCGCGCTCAAGTCAGCCCTCGGAACCCTCGTACTCGTCGAGTCGCGACTGGTACTCCGCCTTCGCCGCGCCGTCTTGTTCGAGTTCGATCGCCCTCTTCGCGTGCTCGATCGCGTTCTCACGATCACCCATCGCGAAGTAGACAGCGCCCAGCGTGTCAAGGAAGTTCGCGTTCTCGCCCTTGGTCACCGCGACGGCCTTCTTCGCCGCCTTCAGCGCGAGCTCCAGGTCCTGCTTCTCCGGCGGGAGTTGCGTCGCGATGCCCCACGCCACGTTGTCCAGCGCGTCGGGCTGCTCCGCGAGCACGCCGTCGATGTGCGCGCCGAGGAACTCGCTCGCCATCTCGTCCGCCTCAAGCGTCATCAGCAGCGCGCCGTACGCGCTCGGGACCACACCCGCGTACTTGCCCGGCATCAACTCCACCGCGTTGTTGACCGCGTCTACGAACGCCTGCGCATCGCCCGACTGCATCGCCGCCGTCGCGCGCTGCATCGCTTCTTCCGCCTTCGCGGCGTTGCGATACTCCGCCGCCCACGCGTTGAGGTCATACGTCCCGGCGACCATCTGCTCGAGCGCCTGGTCCATCCCCGCCATCGGGTGACCGAACCACGCCAGCCGACCCTCGCGGTCCACGATCATCGTCGTCGGGATCCCGTTCAATCCAAGCGCACGCATGTACGTGGTCGCCGCGCGATCGTTCACGTCTTCGACCACCGCGAACTTCGGGTACGGCATGCGTGCGTCGCTCGCCTGCACGCGCTTCTCCAGCCACGGGCCGGGGCGGTCCATGTTGTCGCGCTGCCAGATATGCACGCCGATCACCTCGACGTTCTGGTCCGCGTACTTCGCCTGCAAGTCGTTCATGTGCGGCATCGCGGCGATGCACGGGCCGCACCACGTGCTCCAGAAGTCAAGCACATAAATCGTGCCCGACTCGAACGTCTCACTCTTCTTGCCCTGCACCCAGTTGAGCCCCGTGAGCGGCGGCATCCGCTCGCCCGGCGCCACCCTCATCACCGCATTCGTGGCCTCGACCGCCTCCTGCGCACGCGCCACGCTCGCGGGAACAAGAACGCCCGCGGACATCGTCGCGGCGAGAAGGGTGACTGCGAATCGCGTGCTGCTCATGGATGCTCCTCTCGGCGCGCGGATCGCGCACCGTTGCTGTTCACTCCTGCGAACCGCCCTCGGCGGCGCGTTGTTCATCGGATTGTTCGAGTTCCACCGCCAACGCGTTCCGGGCCCACCGACCAAAGACCTGAATCAACGCAAAAAACACCGCGATCCCGATCCCGATCCCGACCCACTTGACCCACGCGTCCTGCGCCAACGCGTCCTTCGAGAGCCCCTCCGCCGCCTCCGCCGCAGCCGCGCCGATGAAGACCGCCAGCAGCGTCCGCGGCGCGATCCCCACCGCCGTCCCGATCGCGTACGGCAGCAGCGGCACACGCGTCGTGCTCATCACAAGATTCGTCATCGCGAAGGGCGAGTTCGGCGGGAAGCGGATTAACGTCACCAGCCACAACTGCGTCAGCAGCCCGCGGTCCACCAGCGCCTTGCGCACGATCCGCGCGCGCGCAGACGCCTCGATCGCGCCCATCACGCCCTTCCGCGCCAGCGCGCCCGCTACGACGTATCCAACGAGCGACCCGAAGACCACGCCGAACATCGCCGCGCCCGAACCGAACGCCGCCCCGAAGAAGAACCCCGCCACGCCGCTCATCGCGTAGGTCGGCATCAGCGCGATGCCCGTGAGGATCGCAAAGAGCAGCGCGTACACGATCACGCCCGCCACGCCCTGCGCCTGCACCCACTCCTGGATCGCCGCCGCCAGCCCGAGCAGCGCAAACCCGCCCAGCGCCGGCATCAGGAGCCACACCACCGCGAGCCCCGTCGCCCACGGCCCGAGCCGTCGCGCCACGTCCAGTGCCAGCTCCGCGAAGCCCGACTCACCGCCCTGTTTCGTCTCGTCGTTCACGCCGAGAGCGTACCCGCTCGCGTTTTCCGGGCGGGTTTCGACCCCAAACTCCACACTTCTCGGACGATCCCCTTGTCGCCCACGCGAATCGTGGCACCCTTTCCTCCGCACAGGGTCCCGTCAGGACCCGACATCGAAAGAGGAGATTCCCACCATGAACCGCTTCGTGTTCTTCGCTGCCGCTGCGCTCGCGCCGGCTTCGCTCGCCTCCGCCATCGTCGGCTTCGACTTCAACGACGGACCCCAGGGCTGGACATCGCCCGAAGGCATCCTCGGCCACGAACCCTTCAACGACGGCACCGGCGGCAACCTCATCGCCGACCTCGGCACCATCGTTGCGCCAGACATGATCGTGGCACCGGACATGATCGTCGCGCCCGACATGGTCCAGTCCCCCGACTTCTACAGCACCGCCATGAACGGCCTCGAAGAAGCCTTCACCTTCAACGTCTCCGTCACCGGCGGCGCACCCAACGGCGCCATCGCCTGGGGGCTCAAGCTCGTCAACGACAACCAGGAAGAGATCATCGGCCCGATGTTCTTCAACGGCTCGCTCGGCGAGGACTTCACCCAGATCGGCACACTCATCAACGGCAACTCGTTCCTCATGTCCGATCAGGCCCTCGGCGACTTCCTGCTCGACCTCAACCAGATCGCCATCATCGCGCTAGTGACCGACGGCAACGAGTACGAAATCCGCATCGACGACGTCCAGCTCACGCCGGCCCCCGGCGCGCTCGCCGCGATGGGCCTCGCGGGCCTCGCCGCCTCGCGCCGACGCCGCTGATCGCACGCACCGAACGACGAGAGAGAGAGAGCGAACACACGCCCCGCGATCGCACAGGTCGCGGGGCTGCCATTTTCGTACTTAGGGACTTACCCGTTGAATCGCCGCTATTCTGTCCACGCTGACTTGTTCCGAGCAGTGGAGAAATCAGATGAGCCGTAGAGGCTTACAAAAATACTTCACGCCCTACCCCTACTGGGGGATCTGGTTCGCAGTTATCTTCTTGCCGATTGCGTATGCGACGAGGGTCTACTTCGCAGGTGTTCCGGACGACGGCGGTACGTATTCGCTCGAGTTCCTGAAGTCCGCGGACGGTGATTGGTCATCCGTCGTACCGGTCACTTCTCTCGCACTTGGCCTGCTCGGAGCGCTGCGGCTGGGCATCCGTGCATTAGGCATGCCGTCTCATCGCCAAGTCGATCAACTGCTGTTGCGAGACTTGGACCGACTTCGCAGCAAATCCGAACAAGAAACCGGAGTAAATGAAGAAGAGCTCGTGGGAGCCCCAATCGAGTTCTTTCTTTGGCAAAACCGGCGAGAGTTTATTCGCGGCATCCCAAAGACTCAGTACAGGATGTGGGAGAAGCGTCCTCGTGTGACTGGCTTTTGGAACCGAAACCCAAAACCGCTCGACCTCCACTATCTCTATACTCGCCAGTCCGTCTGGTTTTATTTACGCATTTTTCCAACAGAAGATTTCTTGTTTCTGTATGCCTGCGAATTTGATTTTCGCCAAGGCTACGAGATCAACGCACACAAGAAATCTACTATGCCGACATCGTTCGAGTCGGCACCCGGATGATCGACTCGACTCTAAAGACCGGCGGACAATCGCGCTCAAAGCTCAATGTCGGTCAAATGTTCGAGATGCGCCTAAGCAGCGGTGACACCGAACCAGCACCAGATGGCTGCTTCATCCCAAACATACGATGGCTGAGCGAGGGCAGACGACTGATTTTGATTCGTGCAGATCCGGCCGACGAGGCAAAGAAGGTCGTGTCGCAGATCCGCAAGAGGGTGCGACGAAAGAAGTCGAGTGGTCCGATGCCCACAGCATCAGACTGCCCGACAACAGTACCTACCGAAGACGAGTAAGCGGTGCGGGTGGGATTCGAACCCACGAGGCGATCGCTCGCCTGCGCGATTTCAAGTCGCGTGCCTTCAACCGCTCGGCCACCGCACCTGCAAAACGGACGAAGCCGCCCGCCCGTCATCGCATGGTAGCGACGCGGACGGACGGCCTCGCGATCCCGACCCGGGCTGCCACCCGAATCAGCCGCTCTCTCGCTCGCGCGCCCCGGCGCGAGAAGCACGCACGCACGGGGCAACGCAACACACACTCGGACGCGCACACGACGCGCCGTTCCTCAAAGCCCGCCGCGAGTCGGGAGGGTGTGTCCCGCGGCGGGTGGCAGGGTGGAGGGAATCCGCCGGCGTGCGACGCGCACAGAGGGCGTCGCACCGTGCAAGCGGTGTGCAAACAACGAGCGGCTCATCCCATCAGCGGATGCGCGGGAACAGCGCACGGGAGCCCGCGATCGGATCACGCCTGCCGCAAGGGGGAGAAACGCGGAAGACGCCGCATGATCGAACCACCACACACCCGCGAGCGCGGGCCGCAACGATTGATCATACAAACCACTCTTCGATTGTCGCTTGTACTTCCCTCCAGGAAGTTGGGCACTCAACTCGGGCCCGACCTCCCAGCCGGGCGCTTCCTTCACCCTCAACATGCCCCACAGACCGCAACGTGCAAGCAAACGACCGAAAACTTTTTGGCGCAGCCACAGCGCCCGCTCGTTGGTCGCCGTGCGCGTCCAGGGGATGTTTCACGAGTTGAGGAGGGCGAGCTTCGCGCCGATCACCGCCTGCGGCGCGTACCGAGCAACCCGGCAACACCCATGCACGTCAGCAGACCCGGCGCCGGAACGACCGACACTGAAACCGTGTCGATCGCCATGTTCGGGCCCGACCCGCCGACCGTGTGCACGAAGCGCAACTCGGAAAGCTCGGACACCGCCGTGAACCGGAACGACGTCTCGGCCCAGACGTTGTTCGTGACATCGACGTCCGCCGTGGCGCTGGCGAGCGGCCCGCCGGGACCACGCGCCGGGCTGGCATCGAAGACCGACGCTTCGATCTCCTGCGCCGCGACACCCTGGATCGAGATCGTGAAGAACGACACGTCGTACTCCACGCCCGGCGTCGTCGCGAGGACCTGCGACAGCGTGTCACCGGTCGCCGCGTTGTGCCCCATGCTGACAAACTGCGTGCCCGAGTGGGCGGCGGTGTTGGACGTGCCGTTCACGCCCTGCTCGAGCAGCATGAACCCGCCCGACGCCGTCCAGTCTTCCAGATTGCTGATCGCGACCCGGGTCGGCCCGGCGAGCTGAACGTCCTCGAACGAGCCGTTCGTCACCAGCATCGACCCGCTGGCACCCGACGCCGCCAGCGACAGACCGACCACACCGATCACAGAACACACACGCATAACGTTACTCCCTGTCTCGCCCCGCCCTGTGCCGGCGGATCTCCCTGCGCGCCCGCGCCTCCCGTCGGGCGGACCCGTTGAGAATGCCCCGATTCGCCGCGTCGTCAAGGCACGCGCCGTGATCGCTGACCACTTCGCGAACACGCGCTCGCCGATCGACAGGCGGAAGGCCGATAATGGGCTCGGTGTCCTACGCGAACACGACCGACATCGCTGTGATTGGTGCCGGGGCCGCCGGGCTCATGGCCGCCATCTTCGCCGCCCGCACGAACCCGGGCGCACGCGTCATCGCGTTCGACGGCGCGCGCACGCTCGGCGCGAAGATCCTCGTCGCCGGCGGCGGACGCTGTAACGTCACGCACCACGCCGTCGATGAATCCGCCTACGCCGGCTCATCGCGCAACGCCATCAAGAAGGTCCTCCGCAGGTTCGACGTCGAACAGACCGTCGCCTTCTTCAACGACCTCGGCGTCGAACTCAAACGCGAAGAGACCGGCAAGCTCTTCCCCACCACCGACAAGGCGCGCACCGTCCTCGATGCGCTGCTCAACGCCGCACGCGACGCCGGTGCGCACATCGAGCACCCCTGGCGCGTCGGATCGATCGAGCACCGCGATGGCATCTTCACCGTCACGCGCGACCGGACGTGGGAAGCCGACGCGCACAAGCATCGCGCACCCGAGGGCGGCAGCGACACCATCCACGCACGCCGCGTTATCCTCGCCACCGGCGGCAAAGCCCTGCCCAAGACCGGGTCCGACGGCGCGGGTTACGCTTTCGCGCGCACGCTCGGGCACACCGTCAGCCAGCGCGTCTTCCCCGCGCTCGTTCCCCTCGTCGTGGACGACGCCGCCGCCTTCCTCCGCGACCTCTCCGGCATCGCCTGCGACGCCACCCTCGAAGCCCGCTCTTCCACCAACAAACGCCTCGCCTCCTTCACCGGCAGCACTCTCTGCACACACTTCGGGCTCAGCGGGCCCGCGCCCCTCGACATCAGCCGCTACTTCCGCGACGCCCAGCACGCCGACCCCGGCTCATCGCTCCTTGTCAACTGGCTGCCGGGCGAGACCGTCGAGTCCATCGACCGCGCGCTGCTCGACCTCCGCAAGCGATCGCCCATGCGCTTCCTCTGCGAACGACTCCCCGAGCGCCTCGCGCGCACGCTCTGCGACCTCGCGCACATCGATGCGCCCAACGTCAGCGTGTCCAAGCTCACGCGTCAGCAACGAACCGCGCTCGCACGCGCCTGTTGCGAAATGGTCGTCCCCGTGCGCGGCGACCGCGGGTTCGCCTACGCCGAGGTCACCGCGGGAGGCGTCCCGCTCAGCGAGATCAACCTCAAGACCATGGAGAGCCGTGCCACGCCCGGGCTGCACCTGATCGGTGAGATCTGCGATGTGGACGGTCGCATCGGCGGCTTCAACTTCCAATGGGCGTGGGCCAGCGGCTACATCGCGGGCATCAATGCCACGACACCGTCCCGCGCGACATCGTCAACACCCTGAGAGCGTCCGCAGCACCTTCAGCGTCGCGGCGACAGACTCGAGCGACGCCGTCTCGCTCGTCGTGTGGTACCCCGTCGTGGGCACCTGGATCGTCGTGCCGCGCACGTCCGGGCTCGCCTGCACCAGGCGTCCGAGCTCCGTGCTCCCGAGCGACTTCGTCGGACCGCCCGAGCGCTGAGACTCCTCGTTCTGCGCCTGGATCATCTTGTCTTTGAACGAGTACGCCGCGCCCGCGCGCTCGCAAATCGCCCGGACCTGTTCCGTCACCTCTTCGTCGAACGACGCGTTGTTGTCACGCGTGCGCAGCACCACGTGCTGCGCGTCCGCGGCATCGATGTCCGGATACGGGCTCGTGTCCAGCACGTACAGCCGCCGCCGATCGCTGCCGAACCTGAGGAACCACTCGTTGAGGAATCGCCACGACCGTCCGGACTCTTCCTGCGCCGTGAACATCGCGGTGCCCTGGAATCCGACTTCAAACAGATGCACGAGCATCGCCGCCATCAGCACGTTGTCGAGCTGCGCGCTGACCCGACCGTCCTCGACGTGTACGCGATCCTCGAACGCCACCGGCGTGTTCGGGTTCAAATGCCCGAGCCCTTCGATCTGAAACACCAGGTTGTCCCGGTGCGGGCACACGAACGCGCTCGTGATCCGCCCACGTCCGAGGTACACCCCGCTCCTGGGCTCGTACCCCCACACCACGTTGTCCGCGAAGCGATCAACGATCTTCGAGATCAGGTGGTTGCTGATCGTGTCGCCCGGCAAGTCGCCGCGCTGTGCCGCGACGAACGCCGCGTACTCGAACTCCCCCTCGCCCACGCTGACCAAGCCGTGGCGATCGACGTGCGCACTGAAGGTGATCGAATCGGGGCGCCCGCCCGTCGCGACCATGAGCCCTTCGTACCACTTCACCGTCGCTCCGCGCTCCTCGAGCTCGCGCTTGAGTGCCAGGAAGAACGCGTGTTCCCACGCCACCACGCTCGGCTGGCGCACCAACTCACGCAAGATCGTCAACAGCGGCTGCAGTTCGCTCATGTCGCCCGCGAAGATACCCGCGCCGCCCGCGCACGACGCGCCGGCGGCACCCACCCACTCCCCGATCTGCCCGATCGCCTTGACCACGCGGATCCGCTTGCTACGCTCGTTCTGATGAATCCGTCCGCCCGCCATCACGCGAACCACCATCACCACGCCCATTCCCCGAGCCGGCTGTGATCGTGGGCTGACCGAGCCCTGACTGAAACGATCCCGCGCCGGCCGACGAGCCGGCGTTGTTCGTTTTGGGACCGCCCAAACTCAGCGCCGCTCCGACCCGCCGCACGACCACGACCCGGAGCCCGAGCGATGACACCCCAGCACACCGATCCCAAAGCCATCCGCTTTGCGCTGCCCAAGGGACGCATGTACGACGGCATCTCGCGACTGCTCAGCGACGCCGGCGTCCGCATCGTCCAGACCTCGCGCAACTACCGCCCAATCGTCGCCCTGCCGGGCTTCACCGCCAAGATCCTCAAACCCCGCGCCATCATCGAAATGCTCGACGCCGGCGATCGCGACCTCGGCTTCGCAGGCGCCGATTGGGTCGCCGACGGCGGCGCGGAACTCGTCGAAGTCCTCGACACCCACCTCGATCCCGTTCGCCTCGTCGTCGCCGCGCCCACGTCCATCCTCGAAGACGGCAAACTGCCCGACCGCAAACTTGTCGTCGCCTCGGAGTACGTCAACCTCGCCTCCCGTTGGATCAACGATCGCGGGCTCGACGCGCGCCTCCTCCCCTCCTACGGCGCGACCGAAGTGCTCCCCCCCGAGGACGCCGACTGCATCATCGACAACACCGCCACCGGCTCCACCCTCGCCGCCAACGCGCTCGACATCGTGGACGAGGTTATGACGTCCTCCACGCGCCTCTACGCCTCTCGCACCGCGATGGACGACCCCGCCAAACGCGACCGCATCGACGAGTTCGCAATGCTCATCCAGTCCGTCCTCGAAGCAAGGCAACGCGTCATGCTCGAAGTCAACGTCCCCAAAGACAAGATGGACGCCGTCGTCGAAGCCCTCCCCTGCATGCGCGAGCCGACCGTCGCCACGCTCCACTCCGGCGGCGGGTTCGCCGTCAAGGCCGCCGTCCCGCGCACCGAACTCCCTCGCGTCATCCCGCGCCTCCGCACCCTGGGCGGCACCGACATCATCGTCACCACCCCCGAGCAGATCGTCCCGTGACCACCGCACGCACCACCTCGATCGCGCAGCGTCTGCGAGGCGTTTCCGCCTACGCGCCGCCCTCGCGCCCCGCGCACGTCGATCTCATCCTCGATCTCAACGAAGGCCCCACGCCCGACGCGACACTGCTCGAGTCGATCGATCCGCGCGCGCTCAACCGATACCCCGACGCGCGCCCGCTGGAAGACACCATCGCGCAGCGCTTCGGCATCGACGCGTCACGCGTCCTCGTCACCAACGGCGGCGACGACGCCATCGACCGCATCTGCCGCGCGTTCCTCGAACCCGGGCGCACGCTCCTGCAGCACACGCCCACCTTCGAGATGATCGAGCGCAGCGCCCGCCTCGCCGGCGCCGACGTGCGTTCCATCAACTGGATCGACGGCGCCTTCCCACTCGACGAGTTCACGCGCGCGCTCGACGACGAGAACGTCGCGATGCTCGCACTCGTCACGCCCAACAACCCCACCGGGCGCGTCGTGCCGAGCGATGCCCTCGTCGCGCTCGCCGACGACGCCGCCGACCGAGGCATCGCCGCGCTCATCGATCTCGCGTACATCGAGTTCGCCGACCACGACCCGACCCCCGATCTGCTCACGCGCGACAACGTCATCATCGTGCGCACGTTCTCCAAGGCGCTTGGGCTCGCCGGGCTCCGCGTCGGCTACGCCATCGCCCCCAAGCACATCACCGACGCGCTCCGCGCCGCGGGCGGGCCCTTCCCGGTCTCGGCACCATCCCTCGCGATCGCCTCCGCGTCCCTCACCCGTGACGACTCGAACGCCCATCGCGTTCGGCACGAACGCACGCAGTTCACACATCTCCTACGCGCGCTCCACGCGCAGCCGCTCGATTCGCAGTCCAACTTCGTCACCGCGCGCTTCGACCACGCCGAGACGCTGCACGCGCGCCTCCTCGCGCTCGGCATCTCCGTTCGAGCGCTCGCGCACAAACCCGGCTGCGAGGGTCTCCTCCGCGTCACCATGCCCGGCAACGAACGCGATTTTGACCGGCTCACGCACGCCGTGCGCACGTCGCTCGCCCCCGAAGCGCTCCTCTTCGATCTCGACGGCGTGCTCGCCGACGTCTCGAACTCCTACCGCGCCGCGATCATCGAAACCGCAGCGACCTTCGGCGTCACGATCACGCGCGACGACATCGCCCGCGCCAAGTCCGCCGGCAACGCCAACAACGACTGGGGCCTCACGCAACGGCTCCTCGCGAGCACCCTCCCCACACCTCCAACGCTCGAAGAAGTCACCGCCCGCTTCCAGCGCCTCTATCTGGGCGACGCCAACACGCCCGGGCTCGAAGCAACGGAGTCGCTCATCACAGACACCGCGTGCATCGAGCGCCTCGCCGCTCGATACCCCCTCGCGATCGTCACGGGTCGCCCGCGCGAGGATGCGACGCGATTCCTCGAGCGTTTCGAGATCGCCCGTCACTTCAACGCGATCATCTGCATGGAAGACGGCCCCTCCAAGCCCGAACCCGACGTCGTCCGCCTCGCGCTCGATCGCCTCGGCGTGCAGCACGCCTGGATGATCGGCGACACCGTGGACGACGCCGTCGCCGCACGACGCGCCCGCGTGTTGCCCATCGGTGTTCTCGCGCCGGGCGATGGTGAACGCGCGCACAACGCCCTGATCTCCGCCGGCGTCGCCGCCGTGCTGCAACGCGCCGACCAACTCGAAGGACTCCTCCCATGACCGCCCCGCGCACCGCCATCGTCGAACGCGCCACCAGCGAGACCCGCATCACCGCCGAGCTCCGCCTCGATGCCGCCGGCACCGCCAACGTCTCGACCGGGCTCGGCTTCTTCGATCACATGCTCACCGCGCTCGCCAAGCATGCGCGTTTCGACCTGACGCTCACCTGCGCCGGCGACCTCCACATCGACGATCACCACACCATCGAAGACTGTGCGCTCGCCCTCGGCGCCGCCCTCGATCAAGCACTCGGCGATCGCGCCGGCATCGAACGCTTCGCCCACGCCTACGCACCACTCGACGAATCACTCGTCCGCGTTGTCATCGACTTCTCCGGCAGGCCTTTCGCCCACTGCGAGCTCGACTTCTCGCGCGACGCGATCGGCCCCGTCGCCACCGAAAACCTCACCCACTTCTTCCGCTCGCTCGCCTCCGCCGCGAGGTGCACGCTCCACCTCGACCTGATCCGAGGCGACAACGACCACCACAAAGCCGAAGCCGCCTTCAAAGCCCTCGCGATCGCGCTGCGCACCGCCACGCGCACCGTCCCGGGCGACGCAGGCATTCCCAGCACGAAGGGCACCCTCACATGAGCGCGCCACGCGTGACCATCATCGAGACGGGCGTCGCCAACACCGCGAGCGTCGCCGCCGCCTTCCGCCGCCTCGGTGCGCACGCCGATATCACCGCGGACCGCAACGCCATCGAACACGCCGAGCACCTCGTACTCCCCGGCGTCGGGACCTTCGGCGCCGGCGCGCGCACGCTCGATGCGCATCTGCTTCGGAGCACGCTCCGCGCACGCATCGAAGCCGATCGCCCAACCCTCGCCGTTTGCCTCGGCATGCAACTGCTCTTTGCATCGTCCGACGAATCACCCGGCACGCACGGGCTCGCCCTCTACGAGTCGCACGTCCGTGCTTTCCCGCCCGGCGTGCGCACGCCGCAGTTCGGATGGAACCGCGTCGTCGCGCCCGAAAGCGCACGGTTCCTCCGCACCGGCTATGCCTACTTCGCGAACTCGTTCCGCATCACCGACGCGCCCGCGAACACCCTGTGCGCACGCAGCGATCACGGCGGGCCCTTCGTCGCCGCACTCGAACGCGGCAACCTGCTCGCCTGCCAGTTCCACCCCGAGCTTTCGGGCTCGTGGGGCATCGACCTGCTCGGGCGCTGGCTCCAGCCGGAGGCCATCTCGTGCTGACCAAACGCATCATCCCGTGCCTCGACGTGCGCGACGGACGCGTGGTCAAGGGTGTCCGCTTCAGCGGGCTGCGCGATGCGGGCGACCCCGTCGAACAGGCCGTGCGCTACGAACGCGATGGCGCCGATGAACTCGTCATGCTCGACGTCTCCGCCACACCCGACGCGCGATCCACCGCGTGCGACACCGTGCGCGCGCTCCGCGACGCCATCTCGATCCCACTATGCGTGGGCGGCGGCGTGCGCGCAACCACCGATGCCGTGAACCTCCTCGGCGCCGGTGCCGACAAGGTCGGCATCAACACCGCCGCGGTCGATCGCCCGGACATCCTCCGAGAACTCGCCGAAGAAGTCGGACGCCAGTGCGTTATCATCGCGATCGACGCCGCACAATGCGGATCGAGCACGGGCTGGGAAGTCGTCACACGGTCCGGCACGCACCGCACCGGGATCGATGCCATCGACTGGGCGCGCGATGCCGAGCAACGCGGCGCGGGCGAAATCCTCCTCACCTCGTGGGACCGCGACGGCACGCACACCGGCTACGACACCGAACTGCTGCGCACCGTCACACACGCCGTCCGCATCCCCGTCATCGCGTCAGGCGGCGCGTCAAATAGTGCGCATATGCTCGACGCATTCGATGCCGGCGCCGACGCCGTGCTCGCCGCATCCATCTTCCATGACCAGAAAACAACCGTGACCGACATCAAACGCGAACTCGCGAGCGGCGGGATCGAGGTGCGCCGATGATCGTCCCATCGATCGATCTCGCGAGCGGGAGCGCCGTTCAGCTCGTCGGCGGCGAGACGCAGGCGCTCGACGCGGGCGACCCGCGCCCCATCGCGCGACGCTTCGGACGCATCGGCGAGATCGCCGTCATCGACCTCGATGCGGCGCTCGGTCGCGGCAGCAATGCAGGCACGATCCGCGACCTGCTCCCCATCGCGCGCTGCCGCGTCGGCGGTGGGATCCGCGACGCGCAGACCGCGATCGAATGGCTCGACGCCGGCGCACGCTCGGTCATCCTCGGCACCGCGGCCACGCCAGGAGTCCTTCGTGAGCTTCCCAAAGATCGTGTGATCGCCGCGCTCGATGCACGCCACGGTGAAGTCGTCGTCGAGGGCTGGACCAAGTCCACCGGCGAGCGCATCGAAGACCGGATCGATGCGCTCAAGCCCTACGTCGGCGGGTTCCTGATCACCTTCGTCGAGCGCGAGGGACGCATGGGCGGGCTGCCCATCGACCGCGTGCGCGAACTCGTCGAACGCGCCGCGCCCGCGCGCGTCACCGTCGCCGGCGGTGCGCGCACGCCGAGCGACATCGCCGACGCCGACCGCGCCGGCGCCGACGTCCAGGTCGGCATGGCGCTCTACACCGGCGCCTTCGACCTCGCGGACGGGTTCTGCGCACCGCTCACAAGCGATCGCCCCGACGGGCTCTGGCCGACCGTCGTCGTCAACGAGCACCTCCAATCCCTCGGGCTCGTCTACTCGAACCTCGACAGCGTGCGCGCCTCGCTCGAACACCAGCGCGGCGTCTACTACTCGCGCTCACGCAACACACTGTGGCCAAAGGGTGAGACGTCCGGCGACGTACAGGAACTCCTCCGCATCGACGCCGACTGCGATCGCGACGCCCTGCGCTTCGTCGTGAAGCAGCACGGCAACGGCTTCTGCCACCTCGATCAGCACACCTGCTTCGGCGATCTGACCGGCATCCCGGCGCTCGCGCGGACGCTCGCGCAGCGGTGCGAGTCCGCGCCCGATGGCTCCTACACCAAACGTCTTTTTACGGATGCCGACCTGCTGCGCAGCAAGCTGCTCGAAGAGGCGAACGAGCTGCTCGACGCGAACACCGCACGAGACGCTTCGTGGGAAGCCGCCGACACTATCTACTTCGCGCTCGTCGCGGCGATCGCACGCGGCGCGTCGCTCGCCGACATCGAATCCCAGCTCGACGCCCGCGCGTGGAAGGTCACACGCCGGCCCGGCGACGCGAAGACGGGAGCACCGCACGATGACTGACGCGCTGCTTCGCCGGGTGAACCCGAGCGAGATCACTTCGGTCGTGAAGCCACCGGTAGACGCCGAGACCCTCGACGCCGCGCGCACGATCGTGGATGACGTCCGCGATCGCGGGCTCGACGCGCTGCGCGACCACGCCGAACGCTTCGGCGAACGCACGCGTGACCAACCCATTCTCCTCGACACCTCTGCCATGTCGTGCGCCTTCGAGTCGCTTGACGAGCGCGATCGCGCTGTGCTCGTGCGCACCGCGGAGCGCATCGAGCGCTTCGCGCGTGCCCAGCGCGCGTGCATCACCGATCTCGACACCGACGTCCCCGGCGGGCGCGCAGGGCACACCGTCGTCCCCGTCACCAACGCCGGCTGCTACGCCCCCGGCGGGCGCTACCCCCTGCCCTCGTCCGCGCTGATGACCGCGGTCACCGCGCGCGTCACCGGCTGCCAACGCGTGGTCGTCGCTTCGCCCGGTGCGCACCGCGTCACGCTCGCGGCGGCGCACGTCGCCGGCGCCGACGAGTTTCTCGCCGTCGGCGGTGCGCACGCCGTCGCAGCGCTCGCCTTCGGGTGCGAGGGCTTCGAGCGCGTCGATGTGATCGCCGGGCCCGGCAACGCCTACGTCACCGCGGCGAAGCAGCTCGTCTCGGGCGTCGTCGGGATCGACATGCTGGCCGGGCCTTCGGAACTGCTCGTGCTCGCCGACGACTCGGCGGATCCCGCGGTCATCGCCGCCGACCTGCTCGCGCAGGCCGAGCACGACACGCGCGCCGTGCCCATCCTCGTCACCACGTGCGACGCGCTGCCCGACCTCGTCGAAGCGCAACTCCGCGCACAGCTCGATGCGCTGCGCACGCGCGACGTCGCTGCGCAAGCGCTCGCGAACGGCTACGCCTGCGTCGCACCAAACCTCGACGACGCGATCCGCGTATGCGACACCGTCGCGCCCGAACACCTCGAAGTTATGACGCGCGATGCGGAAGGCGTGGGCCAACGCCTGCGCAACGCCGGCGCGCTCTTCCTCGGCGCCACAAGCGCCGAGGTCTTCGGCGACTACGGCGCCGGGCCCAATCACACCCTGCCCACCGGCGGCACCGCGCGCTTTCAGTCGGGGCTTTCGATCACCCACTTCCTGCGCCTGCGGACGTGGCTGTCGATCGAGGACCCCGCCGGCTCCGGGCTGATCGACGATGTGCGCCGTCTCGCCGAGCTCGAGGGGCTCGCCGGGCACGAAGCGTCGGCAGCCAAGCGTGCTGATTCGGGAAGCGACCCGGGTATATGAGCATTCTGTGCCATCTCGCTGGCCACCGCTCAACCGCGTGGCACGCTTGCGCATGCCACTTCGCGCCAACACTTGCCGCCCGATTGATCGACGAACATCTTGTGTGCTCGCGGTCGCGGACGTCGTGACCTACCAACCATCTGACGACGTCATCGCCAACCCCGAGCGCGGCTGGATGTGGACCAATCCCGCCTTCTGTTCGGGCGCGACCAGCCTCGACTTCGTGGACTTCGACGACCTCCGCGCGCAGCGCATCACGCTCGTCGATCAGATCTACGTGCTCGATGCGTTCCGCGAGGGCGCGCTCAGCCAAGAGATCCTCGACCGCTTCGAGAGCGATTGTGCGCGCATCCGCGCGGAAGGCATGAAGCTCGTGCCTCGGTTTACGTACAACTGGATCGAGAGCTGCACCGGGCCGCAGGACGCGGCGCTCTCCGCCGTGCAGTTGCACCTTTCACAGCTTGCGCCGCTGCTCGATGCGAACGCGGACGTCATCGCGCACGTGCAGGGCTCGTTCATCGGACGCTTCGGCGAGATGCACTCATCGAGTGAGGGCCACAACGTTCCGAACTCCACCCGGCTCTCGCAAAACGGGTTACAGATCGCCGACGCGATCCTCGACGCCCTGCCCGCGGACCGGACGTGGTCCATGCGATACCCCCAGGCGCGGCAACAGCGCCACCCGCAACCCATCAACCCCGCCGATGCCTTCGCCGCCACCAACAACGCGCGGACCGGCCTCAACAACCGCGGCTTCGCAACCGATCCCACCGACTTCGGAACATGGAACCCCGACCCGCAGGTCCGATCGCAAGAACAGGCCTACGCCGAGGCGATTACGCGCGTTGTGCCCATGGTGGGCGAGCCGGGCGGCAACGTCGTTCCGGGAGAAGAACGCGCCCCCGCCGAGGCGCTCGCCGACCTCGAACGATTCCACTATTCGATCTTTGTCATCAATCAGTCCGACGCGGTGGGCACCGGTGTCTATGACGACTGGCGCGACGCCGGCGTCTCCGACGTGCTCGACCGAAGCCTCGGCTACCGCTACGAGTTGCTCTCCGCCGAGGTCGTCTCGGCGCGCACCGGCGCAAACACGACGCTCCGCCTCGAGTTCCGCAACAGCGGCTTCGCCTCCGCGATCAACCCGCGGCCGCTCCGCCTCGTCCTCCGCAACCCGACCAGCGGCGAGGCATTCGAGTTCGACACAAACGTCCCCGACATCCGCCCGGCGCTGCCCGGGCCCGGCGAGACCGAGACGCTGCTCCTCAGCGCCGATACCACGACGCTGGCGTCCGGAACCTACGACGTGCTGCTCTGCCTGCGCGCACCCGAGCCATCCATCCGCGAGCGCCCCGAGTACGCGCTCCGCCTCGCGAGCGAGGGCCTGTGGGAGCCCGACACCGGGCTCCACGCGCTCGGGTTCTCGCTCTCGCTCGGCATCTGCCCAGGCGATGCCGACGGCGACGGCCTCACCACCACCGCAGACATCACGCTCGCCGTCTCCAACCTGGGGTGCGGGAACTTCTAGAGCACGCGAACGACGTGCCCTCCCGCCACCGCGCTGCCGAACAGCAGGGTCGCACGCGTCCCGATTCTGGCCACGCCCGCGATTGTCGGGTCCGATCCACAGGTCATACTGCTAGGGTGAAGCGCGCACGCCCGCAGCAGGAGTGACAACATGCAAGCCCGGATCCTTCCGTTCTTCTCGCTCATCGCGGCGATGCCGCTCGCCGCCGCCCACGCCGGGTCCATCACCGATGGCGACGCGCTCGTCAACTACTTCCCCGACTCCGGGCCCACCATCACCAACCTCGACCTCCGCCCCGACGGGTTCGCCGGGCTCGACCACGCCACCCAACTCGAGTTCTTCTACCGCATCACGCAGGGCCCCTTCCCCAACGCCAACGAGCGCCACATCGGGCCGCCCGACGCCTTCGGCGAAGTCTTCATGGACAACATCGCCACCGTCCCGTGGTCAGGCGTCGGTCAGCCCAATCAGCGCATCGACCTCGATGTGCAGATCGTCCTCTCCGAGGGCGAGGTCCCCAACAGCTGCGCCACCGACCACACCATCCTCGTCACCAACCCCAACACCAACGCCATCGAGTTCGAGTTTTTCCTCTTCATCGATCCCAAAGCCGGCGGCGACGAGTTCAACGACACCGTCACCGCCGCAACGGGCGGCGGATTCCTCATCACCGACCCCTCGGGCGACCGCGTCCTCATCAACCCCTCCGGCGATTGGACCTGGGGCATCGGCACCGGCACAGCATCCGAAGATCCCAACAAGCTGCGCAACGAGCTCACCGACAACGACATCGACAACTTCATCGGCGAGCCGCTCCCCGCAACCCGTGACGACGTCGCCCTCGTCTTCCAGTGGTCCTTCGCGCTCAACCCCGGCCAGAGTGAGATCATCTTCCTCGACCTCGGCGTCAACGAAGACGCCGTCGGATGCCCCGGCGACGTAGACGGAAACTTCCGCACCGAAACCGCAGACATCACCTTCATCGTCTCCAACCTCGGCTCCGGTTCCATCGGCGCGCAGGGCACGCCCGGCGATGCCAACGGCGACGGCGTCACCAACACCGCCGACATCACCTTCGCCGTCTCAAACCTCGGCTGCGGGAGCTGAGCCCGCTCACTCAAGATTCTTCGCGAACTGATCCAGCACGTGCGGCCACGCCTTCTGGAAGTACGCCTTCGTCTCCTGCCAGTGCGCTTCGTCGCCGAACCCGAGGTGCGTCAGACGCACCCGCGTCCCGCCCTCCGATTCCTCGAACTCCACGACCACCCACGTCCGCAGGTCGCGTGATTCGTGCCCCGGCGGCGCGTTCCAACTGAACGAGATCATCCGGTTCGGCACAAACGACAGCACCTGGCAACCGTTCGAACCCGTCTCGCCGTCCCACAGCCACTCGTACGCACCACCGATCGCCAGCTCGATGTTCGCGTCGAGTTCGTCCCGATCCGGCGCATACGACCGCGTGAACGCATCGCCATCCGCGAACGCCGCGTACACCCGCTCGACCGGCGCACCCATGGCGCGTTCAACGCTGTAGTGATCCACATCGACCCCGCGCCCGACGAAGAGCGCATCGCTGATCGGCTGCGTCATGGGCGCGCCCTCCAACTGCCCGCGGTACGCGAGCGCCTCATCGCTCACGCGCCGCCACGTCCCGTCCATCATGGTCACGTCCGGCTCGCCCGGCGACGCCATCTTCACCAGCCAGCGAGCCTCCTCGCCGTCGATCGTGAACGACTGCGCGAACACCGACGCGCCCTGCGGGTCCGCCGACCATTCCGAGCGCATCGACATGCCGCGCTCCGTCTCGACCGTCTCCACCGACGCGCTGGCCATGCTCCCGTCGAACGTCGCGGAGGACGTCGCGATCACGCCGGGCTCCGCCCCCGCGCCGTACGTCGTCACGTACCGCTCGTACACCGGCCCGCCGTTGTCGCGCACCCAGGTGCGCCCCACGACGAAACGCCCGTTCAGCACCGATTCGTACACCGCGTACCCGCGCAGCGTATCGCCGTGCGACCACGTCGCCTCGATCTCCCACGTCCCGAGCAGCGGCTCGAGCGCCTCGATCGATTCGTGCAGTTCGCCCGCGTGCGCCGTCGCGCCGGCAAATCCCAGCACGCCCGTCACCGCGATCATGACGCATCCACGCATGGTTCGACCCTCCAGACTTGGGTTGTCGAGAGAGCCTACCGAAACGCGGGCGTTGCGCCGCAGCGCGCGTCACTCCTCACGCGTCTCGAACGCGCACACCGTCTCGCGCGCACGGTTCGCCGCGATCTTGTCGTACACCGCCGCCCCCGCATGGCTGATCCCCGGCACGTGCATCAGCAGCGCCGGCACGAACCCCAGCGGCGTCTGCCGCAGCGCCCGGCGCATCGCCGGAAACCCGAAGAGCGCCCGCCCATCACGCGTCCGCATGGGGATCCCGCGCGCGAACTCCTCTTCACCGCCCGGTCGATCGTCGGTGTGCGCGCCCGTCCCGTCACGCAGTTCGAGACGATCGAGCCAGTCGAGCTTCTTCAGCCGCGCCGTCCCGCGCCGGCACATCCCGCACTGACCGTCGTAATACAGCACGTCACACATGCTGTATTGAAGGCGCGATCACACGCCCGCGCCAAGCACCCCATCCGCCTCACGGGAAACGATTGCCCACGCGCGCCGAATATGATCTTCACGGACCGTGGTCGCGCCGATCGCCACGCGGATCACGTATCGCTCCGCGCCGTCGCCCTCGCCCGTCGGCCCCCAGTCGGGTACCCGCGTGTGCGTGAGGAAGACCTCGCCGCTCGCGTTGACGCGCTCCATAAGCGTTCGCGTCGCGTCGTCGCCCGCAGCAAGCCGGAAGCACAGCAGCGACAGGCACCGCGGCGCGCACAGCACGAAGCGATCGTCCGATGCGATCCATCCTTCGAGCAACTCGGCAAGCCGCACATGCTCGCGGATGAACGCGCGCAGCCCCGCAAGCCCGTAGTGCCGGAGCACAAACCACAGCTTCAGCGCCCGGAACCGGCGTCCCAGCGGGATGTGCCAGTCGCGGTAATCGATCACCGAACCCGCGTCGGTCGCGGCGTTCCGCAGATACTCGGGCAAGATCGCCATCGCGCTGAGCAAGTCGCTCCGCCGACGGATCCAGAAAAGCGAGCAATCGAACGACGTCAGCAGCCACTTGTGCGGGTTGAAGTTGAAGGAGTCGGCGAGTTCCACACCCTCGATCATCTCGCGATGCTCCGGGCACACGAGCGCCGACCCCGCGTATGCGGCATCGACGTGCAGCCACATGTCGTGCGCACGCGTGATCTCGCCCATCGCACGCAGCGGGTCGATCGCGCCGGTCGAAGTCGTCCCAATCGTCGCGCACGCATAGCTCGGCAGCATGCCGCTCGCGGCATCTTTCTGGATCACTTCGCGCAACGCACCCGGATCAAGCGCGAGCGAGCGACCCGTCGGGATCGTGCGCACGTTCGCGCGCCCGATGCCGCACAGACCCGCGGCCTTCATGATCGACGAGTGCGCCTGCTCCGACGTGTACACCGTGCAACGCGACGGATCGGTGGCGCCGTGCGCATGCATCGTCGCATCGCGCGCCGCGATCATCGCGGTGAGCGCCGCCTCGCTCGCCGTACCGAGGATGACGCCCCCCGACTCGCCGCCCTCCGCGTCGCTGCGGAACACGCTCGGCAAGCCGATCGCGTCGGCGAACCAGTCGAGCACGACCGTCTCGATCTCCGTACACGCGGGGCTCGTGGACCACAGCATCCCCTGCACGCCGAGTCCCGTGCTCACGAGATCACCGAGAATCGCCGGCCCGCTCGCGTTGCACGGGAAATACCCGAGGAACCCCGGGTGCTGCCAGTGCATCAAGTTCGGGACCACGATGCGGTCAAGGTCCGCGAGGATCGCGTCCCAACCCTCGCTCGACTCCGGAGGCGCATCCGGCAGCATCGCCGCGACCTCGCCCGGCTCCGTCGACGGCCGCACCGGCATCGACTCCACGCGCTCCATGTACGACGCGAGCCAGTCGATCACCCGATGCCCGACCCGCCGGAACTCATCCGGCGTCATGTGCGGCGCATCAAGATGCACGATCGCCCCCTGTGTAGCCGCGACGCCCACGCCAAATGAACCAATTCGTAAGTCCCATCGCGCACAGCGACAAAGATCCGAGGAATAGAGTCAGAGTTAGAAACTCTCGAGGCGATCTTCGCGTGTCTTCCCCGGTTCCTGCACGCGGGCCAGTGGTCTGCGTGATGTGGTAGCCCATGAACACCGGACCAAGTCTTGTTATCTCCAAGTCGTAGGATCCGAAGTACTCGTACTGCGCAACCGCCGATCGCAACTCGCTACGTCCCATCAGGTGAAAACTCAGTACCACCACCGGGAGCGAAAACACGTACGTCAGCACGAACGCACTTCCGAGAGCGCGGCACGACGACCTGCGGGAGATAACGAATCCGGACAGCGCGGCGAGCACACCCGGCACGATGAGCATCGTCAGGATGATCGTGATGTTTGCGGCGTCTGACTGCATGACAGCCAATCACTCCGGCAGCTTCGCGAGCTCGCCCTCGACCGCCTCGACGAGTCTGCCGACGATCTCCGGACCGAAGTCGAACGGCACGCCCGCCGCCTCGAAGAGCGCTGGCAGCGGCTTCGAACCACCCAGCGAGAGCGAACGCGTGTAGTGATCGAGCGCTGAGGGCACGCCACGCTCGAGCGCGTGCAGCCAGATGCCGAGCGAACCGAGCTGCGCGATCCCGTACTCGATGTAATAGAACGGCACGCCGAAGAGGTGCCCCTGCCGCTGCCACTGCGCCGCGCGTGCATCCTCAAGCCCCGACCAATCGACCGTTGCGCCGAAGCGATCGTCGAGTTCGAGCCACTTGGCCGTACGCTCGTCGCGCGAGTGATCCGGGTTCAGATAGATCCAGTGCTGGAACGCGTCGATCGTCGCGATCCACGGGAGCAGCGCGATCGAACCCTCCATCTGCTTCCGCCGCGCGCGATCCGCGTCGTCCCCGTCGGGGTAGTACGCCCCCCAGTGCGGCATCGTGAGCAGTTCCATCGTCATCGACGCCACCTCAGCGAACTCGATCGGTGAATGGCGGTAGTGCAGCAGCGGCTCGTCGTTGCACAGCATCGAGTGGAACGCGTGCCCCGCCTCGTGCACCATCGTCTCGACATCCCGGTGCAGGCCCGCCGCGTTCATAAAGATGAACGGCACGCGCGAGCGATCACGCTGATACTGGTACCCCCCGCTCGCCTTGCCCTTCCGGCTATCGAGATCGAGGCACGCATCGCCCAGCTCGTTCGGATCGCGCACGTTGTCGCCGAGCGAGCGGAACATCTCCGCGAGACCCGGGTCGAGCGCGTCGAACACCGCGCGCGTGCGCTCGATCAGCTGCTGCCCGTTCTCGAACGGGCGCAGCGGCTCGCGGCCCCGCTCGTCCGCCGCGAGATCCCACGGGCGCAGCGCGTCCAGACCCATCGCCGCCTTCCGGCGTTCGTTCATGGCCCGCATAAAGGGGACCGCGTGGCGCTCGATCGCCTCGTGGAACCGCTCGCACTCCGCCGGCCCGTAATCAAAGCGGTGCTTCGCGCGGAACTCGTAGTCGCGGTAGTTATCGAAGCCCGCGTTCTTCGCGAGCGACACGCGCTTGGCGATCATCTGATCGAAGATGTCGTCCACGCGCTCGCGATCACGCAGACGGCGCTCACTGACGAGGCGCCACGCCTCCTCGCGGTGCGCGCGATCATTGTGCTCGAGCTCGCGCCCCATCTGCGCGAGCGTCTTCGTCTCGCCCTTGAACTCGACCGTCATGTCGCCGCAGATCTTGTCGTACTCAAGATCCAGCTTCGCGAGCTCCGTCTCGATCGACACGTTCTCGTCGCGGAAGAGCTCAACCTCCACACGCGTGTCGCGCTCGATCACCTCATACCGCTCGCGCGGCAGGTCGAGCCGCTCGCCCAGCTCCACCTGACGCTTGTCGAGTTCGAACGAGATCGGCTTCAGCTTGGGCGGCACCTCGTCGAGGTACGCCTGCCACGCCGACGTGATCGCCTCGTCATCCGTCCGGCACGTCATGCGGATGTACAGGTTCGCGCGACCTTCGCTCGCGGCCGCATCGAGCTCGCTGCGATCGTGCAGCCAACGCTCCAAGTCCTCGCTGTTCTCAACAGTGCGGTCTCGCAGCGCGGTGTAGAGCGGCTCCAGCGCCGCCCACGTGGTCGCGTCGAGGTCTGCCGGTACGAAGTCGCTCGTCATCGTGGTCATGCGTGGCTCCTGTCTTGCCGCCCGAATGTAGCAGCCGCGCGCGAAAGCCGCCCCACCAATCGGCGGAGCGGCTCGGAAGAGGTCCGGTTGATCGCGCGGATCAGCCGCCGCGACCGCGACGCTGCTGACGCGCCATGTCGTCGAGCTGCTGCTCCACGTTGCGGAAGAAGTCGTCGGTCAGCGGGGGCAGCGGCCCGGCGCCGTACTTCGCCAGCGAGGGTGCGCGACGCGCGATCGACTTCAGCTCACGCAGGAAGCGCTTCGCCTTGTTGATCTGACCCGCCTCGATGTAGATGTTCATCTTGCTCCACAGCTCGCCGCCGCGGGCCTGACCCTCTTTCACGCTCTCGCGAAACTCGACCATCATCTCGTCCGCCTTCTGACCGACCTCGACCCACTCGGTCAGGCCCATGAGCTTGGCGAGTTCGTCCTTGGTGTCGGCGGTCCCGAGCGAGACGTTGAACCGCTCGCTGTCGATCGCGTTGAAAGTCAGGATGCGGTCTTCGGGGGAGACCATGACCTCGCCCTCGTCGCCCTCGAAGAAGATCCACCCGCCGTTGCCGTCGGGCGTGGCGGTGAGCGTGGTGAAGATCTGCATCGCGCGCATGATGAGCGGGTCGTACCCGCCGTTGGCGGAGATCTGCTCGCCCATCTCGAGGACGAACTCGAGACCCTCGCCGTCCATCGCCTTCGCGCCGCCGGACTGCATGGAGTAGGCAACCGTGCCCCCGACGTTGCCCTCCTTGGTCATGTAGATCTCTTCGCAGTTGAAGATGGTCAGCGACGCCGCGGAAATCGCCGACTCGATCCAGCCCACCGTGCGGAACATGGGCTTGATCTCGTCCTGGATCGTGTCCATCAGCGGTTCGACCTCGAGCAGCGCGCCGCCGCCCGAGTTCACCCGCAGCACGAGCACGTCCGGGCGGATCTCCGTCGGGAGTTCGTCGAGGTACTCCGCCGAGCGCATCAGCGCGTCGGCGTTGAGGTACGGGCCCACCATCTCTTCGAGCGTGATGAAGGCCACCTTCGTCGCGCCGGGCGGGATCACCAGCTCGGTCTCGGGCTCGATCTCCTCTTCGACCTTGTCGCCCTCGATGTACTCGATCGACTTGATCTGGTCCGGCGCGATCGTCATCTCGGTTGTGATCGTGCCCTGCGTGACCTCGATCCACACCATCCCGCGCACTTCACGCGTGATCTCGCCTTCGAGCACGCGCCCGTCGTTGAGCGTCACCTTGTCCGCGAGCGCCTGCGCCGGCGACATCGCCAGCACGCTCGAAGCGGCGATCGCAAACGCCGCGAGGATCCTGTTGGTTGCCATGCGATGTGTCTCCATTGAGTCCTGGAAAGTCCGAATCGTCCGCGATCAGCGACGCCCGCCGCGACGGCTCAACTGCTGCAGCTCAACCTTGTGCTGCTCGATCATCACATCGAGCTGCGCACGCTGCGCGCCCGACGAATCAAACACCTCTTCGAAACGCGACAGCACGCTCCGGATCTGCTTCAGCGTGCGGATCTGCACGCCGATCGCCCGACGCGGATCGTCCGGGAAGTCGTTCGGCACGCTCCGGTACTCCACCCACAGCTTGCCCGGCGTGTTCGGGTTCTGCGAGATCATGTCGATCGCCGTCTCGATCGACTCCGCCCAACGCTCGAGCACCTTGTGCGCGCCGGTGTCCTCCTCGACGTACACGTAGTCGAACGGCTCGCCCAACAGGTCGGCGAGTTCATCGACGTCATCCGCCGTCCCGTCCGACAGACCGAGCTTGCTCGCCCAGTCCGCGTTGATGTTCAAGACGTCGTTGCCCTTGAACGAGAACTCGTCCTCGTTCTCGCCCTCGCCGTTGTCGGTCAGCACAACCCAGTCGCTGTACCCCTCGTTGCGCACCTTCGGGTCCGCCTCGAGGAACATCGGCTCCCCGCCCTCGAACCGCACGCACAACCAGTTGTCCGCCCTCGCCATCGCGCGGATGATCGGCGGGCCGATCTTCCCGTACCCGCCCTTGATCGCGAAGCCCTCCGCGTGCCCGAGGCGCAGCGAAATCTGCTTCTCGTTCACCATCTCGTCGCCGATGTCGAAGTCCTGCAACGAGCCGATCCCCCCCATGATCCCGTCGCGCATGAAGTAGATCTCGTCGCTCACCCACGGCAGGAACGACGCCCCGCCGCCCGCGTTCTCGATCCAGAACACCACGCGGCGTCCCTTCTCGACGATCTCGTGCTCGACGACCGGCGCGATCGTCTCGGCGCGCCACATCCCGTCGAACCCCTGCTGCGGGTTCGTCTGCGTGTTCATCTTGATCACCACGACGTTCTGCTCGGCGGTCAGCGGATCGACCACGCGCTTCACGGTGCCGTCCGGACGCCGCATCGACTGCACGTCGCCGAAAAGCTTGTCGGCTTCTTCGAACATCTCTTCGAGCGGGGATTCCGACGACTGCACGCCGAAGGTCTCCTCAAGCTCAACGATCAGCAGACGCAGCGTGCCGGGGTCGTACGAGTCGCCCGGACCCTGCCACTCGACATCTTTCTTGTTGAGCGCCGCGGGATCGAAGGCCTCGGCCATCGTCTCGCCATCCTTGGCCATCGCGTCGCTCGCGCTGCCGCGCTCGATCTCAAGGATGTCTTTCTTCGCGTAGGTCGTGCGCGCTTTGAGCGATCCCATCACGACGAGCATCGTGACCTCAGTGTCGGTCTCTTCGAGGATCTGACCGCTCACGATCCGACCCGAGCGCAGGATCACGGTGTCCTGCGAGGACTCGACCTGTTTGGAATCGTCCGCGTGCGCAAGGGGCGTTGGCGAGAAAAACCCGCCGCTGAACGCGACACCCGCCGCCAACACGCCCGCCCATACAACGTTCGTCCGCATCGATACTCTCCGCTGAACCGACGTCACGCGTGATCGGGCAGCCACGCGAGCCCAATACGCCAGATGTGCTTACAGCCCACCCCGGGCTGCGTTGACCCGTACAAACTTCGACCCGGCGCGAATTATTCCGCCCCGAGATGAACCCCAAAGTCTACGCACCGCCGCCACGCAGCCGCTCGATCAGCGCGAGCGCCTCCTCGCGCGTCTCGATCTCCCCGCGCAGCTGCGCATCGAGCACATTTTCCAACCATTTTCCGAACATCGGACCGGGCACATGCCCCGCGTCGATCAGCGCCCCGCCGTCCAGCAGCGGGCGCGGATCCAGTCCCGGCGGCGTCCGTGCCAGCTCCTCCCGCCGAGACCGAACCGCCGCCGCCAGCGACGCGTCGTCCGCGCGGAGCAGGTCACACGCCCCCTCATACGTCGACCAGCGCGCCGCGCCGCAGCACCGACGCTGGTGCGCCGCATCGCGCTCCAACCAACCCGTCTCCAGATCGATCAACGCGCGCACGATCGCACGCAGCGCCTCCGCCTCGTCGTTCGTCAGGCACAGCGCCCCACGCACACGCGCGAGACACGCGTGCCCTTTCGCCTGCAGCGCCCCGGCTCGCGACGCCCCGCTCGCGCCCGGGCAGATCCGCTCGACCAGCCAGCCCGCGAGCGCCGTGATCCAGCCGCTCGATTCCGGCAGGCGCGCGACGAGCCGGGCCCCGCCGTCCCCGCGCCGCCCGTCGTCCAGCACCGGGCCGTCGATCGCCAGGTCGTGCATCAACTCGATCGCGCGTGCGCGGCTCGAGTGCCCGAGCATCCGACGCAGCTCGTCGCCGAAGCGCTCGCGCGACACACCGACCAACTCCCCCGCGTGCCGCACAATCGCATCACGCGTCCCACGCTCGATCTCAAACCCAAACCGCGCGGCGAACCGCACGGCGCGCAGCGCACGCAGATCGTCTTCCTTCAGCCGCTCATCGGGGCTCCCGACCGCGCGCACGATCCCCGCGCGCAGATCCTCCACGCCGCCGACCAGGTCGATCACCCGTCCCCCCGGCTCCGCGTCGCTCGTCTCCAGCGGATCGATGTACAGCGCGTTGATCGTGAAGTCGCGGCGCAAGGCGTCGGCCTGCGCATCGGCGAACTCCACCGAGTCCGGGCGACGCCGATCGCTGTACCCCGACTCGCGCCGGAACGTCGCGACCTCCACCGTGATCCCCCCGCTGCGCACCGGCACCACGCCGAAGATCTTCCCAACCACCTTCGTCTTCGGGAAGATCCCCACAACCGTGTCGGGCTCGGCGCTCGTCGCGACGTCGTAGTCCTTCGGTGCGATCCCGAGCAGTTCGTCGCGCACGCACCCGCCGGCGAAGTAGGCCTCGTGCCCCGCGTCGCGCAGCGCGCGCACGATGCGCACCGCGACCTCGCGCGCACGCGAACCGGATTCCCCCGCATCACCTGGCACGAACGCATGGTACGACGTCCCTACGATTCCGCGATGGATACCACGCACCAGACCGCTCGCGCCCCGCGCCGAACCTTCGGCAACAAGTTCTTCTTCGCGATCATCGCGCTGTGGGTCGCGTTCGTCATCGCGGTGTACGTCGCCAGCGCAATCCGCAAGGCGCTCGGGCCGCCCAAGAACGTCACGCCCAATCAGGCGCCGGCGGCATCGTCACCCGGGGCCTCATCCGCCGATGCCGACGAGGGCACCCGCCCGAACCAGTGAACCGCCGTCGTCCCGTACGTGTGCGTCTCCGGCCCAACCAGGCTCGCGAAACCCAACGCCACCTCCGTGAACGTCGGGTGCTCGGGGTCGGAATCCTCGTCGCGATCGCGCAGCGGCCACGGCGTGCGCAGCAGCGCAAACCCCTCCGGATCGAGCCGCTCGCACACCCGCTCGAACTGCTCGAAGACGCGCGCGCGTGTCTGCGGATCCTGCATCAGCGGGTAGGGCGGATCGAAGAAGATCACGTGTACGCCCTCCGGGCACATCGCCGCGGCGCCCGCGCCGAGCGCGTCGCCGTGGAAGAACGTGCAGCGATCCTCGATACCAAGCTTCTCGGCGTTTCCCTTGAGCAGGCGCATGACGCCGCGGTCTTTCTCGACAAAAACGCACTCGCGCGCCCCGCGCGAGATCGCCTCGAACCCGAACGAACCGGTGCCGGCAAAGGCGTCAAAGTAGACCTCGTCCTCGAAGTGCCCGGCGAGCATGTTGAACACGCTCGTGCGCACGCGGTCGGGCAGCGGGCGTGTCCGCTCGTTGCCGCGTGGCGTGTCGATCTGTCGTCGGCGCAGGTCGCCCGCGATGATCCGAAGCATCAGGACTCGCGCTCCTCGATGAGCGCGTCGAGCACGAGCATCGCGCGCCGGGCGTGCGGAATGACGATCGAACCGCCGACGATCATCGCGACGTTCATCGCGTCTTCGACCTGCTCGCGCGTCCAGCCCGCGCCGACACACTGCTCGAGGTGATAGGTGATGCAGTCATCGCAGCGGAGCACGCTCGACGCCACGAGCCCGAGCAGCTCTTTGGTCGGCGTGTCGAGTCCGCCCGACTCGGTGCGATCGTCGTAGCACTGCGTATCCAGCGTGAGGAAGCGTTTGATGCCGATGTGTTCGCAGGCCTGCAGGCGGGCCTGCGCGGTGCCGCGCTCTTCGCGGAACTTCGCGAGCATGTCGGGTCCGTTCATGCCGCGATGGTACGCGTCAGGGCGACGCGGGCTCGGGCTCGGGATAGCCGACGCTCGCGGGCGCACCCGCGGCTTCGCCCGACTCGGGCTCGTCGTGCTGGTGCTTGGGCTTGCCGCTGGGGGCCTTGCCTCCGGTGGCGGCGAGCTCGATCGCCTGGCGGCGCGCGACCTTGACCGCGGTCACCCAGATGAACACCGTGACCACGAGCGCCACGGTGAAGACGACACGCAGCCGCCCCATACTGAGCCAGACGCCGAGCGCCGCGAAGACGGTGCCGATGCCGTAGATCGCGAAGGCGGCGCCCTTCACGCCCAGCGCGCGCTTGAGCATGTGGTGCAGGTGCTGATCGTCCGGCGCGGACATGGGCTTGCCGGCCATCTTGCGCCGGATGATCGCCAGCGCCGTGTCGATGATCGGGATCGCGTAGATGATCAGCCCGGCCACGACGAGGTGCGTTTTGCCCGTGTCGCCCATCGTCAGGATGACGGCGATCGACATGTACCCGAGCAGCAGCGAACCGCAGTCACCCAGGAAAATCGTCGCCGGGTTGAAGTTGTGCGGGAGGAACCCCAGGCACGCGCCGAGCACCGCCATCGCGAGCACGATGCGCGATCCGTCGAGGTGCCCGTCGTCGTTGGCGGCCATCGCGAGCGCGATGATCAGCAGCCCCGCCGCCGCGATCGCCGTGACACCCGAGAGCAGCCCGTCGAGCCCGTCGATCAGGTTGGACGCGTTGCACGCGCCGAGCACGCCGATCGCGATGATCGCGGTGCCCACCCAGTACACGAAGTCGATCGGGATGGGCGATATCCCCGGCATCGAGATCACGAAGCCCAGCGTCTCCACCACCTGCCCGTTCGAGACCATCTCAACCGTCGGGATCCCCATCGCGTCGGCGACGGGGAGCATGACGCCCGCCGCGACCTTGGTCCCCACGTTCTCCATCGCCAGCGCCGCCGCCGCGAGCAGCTGCCCGGCGATCTTCAGGCGCGGATCGAGCCCGACCACGTCGTCGATCAGCCCGGTGATCATGATCACCGTCATGCCGAGCAGGATCGAGAACGGCACCGTGAGCTGATCGTGCGCGCTCTCGTGCTGCGACAGCAGCTTGAGCGGTCCCCCGGGATTCATCTCGAAGAACACGTACGAGAAGGCGATCGCGGCGAGCAGCCCCAGGTACACCGCCACCCCGCCGAGGTACGCGATCGGGATGCGGTGCACCTTCCGCGCCTCGCTCGGCTGATCGACCACCCCGTTCTTCACCGCGAGCATCCGCATCACGGGCGTCGCGAGCACCGTGACCAGGAACGCCACCACAAAGACGACCAGGTACCCGCTGAAGATCTGCCCTGGCGTGCTGGGCACGTCCGGCATCGCCTCCGGCGCGCCCGCGATCGGCGCGAGCATGCCATCAATGAACGACGGACGCGACGCCGCACCGCTCAGCGGGTTCTCAAGCCCGGCGCCCATCATCGCGCGCTCGCTCCTCGCTTCGACACCGCGGCACGCTCGCTGCGCATCCACGACGCCAGGTCCTCGATCGTCCGCTCCAGCGCCACGCTCGGCTCGAAGCCGATCAACCCACGAACGCGCGACACCTCCGGCTTGCGTCGGCGCAGATCCTCGAATCCCACGCCGTACACCGCATCATACGAACGGTGTTCGATCTCGCTCGAAGATCCGAGCGTCTTCACAACAGTCTCGGCAAGCGTCCGGATGCTGATCGGGACATCCGACCCGATGTTCACCACCGACCCGAGCGCTTGGTCGCACGCGAGCAGCGCGGGCAACGCGGGCGCCACGTCCCGAACGTCGCAGAAACACCGCGATTGCTCGCCGTCGCCGAACACCACCAGCGGCTCGCCCTCCAGCGCCGCGCGCACGAAGCGCGGCAGCACCATCCCGTATTCGCCCACCTGTCTCGGCCCGACGGTGTTGAAGAACCGTGCGATCACCACCGGCAGCGCGTGCCGCTCGTGGTGCGCCAGCGCGAGATGCTCGCCCAGTGCCTTGCTCATCGCGTAGGACCATCGGCGCGACGTGGTCGGCCCGAGCAGGCTGTCCCCGCCCTCTCGAAAGACCTCTTCGTTCGACTTGCCGTAGACCTCGCTGGACGACGCGATGAGCGTCCGCGCGGGCGATCCGCCGCGCCCCGCGCGCAGCGCGAACCGCAGGATCGCCGCGGTGTCGAAGGCGTTGGTCTCGATCGACTCGATCGGGTGATCGACCACCCGCTTCACCCCCACCGCCGCCGCGAGGTGGTACACGTGATCGAAGGGCCCGCGCACGCGCTCGTCGCGCAGCACGCCGTCATCACCGATCGCGCCGCGGAGCGTTGTCTCGACGACGGTCAGCGCGCCGTGCGCCGGCAGGTTGCCCCGCGAGCCAGTGGACAAGTCGTCGAGCACGACGACCTCGCACCCGCGCCCGAGCAGCGACTCGACGAGATGCGAACCGATGAACCCGGCGCCGCCGGTGACGAGCGCGCGCGCGGGCGATCCCTGCCCGTGCGCGTTGAGACCGACCGCTCTGGTCACCACCTTCGCCCCCGCGCCGTGTGTCACGCCTTGTCGGCCGGCTCGTCCGCGTCCGATCCCGCGGCGACCGGGGTCTTGTCCCGGTCGGTCGAGTCGTCCGCCGCACGCTCGCGGCTGTACTCGTGCGTCGCGCGGAAGTTCCGCTTGAAGTACCCGCCCGCCGACGGCTTCACCGCGTTCACCACCACGCCCAGGAACGCCGTATCCACGTCGTTGATCTGGTTGCGCAGGCGCGCGATCAGGCCCAGCTTCTCGCTCAGCGCCCGCACGACCATGACCGCGGCATCGGTGAACCCGCAGATCACGAACGCGTCGCCCGCGACCACCGCCGGCGGCGTATCGACCAGCACGATGTCGTACGACTCCTCCGCCTGCTTGACGATGTCCGCGAGGCGCTGCGTGGTGTACCGCTCGTACACCCGGTCGCCGCGCTCGCCCGCCGGCAGCAGGTAGAGCCCCTCGAACTCGCCCTCGACGACCGACCCCGCGAGCGTCGCCTTGTCGAGCAGCACATCGCCCAGACCCGGAGTCATCTCGAACCCGAGCAGCTCGTGCTGGCGCGGTCGGCGGAGGTTGGCGTCGATGACGAGCACCCGCCGCCCCGTCGCCGCCAGGCGCGCCGCGACGTTGAGCACCACGCTCGTCGTACCCGAGCCCGGCAGGCCCGAGAAGAACGTGAAGCTCTTGTGGCCGTGCGACGCCGACGCCTTGAGGATCTTCGAGCGGATGTGACGCACCTGCTCGGCGATGATCCCGTCGGGGCGTTCGATCGACGCCGTCTCGATCCGCTCGGGGTTCGAGAGATCCATCTCGAGCGCCGGGACGATCCCGAGCACGTTGGTCCCGCGGATCGCCGCGACGTCTTGAGGACCGCGGGCCCGCGTCTCGCGCGCTTCGCGCAGCAGGATCAGCCCGCCGGTCAGCCCGCACACGAGCACGACCGACACCGGGACGATCACGGTGAGGCTCGGGAACGACGGGAAGTCGGGCACGTTGGGCCCGCCCAGACGCTGCACGCGCGACGAGCGGTCGAGCAGCAGGTTCAGCTCCGTGATGCGAGTGCTCAGCTGCGCGAGCTGCGCGATGAGTTCTTCGCGCTCGGCCTGCAGGTTGTCATGCTGCTTGAGGCGCTGCGTGATCGCCGCGAGCTCTTCCTCGGCTTCGGACTTCTTCTGCATCATGTCCGCCTCGCTCGCCGCGAGGTTGTCGATCGTCGAACGCAGGTTCTCGACCGTCGCCGCGAAGACCTCGGCGAGCTGGCCCTCCACCGTGGCCTGTCGTTCCTGCTCGAGCGCGCGGATGGTGCGCTCGAGCCGCCGGACCTCGCGGTGGTTGGGCCCGAACTCCTCGCGCGTCGCGCGCAGCAGCGCGCGCTGCCCGGCGATCTGCGACTTCTGCTGCTGCACGATCGGGCTCTCCTCGACGTTCTGGCGCACCGTCTCGGGGTACTGCGTCCCGCCCGGCGCGTTGAGGAAGCCCTCGTAGGTGCTGAGCTGCTCGCGTGCCGCGGCGAGCGACTCACGCGCCGTCACGATCTGCCCGTTGAGGTTGTCGATGAGACCGGTCTGCGTCGCGTCACGCGTCTGCAGACCGACGAGCTGTCCTTCGTCGAGCAGGTTCTCGATGCGCGTGTCGAGCGAGTCCAGGTCTCGACGCAGGTTGCGCTGGCGCGCCTCGAACGACTGGATCAGGTCCTGTTTGTCGCTGTTCTCACGGCGCTGCACGTCGATCAGGTACACCTGCGTGATCGCCTCGGCGATCGTCTTGCTGTCGAGCTTGCTGCCCGTCGTGACACGCATCAGCACGACATTGGTGTCCGGGATCACGCGCGCCTGCGCGATCTCGCGCAGCGCCTTCAGCGCCTCGGTCTCGTCGTACGCCCCGTCGCGGAAGTACTTTTTCGCCCACTGCGTTTCGTCTCGCACCTCGGGCTCGTCCACCGCGTTCTCGAGGATGCGGTCCGACTGGAGCACCAGCGCCTGCGTCTCGAGGAAAACCTCGAGCTCCTTGTTGCCGCCTGCGCCGGTGAGCGAACCCGTCGCGTCCGCGGTCTCCGCGGCACCCTCGACGTCGAACGTCACCTCCGACGTGAACTTCGGCGCCAGGCGCAGCAGCCCCAAGTAGGCAACCACACCAAAAAAGACCGAGAAGACGAACGCCGCGGACGCCAGCGGCCAGTACACGCGCAGGATCCGCATCGGATCGATGTTGATCGCGGGCGCCACCGCGGGCTGCGGACCCGGACGACGCGCCGCGCCGCCCTGCGGGGGACGCGCGCCGCCCGGCGCCGGCGTGCGAGGGATGTTGCTCATCACGAACTCCTGACTGTGCTCCGGCGCCCACCGCGCCGCGATCTGATCTCTCGCCCCCGTGCGTCCTCGTCCCGACCCTCCCAGGTCGCGCGTTATCGGCCCCGCGATGCGCCCACGTTCCCGGGCGATGCGCTCTTCCTATGTCGGCCGCTCAGAGCATCGCTTTCAGTTCTTCCAGGTCTTCACCGAACTCATCCACGACCGATTGATGCTCGCGGCCGATCGCCTCCGCCGCGTCCGCGTGCTCGCGAGCCACCCGCAGGTCGCTCAGCTCCACCGCCGCCTTGCCCAGGTGTACGTGCGCAATGAACGCCTCACGCGGCGCGTCGGCAGTCTGCAACGCCCGCTCCAGGACCGTCCGCGCCTCACGCGGACGATCCAGCTTCAGGTACACGAACCCGAGCGTGTCCAGCACCGTGCTGTTCACCGGCGCCAAACGGGCCGCCTCCTCCGCGTGCGGAAGCGCTCGCTCGGCATCGCCGACCTCCACCAGCGCAATGTACGCGTAGTTGTTGTTCAACTCGATGTCGCTCGGGCTGATCTCCAGCGCCGCGTCGAGCGCCACCAGGCACTCGTCGTAACGGCGCAGGTCGTACAGCGCCCGGCTGCGCGAGCGGTAGATCTCGAGCATCGTCCGCGGGTCCGGGTTCGTCGCCTCGATCGATGCGAGATCGTCGAGCACGCGCTGGCGGTCCTCGCCGCGCAGGTAGCGCTGCGTCACGACGTAGGTCCGCAGGAACGGGTTGTTCGTGCGTCCGGCGTCGATCACCGAGCGCACGTTTTGGAAGACTACGTTGGGATTTTGGAACATCAGCTGCACGTCGCGCAGCCAGAACCGCGCGAGCTCGCCGCTGTCACCGACGCGGTCAAGGGCCGCGAAGGCCGCGTTCCGCGCAAAGTCGTCGTCGCCAAGGAACATGTTCGCCCGCGCGATGAGCATCGTCTCACCGACCGCGAGCCCGGCGATCTTGTCCACCTCCGCGCGCAGGCGGTTCACCTCGGCGCGAGAGGGTGTCGTCGGCGCCCGCAGCAGCGAGTCGAGCAGCAGCGCCGCGTTCTCGGGCGTCTGCTCCATCGCGTAGAGCCTGCGGAAGAGCTCCGAAGCCGGGCCGTGCTGCCCGTTGTCCGCGAAGATGCGCGCCGCGCCGCCGAGCCAGCGCGTGTCGTCGGGGCGGCGTTCGACCACCTCGAGCGCTTCGCGCTGCGCCTCTTCCATCCGACCCAGCGCGAGCAGTTCGGTCACGAGCAGGCCGCGAAGGTCCGTGCTGTCGGGGTTGACTTCGATCCCGTTGCGCAGCTCCGCGAGCGCCTGGTCGAACTGCGCGCGTCGCTTGTAAAGCTGGTATCGCAGCGACCACGCGCGGATCAGCCCCGGTCGGAGCCGGACGACCTGGTCGAGGTCCTGCAGCACGTCGGAGAACATGGTCTCGTCGTTCAGGTTGAACAGGGCGCGCTGCATGAAGGGCGACGGGTCGGACGGATCGATCGCGACCGCCTCGTCCAGGAAACGCCTCGCCGCGCGATCGTCCCCACGCGAACGCTCGATGTTCGAGCGCAGCATCAGGATCTCGGCGTCGGACTGCGAGGGCACCGAGGCCAGCACCGCGTTCGCCTCCTCGAACTGGCGAAGCCGCCCGTGCGTCTCGGCGAGCCGCTTGGCCACCGCCTGCTCGAGCGATTCGGACTCGAGATCCGAGTCGAGCACCGCGCGATACGCCTGCGCCGCACGCTCGAAGGCCGCGTCGGACTCGGTCTTCAGACGCGCGGCACGCTCGATCGCGCGCCCGACCTCCGCCGCCGACGCCGCCGAAGACAGATTCGACGCCATCCGGAAGAAGTGGTCACCCAGGCGGCGGTCCGCCTGCGCATCACTGCCCGCTTGGAACGCGCGAGCCTTCTCGTACGCCTCCACACCGCCCGCCGAATCGCCCTGCGCCACCAGATACTCCCCGTAGGTCAGCCAGCCCTCGAGCTTGGTGCGGTCGTCGGCGTCTTCCGGCAGGTCCTCGACGTACGAGCGGTACGTCGCGAGCGCGCCCTCCGAGTCGCCGCGGGCCTCGAGCAGCTGCGCGCGCAGCGCCGTGAGCACGAGCGGGCGGACGTCGTCCGCGTCGCCGATCGCGTCGATGACCGACTGCGCATCGTCGAGCCGCTCCTCTTCCAGATACAGGCGGAAGAGCGCCAGCGCGTTCTGCGTCCGCGACGGATCGGTCGCGAACATGCGCTCGCGCATCTCCGTCGCTTCCGCGGCGTCACCGAACTCCGCTTCGAGTTGCAGGTACAGCTCACCGAGGTCGGGGTCGTTGCGCACAAAGCGCAGCGCGCCGGCCTCGGGCTCGACCACCGCGAGCGCCTCGGCGCCGCGGTTCAGCTTGATCAGCACCGCCGCGTATTCCTTTGCCGTCTGCGCGTCCGACGGGTTGCCCTCGTACGCACGACGGTACGACTCAACCGCATCGACCAAGCGCCCCAACTGCTGCTGCGACGAGCCCAGCAGTCGCCACGCCGGCGGGTTGTACGGCACGCGCTGCACCACCTGCTCGAAGCTCAGTAGCGCGTTCTGGAAGTCGCCCTCGAGCAGCTGCAGACGTCCCTGGAAGAGCAGGCCATCGACCTGGTCCGCGTTCGCCGCCGCCGCGCGACGCACCACGCGACGCGCCTCCTCCAGGTCCTGCCGCCCCGCGGCATCGAGGAACTGCGCCTCGATCACCTCGGGCGCGTCCGGTGCCAGCTCCACCGCGCGCGCCAGCTCAGCGCTCGCTTCATCGCGCTTGCCGAGCATCCGCAGCGCCTTGGCCAGCTCGATCGCCTTGATGTGCTCCGGCGCGTCGAGCGACGCGATGTAGTCCCGCGCCGCCTGTTCCGGATCCGTCGAGGCCAGCTGCACACGCATCGCGCGCAATCTGTCACTGCCGGGGTTCGCGGCGATGCCGTCGTCAAGGATCTCCAGCGCCCGCTCCCGGTTCCCCAGCGCCGACTCGATCGACGCGAGGTTCTGCACTAGACGCAGATCGCCCGGGAACTCCTCGTACACCGGCTCGAGCAGCGCCTTCGCGCCGGCGACGTCCTGCGCCGTGATGCGATCCCGTGCCGCGCGCAGCGCCCGCACGATCGGATCGAGCTGCTCGTCCTCGTCCTCGGTCACCGCGGACTTCAGCGTCACCAGACGCTGCTGCATCGTCTCGTTCGACGGGTCGAAGACCAGCGCCTGCTCGTACACGTCGATCGCGCGGTCGGCCTGCTGCAGCAGCACGTACGTCTCGGCCAGACGCATCATCGCCCGCGCGTCGGGCTGATCCGAGTTGTTGACGATTTCCTCGTAAATCAACCGCGCTTCGCCGTAGTTCCGCTTCTGCAGCTGGCAATCGGCGAGCAGCAGCGACATCTCTTCCGTGCGCCGCCCGAGGGTGGATTCGAGCTGCGCGAGCTTGGCGATCGCCTCGTCGTACCGCTCTTCGATCCGCGCGATACGCGCGTCACGCAGCAGCAGCTGATCGTTCTCGCGGTCGCCGGTGGTGTCGGCCAGGCGTTCGCGCAGACGCTTGGCGTTCTCCAGCGCCTCGCTCTTCTCTGCCTCATCGCTCGTCGCGGCGAACTTGTCGAGGTACGCGTCGATCTGCCCGCCGAGCGCCGCCGTCCGCTGGAACGGCAGCAGGATCGACTCCAGGCTCACCGGGACGTCCGGCGCGTTCGCGACGGGTTCGAGCACCTCGACGGCCCGCTCGAAGCGGTTCAGATCACTGAGAAATCCGCCCGAGAACAGGCGCAACCCGAGATCGTCGGGGTTCGCTTCGAGACGGCGATTGATCATCGAGGCCGCCACGTCCCGACCGTCGCGGCCGAGCACCACGACCATCGTCGAACCGATCTGGCTGAGCATCTGCGGGCTGTCGGCGAACGCCCCGCCACGATCGACAAGCCCCGCGACCTCGTTCACCTCGTCCGACAACGCCGTGAGCGCTGCGCGACGCGCCGACGGCTCCGGGTTCTCGCGCACGGCGTCGCGCACACGGTTCGTCAGCTGGAACGCGCGCAGCAGCAGGGAATCGGGCATCGCCTCGAGCTGCTGGGCGAGCTCCGCGGAGGCCGCGTCCATCGACGCGCGCATCTCCGTCTCGCGAGCATCGCGACGGTGGCGGTCCGCCTCGATGAAGTGCCAGCGCACGAGCGCGAGCCGGCTCTCCTCGTCGGTCGGGTCCACCTCGATCGCGCCGAGCAGATCCTCGCGGGCCTGCTCGCGCTGCTCCTCTTCCAGCGTGATCAGGATCATGGTGTCCACGGTCGCGAGCCCGCGGTAGCGGAGCAGGCGCTTCGTCGCGTCGTCGTCCTCGTCGAGGTCGTCGAGGCGGTCGGTGACCGCGTTGATGATCTGCGCGAGCGCCTGACGCCCGCCGCCGAACGCGCGGACACGCTCGTCGAGCTCCTCGATGTACGCCTGAAAGATCTCGGCGTCGTAGCGGCGCAGGTTCGACTTGGTCTCGAGGATCCCGAAGTACTGCTGGTACAGCTCCTGCGCCTCGGTCGTGTTCTGCGGGACGACCTGCGTGAGGGCGTCTTCCCACTTCTCGAGATACCCATAGTTCGCCAGGTCGCGCCCGTACGCCCGCCCATAGTCCTGCGCCGCGTCGCGGTACTCGCCCGCGGCCATCGCCTCGTCCGCCCGCTGCGCCAGCCGGACCGGCTTCTTCAGGTGCATGAACAGGCCCAGCGCGACGACCCCGCCCGCGAGCACGAGCAGACCCGCCACGAGCGCGACGACGAACTTGGTGTTGAGCTTCACAGCCATCTCGTAGAACCCCTTGCGCACCCAGACCCCGGGCGCCAACCTCACTTCGTCACCCGGCGGGCGCGTGTTCGCGCCGGAGACCGGGTTTCTCCATCTTCTCCGCGATCGGCGCCGACTCCTCGCGCCGTCTCATCATCCTTACTCCGCCCGCGACCCCTCCGTGGGCCGCGCGTCCCGTTCCCTCAGGACGCATCGGTCCTCGGGTACCGCCCCTCGGTGACGTCCACCCAGTCGGGCACGCACCGCATGATCTCGGGCAGCATCTCCTGCAGCAGGCTCGCCACCGCCTCGCCCAGCTCCTCCGCGCTCTCCACGCTGGGAGAGGTGAACTGGACCTTCGCGTAGTACGCATAGTCATCATCGAGGTTGAACGCCAGCACGCGGACGCCGTTCGCCGACGCCACCACACCGCCGTTGGCGATGAAGAAGTACCCCGCGTAAAAACTCGCCTCGTGCTGCTGGTTGCGGAAGGGCGTCACGCGGATCGACAGATCCTCCACGCCCCGCGGCATGCGCACCCGCGAGTGCGTCACCGGGCTCCGCATCGTGTACAGGTCGCCGTGCACCTCGCGATCCACGTCCCGCGCCGGCGCCAGCAGCGACGGATCGATCGGGACCCGGATCTCCCGCGACGGGCCCGCCTGCTCCCACCCAGCGCCCACCAGGCACCGCTCGGGCACGTGCGGCACCGTGTCGATCATCCCCGTGTAGTACGCGCAGTGCAGATCGATCAGCACCTCTTTGCCGTTGATCGGCTCCTTGCTCATGTAATGCCGCGAGATGTAGTTGTCCGTCCCGAGCTCTTCCACCGCCTCCTTGGACATGATCTCGTCACGCCCGACCCGCTTCCACGACGGGAGCTCCGCCGGCAGCTGGTGGAACTGACGGTTCTCCGGCGCGTGGATCTCCAGCTTGCGGAAGTGCATCCCCCCGAGGTTCTGCACCAGCGCGATCCCCACGGCGGAGGACGCCAGGATCAGCGTCGCGGCCACCGTCGCCGGGTTCATCAACGAGAACGGCTTCACGATTCGCCTTCCTCTCCGGGCTCCTGCACCACGCGGTTCAGCGCGTACACGCAGCCCATAAACAGCATGAACGACGGCACCAGCAGCACCATGCCGATCAGCATGTGCGCATCACCCGTCGCGAGTTCCGGATCGATCAGCGTCGCCAGACCGAGCACCGCCACACGCACGATGTTCATCCCGAGCGCCACCGGCAGCGCCAGCAAAATCACCGCGATCCGCTGCCACCAGTTCTTGCACCCGAACATCGCCACCGCGCCGGCCAACGCGAAGAACGCGATCACCATGCGCATCCCGCTGCACGCCTCGGCGACGTTCAGCGCGTGCTCCTCACCGTTCGCGAAGACCGTCAGCACGTTCCCCGCGCGATCCACGTCGAGCCCCACCATCGTCAGCAGCGCCTCTGAGCCCTGCGACGCCAGCAGCTTCAGCCCCCACGTGATCTTGTTCATCACCATCTCGGAGATCGTCACGCCGAACGCGAGGTACCCGATCGGCATGACCAGCGAACGCAGCACGCGCGGCCCGACGAGCATCGCGACGAGCCCGCCGATCGCCAGCAGCATCGCCGCGCCTTGGAACATGTGGTTGCTGAACCCGATCAGGAAGTACGCGTAGCACACGATGCCCAACGCCAGCGCCGACGCGCCGGGCCAGAACACCGCCTTGGGCTGCCCGAAGATCCGCTCGCGCTGCTTCCACACGAAGTAGATGCTGATGAACGGCACGATGTACGAGTGGCCCCAATCCTCCAGCTTCGACGCCGACCACCCGCCGGGACCGAGCTGACGATCGATCCAGCGAAAGTACACGCCCACGAACGACGCGATCAGGATCCCGAACACGATCAGTTCGCTGCGCGAGAACCCCTCCCACACCGCGCGCTTGGCACCGGCATCGGACGCGGGCATCGCCGCCGGGTTCGCTCCGATCGCGCTCGCCATCAGCGACGCACCCCGGGCACACAGCTCTCGAACCTCATGTTCGGCACCGAACATCCTCTCCCATGTGCTGCCCGGCTGACCCTCCGGGCTCGCACACCATAGGTCCCAAAACGCGTGCGCCAAGACCCAACCCGACCGCAAACGGGAAGCACACCGCTGAATACGTTCGTCCTCGGCCCGTGTTCGCGCCCGCGAGACCCCCGCACGCGATTCCCGCACCGATCGCGCCGCCGATCGCCGCGCAATCGCTACAGAAAGATGTTCGAAGTCCGGTCGGGTCGCTCAGCCGCCACCGACGTTCGAAGGCGGTGCGCCGAAGACATCGTTGCCGAAGTTCCGGTCCAGCAGGAAACCGAAGCCGTACGAGGCCCGGAACCCCCCACGAATCACCGCCAGCGGCGTCGCCCAGAAGTTCGTGCCCACGTTCACCACGTCGTCGGGCTTCAGGAACAGGTCCGGCTGGGTCCCGTCCATGATCGCCTTCAGGTTCAGACGCACCGTCGCCTGGCGGTCATCGCCGATCATCCGCGTGAGGTCCACACGCTCGGGGATGCCCACCGCCGACAGACCGCCCGCGGAAATGATCGCCTTGGTGAGCGTCATCCGCCCCACCACCGGCAGGGCGTACACCCCGGGCCGGAAGATGCCCGGGCCGCCAACGTACACCAGCCCCGTCTCCGGGCCCGGCACGTTGATCACGTCGCCCGGGCGGATCACGATGTTGTACTGCGCCACGCCCTGCAGCAACGGGCCCACCGGGACCTCGATCACACGCTGCGTGATCAGATCGTCCGCCGTGGGTGGCGCGTCGATCAGCGGATCCTCGCCCTCGGGCAGGCCCGCCTGCGCGCTCGTCGCCTGGCGCGTCACCTGCACCCAACGACCGTTGAGGAACATCCACTCCGTCACGCCCGCTTCCGGCGCCGAAACACCCTGCACGCCCTGCGCGCTCGGCGTCCGCGCCGGTGAACCCGGCAGATCGATGATCGGTTCTTGCCCCGCATCGCTCGCGGGCTGCAACGCCGCGCTGGCGCGAGAGTCGTTCTGAGAAACACGCGACTCCGGCTGCACGCTGAAGGGGCGCGGCGAGTCGCTCGCCGACCACACGTCCACCACCGGCGCTCCGCCCGCGTTCCCGAACGCCGAAAGCCCGATCACCCCGCCCTCGCCGTCGGTTTGTTCCGGCGCGGTCAGTTCGTCGATCAGGTCGCGGATGCTCTGCCCGTCGCTCGGGTCCTCCATCGGGACGCCGTCGCTGTCCGGCTCCTCGCCTCGACCGCCTCCGGGCTCGAGACGACCGCGCGTCACCTCTTCGCTCAGCGGGACCTGGCGGATCACAAAGACCGACTTCAGCGTCGGGGGCACGCCGCCCGCGTCCGTGATCGCCTGCAGCAACCGGTAATCCGGGAAGGGCACTGCGAAGCGCCCCACGTTGGGCACCGAGCCGAAAATGCTGAACGTCTCTTCGCGGCGGTTGAGCAGCTGCACCGTCACCAGCGGGTCGTCGAGAATCTGCGCGTTGACGATCGCCTCGGCGACCGCGATCTCGATCTCCGCGCGCGTCAGGTCGAGCACGAAGATCTGCCCGATCTGCGGGATGTCGATGAACCCGCGCGCCGACACCGGACGCTGGTACGAACCCGGCGCGCCCGCGTCGAGAAAGTCGAAGATGTCCACCTGCACGAAGTCGCCAGACGACACGCGGTAATCGATCGGCTCCGGGATCAGGTCGTCCGGCATCACCGGCGTCGTGTCCACGAAGTCGCCCGTGTCGCGCTCGATCACGTCGATCCGCTCCAGCACCGGGACGATCGTCGGCGTGTGCTCCCACCGCCCAACCACCGACGGATCGATCAAAAACCCGTCCGATTCGATGCACCCGACCATGCCGGACGTCATCACCGCGCCGAGCGCCGCGGCGCACAGCATCGCGCGCCTGCGGACCGTCGAGCCAACCTTCGTGCCGCACCCACCCACGGGCGTCTCCCTTCAAACCTCACGACCGCCCAGAAACCGGGCCGCCGTGCGCGCGCATCCGCGACCGACTCGGACCCATATCGACCGCCAACCCCACCCGGGTTGATCGGCGAGACGCCAACAGGGGCGAAAATCTCGGACCATCACCCTCGCACGGACCGGGTTCCTCGACCGCAAGCCCGGCGAACGCCGACACCTATACTCGAATCCAATGCCTGTTGTTCAGCCAGATCCATCGACGCCGCACGCCAAGACCCTCGCCAGGCACCCCAGGCCCGCGGGCGGTGACCCCGTCAAACGCCTCGACAAACCCACCCTGTCACTTTCCGACCGCGTCATCAACAACCAGACGCAGCAATTGCGCTCCCGACGCAAGCCCTCATGGCTCCGCGCCAAGGTCCCCGGCGGGCAGGCCTATCTCGACCTCAAAGCCAATATCGAACAGCACGGCCTCTTTACCGTCTGCCAGGAGGCCAACTGCCCCAACATGGGAGAGTGCTGGGCGCGAGGCGTCGCCACCATCATGATCCTCGGCGACACCTGCACCCGCGCCTGCGGCTTCTGCAACGTCAAGACCGGCAAACCGCCCGTCCTCGACACCGACGAGCCACGCCGCGTCGCAGAATCCATGCGGCTCATGGTCGAAACCAGCAAGCTCAAGCACGTCGTCATCACCAGCGTGAACCGCGACGAGCTCCGTGACGGCGGCGCCGCCATCTGGGCCGAGACCATCACCCGCACGCGCGACATGTCCCCCGGGCTCTCCATCGAGGTCCTCATCCCCGACTTCATGGGCAACTGGGACGCGCTGCAAGACGTGATCGACGCGCGTCCCGAGATCCTCAACCACAACCTCGAGACCGTCCCGCGCATGTACCCCGCCGTACGACCCAGCGCCAAGTACGACCGCAGCGTCGAACTGCTCCGGCGGTGCAAGGACGCCGGGCTTGTGACGAAGACCGGCATCATGGTCGGCATCGGCGAGAAGGACCACGAGGTCATCGAGCTGATGCGATCGCTCCGCGAAGCCGCCGACACCGACATCCTCACGATCGGGCAGTACCTGCAGCCCACGCCGAACCATCTTCCGATCGATCGGTGGGTCGAGCCCTCGACGTTCGAGATGTACAAAGAGCGTGGGCTCGAACTCGGGTTCAAGGTCGTCGAGTCGGGCCCGATGGTGCGTTCGAGCTACCTCGCCGACAAGCAGGCCGACGCGCTCACCGACATCGAGGCGCGCCGCTCGCTACAGAAAGTTGACGAGCTCATCGCCGAGTCAAAGAAGAACGCCTGAAGGAGTGACGCGACTCAGCGCGCCGCGACGCCGCTACGCGTCTCGAGCTCGGGCGTCACCGGCGTGATCGGCGTGCGTCGCATCGCCTCGAACCGCCCCGCGAGCGCGAGCCTCGGATCACCGAGTTCACCCGCGAAGGCCGAGCGCACCACCGCGCGGAGATCGACATCCACGACGATCGTCTCATTCGTGCGCGCCACGATGGTCGCGCTCCCGCTCAGGTCCGCCGAGCGCGGCTCCCCGCGCGACGCGTGCTCCACCAACCACCCGCGCGCGCCGTACATCGGCTCAACGCCGAACTCGAGCGTCGTGCCAGCCCGCGCTTCGCTCGGGATCGACAGCAGCCACGTCTCGCGCTGGTACGTCGCGTGGTCGTAGGTCGTGTCGCGTTCGATCGCCACGACGTCCTGCTGCGCGTCCGGCGTCAACGCGTACAGCGACGCGCGATCGATCGTCGCGAACGTCGGCTTCGCGCCACGCACCCACACGTTCGTCTCGACCGTCTCGTGCTGACACCCGCCCAGCAGCGCCGCACCGAGGACCATCGCACAAGCCGACTTCGCGTTGATTCGCATGCGATCAGCCCCCCTCTTCTTCCGCGTTCAGCGGTTCTGGCACGCCGGCTTCCCACCAGAGCAGGTCCGCCGGCTCGATGACAACGGGCTCTCGAAAGCGAACGCCCGCTCCTTGTCCGCGCTCGCCCGCTTCCCACGGAACAAACTCTACAAGTCGGCCCATGTCATCGAAGACGAACTCTGTGCCATCGCCCTCTGACGTCCACCGATTCTGAAGGATGACCTCACCGTTGCGAGTGAAATACGTCTGGGATATCAGCTTGCCGTGCCGCCAGAACTCCCACATGCGGGCAGCACCGTCGGGTTCCCACAACACCGTGACTTCGATCGTCTCCTCGCCGCGTGATTCGAACCGAACATCGCTGACCTGAGTCCAGCAGTCTTTCAAACTGTCATCGTCTGCGTGCGCGATGCGTTCGCCGACGCCGGAGGCGCCAAGCAAGTACGCAGCCATCACGAGAACCGCGAACATGGCGTTCCTTCGCATGCGATTTCCCATCGGCCCGCGCGTCACAGCCCGGCCATTTTCCGCAGCAGCGTGTCGAGCCGCTTCGGCACGTCCATCACGCTCAGCCGCGACTGCTTCACCAGCATGAACTCCGCAAACCGTTCGTCCGCCTTGATCTCTTTCAGCGTCACCGGCGTCTTCGCGCGCCTGGTCGCCTTCACATCAAACAGCGGCGCCTTGGGCAGACCCTCGTCCGTCTCGCCCGCGTCGGGAAACGCGGGGTCCGCGTAGACGTCGCTCACGATCGTCGCGAGCCCGACGATCGCCTTCTCCTTGCCCGTGTGATAGATGAACGCCTCGTCGCCCTTCTTCACGGTGCGCATCGCCATCCGTGCGCTCGGGTTCTTCACGCCATCCCACGGCTCGCGCTTCGCCGCGACGAGATCGTCGTACGAGAAGTCGTCCGGTTCGGTCTTGAGCAGGAAGGTCGCCATGCTCGGACTGTACCGGCTGGCGGCGCGCGCGTGGCGTCTCGCAAATGACAAACGCCCCGCCGAGCGAACTCGACGGGGCGCGGATCACAGTTCGGTGATTGGCGTCACTCGCTCAAGAGGCGGCGGGCTTGGCCTTGTCGCAGACCTCGGCCTTGTGGGAGGCGTCGGTCGTGCCCGTGCAGGGCTGACCGTCGGCGCGCTCGCCGCTGCCGTGGCAGCAGCCGGCGTCGGCGGCTTCGGTCGAAGCCGGGACCGCGATCGCGGTGATGTTGGCGGCACGCTCGACCATGTCGCCGCTGAGGCGCTTCATGCCGGTCTCAACGCTGCACGACTTGGCGGCGGTGATGGTCTTGGACTTCGCACCCGAGCAGGACGACGCGCAGCCAACCTTCTCGGTCGAAGCGGCGATGGTCGTCGCGCCCGAGCAGCTGCTCGAGCAGGAGGACTTCATCGAGATCTGCTGCGCATTCGCGCTGCTGCAAGAGGACTTCTCGCCGCAGGAAACGGCCTTGTAGGTGCTAGTGCAGGTAGTGGGGGCGGCGTAGAACGCGGCGGGCATGACCACCGGGGTGGACGAACCCATCACCATGGTCGTGCCGACCATGCCGGGCCAGCAAACCTTCTTGGCCGAGCAAGAAGCTTCCGCCATCGAGGCGGCGGCAATGGTCTTCACCGACGAGCAGGACTTCGAGCAATCATTCTTGCCCTCGCTCGCGATCGTGGTGGTCATCGCGCCATCGCAGGCCTTCTTGCAGGCCGACGCGCAATCGCTCTTCTCAGCCGAAGCGGCGATCGTCTGAACCTTGGCACCGTCGCACACCTTCGAGCAGTCGCTCTTGGCCTCGGCGGCAATGGTCTGGGCCTTCGCGCCCGAGCACGACGAGGCGCAGCTCTTCTCGGTCTCGTTGGCAATCGTGGTGGTCATCGCACCCGAGCAAGACTTGGCGCAGTCCTTCGCCTCAGCGGCGATCGTCTGGGCCTTCGCGCCGTCGCAGGCCTTCTCGCAGGCCGACGCGCAATCCTTCGACTCGTTGGCAATCGTGGTGGTCATCGCGCCCTTGCAGGACGAGGCGCAGTCCTTCGCCTCAGCGGCGATCGTCTGGGCCTTCGCACCGTCGCAGGCCTTCTCGCAGGCCGCGGCGCAGTCGCTCTTCGCAGCCGAAGCCGCGATGGTCTGGGCCTTCGCGCCGTCGCAAGACTTCTCGCAGGCCGCGGCGCAATCGCTCTTGGCCTCGGCGGCAATGGTCTGGGCCTTCGCACCGTCGCAGGCCTTCTCGCAGGCCGCGGCGCAATCGCTCTTCTCAGCGGTCTCGGCGGAAGCGAGCACGGTGGTCGCCTCGGCATTCTCGGCGATCAAGCCGTGAAGCGGGCAGCAGCTGCCGTCGGCCTTATGCTCGATCTCGTTGGAGGCGGCGACGGTGGTCGCGGCACCCTTGTCGGTGTAGCACGAACCGGTCAGCGAGCAGAGCCCGCCGTTCATCATGACATACCCGCCAAAGCCCACAGCCGCGGCGCCGACGAGCGTGCAACAGGTCGTCACGAGCGACGAGCCACGTTTGAGAGAACCGATCATCAATACACCTCCTGAGATCACCCCAGCCGCGCCCGAAACGGACACGACTCGATCTGCTTTGATTACCCACCGCGAGCCCACCAGGCTCGCTCCACGCGTGCGAGCCCCATCCGGGCCCGCTCCGGGACGCCAACGCGAGGCCGTCCGCGTCTATTCCGACGATCTGACAGAACTCAACGGTATCTGAGAATTCGGCCCGACACCACGTCAAAGCCAGCACTCGGACACCGATTCAGCATCTCCCAGACTTCAAACACCGATCACGAACCGAACCGAATCCCCTGGGCGAGCGGCAGATCCGCCCCGTAGTTGATCGTGCAGGTCTGCCGACGCATGTAGGCCTTCCACGAATCGCTGCCCGATTCGCGTCCGCCGCCGGTATCCTTCTCGCCGCCAAAGGCACCGCCGATCTCGGCCCCGCTGGTGCCCAGGTTCACGTTGGCGATGCCGCAGTCCGACCCCCACGGGCTCACGAACCGCTCGGCGTTGCGGACCGATCCGGTGAAGATCGCCGACGACAGCCCCTGATCGACCCCGTTGTGCAGGTCCATCGCCTGCTCGAGGTCGTCCACATCGAAGACATAAAGGATTGGCGCGAAGGTCTCCTCCTGTGTGACCGCCGGAACCTCGCCCTTCGGAACCCGAATGATCGTCGGTTCGACGAAGAACCCCGGGTCGCTCGATCGGCGATCGATACCCTCCACCCCGCCAACGAGCACCTCGCACCCCTGCTCAACCGCCGCGTCGATCGCGCGACGCATGGCGTCCACCGAGAGTTGGTTGATGAGCGGCCCCATGAGCGTGCCCTCGTCGAGCGGGTCGCCGATGGGGACCTGCTTGTAGGCCTCGACGAGCCGGGGCGTGATGGCCTCCGCCGACCCGCCCACGCAGAGTAGCCGCCGGGTGGTGGTGCAGCGCTGCCCGGCGGTGCCGACCGAACCGAACACGACCCCACGCAGCGCCAGATCCATGTCGGCATCGGGCATGAGCACGATCGCGTTGTTGCCGCCGAGTTCGAGCAGGCAGCGCCCGAGCCGCGCCGCGACGCGCTGGCTCACGTGGCGCCCCATCCGGCAGGAGCCGGTCGCGCTGATGAGCGGCAATCGCCGGTCCGCGGTCATGCGCTCGCCCACCACGTCGTCGGTGCCGAGCAGCAGCGAGAAGACGTCTTCGGCGCGCACGCCGCCGGTCGGCTCGAAGATGTCCTGCTCGCGCATGACCTGTTCGACGACACGGTTGGCCGCGACCGCGATGAGCGGGGTCGCGAGCGAGGGCTTCCAGACGGTCGAGTCGCCGCACACCGCCGCGACCATGGCGTTCCACGCCCACACCGCGACGGGGAAGTTGAACGCCGAGATCACGCCGATGGCGCCGAGCGGGTGCCACTGCTCCATCATGCGGTGCTCGGGACGTTCGCTGGGCATGGTCAGCCCGTAGCACTGGCGCGAGAGCCCGACGGCGAAGTCGGCGATGTCGATGCACTCGACCACCTCGCCTACGCCCTCCGCTCTGATCTTGCCCATTTCGATCGTGACGAGCGCGCCGAGATCGTCGCAGTGTTCGCGGAACGCGAGCCCGATCCGGCGGACGATCTCGCCCCGCTTCGGCGCCGGCACACGCCGCCACTGCAGAAACGCCTCGTGCGCGCGCTCGACGATCTCGTCGTACTGGGCAGCATCGTGCAGCCTGACGCCCGCGATGGGTTCGCCCGTGGCGGGGCACTCGCTGACGACGACCCCGTCGCCGTCCGCCTCGGGCCTGACAACCCGCGGGTCGTCCCAGAGACCGAGCCGATCGAGCACGCCCGTGATCCGTTCGTCCTGTGCGCTGGTGGTGTTCATGTATTGAGCCTACCGCGCTTCCGCCTGGTCTCGGCGTGGGCAAGCCCGCGCGCCGGGAGGATCGCCGCGGTCCCGAGCCTCGTGCGCACGGCGTCGGCGGCCGTCCCGAGGCGATCGCGACGACCCTCGACCTCTTCGGAACCCAGCAGCAGTTGGCGATCCCGGCATTCGAAGAGGTGGCTGAGCTTGACCCCCACGAGCCGGACTGCCCCCGCGCCGCGCTGGCGGTGACGATCAAGCAGCTGCTCGAAGAGCGCCATGGCGAGGTCGGCGATCTCGACCTCGTCGCTCGAGCGCCGCACGCCGATGGTCGTGAGCGACTGCTCGCGCTGCAGCGTGCGGAAGGTGGAATCGCGCACGCGCACGCCGACGCACCCGCAGGTGAGCTCGCCGCGCCGCAGCGCGTCCACGGCCTTCGCCGTGAGGTACGCGAGCGTGCTGCGCATCGAGGCGACGCCGACGGGGACGATCGGCACGTCCTCGCGGAATGTGGTATCGCGTGAGATGGATCGGCGGGCATCGTGTGGCGGCAACTCGCTCCCGCGTACTCCGTGGGCGTGGTCGTAGAGGTGCTCACCGAACTCGCCGAGGAGCGTGCTGATCTCGGCGCGGGGTCTGCGGACGATGTCCGCGCCGGTGCGGACGCCGAGGCGCGCGAGCCGGCGTTCGGCGGCTGGGCCCACGCCCCGCAGCGCGCGGATCGGCAAGCGCGACACGAAGTCTTCCGCTTCGTGCGCACGGACCACACAGATGCCGGCGGGCTTGTTGATGCCGCTGGCGATCTTGGCGAGGAACCGGTTGGGCCCGACGCCCACCGAGAGCGTGAGACCGGTTTCTTCACGCACGCGGTCTTGAATGAGGCGCGCGAGGCGCTCGGACCAGTGCATCGGGAGCGCGAGGGGTGTTCGCTGGCGGAGCGTCCAGCGTTCGAGCCCGCAGAAGTCGAGATAGGCCTCGTCGATGCCGACCGGTCGCACGTCGGGACACATCGACTCGCAGACCTCGAAGACGCGCTGCGAAAGCTCGCGATAGCGATCGAAGCGTCCGCGTCGGAAGACGGCGTGCGGGCAGAGGCGGTGCGCGCGAGCGAGGGGCATGGCCGTGCGCACGCCGAAGGCGCGGGCCTCGTAGCTGCTGGTGGTGACGACGCCGCGCCCGACGGAACCGTCTTCACGTCGTTCGCCCCCGACGATGACGGGCTTGCCGCGGATGGCGGGGTCGTCGAGCGTCTCGACCTGCGCGAAGAAGCAGTCGAGATCGACGTGCGCGATGAAGCGTTCTGGCGTGCTCATGCCTTGCGCACACGCCTGCGGCGCGCCAGGAGCCTGAGCAATCGGACCACTCGTCCTCGGGCGGCGTGTCGGCGTGTGCGCATATCGGTCTCCCTCTCGCGTGGTTGCCTGTGGCGGTGCGCTACGCGGCGACGACCGCGGCTCGTCCGATGTCCTCGATGAGTCTCTTGACGATCCGGTCGTGTCGCAGGCCGCGACGATCGGCGGCGTCGAGCAGCGCGTCGAAGTCGATGCCCCGGGCGGCGGAGGTCGTCCCGCCGAGCAGCCAGAGAACGAGGGCGGTGTCGTCCTCATCGCCGACGGACCCGAGCGGGCTCGCGGAGGTCCCCTGCCACTGCAGCGAACCGAGGGCGTTGAGCGCGGCGTTCACACCGGCGCGGAGGCGGCGCTCGACCGACTCGCTCATGAATCGCTGCCCGGCGAGCCGGCCCGGCTGACGTTCGAGTTGATCGAGCAGTCGGCAGAGTCCGGAGAGGGCCGCCGCGGTGACGGCGACGCTCGACTCGCCCTCGGCGAAGGTGCCATCGGAACGCTGCTCGCGGAGCAACGCGTCGGCGAGACGCTCGGCGAGGGGGCTGGGGCGGCGCGTGCGTGACGTGGCTTCGCGCAGCGTCAGCCCGAGTGCCGTGGCGGCGATCCACTGCGGGTCGAGCAGGCGCGATCGCCGGACGGGCCCGAGGCGGGGCCCGCCCGCGAGGAGCGTTTCGGCTGTCTCGGCGAAAGCACCCGAGGACACCTGGGCTTCGATTCGTGATAAACCGGTCTGTGCGTGAAAGGCCACCATGTTGCTCTCCGAATCCGTTCGTGCCGTGTGCGTCGCAGGGGTGAGCGGTCCCTCACTCAACCCTGTGTGTTTGCGTTCCGTTCAGTAGGATGATGTTTGGTGATCGGCTCGATGTCAACCTCGTGATTGAGTTTTGTTCGGTTTTTTGTTCTGGGCTCGTTCGGATGCTGGCGAGATGGGCGTCCAGCGACGAGAATACTTGAGATTCGATTGGAGCACCCGATGAGCATGCACGCCGGCGCGGACTGGGACCCGGACAACAAGCCGAGCAACCCCCTGGCGCCCGTGGGGCTGTTTCTTTCGTTCTGCCTCAGCCCGCTGGGGCTGCTGCTGAGCATCATCGCGCTGGCGTTCAACCCCAAGGGGCTGGCGATCGCCGGGGTCGTCGTCGGGCTGATCGGGACCGCTGTCTGGGCCGTGGTGATCTACGGCATGGTGGTGATCGGCGGGACGTTCACACAGATGTTGCAGATCGCCCAAGAGACGGGTGAGGACCTCAAGGCGCAGCGCGAGGCGTTGGTCGCGACGTACGAGGCGGACGGCGCGTTCCCCGATTCGTTCGAAGGCCTTGCGTTGACCGAGGAGGACCGGACGGACTACTGGGGCAACGAGTACCGGTACGAAGTGGTCGCGGGCGGTGAGAACTACGTGATCCGCTCGGCGGGCAAGGACGGGTCATTCGACACGGACGACGACGTGATCGTGAACCGGTACACGCCGGTGGAGATGGCCGTGCCGATCACCCAGGACTTCTTCAAGTTCGCCGAGCGAGCGGCGGGCGGTGAGATCGAGGGCTTCTCGCGGACCATGTCGGACATGGCGATGCTCACGAGCGCGATCCAGGAGCACGAGGAGCGCACCGGGAGCAAGCCGGCGACGCTCGGGGAGATTCCCGGGCTGACGCCCGAGATGCGCACCGACTTCTGGGGCACCGAGTACGGCTACGAGCTGCGCCAGGAGGGGCAGTCCTTCGGGCTGTGGTCGAAGGGCCCTAATGGCGAAACCGGTGGCGGCGACGACGCGACGATCGACTCCGACGGCAACTTCTCGTTCATGGGCGGGAAGTTCCAGTCTTCGGGCAGCGGGCCGTGGGGCAAGAACTCGGGCTCGGGCGCGGGCTCGAACGTGCCCTCAGCCCCAGAAGCACCGGAGACGCCGGCAGAGAGCCCCGCGTCGCCCTGACGCTCGCGCCTGCCACGATGGCAGGTCCGGCGCGGTCCAGCACGCCCTCAAGTTGGCATCGGTGTTGCACTTGTGCTCGGTGCGTCGCGATGGCGGCGCAGGGAACACGAGCAACGAACGACGGTGCGCGGGGGGTCGGACGGGTCCGACGCACTCGCCCGGCGCATCGAGAAGGAGCGACGGATGTCCAAGATCATCGGCATCGACCTCGGGACGACGAACTCGGTCGTCGCCGTGATGGAGGGCGACACGCCCAAGGTGCTCATCAACGCGCAGGGCAACCGCACGACGCCCTCGGTCGTCGGCTTCACCGAGAAGGGCGAACGCCTGGTCGGGCAGCCCGCGCGCCACCAGCAGGTCACCAACCCGCAGCACACGGTCTACTCGATCAAACGCTTCATGGGTCGGCGTCACAGCGAGGTGCTCGACGACGAGAAGCGCGTGCCCTACGAGGTCACCGGCGCGTCGGACGAACTGCTCAAGGTGAAGGTGCGCGGCAAGGAGTACACGCCGCAGCAGGTCAGCGCGATGGTGCTGGGCGAACTGAAGAAGGTCGCCGAGGACTATCTGGGCGAGAAGGTCGAGAAGGCGGTCATCACGGTGCCCGCATACTTCAACGACTCGCAGCGTCAGGCCACCAAGGAGGCCGGCGAGATCGCGGGCCTGCAGGTCGAGCGCATCATCAACGAGCCCACCGCCGCGGCGCTCGCGTACGGGCTGGAGAAGAAGGCCAACGAGAAGATCGCGGTCTTCGACTTCGGCGGCGGGACGTTCGACGTCTCGATCCTCGACGTTGGCGACGGCGTCTTCGAAGTGCTCTCGACCAACGGCGACACGCACCTTGGTGGTGATGACATCGACGAGGTGCTGATCGACTTCATCGCGGAGGAGTTCCGCAAGAAGGAAGGCATCGACATCCGCAAGGACCCGATGGCGCTGCAGCGCCTCAAAGAGGCCGCGGAGAAGTCGAAGATCGAGCTCTCGACGGCGCAGGAGACGAGCGTCAACCTGCCCTTCATCACGGCGGACCAGAGCGGGCCCAAGCACCTGCAGGAGACGGTGAGCCGCTCGAAGTTCGAGTCGCTGATCGAGCCCATCATCAAGCGCCTGCGCGAGCCCTGCGAGAAGGCGATCGCCGACGCGAAGCTCGACGCGAGCAAGATCGATGAAGTCGTGCTCGTGGGCGGCTCGACGCGCATCCCCGCGGTGCAGCAGATGTGCAAGGAAGTCTTCGGCAAGGAGCCCAACAAGAGCATCAACCCGGACGAGGTCGTCGCGATCGGTGCCGCGATCCAGGGCGGTGTGCTGCGCGGCGACGTCAAGGACGTGCTCCTGCTCGACGTCACCCCGCTCAGCCTCGGTGTCGAGACGCTTGGCGGCGTGATGACCAAGCTCATCGAGCGCAACACCACGATCCCGACTTCGAAGAAGGAGACCTTCTCGACCGCCGCCGACAACCAGACCAGCGTGCAGATCAAGGTGCTGCAGGGCGAGCGCGAGTTCGCGAAGGACAACCGCAAGCTGGGCGACTTCGAGCTGACGGACATCCCGCCCTCGCCGCGCGGCATGCCGCAGATCGAGGTGGAGTTCGCGCTCGACGCCAACGGCATCCTGAACGTCACGGCGACGGACAAGGGCACGGGCAAGAGCCAGAACATCCAGATCAAGGGTTCGAGCGGCTTGAGCGACGACGAGATCGATCGGATGAAGCGCGAGGCCGAGGCGCACGCCGAGGAAGACAAAGCGCGCCGCGAGGTCATCGATCTCAAGAACAAGGCCGACGGCATGGTCGTCGCGACGCGCAAGAGCCTCGACGAGCACGGCGAGAAGGTGAGCCCGGAAGTGCGCGGCAACATCGAGAGCGCCGTGAGCAACCTCGAAGCGAAGCTGAAGGAAGACGACAAGGCCGCGATCGAAGCGGCGATCAGCGAGCTCGAGATCGCGTCGATGGAGCTCGGCAAAGCGGTGTACGAAGCGGAAGCCGCGAAGGGTCAGAACGCCGGCGCGTCTCAGGACTCGGACGATTCGGACACGTCGGACGGCAACAGCGACGACGTGGTTGATGCGGAGTACGAGGTGAAGGACGACTGATCGCGACGGAGTCGATCGACACTGGGAAACAGGGGATTTCGGAACCGTCCGGGCTCACTTCCGAATAAGTGAGTGTCGCCGAGGGACGGGCAGGCCCGGCTCACACGAGCCCGCCACACCCCCGCCCGGGGTCACGACAAACACCTCTCTCCTCCGGGCATCCCGCCGCTTACCAGCGCGGGATGTCTCGTAGGAGCGGGGTGTTTTTTGTGCGCGTGTGACGCGTGCCACGAATCTGTGCGGCGAGCGCTCGCGCCGACGGCGCTCGGGCGTTGATCGCTCAGAGCACGATGGGTTCCTGGCGCCCGTCGGGGGGCGCGCTCGAGATCCCGAGGTGCTCGAGCAGCAGCGCGAGCTGCGACGCGTCGTGCGCGTCGAAGGCGTTGACTTGGTGCGAATCGACGTCGAGCACGGCATCGCACGTGCCGTCGGACTTGAGCAGGGGGACGACCACTTCGCTCGCGTCGTTGGGGTCGCAGGCGATGTAGTTGTCGCCGAGCGTTGTCACGTCTGGGATGAGCAGGGCGCGCCGCTCGGTCATGCAGCGTCCGCAGGCGCCGTGGAGTTCGATGGGGGAGCAGGCGGGCGTGTCGCGCGACGGGCCGAGGACCATCTGCTGCGGGTTCTCGGGATCGCGGACGTAGATGCCGACCCAGGAGTAGAAGGGCGGGCCGGCGCTCTCGGGCCCGCTGTTGGAGAAGGCGTTCCAGAGCGCATCGATAAGGGCGCGCATGGATTCGTCGCGCGACGGCTGTGGCTGCAGCGACAGCAGCGGCGTGTAGTCGCGTTGGAACTGGGTTGGCTCACCACTCATGCGGCGCGGGGTCCTCGTCGGCGCACACGCCGGCACCGACCGGATACGAACGCGGCGGGCGAGCGGTCGCGGGGCTCGATCAGATCACATCGTCGCGCTGGTGTAGGGCATGAGGCCCATGTAGCGGGCGCGCTTGATGGCCTGCGAGATCATGCGCTGCTCTTTGGCCGAGACGCCCAGCTTCTTGCGACCGTGGATCTTCCCGTTGGGGGTGATCATGCGGCGGAGGGTCTCGATGTCTTTGTAGTCGATGACGACCTTGCCGGTGCCGGTGGTGGTCGTGACGCGCTGGCCCCGGATGCCGGGACCGCCGATGAAGCGGCTCATGCGATGCTCCTCGTCGTGGACTGTGGCCCGCCCGCGTCCCACCGACGCGATCCGGGCGACAAGGTTGAGAGGCGGAGCGTAGCCTCCCCCGGGGAGCCCGACAAGGCTCTCAAACCCGAATCGTGCCCCGTTCCGCCAGGTCAGGCTGAAGGCGTATCGTCCGCACATACGAAAGAAGCGTAGAGCCCCGGCGGTTCGCCGAGCGGGCACACGCGAGTCAGCCAATCGGGAGGGCAGCCATGCCGACCTACGTGTACGAGACAATCAAGCAGGACGGGAGCGCCGGCGAGACCTTCGAGGTCATGCAGCGCATGAGCGAGGACGCCCTCACCCAGCACCCCGAGACCGGCGAGCCCGTCCGGCGCGTCATCACCGCGCCCAACATCTCCACCGAGCACACGCCCGGCAAGGAGAAGAACATGCTCAGCGACAAGAACCTCGACCGCCTGGGCTTCACCAAGTATGTCAACACCGGCAGCGGCTACGACAAGACCGCCGGCAGCGGGCCGTCGTCACTGCCCCAGGTCAACGGCGGCGGGCCCTGCGGCAGCGGGTGCGGGTGTCACTGAGCGGAAGGCGTCAGGCACTGGGCACTTGTTCAGATGATGCCGGCGACACACTGACTCGCACGAGACGCCTTTGGCGCTTCGTGGCACGGAGCCCGTCTCATTCGCCAAAGGAATCAGCGGACGGCCGCGCCGCACGCACGGCGCTCGGTGGGACCAGCCCCGTGTTGTTGCCCCATGACGTGCGCACATAGCTCAAGATCGCCGCGATCTCGGTATCGCTCAGGTAGGCGAACGCCGGCATCTCGGCGCTGTAATCGCCCGAGGGCGGCAGCATCGTCTCGGCGCTCAGCCCGATGCCGCGCACCGTCAGCTCGACCATCGCGTCGGCGGAGCCGGTGTTCGACGCCCATCCGGTGAGCGCGGGCTGCATCCCCGGCACGCCGTCGCCGTTGACCATGTGGCACGCGAGACAGTGCTGCGTATAGAGCGCCTCGCCCTGCGCGAGCAGTTCGCTGGGGTGGATGTCGTCGATCGCGGCGGCTTGCGGCGCGCTCGATTCCGAACACGCGGCGAGCAGCGCGACCGCCAGCAGCGCGATCGATCGGGTCATTCTTCGCCCGCGTGCGTCACGCGCCAGATGCGCCCGCGCTGCGAGTCGCTGATGAACAGCGCGCCGTCCGGCGCCACCGCGAGGCCCATCGGACGGTATCGCGCCTCGCGCGGCGACATGATGCTCTCCTTGCCCTTGAAGCCGTCGGCAAACACCTCGTAGTCTCCGCTCGGCAGGTCGCCGTCGAAGGGCGTGAAGGTCACGTTGTAGCCCTTCTGCTCGAAGGGTCCGCGGTTCCACGAGCCGTGCCACGCGATGAACGCGCCGCCGTGGTAGCGCTCGGGGAACGCGTCGGCGTCGTAGAAGATGAGCCCGTTGGGCGCCCAGTGACCCGGGAATGCCTGGATGGGTTTCTCGAAGTCTTCGTCGCTGACGGTGTCGCCGTCGCCGCCGTACTCCGGCGCGACCATGCGCTCGCCTTCGAAGTGGTTGTAGTAGGTGTAGGGCCAGCCGGCGTCGAACGTGTCGTCGCGGATGATGTGGAGCTCTTCGGCGGGGAGCTCGGCGTTCTGCTCGGGCGAGTAGTGCTCGCGGAAGAGCGAGTCGAGCTGATCGCGCCCGTGCTGCACGACGTACAGCGTGTCGTTGATCGGGTTCACCGCGATCGCGACGCAGTGACGCAGGCCCGTCGCGAATCGCGATCCGTCGGCTTGCGAGACGCCGAGCTGATCGTGCTCGAATCGCCAGATGCCCGCGGCGCGCTCGAGCTGCGGGCACGGGCGCAGGCCCGGCGAGCCCGGCGTGCGCATCTGCGCCTGGCACGCATTCGAAGGCGCGCCGACCGTGACGTAGATGTTGCCCGCGTCGTCGAAGTCGAAGGGCTTGGCGGCGTGCTGGCCCTGGCGGGGGAAGCCGTCGATCACGACCTCCATGTCGCCGCTCGGCACGAGCTCGTCGCCCTCGAAGGCGAAGCGCACGATGCGTGTGTCTTCGCCGAAGTAGAGGTACTCGGTGCCGCCCGCTTCGTGAATCTTGATGCCCGTGCCGCGCACGCGCGCGAAGTACTCGCGTTCGTCGGCGACGCCGTCGCCGTCGGTATCGCGCAGCGCCACGACGCCCCCGCCGTTCTGCGGCGAGCGGAGCGCGACGTACAGGTCGCCGTTCGGGCGCACCGCGATGTGCCGCGCCCGCCCAACGGTATCAGCGAAGACGGTCGCGTTGAAGCCGTCCGGCAGCGTGATGCCGCCGTTGGCCTGGTTCTCTTCAACTGTGTTCGCGAGCGCGATCGAGCAGGTCGCGAGCGAGAGCAGCATGGCCGTGCGGAGTGTGGGCATGGGTCGTCTCCTCTGTGTGTGATCGGAGCATAGTTCCGACACGCACCGCGGTTGTGCGGGCGCGGTCCGCATCATGTCGAACCCAGACCCGCTCCCTCACAGTCGCGGCTCGTCAGAGATGATCTCAGTGATCCCGATTCACCACGGCACCGGCGAGCGCCCGCAGGTACGCCTTGGCCGGCGAATCCTCGAGCACGTCGAGGCACGCGATCGCCTCATCGACCAGTCGCTCCGCTTCGCGCTTCGCGTGACCGATCGAGTCGGTTGTGTTCAGCATCGCCACGATCTTCGAACGATCGCCCGACTGGATCACCGCCTCTGCGCGCTCCCGATCGACAGGCGAGAGCATCGACAGATGGTGGATCAGCGGCAGCGTGAGTTCGCCGTGCCCGACATCGTTCGCAACGGGCTTGCCCACCGCGGCCTGATCACCCGTCAGGTCGAGCAGGTCGTCCTGCACCTGGAAGGCCTTGCCCAGCGCGATGCCGAAGTCGTGCATCTTGCCCGCGACCATCGGGTCGGCATTCACGGCCTGCGCACCGAGTTGCGCGGCGCCGGCGATCAACGCCGCCGTCTTGAGTTCGATGATCGTCCAGTAGGTGTCGAGCGAGAGATCGAGGTCGCCGCGCCGGCTGAGCTGCAGCACCTCGCCCTCGCAGACCTGGCTCGTCACCTGCCCGACACGCAGCGCGATCGATTGATCATCGAGCTGCGAGCACAGGTGGAACGAACGCGCGATCAGATAGTCGCCCAGCATCACCGCGGATTCGTTGCCCACGAGTCGATTCACTGTCGCGCCCCCACGACGCGTGTCGGAGTGATCGAGCACATCGTCGTGCACCAGCGTCGCGACGTGGACCATCTCCAGCACCGCGCCGATCGTGACGAGTTCATCGGTGATCGGCTGCATCGGGCGACCCCGACGCGCGCTCGCCGCGAGACCCGCGACCATCACGAGCGCCGGACGCAGCATCTTGCCGCGATACGTCGAGACGTGTGCGCACAGGTCGGCGACGGGCGCGATCCGCGAATTCAACTGCCCCTCAAAGCGCTCGACCACGCGATCGAGCCCCGCGCGGACGGCGTCGGCGACCGATCCCTCGGTGCCGGCGGCTCTCGCGATGTCAACCAGTGTCACCATGACCACCTCAACAATAGTGGTCGGCGTGGGAGTAAGCAATACTTTCAGAAAGAATTGAAGACCGATTCCCCATCTCGCGCGGATCCTCGATTCCGGGCCCTCAGCGCCGCCGATCCGGGTACCGTGTGGTCCGAGAACACGGAATCACACCCCCAGAAACGCCCCGCGGAGCCCGCTATGCCCAGCCGAACCCTCGCCGTCGCCCTCACCTCGCTCGCCCTGCTGTCGCCCGTTGCCCTGACCGGGTGCGAAGGCGGCGGCATGATGGGGATCGGGCAGGACCAGAAGTCCGCCGCCATGGCCGCCCTCCCGCTCGAGGTCCGCCAGAAGGCCGTGACCTATATGGAGAGCCTCTCGCAGGCGAGTTCGGCCCTCGCGGGCGTGCAGGGCTACGGCGACCTGCTGCCGCTGATCCGCACGCTCGACCCGCTCATCACCGACGCGACGAACGCCGCCGAGGCACTCGGCGCCCTGCCCCCGGACACGCGTGAGAACGTGACTAAGGCCTTCGGCGAGCAGATGAAGGGGATCAACCAGACGTTCCGCGACCAGATCGCGCGCGTCGCCGAGCGCTTCACCTTGCCGAGCCGGGTGGACGAAATGCTTGCGGGGCTGGAGATGTTTGGGGGGTGAGGGGCGTTCCGTTCTTCGCTCAGCACTGAAGCCGAAACTGGCCGATAGTGTTCGCTAACTATCGAACTCAGGCACATCTTTATCCGTATAGTACCCGAACGGACTCATGTGATCACAACGACTGAATCCAATTCGCTTTTGGGCATCGGCCTGTATTCCCCACGGGAAGCAGCTCGCTTTGCACGCGTGCGAACGCAGGTATTCAATCGCTGGTTCTTTGGTCAAAGCGGCTCGTCAGAGCCAGTTCTCCGAGCACAACTATCTGATCAATCAGATGAACACCGTCTCGTGACCTTCTGGGATCTCGTGCAAGCCGTTGGCGTTCGCACACTTCGCCATTCCGAGCTTGGTGCCCGCGTGCCGCTCCAACACATTCGACGAATCGCAAGAGTTGCAGAGAAGGAATACGAGCTAGAATATCCATTCGCTCGCCAACACAAGCTTTTTGTCTTCAATAACCGTGTAATCCTGCTGACGGAATCAGGAGACTACATAGGTCTTGATCCCAATATCGATAAAGATCAGCTGTATGAAGGCAAGATTATCCTTCCGTATCTCGAGGAATTGGACTTTGGCC
>JBCDCB010000013.1:0-65911 GCA_039182735.1 Planctomycetota bacterium
ACACGTCGTGGGCGGTCGCGTCGATGGTGATCGCGCGTTGATCGACGAAGCTCGTGCCGCCCGCCCAGTCTGGGTCGCCCGGGATGGGCCCCGCTGCCGACCAACGCGTCGCGACCTCGTTGTGGGCGACCCGCTCAAGCGCCCGCCGAATCGCCTCGCGAGGCGGCAACGTGTGACGAGGCATCAGCCGCTGCGCGTCATCATTTGTGACCACGACCTCGTTTCGCAAGCCCTCCGCGAGCGGACGCGCGATCGCGGGGCTCACCGGTGTGACGAGTCCGATCCAGAGCGAGCTCAGGCGTGGCGTCAGCACCGGCAACGGCACGATGAAGCGCTTCGAGAGCCCGAGCTGGCGCTGCATTTCATCCATCAGTTCGCGGTACGTCAGCACGGCCGGCCCGCCGATCTCGACATCGGCGCCCGTGGTCTCCGTCAGTTCGAGGCAGTCCACCAGATAGCCGAGCACATCGACGACGCTGATCGGCTGGCAACGCGTGTTCACCCACTTGGGGGTCACCATCGCGGGCAAACGCTCGACGAGATAACGCAGTATCTCGAAAGACGCCGAGCCCGATCCGAGGATCATCGCGGCGCGAAACGTGGTGACCGGCACCCCGCTCGACTCCAGAACGCGCTCGACCTCTCGGCGCGAGCGGAGGTGCTCACTCAGGTCGGGGCCCAGCTCACCGAGCCCACCCAGGTAGACAATGTGCTCCACCTCCGACTCGCGCATGGCGCGCGAGAACGAACTCGCCAGGGCGCGATCACGCTCCGCGAAGTCGTGCGAGCCGGATTCCATCGAATGAACGAGGTAGTACGCCACGTCGCAGCCCTGCGCGGCTTGGACGACGCCCGGCGTGTCGGCGAGATCCCCCCCGACGATCGTGACCCGATCCGAAGGAACCCAGCCGCGATCGTGAAGCTTGCGAGGGTCGCGGGCCAGGCAGACAAGCTCGTGCCCGCGCTCAAGCAGCAGTGGCGCGAGGCGTCCACCGATGTATCCAGTCGCACCCGTGAGGAAAATCTTCATGGCGGCCCTATCCGAAACGGGTTCGAAAGACCGGAATCCCGCCGACGCGGACAGTCACCCAGAAGCCACGACGACGCGGCAACGCACTCAACGCGTTGCGGCCCGCCCGGCGGCTGCGCCACAGCCCGCGAATCGCACGGATCTGAAAGGGCACCGCGATCTCAACGCGTTGACCGGACGCACGTACCGTCATCGGCACCCCGTCGATCGTGCCATCGAGTGCGCCGGTCATCTCTACTTTGGGTCGTGGGCGTTATCCCTCGTACGGATCTTGATGGTCCCGTCGAGCTTCCATTGCGCGTGCTCGGCGTTCGACCCGGTGCCGCTCGGGACATGCACGTTCATGTTGCTGAACTCGTAGGTGATCTCGGCGTTTCGCCCGGTCAAACGGTCATAGAGCCCGATCGCGAGGTCGGGCCAAGTTTTCGTGTGGGTATCGTTCATTTTGCCTCCGATGTGTACGTCTCCACAGCCGGTTCGACAACGCCATGCGCTCGGATGTGGGAAACCGGGCAATCGACGGAGTCGTGTGCGCACTTACGCGGGCCGACTCGCCCACCACGCACGCATGCGTTCGAGGTCTTCGTCGCACAGGCCGAGCAGATCGGACACGAACGTATCGAGCGGCGCACGTTCGCGATCCGTGGGATCGCGTTTGAGCTCAGCCAAACGGCGCGCGTGCGATGCGAGCGTCTCGATCGATTCTTGCGAGAGCGTTGGCGGCACCGGCAGCGCGCGGAGGTGCCCGATCTTGACCTGCGGCATGCCCTCTCGCGCATCGCGGAACCGGTTGAAGTGGAACCACCGGATGGGCAGCGCGTTCAGGTAGGCGACGAGCGCAAGCGGTGTCCACGGCGAGCGTGGGAAGGCCGCGAGAAGCGAGTTGCGAAAGGGCACCCCGTCGTGCAGCGCGGCGATCGGGTAGCGCGCGGTCTGGCGAAGCACCACAGGCACACGCTTGAAGCGCTCTTCGCCCATGCCGATGCGTTCAAGATCCTCGCGCGCGATCCACGTCGTGCAGGGCCGCAATCGGAAGGCGCGCACCGACTCACCGTCGCGGAGCGGCAAGAGACCCGTCGAGTGCTCGGTGCGCAGGTTGCCACGGAGGGACGGATCGGTCTGCACGCCGCGCTCGCCGAAGCTCTCGGGCGGGAGGTTCGGCAGCGCGCACAGTCGATCGAGGAGTGCCCGCTCGCGTGCGCCGAGGTCCTCGCGTTCGATCGTCCATTCCTGACCGGGCCGCGGCGCGCCGCCCGGAATGCTCTGGGAAACCAGCGCCATGCAGGGCTGGAAGACCCCATCGAAGGCACGGGCGCCGAAGGCCCTGATCGGTTGCGTCACCTGGCAGTGTGCGTCGTGCGCGCGGCGTGTCGGTTCGTACCCGTCGAGGTCGGCGACCGACGTCGGCAGCACGAGCCCGAGCATCCCGCCCGCGCGCAGCAGCGAGGCGGCGCGCGCCACAAAGCAACCGTGCGTCGTGCGGTAGCCTGCGAACGCGGGGTTGATCTCTTCGAGCAGGTGGCGAACGCCCAACGGCAGCGGCTGCGACGCGCGTCCGGCGTGCGCGATCCACGGCGGATTGCCGACGATGGCATCGAATCCGCGCACACCATCGTCCGCGTCAAAGACCTCTGGAAACGCGAACTGCCAGTGGAAGAAGCGGTGCTCGCGCGCACAGGTATCGATGGTCGCGCGCAGGCGATCGGGCGTTCGCTCGATGTGCCGATATGCCGCGTCGGTGATCGCGTCGTCACCTCGAATAAAGAAGGCAGCGCACCACGCGTCGTCGCGCACGCGTTCATGCTCCCGCGTGCGGCTCGGCGGGCGATCGACGCGCGGAGCGCCTGTGCGCTCGCGGCGGTTCTGCATGCGCTGGGCGCGGGCGTCATCGGGCGCGTCGTGTTCGAGCGGGCGGAACGCGCGGTCGGGGATGCGGTCGATCGTGAGTGATGGTGTGACGCCGAGCAGCGCGTTCCCGAGCCGGATGCGGTGCGCGAGTTCGGGCAGGTTGGCATCCCGCGTGGGCACGCGCATCGCGAGAGAGAGCCTGCAGAGTTCTACGGCGACGGGGTCGGCATCGACCCCGAACACGCACGTTCGCAGCACGTCGCGCAAGGCGTAGCGCGATTCGTCGTGCGTCGGCGATCGTTCGCCAACGCGCGCACGGGCGAGGTGGCTTGCGAGCCGGTAGGCTGCCGCGACCAGGAATCGCCCCGTGCCGCACGCGGGATCGCACACCGAGATGCGCAGGATCGCGTCGGCGCGGGCGGCTCGGACGCATTCCCCGGCGGCGTGCGCGTGTTCCGTGGCACAATCGACGCGTTCGTCGATGATCGGATCGAGCGTGCGCTGCAGCACGTGTTCGACGATCGCGGCGGGCGTGTAGTACGACCCCGTCGCGCGCCGGCCTTTCGATCGCGTGCGACCGGGCGCACGCTCGAGTACCGCTTCGTACAGCGTTCCGAGCGGATCGGAACCGAGTTCGCCGTACGTAGCGTGCTGCGCGACGCTTCGAAGCAGCGCCTCGGCGTCGGGTGACGCACACACTTCGAACGCCTTCGATCGGCTGGCTTCGTCCGATGGAGTCGGCTGATGGAGGATGTGCCTCGCGAGCATTCGGCATGCAATAAGGACAGAACGCTCCGTCGCCGAGCACTCTTCCGTGTCGCCCTGCCCCGGACTGGAATGCGCGTGACCAGGGTTCATGCAAGCGGCAGGTTCGCGCGCGAGCACCTCGACCGCGCGGCAGAACGCTTCGACCGCCGATCGCTGCGGTGCCCGCCTGGGGATCGTTCGATGTGCCGCGCGAGAACTCATAAGCCAATGAGCGTACCGAGCGTCTCGGCGACGCGCGGGTGCTTCAGCAGCGCAGAGGCGTTGATCTCTTCGATGCCGCATGCCAAATCAGGCGTCGCGCTCGATGCAGTCGCGTGGCACGGAGGATGATCGAGACAGCACCGGCGACGGAATCGCTCAAGGACTCCCGTCGAGTTCGCGCAAGAGGTTGTCCGGGCTCCACACCCGTTCGGCGAGTTGCTGGCAGAGCGCCTGACGGGCGTCGCAGCGAGATCACTCTCCTCCGCCCCCTGCCGTGGGTGCTCCTCAACGACGCGAACGCGGCTCGCGCATCGAACTCGCGATGTACGAAATGGGCATGGTCGGCATGGCGACGGTCACGGCCGTCAACCCTTGCCCGTCGCTGGAGACGCCGGCCGCGGGGCACCGCTACGTCACGGGCACCTTCGTCACCTACAACGCTACCGTCCTCGAACTCCACGTCGAGGGTCTCGACGAGCCCATTGTCACGACGCCGACGCACCCGTTCTGGTCGGTCGAGGATGACGCCTGGCTCCCCGCCGGCGAGCTCGAACCCGGCGACCTGCTCTCGACAGCCGAAGGCGATGCGTGGCCGCGTTGGTTCCCGGCGAAGAATCGAGCGACTTTCGGATTGCGTTTCGTGGACCGGGTCGCGACACTCGGGTGGGATCCTGATTCTCGAGCAAAGAGGCCTCGCCCGTGTGTTCCGTGCGACCGGCTCTGATGGATCAGAAACCCGGCGCACATGTACCCCCCGAAGGACTCGAACCTTCAACCCGCTGATTAAGAGAACACGGTTGGGAGCGTTGTTCGGTGTCCGTCAATGTCTGTGTATGTCCCCGAATCGGCCGTAAAGTGCATACCAGAGAGGATTTACGGTGGCATCAGGTGTCCGTTGGTGTATTGTCGAATCGGCAGAAGTTGCGCTCGAAAGTTGCGCGATGGTTGCGCCGATGGAGTCACCGATGCGACGCGAGAACCTCACCCCGGCACGAATCGAGCGCCTCCGCCCCCGCGACGGGCGAGCTGGCGTCCTCTGCGACACCCAGGTCGTCGGCCTTCGCGCCGTCGCCCACCCCGGCGGGACGCGCTCCTGGGAGGTCGTGAAGAAGCTCCCCTCGGGCCGTGTCGTCCGTCGCCGCCTGGGCCAGATCCTCCGCACCGACGGCGACGCGATCGAGGAGGTTCGGGACGACGCCCGTCGCGTGATCGAGGCCCTCGTGAAGGGCCGCGAGGCCGACGCCGTCGACCGACGGATGACGGTCGCCCAGATGCTCCGCCGCTACGCCGAGACCCCCGGTCGGAACGGGCCGGCGAAGGCCGACGACACCCGCCGCGGGATCGAGTACGTCGCCGACAGACTCCTCGGACGCCTGGGCGAGGCGCTCGCCTCGGGCGTCACCCAGACCGAGGTGAGGGCGCTCTACCAGCGTCTCCGGGGCGAGTCCGACACGCCACACCGCGCGAACCGCGCGATCGGGAACCTACGCGCCGCCTACTCCGTCGCGATCGAGTCAGGATGGATCGAGCGGACCGACAACCCCGCGAAGGGGATCAAGCTCGGGCGCGAGAAGCCGCGCGAGCGGATCCTCAACCCCGACGAGGGCGAAGTTCGTCGCTTCCTGGAGGCGCTTAACGCCGAGCCCTGCGCGACACAGCGCGACGCCGTCCTCCTCGCTCTGTCGACTGGCCTCCGCAAGGGCGACCTCCTCCGGATCGAGTGGGAATGGGTCGACGTCGACGCGGGGCGGATCGAGATCCCCGCGCTGTCGAAGACCGGAGACCGTCACGTCGTCAAGCTGAGCCCGTCGGCGCTCGGCGTGATACGCGACCGCGCGTCGTGGCGAGACCGCGAGATTCTCCGGCTCCGACGCGACAAGCGCTACGACCGCGCCGAGATCGTCGAGCGTTTCGTCTTCCCGACCACCCGGCCGGGCAAGCTACGCCGCTCCGATGGTCACCTCACCGACATCCGTTACGCCGTCCGTCGGGCTAGTGATCGAGCGGGCATCCGCGACCTTCGTCCCCACGACCTGCGCCGAACCTTCGGCACGCTCGCGATGGCAGCGAACCTCTCGCCCGAGCTGGTGGGCCAGGCGCTCGGCCACCGACGCGGCTCCACTGCGACCGCTGCGTATCAGGCCGCCGCCGAGTCGATGAAGGCCGACGTCGGTCGCGTCGTCGGTGACCTGATCGAGCGGTACAGCAAGGGAGCAGCGTCGTGATGAGATCTCTCCGCCAGTTGTTCGCATCGGCGCGGAAGCGCCAAGCCGAGCGCCCGATCGGCGAGAAGGTAGAGTCGTCGGGCCGGTTCGCCGACGCCGTCTCGAAGCTCGCAGGCAACTCTGACGAGCTAACGCTCCGGTCGCGTCTCGACGCGCAGGCGAGGACGCTCGACGAGGCGGGCGTCCCAAGAACCTACTCCATCGAGGGTGACGACTGGCCCGACGGCTACATCGAGAAGTCCACGCTCGGCGCGATCATCGCCGAGAGCCTGCCGGATGTCGTGAGCGACACGAACTACCCGAGGATCTGGCGTAGGAACCTCAAGGCGCGGGTGCCCCATCATGAGCGGAACCGCCAAGCGGTCCGCGTCAACCTCACGGTTCTTCGCCAACAAGTCCGCGCCGTCTACGGTCGCGACCTACCCGAGCGAGCCGTCGACGAGATCCGACTGAGGAGTGTCGCGTGAACCGCCATCGCGCCGCGATCATCTCGACGCTCGTCGCCTGCCTGGGCGGATGCGCAGCGCCGCAGGATCCGACGCCGCACCGACGCGCGACCCCGACGTTCGACGCCTCCGTCCACGGCGCTAGCGGGCTCGACTTCGTCGGTCCGTCGCTCGATCACGCGAACGCGACACGCGCCGAGCGACGCCAGCTCCGGACCGACCGCGCCGAGCGACGCCGCGCCGTTCGCCGCTCGGATCCGGTCCTCACAGAGCCGCGATAGAAAGTCGTGTCTGAGTCCCAGCAGACTCGGACAAAGCCCGCAGGCCGCCCGTTCCGGGTGCCGAAGCGCTCGTAGGTTCACCCCGTAGCCGCGGATGCTCGCGGCCGGAACGGAGTGAACCAATGAATACAACGATCAACCGCAACGGGGTCGAGGACCGGCTCATCGACGAGCTGGAGTTCGCCCGCATCGCGGGTGTCACCGACAAGACCGCGCGCCTCTGGCGATCCCAGCGCAAAGGCCCATCGTTCGTGAAGCTCGGCGACGGCCCGAAGGCCGCCGTCCGCTACTGGCTCTCAGAGGTGATGCGTTGGCTCGACGAGCGCGTCGTGAAGTGCGAGCAGGCGCGCGATGCCGAAGCGAAGGCCGAGGCCGCTTGATCCGGGCGATCGCGTGCGGGTCACCTGGACGAAGGCCGAGTCCGTCTCCGCCGAAGTCGTCCGGGTCGTCGAACACGCGATCTACGGGCCTCTCGTCGACGTCCTCCTCCCCGACGGGAGCGAGACGCGCGTCGTGCGGGACCGCGTGAAGAAGACCACCCAGTGAGCGACGAGATTCCGAACCCGAACCACGTCGAGGCGATCGCCTTCCTCCGCGCGCTGCGCGCGTCGGGGTGGTGGACGCTCTGCGCGATCGAGGTCGACGGGAACGGCGTCGTCGTCGAGACGTTCGAGGCCGGCGACGAGCGCGGCGTCCGCGAGTTCATCGCTAGGCGGAGCGACCGCGCGAACTTATACTACGCCGTCAACCCGACGCGCGAGCCGATGAACACGAAGCCGCGCGCGAGGGACGTCGCGGCGATGGAGTACCTCCACGTCGACGTCGATCCTCGCGCCGGCGAGGACCTCGACGAGGAACGGACGCGCATCCTGCGGACGCTCCGCTCGTTCGATCCCGCGCCGACGGTGATCGTCGACTCGGGCAACGGCTACCAGGCGCTCTGGTGTCTCGACGAGTCGGTCCCGGTCGGCGACCCCGAGGACGCGAAGCTCTGGAACCTCGCGCTCGAACGCAAGCTCGGCGCGGACTCGTGTCACAACGTCGACCGACTCCTCCGCCTCCCCGGAACGATCAACAGGCCCGACGCGAAGAAGCGAGAGCGTGGCCGCGTCCCGAGGCTCGCCTCCGTCGTCGACTCGATCGACGCGCGCTACTCGATCGACTCGTTCGAGAAGGCGGAGCCACCGCGCGAGCGCGTCGAGGTTCCCCGCGGCGTCGCGATCGACCCCTCTCGCGTCAAGCGCCTCGACGATCTGGGCCAGCTCCCGGCGAAGCTGTCCGCGAAGGCTCGGGCGACGATCGAGACCGGCCGATCACCGAGCGTCAACGCGACCCGCTCCGAGCCGCTCATGTTCGCGTGCTGCGAGATGGTCCGCGCCGGCGTCGACGACGACGTCATCTACTCGGTGATCACCGACCCGCGCTTCACGATCTCGTCGTCCGTCCTGGACAAAGGACACGCCGCGCACCGCTATGCCGTGCGCCAGATCCAGCGCGCCCGCGACTCCGAAGACGCCTTCCAGGAGACCGACAAGGGCTCGGTCATCCCGAACCAGACGAACATCCGCCGAGCCCTCGCGAAGCTCGGTGTCGTCGTCGAACACGACGAGTTTGCCGACGTCGCCCACGTCCGCGGGCTCGAGGGCTTTGGGCCGCGCCTCGACGACAAGGCGATGACGCGCCTCCGCCTCCTCCTCGATCAGCGCTTCGCGTTCCTCCCATCGAAGGACCTGTTCTACGACGTCGTCGCCGACGTCTCGATCGAGAACGGCCGACACCCCGTCCGCGAGTACCTCGACGCGCTGACCTGGGACGGCGAGCCGCGGCTCTCGACGTGGCTCTCGACGTACCTCGGGGCGCCGGACTCCGATTACACCCGTGCAGTCGGCCGGCTCGTCCTCGTCGCAGCGGTCCGCCGCGTGCGGCGTCCGGGCGCGAAGTTCGACGAGATGCTGGTCCTCGAAGGGCGACAGGGCGGAGGGAAGTCGACGGCGCTCGCGACGCTCGCCGTGCGCGACGACTGGTTCGTCGACGACATCCCGCTCAACGCCGACACGAAACGACAGATGGAGGTCCTCGCCGGTCGCTGGATCGTCGAGGCCGGCGAGTTGAAGGGGATGAGGAAGGGCGACGTCGAGGCGCTGAAGTCGTTCCTCTCGCGAACACACGACCGCGCTCGGCTCGCCTACGGCCGCGCGACGACCGAGCTTCCCCGCCAGTGCGTAATCATCGGGACGACGAACGCCGAGCAGTACCTCCGCGACCCGACGGGGAACCGGCGCTTCTGGCCCGTCGCGACGAGCGAGATCGAAGTCACCGCGCTGCGCCGCGACCGCGACCAGCTCTGGGCCGAGGCTTCCATCGCGGAGGCGGCGGGCGAGTCGATCCGGCTCGACCCCTCGCTCTACGAGGTCGCCGCGGCCGAGGCCGAGAGTCGCGAGCGACCGAACGCCTACGTCGAGCCGCTGTCCGAGGCGCTGGCCGACATTGAGGGGAAGATCGCGAGCGAGGACCTCTGGCGTCTCCTCGGGCTCGTCGACGCGGGCCGCCGTACCCAGCAGAACAACGACGACTTCGGCGATGCGATGAGGCGCATCGGCTGGGAGAAGACCCGCCGGCGCTTCGACGGCCGGCTCCGCATCGCCTGGGTTCGCGGAGACGGTCCAGAGCTGCACCTTCGCCGCCGTGGCGATGAGTACGAGGTCGTCGACGCCTCGCTCGCCGACGAGCCCGTCGATGCGGAGGGGGTGTTCTGATGCTCGCCCGCGTCGACAGGTTGGGCGGTAACACCGGCACGCCGAGCGGTAACGGCTTCCAAGGCTGGAATCGCGACTCGGGCGACGTGAGCCGGGAAGTTCTCGGCGGCGTTACCCCCGTTCCCCCCAGTGACCCCCGCGCCCATAGAGGGCCCAGAGGGGGTGGGCTGTGCCCCCGTCCCCCTCTCTCTGGAGTCCTCCAGTACCAGAAGGGGGTAACAGGGAGTAACGGAGTAACAGAGGCCGCTCACGCCACCGCTCGGGCCGATTCCGCGTTACCCCCTCCGTTACCCCCGTGCGCGCCGCATGGCCGCGAGGCTCGGGCGATCGAGCGATCTCGCTCGCGAGTCACGCCTCGCCCGCGCGTGCGCGGAGTTGACCCCTCACCCCTGATTCGTGATCACCGGCGCAACGACCGGCGCGCGTCGTCTCAGCTTCGCCAGCGTCGATGTTCCCGGTCCGAAGCCGAACGGCGCAACCAGCGCGCAACCCGACGACCTGGAGACCTCCTCATGACCACCGATAACCGCGCCATCGCGCGCTCGTTCGTCTTGCGCCAACGGCCCCGCCTCATCCACCTCGGCGGCGAGTTCCTCGACGTCGTCGACGATCGCTCCGTCGAGGTCTCACGGGCCCAGCTCCGCCGTGAGCTGGTCGACTTCCTCCGTCGCCTTGGTGAGCCCAGGGAGGCGTCGGACGCCGTCCTCGTCGCCCTCCAGGAGGAGGTGAGCCGTGGCAACTGAACGACACCCCTCCCGTCGCGTCCGACCGCCCGACACGCTGGGCCGACCCGCCTCCGAGGAGGAGCGCTCGGCGTGGCGTCGCTTCATCGCCCGCCTCGTGCAGCGGAAGAACCGCGAGCGTCGTGAGGCCCAACAGGGCGGGGGTGGATGATGCCCCAGGAAGGCACGCCCCACGCCCCGCCACTCCGCGAGGACCACGAGCGCCGGGAGGCGTTCCTCACCGCGCTAAGAACCGGCCTCGTCGGGCCCGTCGAGGCTGCGCGACGCGCGTCCCCTCACCTCGCCGAGTCGACGAACGAACAGGCGGGCTACAGCGCGTTCCGCCGACTGCGCGAGAACGACCCGCGGTTCGCCGCCGAGTGGGACCGCGCGCTCGTCGAGGGCCGCGAGATGCTCCAGGCCCAGCTCCAGGAACTCGCCCTCGACTGGGTGGTGAACCCGTCTCGTCGTCCCGTGTTCGAGGACGGGAAGGTCGTCGGCTGGGTTGAGGATCGGAACGCCGCCGCGAAGGTCCTCCTCCGGATGCTCGCGAAGATCGACCCGACCTGGAGCGAGCGCCGCCAGCTCGAACACTCCGGCGGGGTGAACCACGACCACCGGCACGTCCACGCCCACGTCGAGGTCGACTCGGCCAGCACCCTCAAGATCGATGCGAGCCACCTCCACCTCCTCGGCGAGGAGAAGGCCGACCAACTCGTCGCGCTGGTCGCGGAGCTGCGCGAGCGCGTTGCCGAGAGCGAACCACTGAAAAACAACCGCCCCGCGCTGGAGGCACCGAGCCATGAGTGACGAGACGCGCGCGATCGACGAGTTCCTCCTGCGCGTGAAGCGCGCGCGTGGGAAGACGCTCACACCGGAGGAGCGCGATCAACTCTCGATCGAGATCATCCGTGTCGGTGGTGAAGGCGCTGAGGGTGTGTTGTTGGTTGGCACGCTGCGCAACCCCGACTCTCCCGATGGGAAGTTTGCGAGCCCCGCAGACGCCGCGGCCGCGTGGCGAGCGCGTCACGGTGGAGAGAGGCTCCCCTCCTGGGCCGAGTCCCATCCCGAGATCGCCGTCGCGATGAGGCTGACGAACTCGAAGCCGCTACCGGACGACGCGCCGACGAAGGAGCGCGACCGCGCCGCCGAGCAAGCCAAGTCCGAGGACGCGCCAGCGCCGGCGACTCACCCGCGACCGATGAGCGTCGAGGAGTCGCTCCTCAACGCGCGCCACAAGAACCCGTTCCGCGTCGAGGGCCTCTCAGCAGAGCCCCCGGGCGACTGGCTCCTCCGCTCCTGAACCCCACTCGAAAGAAATCCACCCCGCAAGCTGAAAGGCATACGCGAATGACAGACAACACACCGACCCCCAACCCCCAACGTGGAGCGGCGATCTCGCTCGATCCGTCGAACGCAGATGCGCGCTTCGAGCCCATCCGAGAACTCCCCGGCGGTGATCGTGTCCACCGCGCGGCACGGAGCGCGCTCGCGGCGATGCACAGCGCCGCCGCGGAGCTGCGCGCCGCGATGGAGGCGACCGCAGGTCACGGCGTCCGTACCCAGCGCCCACGATCCGACTCGATGTCGCTCGGCGAGGACGGATCCGTCCGTCTCAAGCCCGGCGACATCGGGAGCGAGCATCGCGGGAACCTCCGCGTCGCGCCGAACGGAAAGATCCGCGCGTTCTCCGGTCGCGAGGCGAAGCTGGTCGACGCCGCGCGTGATCGGTTCGCCCAAGTCGCGAAGCGCGTCGACTCCGCGCTCGCGCAGATCGACGAGGCCGAGGCCGCCGCGGCGAAGACCGTCGGTCAGGCACTCGTCGACCCGAGCGCGAACACACCCGCCGGGGCGATCGTCGCGATGGAGGTCCGGAGCTACGTCCGCGGTCTCCCCGGCGTGCGCAAGGTCGACTTCCTCCGACAGCGCGTTGAGGGCGGCGACCTGGGGACCGTCGCCGCGGTCCTCGGGCCGAGCGGGTTCACGACCGAGATGAGCGCGAAGGAGATCGGGGTCGTGTCCGACATGGCGGCGAAGCAGTTCGCGCCCGATGGCGTGGCCGTTCGCGATGGGGCGCGTCAGGCGCGCGAGCTGGTTCAGACCGCGGGCCGTACGTTCGCGAAGACGTGGAATGAGAGCGTCGCCAGCCTCGGGCCCGGCGAGTCCGAGCAGAACGCGACGATCGACACGCTCGCCGGCGGAAAGGCGGGTGCGGCGTGAACGTGACCGAAGCGAAAGAGAAGCTGATCGAGACGCTTCGTCAGGAGAACGAACTCCTCCGCGGAGTCGTCGATCAACAGCGACAGATCATCGACCACCATCGGACGATCGACACCTGGGCCGGCGCGATCCGTCGCGGCGATGCGACGCTCGACGAGATGTCGGCGGCGTTCGAGTTGGAGGAGGCCGGCGAGGTCGACGCCCCGCTCCCGAATGGTTTTGTCCGGACGCCCGAGGGCGAGATCCGTCGCGCCGGAGAGACCGACAACGAGCCCGACCCGGACCCGCCCGCATCGCCGGCCTCGGTGGAGGGGACGTTCCTCGGCAAGCTCGCGTGAGCTGTTCTCCTGGTGGGTGCCTGCGTCGGGCGTGAGAGCTTCCGGCGCGGGTTTCAGTTCAGCGGGAGGATTAGTTCACCTCCCGCGAGTTCCAGCTCCGCCGGGCGTACACCCGCCCGGCGGGGTTTCGGCTTTGTGTGCGTTACGAACGCATACGCATACGCATCTGGTGTAGACTCTGTCCTGTTACAAAAGGAGTCTGCACGATGACCATGAAGCTCGATGAGGCGCAGAAGCTGTTACTGGAGATCAATAAGACCGTCTCCAAGATGGACGAGACCGTTCGCGAGAGGGCCTTCGACCTGCTTGTCGGCCTTGCGTTCGGTGGCAAAGCGCCGACCAAGCCGCCCGCACCGGCGAAGAGCAGCGGCGGCTCTGCTAGTTCGACTCCAGCGACAAACTCCGCCGACCTCGGCGAGTTCTTGAACAACTTCAATCATGACAAACCCTCGGATAGCGTGAAAGTCCTTGTCGCATGGCTGTACTCCCAATATGGGAAGTACCCAATCAGCCTTGAAGAGATTAAGGCGCTTGAAAAGGAGACCGGTCTAACCGTTCCAGATCGCCTTGACATGACGTTCAAGGGGTCGAAAAAGGGCGGAAAGAACTTGTTCTCATCATCCAAGCGCGGACACTACCAACTGACGACGGTTGGCGAGCTTGCGATCAAGGAAGCGTACGGAGTGTCAAAGGGCAACAAGCCACGACCGACCGAGAGTGATGCATGACACTGGGCGAACTCCTTCACAGCCTCGATTCACCGTCCCTGTCCACGATCTGCCAGTCGACGCTCTACTTCCTTGAGAAGTACGAAGGCAAGAAGAACGCCACGGTTGGAGAGATCAAGTCTGCGCTCAAGACTGCCGGATTCCGAAAGAAGGCAAACTCGAACATTTCCCGTGCGCTAGACGTGTCGGGCGCGGCTGTACACATCGCTGGCACTCAGGGCCGAGCGAATCTCTGGGCCCTAACTACCACTGGGCGCAAAGAGATCGCCAAACTGCTACCCGAAGGCGATCGAGGTGAGCCCATCCACCAAGCGGGAAGTCTGCGCGACCTCTCCAAGTCGCTCGATAAGGACACCGCAGCGTATGTGGATGAGTCGATCAAGTGCCTTGAATCCGACGCGCTACACGCCGCGGTCGTGTTCTTGTGGGCAGGTGCAGTTCGAAACATCCAGGATCGCGTCGTCAAGTGTCCCAAGAAGGATCTTGATACCGCCGCGAGGAAGTACTCACCCAAGGCGCCCACGATCCGGAAGGTTGATCACCTGAGCTATGTCCAGGAATCAGCACTTCTCTTGATATCCGAGCAGTTGGGGTTGTTCGATCGCAACGAGCGAGCCGAGTTGGAGAAGTGTCTCGACCTCCGCAATCGGTGCGGTCACCCTGGGAAGTACAGGCCCGGCCCCAAGAAGGTGTCGAGCTTTATAGAAGATGTCTCGGTAATCGTGTTCGGCGCAACTCAGGGAGCTTGAGTCGGCTCACTCTCGCTGGAGATGTCCGCGCGTATCTGCTCAATCGAGGGTGTCATATTGACTTCAGCATTACGCACAAGGCGACGATGCTGCTCCGCTTGCTCAAGGTAAGCATCGACTTGGTCCTGCTCAGATCCACCAAAGGAATAGGGACGGTCAAGCATCCGCCTATACATATCGTAGAACTCAGACTCACCCTGTCGATACGCCTTGTAGTGCTCCTCAACTCGCAGTGCTCGATGCAACGCAAAGAGTGACGCAGTGAAGGCAGATACCACGGTGACAAGCCATCGCGAGTAGGGGTCCTGTGAAATGGCTTGTATCAACACAGGGATCATGACAGACGATGGCACTGTCCAGAGGATGATGTAGTAGTGAAGGCGACGGTACATCTCGGCGTTCTTCTTCCAGAACCCGAGTGTGCCTTGCATCCGTGACCAGTGCTGTGTCAGGCGACGACGGGACTCATCGCTGAACGTCGTCGCCTCGTCAAACCCAGAGCCGCCAGGATGAAGCTCGACTCCTCTGAGCAGTACTGCGAGGATAGGGACCGCCGTCCCCACGGCGAGACCGACGTACACCAAGATCCCAATCAGCCAAGGACTCATCGACTACCAGGGTACGAGATCAGCCTCGGGCCGATCCCAAGGGCTGGGTCGACTTAAGGGTGCCTGAACGTTGCGCCTGGGTTGCGCCACGGCCAGCATGGCCGATAAAAACCGGCCTTGAAAGTACCCCCCGAAGGACTCGAACCTTCAACCCGCTGATTAAGAGTCAGCTGCTCTACCGATTGAGCTAGAGGGGCACGCCCGTCTCGCGACACGTCGCGTCCGAACGGCTCAGCGCCAGTCTAGTCGCCAGCCCCCACCTCGGCGAGCCGCCACGTTTCGGAATCGGCACGCCCCACGAAGACGCGGGACGCGCCGTGTACACAAACATGCGTCGGATCAGCGGCGACGACGGAGCGTCGCGGCACCCGCGAGCGCGAGCACACCTGCCGCACCGGGGGCGGGCACGATGTTCCCGCGCAGTTCACCGCCGGTGAAGTCGCCGGAGTGGATGTTGAGGTAGAAGTTGCCGGCGAGCAGGTCGGCGACGTCTTCCGGCAGGATGTTGGCCGTCCCGGTCACGCGTCCGCTGCTGGCACCGATGGCGACGAGCGGCGTGCTGAGGGAGACGTTGGCGTCGGTGCCACTGTTGAGGTTGTACGCGATGCCGCCGGTCTCGTTTAGGGGATCGACGCCGGGCGCGGCGATATGGAAGTGGATGCCGGAAGCGGCATCGAAGAGCCCGCCGTTGAGCCCGCTGAACTCGAAGTCGAAGGAAAGGACGTTGGTGGCGTCGTCGTAGGTGAGCCCGCCGCCGACTTCGCCGCCGATGGCGTTCGAAGTATCGCTGTCGGCGGTGTTGGCCCCGACTTCGTTCCCGGGCAGGAGCCCGCTGCCGCCGTTGCCGGCGAAGTCGAGTTCGAGGATGCCGCCCGCGGCGTTGGCGGCGAGCGCAGCGATGGCCGTGGACACGATTGCAGTGGTCGTCTTCATATCGATCTCTCCCTGTTGTCCCCCGTGCGAAATCAGTCTACTACATGAAGGACTACGCCAGCTCCCAGAAACTGGATGATCGGATCGTGAGGTTGGCGGGAAGTCGCCGGCAGGCTCATCGGGCCTCGATGGGATCCACCGCCCGCGAACGCGATCGGACGACCACCTGCTCGCGAACGAATGGCGGCGTGGCGTCCGCCGCAATCCCCCACCCTTTCCGCCCAACCATTGACGTTCGCCCGCGCCGTGGCTACTCTTGCGGGCTTCAGATCGGGCGTGGGTCGTCCGGTCTCGGCGGTCGCTTTGTCACCATCAGGACATGCCCCTTTCATCGCCAAAGCGGCGTTTCGGGGCTGTAGAGGACGCTTTCCGATGCATCCCACCCACCGCACCAGCCCCGGACGCACCAAGCGACGCCGCTCGCATCACGCGCTCGACGATCCCCAGCAGACCGCCTGCCCGGTCTCCGGCGAGCCCAAGCAGCACCATCGCGCGTGCAAGTCCTCCGGGTACGTCCGCCCCGGGCTCACCATCAAGGTCCCGAAGCTCGGCATCGGCACCAACGAAGGCTGATCACACATGCGATTCGCCGTGGACGCGATGGGCGGCGACCACGCCCCCGACGCCATCGTCAAGGGTTGCGTCGAGGCGCTCGACATCATCGCGCCCGACGACCGCATCATCCTCGTCGGTGACGAACCCGTCATCCGAGACATCCTCAGCGAGTTGAACGTCTCCGACGATCGCCTCGCCATCGAGCACGCCCCCGACCAGATCGGCATGGGCGAGTCCCCCGTCGAAGCCGTCCGCGGCAAACCCAACTCATCGCTCGTGCGCACCGTCATGCTCGGGTCGCACAAGAAGAACCCCGACCCGGTGGACGTGATCATCTCCGCCGGCAACACCGGGGCGTGCGTCTCCGCCGCCACGATGCACCTCAAGCGTCTGCCCGGCGTGCACCGCCCGGGCATCGCCTGCGTGATCCCTTCGTTCAGCGGCCCGCTGGTGCTCTGCGACGTCGGCGCGAACCCGGAGCCGAGGCCCTCGCACCTCGCCCAGTACGCCGAGATGGCCGACATCTACGCGCGCACGATCCTGTCGATCGAGCGCCCGCGTGTCGGGCTGATCAACATCGGCGCCGAAGAGGGCAAGGGCACGGGGCTCATCAAGGAAGTGCGTCGCATGATCGACGCGACGCCCGAGCTCAACTACGTCGGCTTCGTCGAGGGGCGCGAGCTCTTCGAGGGCGAGGTGGACGTCGCGGTGACCGACGGGTTCGTGGGCAACACGATGCTCAAGCTCGCCGAAGGCCTCGCCAAGAGCCTCTTCAAGCACATCGCGCACGAGATCCTCGCGCACGACCCGGAGCTCGCGCTCACGCTCGAGCCGGTGATGAAGAACCTCGTCAAGAGCAACGACTACCACGAGCTCGGCGGCGCACCGCTGCTGGGCGTCAACGGCGTGTGCTTCATCTGCCACGGATCGAGCGTGGCGCGCACGATCCGCGCGACCATCCAGAACGCGCGTGAATACGTCGCGTTCGGCGTGAACGACAAGATCGTCGAACGCATCGCCAAACTCGAGAAGGGCGAGAAGCGCCCGCGCCTGTTCGGCGGCCCGAAGCCCGACGCCGACCCCATTCTCCCAAGTGTGGAGCCCGCGTGAGCATCGCAGCAGAACCCAAGGCGTCGCCGGCGATCCGCGCGATCCCGAACGTCGGCGTGCGCATCGCGGGCTCGGGGCTCGCGGTCCCCGACGGCACGCTCACGAACTTCGACCTCGAGCAGCTGATGGAGACTTCCGACGAGTGGATCCGCCAGCGCACGGGCATCACCGAGCGCCGCCTCGCCGACCCGCTCAAGGGCGAGGACGTGGTGCATCTCGCGACACGCGCGCTCGAGCGCGCACTCGCCGACGCGCGGATGGACGCCGGCGAGCTCGAACTCGTGATCCTCGCGAGCGTCACCGGCGGGATGACGTGCCCCGCCTCGTCGTGCCGGGTGATCAACAACATCGGCGCGAACGGCGCGGCGGCGTTCGACGTCCTCGCCGCCTGCAGCGGGTTCGTGTACGGGCTGAACATCGCCAACGACATGATCCGCGCGGGCTCGTTCACGCGCGTCGCGGTGATCGGCTGCGACGTGATGAGCAGCGTGATGGACTACGAGAACCGCCCGGTGGCGATCCTCTTCGGCGACGCCGCCGGCGCTGCGGTGCTTCGCGCCACCGATGACACCTCACGCGGGATGCTCGCGGCGTCGATGCACGCGGACGGCTCGAAGTGGCACGACCTCTACCTGCCCTCCAACTCGTCGCACCTGCCCGAGGGCGCGGACCTCAGCGCCGTCAAGATGAACTCGCTGCAGATGAACGGGCGCGAGGTCTACAAGTTCGCGGTCGGGACCTTCAGCAAGGTGATCGAGCAGACCCTCGAGAAGGCGGGCATGCAGGCCGACGACGTGGACATGTACGTCTGCCATCAGTCCAACGCGCGGATGCTGGAGTCGGCGCGCAAGCGTTTCAATCTGCCGGAAGAAAAGTTTTACGTGAACATCGACCGCTTCGGGAACTGCAGCGCCGGCTCGGTGCCCGTCGCGCTGCAAGAACTCCGCGACGCCGGCAAGTGTCAGGAGGGCGACGTGGTGATGTTCGTCGCCTTCGGCGGTGGGCTCACGTGGGCCGCCAACCTCTGGCGGCTCTGATCGCCCCAGCAAAACCGCTAGTGTGGTGGACGCCATGAGTGAACCCGTTGTCATCCTGTGCCCAGGCCAGGGCGCCCAGTCGCCCGGGATGGGCAAGGCGTGGTTCGACGCCTCCCCCACCGCGGCGCGCACCTTCGGCGCCGCCGACGAACTCGTCGGTGACCGTCTCGACGAGCGACTCTCGACGCTCTGCTTCGAGGGGCCCGAAGACGTGCTCAACCGGACAGACGTCGCGCAGCCGGCGATCTTTGTCACGAGCGTCGCGTGCGCGCAGGCGCTCTTCGAAGACGACGGCACGCCCTTCGCCGCGACCGCCGGGCTGAGCCTGGGCGAGTACACGGCACTGCATCTCGCCGGGTGCATGAGCTTCGAGGACGCGCTTGAACTTGTACTGCTGCGAGGCAGCGCGATGCAGGAAGCCGCCGAGAACTCGGACGGCACCATGCTCGCGCTCATCGGCGCGACCGACGAACAGGCCGAGTCCATCGTCGAACAAGCGCGGCAGGACGACGTGCTCGTCCCCGCGAACTACAACGCGCCAGGCCAGGTCGTGCTGAGCGGGTCGATCAGCGCGTGCGAGCGCGCGTCGGGCGTCGCGAGCGAGACGGGCCTGCGCAGCTCGATGCTGAGCGTCGCCGGCGCGTTCCACTCGCCGCACATGCAGCCCGCGGCGGACCGCCTGCGCGAGGCGCTCGACAAGACAGACATCAGCGAGCCGCGCTGCCCGGTGCTCTCGAACGTCACGGCGCGCCTCCACGAGCACGACGCGACGTCCATCCGCGAACTGCTGGTGCGCCAGCTCACCGAGCCGGTGCGCTGGGCGCAGGGTTGCGCATGGATGGTGAGCGACGAGTCGCCGATCGACTCAAGCGCCGCGGTCCACGAGCTCGCACCCGGGAAGGTGCTCGCCGGTTTGATGCGACGGATCGATCGTGGGACGAAGGTGCAGACGCATCTCGAGCCCGCGACGAAGGAGGTCCCCGATGCGTGATCGCTGGACGGTCCGGTTCACGACCGTGTTCATCCTGTCGCTGCTCGCGCCGCTGCTCGTCGCGTGCGGCGGAGGGGAAGAAGAAGCGCCGCCACCGCCGCCTCCGCCCCCGCCGCCCAAGCCGCAGTTCACGCTGGAAGACCTCGACCTCGACCCGCGTGTGCAGTTCCCGAACCAGCGCGAGCCCGAATCGTTCGAGCTCGCCGAGGCCATCGCGGAGCTCGCCAACGCGTTGGTGCGTGGCGACGCCGACGCCTTCAAGCGGGTGCTCGCCTCGGGCGATCGCGACGTGCTCGACACGCTGCTCGAAGTCGGCGCGTGGGAAACGGAGACAGAGGACATCGAGCTCGTGCGCGTCGCGGTGCTCGAAGAGACGGACGAGAGCGTGCGCATCGGGCTCGCGGTGCAGGACCCCTCCGGGGCGTACATGCTCGCGTGGACCGCGCGTGACAGCGGCGGCTGGAAGTTCTCCGGCATGCCCATCGCGCCCGTCGAGGGCGCGAGCGTGCTCGACATCGACGGCGCGGAACTCGTCGCGCCCAGCGCCGACGCCGAGCGATTCCAGACGCAGACGCGACCCATCCCGGTTCCCGTCGAACCCGACGACAACGACCGACGCCGACGCTAACGAGACTCGGAGACGAAACGGATGACGGATCAGACCAAGCGTGTCGCGCTCGTGACCGGCGCGAGCCGGGGCATCGGTCGCGCGATCGCCGAACGGCTCGCACGCGACGGCAGGCACGTGGTGCTCGCGGCGCGCAGCGAAGGTCCGCTGCAAGACGTGCGGAGCGCCATCGAAGCACGCGGCGGCAGCGCCAGCGTGCGCACCCTCGATCTGTCGGATCAAGAAGACCTCGCGAACGCTGTCGAGGAGACCGCCAAGGAGTTCGGCCGCTTCGACATCCTGGTCAACAACGCGGGGATCACACGCGACAACCTCGTGCTGCGGATGAGCGACGAGGAGTTCGACGAGGTGATCCGCGTGAACCTGCGCGCGTCGTTCGTGCTGAGCCGCGCCGCCGCCCGCCCGATGATGCGCGGGAAGTTCGGGCGCATCGTCAATATCGCGAGCACGTCGGGCGTGGTGGGCAACCCGGGGCAGGCGAACTACGCGGCGTCGAAGGCGGGGCTGATCGGGATGAGCAAGTCGATCGCGCGCGAGCTGGGCGCCAAGAACATCACCGCGAACGTGGTGGCGCCCGGCTTTGTCGAGACCGACATGACCGCCGACCTCCCGCAGGAAGTGAAGGACCGGGCGATGCAGGCGATGGCGCTGCGCCGCCTCGGGACGCCCGACGACATCGCCGCGGCGGTCTCGTACGTGTCCTCGGACGACGCCGGGTATCTCACGGGTCAGGTGATCTGCGTGGACGGCGGGCTGACGATGTGCTAAACGGGACCGGTCCGGTGCTGTGGTCCCGATCGGGACCTGTGGGTATATTTCTGGTCCCACCCGAGAACCGCGGCGGTCCGCCGCGATGGGTAGCAAGGAGTATGGAGCCGTGACCGAAGCCGAGATCGAAGCCAAGGTCTTCGACATCGTGGCGGAGCAGATGGGTGTTGACCGGGGTCAGCTGACCCGCGAGACCAGCTTCGTGAACGATCTCAACGCGGACTCGCTCGATACCGTCGAGCTGGTCATGGAGTTCGAGGACGAGTTCGAGACCTCGATCCCCGACGACAAGGCCGAGGCGATCAAGACCGTCGGCGAGGCGGTGCAGTTCATCCACGAGGCGCGCAGCGACGCCTGACCCTCGAACGCGTGACGTGCGCACGCGCGCTCGCCGCGCGTGGTGCGTTCGGCGACACGCGGGCTAATTAGACGCGCATGAATCAACGCCAGTACCCCAATCGTGTCGTTGTCACGGGCATCGGCGCGATCACCAACGTCGGTCTCGACGCGGACGCCGCGTGGGACGCCCTCGTCTCGGGCGCCTGCGGGATCTCGCCCATCCACGGCGAGAAGTTCGACCGCTTCGGGATGGACGCGTTCAGCGTCAAGATCGGCGGGCAGATCCACGACTTCGACCCCGCCGCCACCGTCGGGCAGCGCGAATCCAAGCGGCTCGACCGCTTCGCGCAGCTCGGGATCGCCGCGGCGCTGCAGGCGGTCGAACGGAGCGGGATCGAGTTCGACGCGTGCGACCCCACGCGCTGCGGCGTGGTCATCGGTTCGGGCGTCGGCGGCATCCAGACGATCGAAGACGCGCTGCACACGATGCGCGACAAGAACCCCTCGCGCATGAGCCCCTTCACCGTGCCGCGCCTCATGGCCAACGCGGTCGCGGGCGACGTCTCCATCCGCTTCGGGCTCGAGGGGTACACCACCTCGCACACCACCGCGTGCGCGTCCTCCGGTCACTCGATCGGCGACGCGATGCGTCAGATCCGCGACGGCAACTGCGACGTGGTCCTCGCGGGCGGCGCTGAAGGCGCGGTCAGCCCGCTCTGCCTCTCCGCCTTCATGGTGATGCGCGCGATGAGCACGCGCAACGACGACCCGGCGCACGCCTCGCGTCCGTTCGATCAGGACCGCGACGGCTTCGTGCTCGCCGAGGGTGCCGCCGTCCTCGTGCTCGAATCCGAAGAACACGCGAAGAAGCGTGGCGCGAACATCCTGTGCGAGTTGCTCGGGTGCGGGGTCTCCGCCGACGCGCACCACATCACGGCACCGGACCCGAACGGGAAGGGCGCCGCCGCCGCCATGCGATACGCCCTTCGCGACACCCGGCTGAACCCGACAGACATCGACTACGTCAACGCGCACGGCACCTCGACGCCGCTTGGCGACCAGGCCGAGGTCGCCGCCGCGTACGAGGTCTTCGGGGATCACGCCCGGAAGTCCGCCGGCGGCAAACTGCTGATGTCTTCCACCAAGTCGATGATCGGGCACACCCTCGGCGCGTCCGGCGCGGTCGAGTGCCTCTCCTGCATCGGCGCGATCCGTCACGGCACCGTCACGGCGACCGTAAACCTCGAATCGCCCGACCCAGAGTTCGAGGACATCGACCTCGTGCCCAACACCCCCCGCGACGCCAGGGTGGACAAGGTGCTCAATAACACTTTCGGATTCGGCGGGCACAACGTCTCACTCGTGCTCGGACGCTACGAAGGCTGAGCCCGCTCACGTCCGAGCCCCCCCGCTGCCGATGATCCCTGCATGGCGTCGGACCTCCAACGCGTGCTGCAGCTCGAAGTGCCGATCATCGTGCGCCTCGGGCATAAGCAGATCTCTGTCAGCGAGGTGCTGGGTATCCGCCCCGGCGCGATCATCGAGCTCCCCAAGCTCGCGGAAGATCAACTCGACCTGATGGTCAACAACAAGGTCATCGGGCTCGGCGAAGCGGTAAAGGTCGGCGAGAACTTCGGCATCCGCGTCGGGCACATCGGCGACGTCCGCGAGCGCATCGAGGCGCTCGGCGCCGGCGAAGGCATCGCCCCCTCCGCGGGCGGTTCCGACGACTCGGGCATGGATGACGACGACGCCGAGGCGCTCGCCGCCGCGATGCTCGCCGGCCAGGTCTGACCCGATCGCTTTCCAAACCATCCGCTGCGCCGCGGACGGTTGAGGAAACCTTCACAACCCGTCACCATGCCCCACCACGACGCGAACGGCTCGCGCGTTCGTCACCCGCTGGAGGGTCTGCATGCCGAACGGTTCATCGAACGGTGATCACCCGGGCGCGCCCCGGAAGAAGTACCGCGAGGTCACGATCGAGGCGCTGGTCTTCGGCGTGATCGTCGGCGCGGTGATGAACGCCGCCATCACCTACGCGGGGCTGAAGATCGGCTTCACGATCGTGGGCTCTGCGATCGCCGCGGTTCTCGGGTTCGGCGTCCTGCGGGGCATCCTCCGCAAGGGCACCATCCTCGAGACCAACATCGCGCAGACCGTCGCTTCCGCCGTCAACACGCCGAACTCGGGCGTCATCTTCACGGTCCCCGTCCTCCTGCTGCTCGGGTACTCGCTGAGCTTTGGCGAAGTGAACTTCTGGCTCATCACGCTCGCGTGCGTCGCGGGCGCGATCCTCGGCGGGGCGTTCATCGTCCCGCTGCGCAAGCAGATGCTCGACATCGAACGCCTGCGCTTCCCCTCCGCGACCGCCGTCGCCGCGATCCTCAAGTCCCCCGGCGCGGGGCCGAAGAAGTCCATCGTGCTGGTGATCGGGATCCTGCTGTCGGCGTTGATCGCCGCGCCCGCGCAGCTCCCACAGCTCAAGTCGCCGGCGCCGCTCGACGGGCTCGAGACGCTCGTCGAGAAGGAGCAGATCTCGCGCGCCGACATGCTGCTGACTCGACAGATCGCGACGTGGATCGAAGAAGGGGACGCGCCGGCGGAGCTCATCGAGCACGGCCGCCTGGCTTTCGAACTCGTCGATGCCAAGGCCGCGAACCGCCCGGCAGAGAAAGAAGGCCTCAGCCCAGAAGAGGCCGCGTCTCGCTCGCGCGCCGTGCGGGAACTGGAGATCCGCCTCGAAGACGCCGCGGAGCGCGCGACGATCGCCATCGCGTCCCGCGAACCCGAAGCGAGCGATCGCGGACGCCTCAAGAGCGCGGGCTACCCGCTCGAACTCGCCAAGCGCGCGTACGGCGCGAGCGTGGGCGAAGTCGCGGGCGAAGCGTTCGCGTGGGAAGACCTCCGCAGCACCAAGACCGGCTGGGCCGCCAAGCCGATGTTCGGCTACTCCGACCTGCAGGTCCGCCTCCCCGCCGAGACCGAACCCGACGCCGAGCCCGTGGACTACGCGTACAACGGGCTCGGGCAGGACGACCCCGTGCTCACGGAGCGCGTGGACCGCGACCGTGACGGCGTGCCCGACCTCGTCGTCAAAGACGACTCCATCGACGTCGGGCGCATCTTCGGGATCCCCGGGCAGATCGAACTCATCTTCGCGATCGCGCCCTTTGCGCTCGGCGCGGGCTACCTCACCGGTCGCGCGGGCCTGCTCGTGCTCGCCGGCGGCATCCTCGCCTACGTCGTCATCAACCCGGTCCTCTTCTCGATGGGCTGGCTCCCCGCGTCCGTGAAGTCGTTCGAAGCCCCAGGCTTCGCCTACGGCGCGATCAACAGACCGCTGGGCATCGGGCTGCTGCTCGGCGGCGCGATGATGGGCGTCATCGCCTCGCTCCCGGCGATCAAAGAGGCCTTCAAGTCCATCGCCTCCGCCAAGGTCACGTCGCACGAGCACATCGGGCAACGCGACGAACTCGGTATCCGCGTGCTCATCGTCGCGGTGCTCGCGGCGCTGGTGCTGCTCTTCGTCGCCGCCGACTTCACCGGCTCGCGCGCCATCAACACCATCGACCCGCTCACCGAAGAGCGCATCGAGACCGACGCGTACGTCAGCCAGCACAACGGGTACGCGATCGCCTTCGCGACCGCCGAGTCGCAGGCCGCCTTCGACGCGGCCCCCGACGACCGCAAGGTCCTCGAGGTCGAAGAGCTCGCCGCGGACAAGCCCGGGCTGCTCGCCGGGCTCGACCCGCACCTCCGGGCGCTCATCATCGCGGTCGTGGGCGCGCTGTGGATCTGGTTCGCCGGCATCATCATCGCGCAGTGCACCGGCATGACCGACTGGTCGCCCATCTCCGGCATGGCGCTCCTCACCGTCGTGCTCGTCATGCTATTGGGAGGGCCCGGGGGTGTATTGGGTGCCGTGCTCGTCGGCGCGGCGTTATGCGTCGCGATCACCTGCGCCGCAGACATGATGGCCGACCTCAAGACCGGCTACCTCGTCGGCTCCGTCCCGCGCAAACAGCAGACGGTCGAACTCATCGCGACCGGCATCGGCCCGCTCATCACCATGGCCGTCCTGCTGGTCATTGTCGCCGGCAACCAGGCGAAGTTCGGCATCGACATCGGACCGGGCACCGACACCGTCGCGCCGCAGGCGCAAGCGCTGCAGGCCATCATCACCGGCGTGCAGGGCGGGCAGATGCCCTACGCCCTCTACGGCTTCGGCGCGCTCATCGGTGCGCTGCTGGGGCTCGGCGCCTTCAGCGGGCTCGGCGTCCTCGTCGGGCTCTCCATGTACCTGCCGATGCTCTACATCTCGACCTACGGCATCGGGTGCGTCATCAACATGATCGTCACCAAAGTCAAGGGCGCGCGCTGGGCAGAAGAATGGGGCGTGCCCATGGCCGCCGGGTTCATCGTGGGCGATGCGCTGCTCGCCTTGGGCGTCAACACCGCCGTGCTGATCGGGGGCTGATCGATGAAGCTCGTTGCATACCTGCTGATGGCGCTGGCGACGATGGCGGGCAGCATCGCCGCCGCCACCACGTACCTCGTCCCGCTCGGCGACGGCTCCGACGACTCCGCGCTCATCGATCGCGGGATCGAGCTCGCCGCCCCGGCCGGCGCGTACGACCCGAACACCCCCGAGGGTAAAGCGCTCGCGGAAGAGATCGAGGCGGCACGCGCGCTCGCGGAAGCCGCCAAGGACGACGAGCCCGAGCCGCTCATCGTTGTCGAAGACGTCGAGGTCGATCTCCCGCCGCTGCCCGCGGTCGAGACAGCGCCAACGGGGACCGCGACGGTCGCCGAGCGCACCGCGGTGAGCCCGATCGCCGTGAAGGGCGACACGCTCAACGCGGAGATGATCGCGCTGCTGCGCGCGCACGACGTGCGTTTCATCAAGAGCGCATCGTTCGACCCGGCGGTCTGGTTCCGCACGTGGCCCTCGTGGGTCTTCCTGCTCTCGGTCGCGACGCTCTTTGTCTCGGCGATGATGGTGCGAGCCGCGAGCAAGGGCGCGGGGCAGACCTCGCCGCGCGCCGCGGGTCAGGACGTCGCCGATGCGCCCGAGACCCCCGTCGCCATCGCCGACGCGATCCGCGAGACGGTCGGGGCGACCGTGCGCGACGTGCGCACAAAGGGGAGCGAACGCGAGCGTCTCGACCTGATCATCGACAATCTGGGCGAGGTGCAGCGCACGCTGGTGCCCGCCTTCGCGTCCGCGCGCCCGCAGATCATCCAGTCGATGGGGATGGGCGGGTACGCGCAGGTGATGGACGCGTTCGCGGACTGCGAGCGTCAGATCAACCGCGCGTGGTCCGCCGCCGCCGACGGCGTCGAGTTCGAAGCCGTCGAGTCACTCGAGCGCGCCGACGCCATGCTCCCGGCCCTCATCGAACGCCTTCGCACCGTTTGATCAGCGTCCGTCGATCATCCGGAAGGCCGCACCGAGCACCGATCCCTCGCCCTGCGAGCTGCCGCCGCTCGACGGCGCACTGGCGATGATGCGATCCGCGAGCCTGCTGAACGGCAGCGTCTGCAGCCACACCGTGCCGGGCCCGGTCATCTTGACGTAGAAGAGCCCCTCGCCGCCGAAGAACTTGTTCTTGATGCCCGGGACCATCTCGATCGCGTAGTCAACCGTCGGCTCGAACGCGACGAGGCACCCCGTGTCCACGCGCAGCACCTGCCCCGGCTCGAGTTGCTGCTTCACGACCGAACCGCCGGCGTGCAGGAACGCGAGCGCTTCCATATCGCCCGGGTCTGTCGTGATGCTCTGGAGGATGAAGCCCTCGCCGCCGAAGAAGCCCGCGCCGATGCGCTTGGTGAACGCGATATCCACATCGATGCCTCGCGCGCCGCAGAGAAACGCGTCCTTCTGGCAGATGATTCTCCCGCCGTGCTCCGCGGGGCGGATCGGCAGGACGTGCCCCGGGTAGGGCGCGGCGAAGGCGACGTCGCGCCGCTGCGGGCCGTTGTTGCTGAAGAAGGTGATAAAGAAGGACTCGCCGGTCACGAGGCGTTTGCCCGCTTTGAAGAGCTTGCCGAACGCGCCGCCGTCCTGATCGGTCATCGACATCCTGGTCGCCATGTCGATGTCCTGCTGCATGTACATCATGGCGCCGGCTTCGGCGACGACCGCCTCGTCGGGGTCCAGCGTCACGACAACCGCCTGCAGGTCGTCACCGATGATCTGATAGTCAATCACGTCGGCGGGCATGGCTGCTCCTTGGCTATTCTGGTGCGGTTCAGTGTACGACACGCCACCCAACGGGAGATGTCCGATGCACACCGCGATCCGACGCGCCACGCTCTCCGGCTTCGCACTCACGATCTGCGTGCTGCTCGCGTTCCCAACGCCGAGCCGAGCGCAACGCGACGCAGAGCCGGCCTTCACGATCGACGACTGCGCATGGCTCGCCGGGGCCTATCGCGGCGAAGATGACGGCGTGGTCTTCGAAGAGCATTGGATGTTGCCCGCCGCCGGCACCATGATCGGGATGTACCGCGTGCACCGCGACGATCGTCTCTTGCTCACCGAGCACCTCATGCTCGAAGAGGAAGACGACGGCATCACGCTCACCATCCGCCTCTACCGCTCGGGCACTCAGGACGCCGGGCCCGGATCCGTGCGATTCAGGCTCATCGCTGCGGACAACGCCGCGCTGCGATTCGAACGCGACGTCGAAGAGGGTGCGTACGCGATCGAATACACGAAGTGGGGAGAGGGGATCGCGGCGTCTCTGCTCTCTCGACGAATGAAGCCCGACGGGACACCCGCCGAGGCGACCACGCTCGTCAAGATGCAGCGCCTCTGATCACCCGAGCACGATCTCGTAGCCGCCGAGCCCGTCTTCATTCCACTCGATCCGCACGGGGACCGAGAGCCCTTCGATCGACAACTCGGGGCGGGCCGCCCCCGGCTGCAGGATGTAGTTGATCGTCGGCGCACGCCGCCCGCGTCGCTGCGGCTTCGGCGCTTCGAAGAGCTCGTCCTGCTCCGCCGATTGCAGCATGTACACGCCGTGCTCACGCCGGATCAGCACGAAGGGCATCGCGACGAGCGCCGAGCGCAGCCCTCCGAGCGTGGGCGGCAGCTCGCTGTCCTTTGCGAGTTCGTTGATGCCTTCTGCGAGGAACTCGAGCCGCTCGACCCCGGTGCTGAGCGGGTCGGGGTTCCACTGCTCGAGCACGAAGCGCTCCCACGCTTTCTGGAACGGCTCGAGGTCGTTGCTGCCGAAGGCATCGCGAAAGGCCCACGTGCTCGGCGTGTTCCTGGAGACGCGTTTGAGGTAGTCCTCGAACGCGCTGCGGTAGCGCCCGCCGTCGCCGTGCACGAGGAAGTGGACCATTGCCCACGACTGGTCGTAGAGCACCGAGGCCGATCCCGCCTCGCCCGTGCGCACGCGGCGCAGCCACTCTTCGTTGGTCATGCGGATGAGCATCTCGAAGGGCAGCGCTTCGCCTTCTTCGATCAGATCGCGGATGCGCTCGATCCGTCCCTGCGAAGCGATGCCCGTCTTGAGCCTGCCGCGCACCATGAGCGCTTCACCGAAGTACTCCGCGAGCCCCTCGTTCGCCCAGATCGGCAGCAGCGATCCGATGCGCTCGTTGACGAACTGGTGCAAGCCCTCGTGCTGGAGCACGTGGTGCGTGCGCGCCATGGGCTTCTCGTTGATCCACGTCGCGAGGACCGAGAGCCCGTGCCCGCTGATGAACATGCCGCCCGAGCCGGTGCCATCGATGCCGATGCCGCGGAGAAACTCAAGGTAGGTGTCGCGCTCCGCGAAGATGGCGAGCGAACTCCGCCCCGGACGCTGCTTGCGGAACGACGACATGCGTTTGGCGTACCCCTCGTTCACCGCGTCCATGTGCGCCGCGAGCTCGCGCGCCCGCTCGCGCGGCAGATCCGTCACCAGCTCGTAATGACGCGAGCGCGTGGTGTACGACCCCTCGGGCACGGGGAGCGTGGCCTGCGCCGCAACGAGCACACAGCAGCACAACGCGAGTATCGAACTCAGAACATGCGTCCATCTCATGTCGCTTGATGGTACGCGCGAGGACCCGCGACGTTGCACGGGTCTCAGGAGAGCGCGTCGCTCGCGAAGGCTTTGGCCTGGTCGAGCGCCTCGGCGAGCTTGTCGGGCTCGGTCCCGCCCCCCTGCGCCGCGTCGGGTCTTCCCCCGCCCTTCCCGCCGCACGCCTGCGACGCGACGCGGACCCAGTCGCCCGCTTTGAGCCCTCGCCCGACGAGGTCCTTCGCGACACTCGCGACGATCGCGACCTTGCCCTCGCCCGCGTCCGCCGACGCGAGCAGGATGCCGGCGTCCGGATGGCGCGCGCGCACCGCGTCCATCGCCGAGAGCAGCGCCTGGCGATCCGCGCCGGCGGGAATCGCGAGCACGATGATCGGGCCCGCGGCCTTCTCGGCCAGGCGGCGCGCTTCGCTCACCGCCTCTTCGCGTCCCGCGCTCGCCGCCGCCTTCTCGAGTTTCTTCACACGCTCGACGAGCGGCGCGAGCGCCTTCTCGAGCGAGTGTCGCGTCGCGAGCGACAGGCTCGCCTGCTCGATGTGCTGACGGATCTCAGTCACTTCCGCCGCCAGATGCTGATCGAGCAAACTCGACGCACCCTCGATGCGCTTGCCGAGGCGTTCGCCCGTCGCGTGCACCGCCCGCGCCTCGGCACCGGTCACCGCGCTCACGCGACGCACGCCCTTCGAGACGCCTTCTTCGCCGATGAGCGCGAACGCCCCCGCCTCGCCCGTTGTGCGCAGGTGCGTCCCGCCGCAGAACTCGATCGAGCGTCGAGACCACGCGTCGCTGCTCGGGTCCGCGAGCAGTTCATCGACGCTCTGTCCGATCGAAACAACGCGGACGGGGTCCGGGTACGTCTCGCCGAAGACCGCGCGGAGCCCGCTGATGGACCGCGCCGGCGCGAGGGGCGCCTCTTTCGCGTCCACGACGAGGTCGCCGGCGATGTCTTCAGCGATCATCGATTCGATCTGCAGGAGCTGCGCGTCCTCGACCGGCGCGCTGTGCGAGAAGTCGAACCGCAGCCGCTCGGGCGCGACGAGCGAGCCCTTCTGATCGACACTCTCGCCGAGCACGCTGCGCAACGCGCGGTTGAGCAGGTGCGTCGCGGTGTGGTTCGACGCGATCGCGGCGCGCCGCCTTTCGTCGATCCGCAGTTCGAGCGCGTCGCCGACGCGGATCCGCCCTTTGCGCAGGCGCCCGACGTGCAGCACGTACCCGCCTTGTGCGCGGACGTCCTCGATCTCGAACTCGCCCGCGTCCGGTGATCCGACGGCGCGCACGCGCCCGACATCCGCGACCTGCCCGCCCATCTCGGCGTAGTAGCACGTCTTGTCGAAGACGAGCGCAAAGCGATCGGTCGGTCGTGTGTTGGCCGCGACAATGTCCTGATCGAAGTCGGTCCCGTTCCAGATCGCCTGCAGCGTGGCGCGCATCGCTCGGGGCTGGAACTTCTGCTCGTCTTCTGTCGGCGCGACCTGCATTTTGCGAATCGAATCGATCGCCGAGGGCGGCAGGCTCAGCGCCGCGTCCGCCGTGCGCTTGCCGTGCGAGCGCGACTGCTCGCGCGCGTCGGTCATCAGCCGATCGAAGCCCTCCGCGTCTACGGCGAGCCCACGCTCCTCCGCCATCACCTGCGTGAGATCGATCGGGAAGCCATAGGTATCGTGCAGCTTGAACGCGTCACTCGCCGCGATCACGAGGTGCCCCTCGCCCGCGGGCTTGTTCGTCGCGGTCTCGACGGCCATGTCGAAGAGCTTCATCCCCTGATCGAGCGTGCGCCGGAACGACGCCTCCTCGTCCTCGATCACGTCACGGATGTGCGAGGCGCGCTCGCGCACCTCCGGGAAGTGCGCGCCGACCGTCTCAACCACCGCCGGCACAACATCGGCGAGGAAGGGGCGATCCATGTTCATCGTCTGCCTGCCGTGACGCACCGCGCGCCGGAGGATCCGCCGCAGCACATACCCCCGACCGTCGTTGCTCGGCTCCGCGCCGTCGGCGATCGCGACGCTCAGGCAGCGTGCGTGGTCGGCGAGGATGCGGTACGCCGTGTCCGCCTTGTCGGTCATCGAGCCGCCGTAGGGCTTCGCGCCGGTGATCTCTCGGATCCGATCGAAGATCGGCGAGAAGACGTCCGTGTCGTAGTTGCTCTGCTTACCTTGCAGCGCCGCGACGATGCGCTCGAAGCCCATCCCGGTATCGACATGCTTCGCGGGCAGCGGCTCCAGGCTCGTTGCGCCCGTGCGGTTGTACTGGATGAACACCAGGTTCCAGATCTCGATCACCGTCGGCGAGTCGCGGTTCACCAGCTGGTAACCCGGGACGCTCGCGCGCTCCTGCTCCGGGCGGCTGTCGTAGTGCAGTTCGCTGCAAGGACCGCACGGCCCCGTGTCGCCCATGTCCCAGAAGTTGTCCTTCGTGTTGCCCGGCAGCACACGCTCGGGCGGGAGGTACCGGGTCCACAGGTCGTACGCCTCGCGGTCCGCGTCGAGCCCGAGCGACTTGTCCCCCTCGAAGTACGTCGCATACAGCCGGTTCGGGTCGAGGCCCCAGATATCGGTGAGCAGTTCCCACGCCCACTGCACGGCCTCTTCCTTGAAGTAATCCCCGAACGACCAGTTGCCGAGCATCTCGAAGAACGTGTGGTGGTAGGTATCGCGCCCGACGTCGTCGAGGTCGTTGTGCTTCCCGCCCGCGCGGATGCACTTCTGCGAATCGACCGCGCGCTTCAGCCCCTCGAAGCGCGACCCCGGCTCCACCGAGCCCAGAAAGATCGGCTTGAACTGGTTCATCCCGGCGTTCGCGAAGAGCAGCGTCGGATCGTCGAAGGGCACCACCGGAGAGGACGGGACCACCGTGTGACCGGCACGCTCGACGAAGAAGTCGAGGAACTGCTGACGGATGCTCGCCGCCGATCGGCGCGAGTCTGCTTGCTGCGACATGACGAAACCGCTCCGGGGGTGCGAACACCGAGTGTAGCAGCGCCCGTCCCCCGATCAGCGCGCGGCGACGCCCCCGCACGCTTGCACGGGGGCGCTCGTGCCGCTCTCTCTCGAGCCGCGGGGGCGCTGTCAGATGTCGCCCTCGGGCGGCTCTCAGACGCGGCGGCGGCGCGTGGAGAACAACGCCGCCGTTGCGAGCGCCGCACCTGCACCTGGTGCGGGCACCGCGTCATACGTCAGGGACACGAACCCGAAGTCGGCCTTGCTCCCGTTGCCCGTGTTCCCGGAAAGAAGCTCGATCGACGTCACCGCGATACCGAACAGATCGGTGCCCGCGACGAGCCAGGCGCCGCCGCCGGCCTCCGTCGCGATCGACGTGTTCGTTGCCGACCCGGAACCGCTCCAGTCCGCCGTCGTCTCCGACGTCACCTGGAGCAGGTAGTCGAGCGAGTCGTTCACACGCACGAGCGCGACCTCCGCAGGGCTGTCGCCGAACTCGCCCGCGTTATAGAGGTGCGCCACCTCGAGCGCCGAAACGGTCATCGGGGACGCGAAGTCGAAGCGGATCGATTCGGCGTTGTCGATCTCGCCGTTGACCGATCCACCCTTCACGCCCGCGGCTCGGACGCCGTTCACGGTTTTGTGGCGGAACTCCCGCACCGGCGAGGTGACGGTGACCGCCATCGCCCCGGAGAACTTCATGCCGCTGGTCGCGCCGGTCGTGAGATCGGCTTCGGTGATGACGGCGGCGTGCGCAAGGGGCGCGACACCGCAGGCGACGATCGCCGTGAGGCAGGTCATACGCATCTTCAACTCCTCCTTCAGCACGGGCCCTGTGCTCGCCCGTTTGTCGTGGCCGGTTCGCCGACCCGACTCATCAAGCATGCGCCGCGATCAGCCCGCTGCAATCGCTCGGCCTCCCGCACGCGCGGCGGGAGCGTGATCGGACCCGGTCTGCCCGCACGCCTTGCCGAGATTCACCCAACTCGCGTGTTCTCGGTCCGGCGCGGTATCTTGCAGGCGGTCCAACCAAGGAGAACGCCCATGGAACAGCCCGCACCCAACCCGCACGCGCCGATCGGGAAGGCCGTCGTCGATCACGTCAACTCCGGCGCCGCGAGCGACGCGCCGCTGTGGGACGCCCACTACGACCCGAACTTCACCTCCGTCGAAGCCGACGGCATGAGCCACACCGGACGCGAGGCGGTGCAAGGCAAGCACGACTACTGGTTCAACGCGCACACGGTGCACAGCATGAAGGCGACCGGCCCGTACCTCGGGCAGAACGGATTCAGCGTCATCATGGAGCTCGACGTCGAACCCAAGGACGGCTCGTGGCCGCGCATGACCATGCAGGAAGTCGGCGTCTACACCGTCGAGAACGGCAAGGTCGTGCGCGAAGAGTTCATGTACCCGCCGATGGGGTAAGGATTCTACGGTAAGTCATGGAGCAAGCACTCGCGCCAATCGGATCTTTGCAAATTCAGCTCCAAACGGCGCCAAGAAGACTGCTTGAAACCGCCAAATCTGCCCAGCCTTAAGCGAGGATGTAGTTGCCGCCGCATCAGCGACCTTTTCATCTTCATCATTCAACACGTCAAAGTAGATGGCGAGAGCTTGCAGGTCACGACCCGTGTCGTTTCTAGCGATTCCCGAGACCCCGGCATGGCCAATGTACCCTTGGCGATACGTTCCGGTCGTCTCGACGAATACTCCATTCATAGTGGATGGCTCCGGCAAGCTAACTTGACCGGCCGTACCACATCCCGCGAAGACAATGCAAGCAGAAGTCACGACGCACGCAATTCCGATTCGCACAAGCTACTCCTTGGAATCAGGGAGCCGATAGATTCAACAATCATATCGGGTATTGCTTGGGAATCCGAACTCTAACGCACGCGGTTCGTCAGCGTGCCGAGCGCCTCGATCGTGATCGAGACTTCGTCACCATCGCGCAGGAAACGCTGCGGGTTGTACGCCATGCCCACGCCGCTGGGCGTGCCGGTCAGGATGATCGTGCCGGGCAGGAGCGTCGTCCCGCGCGAGAGCTCCGTGATGAGCGTGGCGACCGGGAAGATCATCTGGCTGGTCGGCGCGTCCTGCACCACCTCGCCGTTGAGTGTCGTCGTCAGCCGCAGCACCTGCGGATCGGGGACGTCGCTCGCCGGCGTCACGTGCGGCCCGAGCGGGCAGAACGTATCGAACGACTTGCCCCGGCAGAACTGCCCGCCGCTGCCTTTCTTCTGCCACCAGCGCGCCGATACGTCGTTCGCCACGCAGTACCCGAGCACGTGCGTGAGGGCGTTGTCTTCGGAAACGTCCTTCGCCGCGCGCCCGATGATCACGCCGAGCTCGCCCTCGTAATCGACCTGCTCCTCGTTCGCGCAGATCTCCGGGATGACGATCTCGTCCCCGTGCAGGCAGCAAGACGCCGGGTTCTTCGTGAAGACCATGGGCCGCTCGGGGACATCGGCTCCCTGCTCGTGCGCATGCTCGGCATAGTTGCGACCGATGCCGATCACATGACGGATCGGCAGGTCATCGCCGGCGGGCCCGCGCAACGCGACGCCGAACTCCGTGCGCACGAGCGGGTACGCCATGCTTACTGCTGCTCCCGCTGGAGCATCTGCGGCAGCCACGTCTCCGCGTTCGTCTGCTCGAACGTCTGCAAACGCTGGCGATACTCCTCGATGCCCGGCGGCGGCGGGAAGTACCGCTCGCGACCCTCCTGCGGGATCTGCGGGAAGTTGCTCGCCATGAATCGCATCAGGTCGTCGTACACCGCGAGCTGCAGCTCCGCCGGCAACCGGCTGAAGAGCATCGCCGACTGGCCGATCCCCAGCGACTGCCCGCCCGCGAACTGCCCGGCGACCTCGGGGATCATCCCGCCCGCCTTCGCTTCCCTTGGCACCGATGACGCGTTGCCGTACTGCACGTCGTCCATGGAATTCAAGCGCCACTGACGCCCCGTCAGCAGGCGCACGAGCACGCGCGATACCGACTCGGCAAAGGTGTCACCCACGTACTCCAGCATCCGACGGGCATCGGCGTCAACAAGAGTGCGATAGTCCTGCGCACCGCGGAAGCTGTCGTACACCTTGCGCGCGTACGCGAGCCGATTCGCGAAGAACTGCGAGTCGTTGCGCAGCAGGCCCTGCAGGAACGCCTGCGTGATCGCCGCCTCGATCTCGCTCACCGCGACGTGCGGGATCTCGATCCGCTCCTCGAGCTGCTTCTGCACGAACTCCGAGAGCGACAGCTCGCTGAGTTCGAGAAGCAGGCGCTCGTCGGTCTGGTTGAGCCAGTCCGCCTCGCGCAGCTGCCGGTGATACCGCTCGGCCATCGCGATATCGCCGCGATTGAACGAGATGCGGATCACCTCGCGGATGAAGTTCTCGTACCCCGCCGAGTAGAGACGGAACGCGCGGTTCGGATCATCGGCGACCTCGTTGCGCGCCTGCGCGCGGTCGCGCAGGATCGCGAGCACCTCGCCGTAGGTGCTCGCGTAGTGGAAGCTCGGCAGCGCGAAGTACTCGTTGCTGGCGTAGTCGTACTGGATATCGCCGAAGCGGAAGAGCTCCTGGATCGCGTGCAGGGTGATGCGGTCGGTGTTGAGCGTGGTAAAGCCGGTGGTTTCGGTGCGGGTTTCGCCCTCCTCGACGCCGCGCGTGGTCCAGTAGACCGCGTGGACGGAGGGGTGGCGCCAGTCGAGCGGGCCGAAGTCGCGCGTGTAGCGGAGCATGCGCGACGGCTCCATGTGGTAGTCCTCGATGAGCACCTTGCGGCGGACGTGGGGCACGAGCACCTCCCACGCCAGCGCGTAGCGCTCATCCTCGAGAAGCGCGTTGAGCGAGCTGTTGGATTCCGCGCTGCGCGAACCCGCGCCGAGCGTCGAGCCCGTCCACGAGTTGTTCTGCGCCTCATGCACCGTGAGCAGGCGGAGCAGGTCCATCCCGAGCTCAATGCGTGCTTCGTCCTCGATCCGCTCGACGAGTTCGAGCACGCGGGGCTCATACGTGGTGTCGTCCGCCGTGTCGTCCGATCGTTCGAGATGCAAAGCGAGCTCGACCTCGGCGAGCGACTCGACCTGTGCGCGCGCTTCGACGATCGGCATCAGGAAGGCTTCGTACGCCGCCGTCGCTTGTTCCCGCGACATCGCCGCGGTGTTGGGCGGCGTGCCGAGCACTTCCGTCCATTCGCGCGCGAGCTCACGCTTGTAGTAATGGTTCGCGTCGTCGCTGAAGCCCTGAATCTTGTGGTTGAAGATCCACGCGAGCTCCTTGTGCAGCAGCGTGTCGTTGGGATTGCGCGGGATGCCCTGCGATCGCAGCAGGTCGATGCCGGCCTTCACCCACGTCCATCGCTCCGACGCGGTCTTCGTCGCGACGGAGATGTTGTACGACATGTTCCACGCGTGGAAGGCCCACACGCGCGGGAAGCGCGGCTGCAGCTTCGTGATCGCGCTGGAGAGCTCGATCGCCTCGTAGAACTTGCCGTCTTCCTTCAGCTGGTTCGCGCGGATCCACAGGTAGTTCACGAAAAGCCCGCGGAACGCGCCCATCGCGATGCCCAGCGCCACCTCCGGCGGATCGCCCTCGCTCGCCTGATCCGTGTAGACGAGCTGTGCGCGCCCGGCCTCGGCTGCCATGCGCGGCGAGAGCGCCGACGCGCTGGCCAGCGCCAGCACCAGCACGAGAGCCGCGATCGCCTGAATGGTCCCGTCGCGTGTGAGCATGCGTGCCTCCTGGGAACTCTATTCGGGCACCGGGCCCGGGCGGTTCAGTTGCCGGAGTAGATCGCCAGTTCGCGCTTGCGGAAGATTGCCCAGCCCAGCGAGAGCGTCCCGAGCGTCCACGAGCCCACGATCCCCAGCGCGAGCAGGACGTCGCCCCACGAGACCAGCCGCCCCTCCACCAGCTTGGTCGCCGGCTCGAGCTCCGCGAACTGCTTGAACCCCCCCGCGATCGGGATCGCGATCAGGCGGATCGCCATGTTGAAGTAGTTCCGGCTCCCGTCACGGTTCAGCGTGTAGTGGAACTGCAGGCTCTCGCTGAGGAATCCCGCGGACTCGGCGGCGAAGAGCACCGCGATCGTCGCGAACGACGCCGTCGGGAACGACATGAACGTCCCCGTCGCCACGCCCACCGCCGCAATAAAGCCGAGCTTGATCCAGACGATCAGCATGATCCGCCAGAAGTTCAGCTCGTACCCGCCCGCCGTGTACATGATCTCCAGACCATCCGGCGGGATGGTGATCGAACGCGGGCTCTGCGGCGTCGGATTGATCGGCGGGTTGCTGATGTTGAGCTGCAGCACGCCGTCGGGCGGGACCATCTCCACCGGGAACGTCAGGATCTGCGAGACGTTCAGCGCGGACTGGTTCCGCCCCGCCGTCACGGGGTCCTGCGTGGCGGGCCACGGCGTGCCGTTGGTGAACACACCGATCGTGTAGATGTCCGTCGGCGTGTTTGAAGCCGAGTTGATCTTGTAGCGCAGCGTGAGGTACTCGCGCCCGACCTGAAACGTGGGGCGCTCGCCTCGCTCGCGCTGCTCTTCGACGGATCGGAGGATGTCCTCGAACTCCGATTCCGTGAGCCGCTCGGATGGGTTGACACCGAAGAACAGGAACGTGCGCGAGGTCGCGGGCTCGATCGTGCGCGACTGCGCCTCGAACTCCGTCATCACCTCTTCTCGCGCGAAGCGGCGAACGACCGGGACGTCCTGGATATCCGGGTTGGAGGACATCTGCGCGAGGATGCGGCGTTCGACCACGTCCTCGATCGGCGCGTTGAACGCCTCGAGGAACGCCTCGCGTTCCTCCTGCATGACCTGCGCACGATCCGCCTCGGTGAGGCTCGGATCGTTGCGGAAGCGGATGTCGGTGCGCCGCTCGGCCGCCCACTGGATGCGGTCCTCGGTGGGCTCGAAGGGCTCCGGCGAGACGCCGACGCGCGCCACGAGCACCTGCGTCTCGAGGATCCGCCGGTCGAGCGTCATGCCGGGCTGCCCGTCGGTCCGGACCATGTACGCCACCTCGCCCTCGGCGGGCTGGTGTCGAAGGTACTCGGTGAACATGTACACGCCGGCCGCGCTCACCACGAGCAGCGCCGCGTTGACGCTCATCACGCCCACCCACTTGCCCAGGATGTACTGCCAGGGCGCCGTGGGCTTGGTCATCGTCTGCCAGATGATCTTCTCGCGCTGCTCGGTTGTCACGGTCGCAACCGAGAGGAAGACCGTCATCATCGACATCAGCAGATACGAGAACCCGATCCCGTACTGCATCCACTGCTGCACCCGATAGCGCAGGGGCTGGGCCTCGTTCAACACACTCGGCACGACCGCCAGCAGCATGATCAGCAGCACGATGAACACGAGCGAGACCTTCATCCGCACCGCTTCGCTCAGCACGTTCCGCGCCACCGCCGTCACCGGGTTCGACCCGCTCAACGCCGCACGCAAGAGCTGCAGGCACGTGATGAACGCCAGCACCAGCGGCGACGACGCGAACAGCAGGCCGCCGAACGCCGACGTCGGCTCGAAGAGCATCAGCGGCCACGCCACGCCCCACGACACCAGCAGCAGCGCGATCGAACTCAGCCCGATCCCCAGCCACACCAGCGCCACAAAGATCCCGCCGACAAGCAGGAACGCAAGCCCCACCTGCGCGACCGCGCCGAAGCTCTGATCGCTCACGAGCGTCGTCAGGATCGTGCGCCCGAGGCCCCGCAGCGCCTCCACGGGGCTCGTGCGCTCGACCTCGGCGATCCCGGCGCGCAGCGCCTCGGCCCGCTCGCTCGCGCGTTCGGCGATCCGCTCGGCGGCGCCCGGTTCGTTCGCCGCAACCAAGAACGCCGCGAACAGACCGATCGTGACAACCGCGATCGCGGCGCTGGCGACGAGCTTGAAACGTCGCCCCTGCTGCAACCGGTTCGCGCGGGCAAGCAAGTCGGTGAGGTTCATCGCTTGGGCTCGTCCTCGTCGTCGCCGAGCAGCGAACTGATCACCTCGTCATCGACCGCGTCCGATGAGGTGGCCTCTTCCACGGGTTCCGGTTCCGGCGCCGCATCCTTCGAGACGAGCGACTCGATCACGTCGGGCTGTTCCGGCGCACGCCGCGCGGGCGGACGCTCGACCTCGGGCGCCTCGATCTCCGGTTCGCCGGCGACCAACTGCTCGATCAGCGCGTCGCCGCCCTGCTCATCGCCCTGGAGGAACGCGGCGGTCGAGCCGTCATTGCTCGCACCGCTCGTCGCGAGCTGCTCGCTCCGCGCGCGATCGACGATGTCCACGAAGAGCTCTTCGAGCTTCTGTCTCGGGCGCGACACGCCCTCGATCGCATGGCCGCGGCGTTCGAGCACCGAGCGCAGTTCGGCGAGCGTCTCGTCGTCGAGCGAGTCGGTCTGCACGATCGAACGGTCGCGCGATTCGAGCAGTTCCTCGCACGTCCCCTCGGCGCGGATCTTCCCGCCGTACAAGATCACCATGCGGCTCACGACGTCCTCGACGTCGGAGAGCAGGTGGCTCGAGAGCAGGATGGTCTTGCCGCGCTTACCGAGCGTGACGATCAGGTCCTTGACCTGTCGCGTGCCGATCGGGTCGAGCCCCGTGGTCGGTTCGTCGAGGATGAGGAACTCGGGGTCGTTGATGAGCGCCTGCGCCAGCCCGATGCGGCGTTGCATCCCTTTGGAGTACTCGCGCACCTGACGGTGCTGCACGCCGGCGAGCCCGACCATCTCGAGCAGTTCGTCCACGCGACGCTGCGCTGTCTTGCGCTCGAGCCCGAAGAGCTTGGCGTAGTACTCGAGCGTCTCGCGCGCGTTGAGGAACGGGTAGAGGTATGACTCCTCCGGCAGGTACCCGATCCGGCGTTTGATATCGACCTCCTGCGGCGCCTTCCCGACGACGCTGAGGTGGCCGCCGCTGCGCTTGAGCAGCCCGAGGATCATCTTGATCGTCGTGGACTTGCCCGATCCGTTTGGCCCGAGCAGCCCGAAGACCTCGCCGCGATGGATCTGGAAGGTGATCGAGTCCACGGCGCGCGCGCGATCGCGCAGCCAGAAGTCCTTGAAGACCTTCGAGAGGTTGTGCGTCGCGACGATCGCTTCTTCGCCGGCGTGCTCGTGCTGCGGGTGCTCGGGCATGGATCCCCCGTCGGTTCGGCTACTCGCGCATCGTCCCGGAGTTGAACGCGTTCCGGCGCGCCTCGTTCTGCTCGACGTCTCGGCGACGCACCGCGCGTTCGATCTCACGCTTCCACTCGGGATCGGGCGTCAGGAGCATCCGCAAATCGCTCCCGCCCGGGAGCCAGAACGTCTCCGTCGTCTCACGCCCGAGGAACTCCTGGATCGCGCCGGTCATCTCGTTCACCAGCGTGAGCTTCGGGTTCGCGCGGTAGTTCGAGAGCTTGGCGAGGAAGTCGTCCGCGCGTGACTGCGCCGCGCGCCGGATGGTCGTGCGGTACTGCTCTGCCTGCACGATCGTCTCTGAGGCGCTCCCGCCGATCTTGAAGCCCTCGAAGACCTCGCCGTTGACCTCGAGCGTGCGACCGTCGAACTCGCCGTCGAAGACCGCGCGGATCGTATCGAGCACGTCGGCGCCGGCCTCCACGCCGCCCGTCTCGAGCACACGCTCATACTCCTCGATCAGCGCGAGCAGCGGCTCGTGCGCGCTGCCGGCGACCTGGTTGAGCTGCTCGGTGCGGCTCCGCCGCGCGTTCTCGAGCTGTGTCGAGGATTGCTGCTGCGCCGTGAGCACCTGCTGGAACTCGCGGTTCACGCGCTGCGGCGCCCGCAGGGGCGTCGCGCGGAGGTCGAGCGCCCGAAGCCCCAGGTCGAGCGCCTCGAACGAATCCTGCACCTTCGCGCGCGTGCTCGTCTCGAGCGCTCCAACGCTGAGCGCCTGCGATCGCTGGTCGCCCGAGCCAATGAGCGCGTCGATGGGCGTCTGCGCGACACCGTGCACCGCGGCCCGCTGCACGAGCGCGCGCACGAGCGACGCCTCGTGATCGGGGTGGATGTTCTCGAGGTAGCGGTCGGCCTGCGAGCGCGTGTAGTCGAGCTTCCAGCGTGCGTGCACGAGGTTGAGATCGTTCGTGATCATCGAGCCCTCGCGCCCCGGGCGGAGGTTGTTGCGCCCGGGGGGCCCGCCGCTGACCTGGTCGGGGTCGATGACCGGATCCCAGAACGCGTCGCGCACTTCGACGCTCTCGTCGCCCGACCCGATGGTGATGATCTCGCCGACGGGACGCGGCAGGTTGAATCGCAGCCCGGGGGTGAGCCCGCTCTCGACGATCTTCCCGAAGCGGACGCGGATGCCCGACTCGCCCTGCTCGATCGTGCGCGCGCCCGACATCACAAAGAGCACCACCATCAGTGCAAGCGAGAAGAGCAGCACGTAGTAGAGGATGCGCAGCGCGTCGGCGAGCGACTGGTTCGCCGCCTCCATCGAGACGGCCCGCGCCACGCGCGCGTCCTCGCCTCGGAGCGTCACCGACGCCGCACGACGCGGCGTTTCGACGGGCATCTCCTCAAGCGGGCCGCCCGTATCGATGTGGTCCTGATGCTCGTTCAACGATCACCCCCGGCATCGCCATCGAGCCTGAACTGGTCGGGGATCTCACCGTTGCGAGCCTGCTCGATCGCGTCGGGATCGAACGCGCCCATGCCCGCGAACGAGCTGTCGAGCACGACGGTCGCACGCCGCCCGAGTCCCTGGCGGAGCAGGTCGAGCTGCGAGAGGAAGGCGAAGAACTCGGGGTCTTCGTCGAGCGCCGCGATGAACTGCGAGGCTTCCTCGTCGCCCTTGTTCCGGATCTCCGCCGCGACGAACTCCGCGAAGTTCATGATGCGGCTCGCGTCGCTGCTGGCGTCGGCGAGGATCTTGGCCGACTCGGCGAGCCCGACCGACTCCGCGTTCGCCGCGAGTCGCTGGCGCGTCGCGCGCATGCGGGTGATGACTTCCTGGCTGGTGCGTTCGGGCAGCAGGATGCGGCTGATCCCGACGAGCTGGACATCGATCCCGTTCGCCGCGGCCCCCGCGCCGTCGTCCGTGCCGCCCCGGATCGCGTTGAGGATGTCCGATTCAAGGGCCGCGATCTGTTCGTCGGCGTTGTCGCCGAAGAGCTCCCCGATCGTGTACGCCGACACCGATGCGGACGCGCTGCGCATCAGCGTGCGCAGGCGTTCGTCGGCGGCGTTGAAGCGTTCGCGCGACGACGACCCCGCGGACTGGAACCGCTGGTGGAACGCGAGCGGGTCCGACACCCGGTACGCGCAGAACAACTCGACGACGATCTGCTTGTCGTCGGCGGTCTGCTGCGTCTCGAGCGCGCCCTGCAGGAAGCGCAGGCGTTTGTCGTAGATCGTGGTGGCCTGCACGGGTGACGGCCACTTGAACCGTAGCCCGGGCTCGGACACGACCGAGTTCTCGCCCGCCTTCCCGAACGTCGTCAGGATGGCGACCTCGTTGAAGCGCACCGTGAACGTGCTCATGTACACGAGGAACCCGAGCACGATCAGGGCGGTGACGACCAGCGTGATTGCGTTTGTGCGCACGTCGCGTAGCTCCTACAGATCCTCCGGGGTCTCGTCGAGCCCCGGGCCGAACCCGGTGATCCCCGGGTCCACTTCTTCCTGGTTGATGGTCACGTCGAACGCGTTGTCTGGTGTGATGTAGACGCGCGCGTTCGCGAGCGACTGACGCAGCGCCGAGGTGTACGAGATGGCGCGGTACGCCAGCGGCGACGCGCGGTACGACATCAGCAGCCCGCTCTTCTGCGCGAAGCGGGCCCGCGCCGCCATGTGGCGCTCCCAGCGTTCGGCACGGGCTTCGGAGATCCGCTGAGCCGCGTTCCCGCCGCCGTCTGCGATCAACAGCGCCAGGCGCAGCTCCTGCTCGTCGATCTGCTGCTGGTCGGTGAGCGCATCGAGGGCGTTGATCTGCTCGATGATCTCTTCGGCGCGTTCCGCGCTGCCCGCGACCGACGCGAGCTGGCGGATGCGGGTCGCGCCGGCTGCTTCGATCGCCGCGGCCTGCTTCGCCTCCGCCGCGATTACCTGTTCGAACGCCTCGCCGACCTCGACGGGGGGTCGCGCGAGCGAAAGGGAGGCGGCGGTCACCGAAACGCCCGCGTCCACGTCTTCAAAGGCCTGCTGAATGCGTTCGTGCATGACGACGCCGAGCCCCCGCCGTTCACGCCCGAGCACCTCGGGCAGCGCGAGCGCCGCCATGACGCCGGTGATCTCTCGCGACGCGATGCTGCGGAGCAGGTCGCGTCGATGCTCGTCGGGGTCGGCGGGTGAACCGTCCTGCGCGAGCAGCACGTACTTCTCGAGGTCACGCACCGTGTACCGCACGGGCACGGAGACGATCGCGACGGAGAGCTCCTCGCTCACGTCGTCCGCGGTGCTGCGCAGGACGATCATCTCGTCGTTGCGATCGCCCGATTCGCCCGTCCAGAGGATCGGCTCCGTTGGGTCTTCGCGCACGCGGTCGAAGCCGACGATGAGCTCGGTCTCCGAGAGGGCCGCGCGCTTCTCGATGGTCGCGAAGGGCCACGGCAGGGGCTTGATCACCAGCCCGGAATCGCGCACGCCGCGGAACTCGCCGTTGACGCGCAGGATCCCGCGCTCGTGCGGCTCGATCACCGTGAAGAGCGAGAGCGCCCACGTCACCGCGACGCCCAGCACGAGCAGCGACGCCAAGCGCCGGCTCAGCAGCTTGTAGAACCACGAGCCCGAAACGTCGAAGCCCAGCTGGTAGTTGATCGCGTCGCTGATCGATTCCGCGATGCGGTCGGGGGCGGCGGCGAAGGCGAGGATGCGCGAGTCGAAGGCCGGTCGGATCACCTCGCCCGCGGCGCGCGGGCGATAGATGTTCAGCACGAAGTTGATGACCATCTCGCCGCCCAGCACGACGAGGACCACCGCCATCACCAGCGGCAGGTTGCGCAGCAGCGTTTCCTGCCCGAGCGCGAGCGCGAGGAAGTGCGCGGCGGCGAGCAGCAGCCCCGCGAGCGCAGCCGCCACCGCCACGCCCGCGCCGGCGTTGAGCAGCGCCCACGCCTTCTGCTTGCCCATGCCCGCGACGAACCTCGCGAGCACGAAGCCGACGACCGCGAGCGAGACGCCCAGCGCGATCGCCCACCCGCCCTGCGGCGGCGCGACGAAGGTCTCGATGTCGGTCGCCTCGCGCGTGCCCGAGTAGCGCACCACGCCGACGACGATCTGCGACGCCGCGATGATCAGGCTCGCCGCGGGCAGGAACCACTTGTGCATCCACACGAGTTTGGCGGCCTGCGGGTGCTGGCTCGGGTCCACGCGTTCGAAGACGGTGGAACGCGCGGCGGTGGAGGACTCGAACGCCTCGATCTCCATCGCCTCGAGCCGCTCGAGCTTGTGCTGCTGGAACACGACCGCGAGCGCGAGCCACACCGGCGCGCCGAGCAGGACGAGCAGCGAGCCGGTCAGCGCGGCGGGGTCGGTCCCGAGTCGCGAGTAGACGAGCAGCAGCACACCCAGCGTGAGCTGGATGAGCAGCCCGACGATGCTGACGCTGATGGCGCGTTTGTACGCGAGATGATCTTCGACCATGCGATCGGGGTCCTCGTGAGCGGTCCGTCGGTTCGGACGCCGGGGGCACGTCGAATGGAGGCTTCGACCCTGCCGGCGTCCCGCTCCGGGATTCTACCGGAACCGGCGCGCCAGAACCTACGCATCCCACGCCGATCGGTTGCGTACATCGCGTCGCCGAGACGTGATCCGCCCCCCTACCCTTCGTCGCCGCGAGATCCGCAGACCCACGGAGCGCCGATGTTCGGACAACTCTTCGCCATCGCACGCAACACCTTCAGCGAGAGCCTGCGCCAGCCCATCGTCTTCGTCATCATCCTCGCCTCCGCGGTCGCGCAGGTCTTCAACGTCCTGCTCTCGGCCTACTCCATGGGCTTCTCGGAAGAGAAGGAAGTCGATGGGGACGACAAGCTCCTGCTCGACATGGGCCTGGCCACCGTCCTCGTCGCCGCCACGCTCCTCGCCGCCTTCATCGCCACCAACGTCCTCTCCCGCGAGATCGAGAACAAAACCGTCCTCACGGTCATCTCCAAGCCCGTCGGGCGACCCCTCTTCGTCATCGGCAAGTACCTCGGCGTCGCCGCCTCCATCACCATCGCCACCACGATCATGCTCGTCTTCTTCCTCTACGGCATCCGCCACGAGGTCATGTCCACCGCGCGCGACGATCCCAGCGGACCCGTCATCCTCTTCGGGCTCGCCTCCGTCCTCATCCCCGTCTTCGTCGCGACCTGGGGGAACTACTTTTACAACTGGGTCTTCTCTTCCACCGCCGTCATCCTCATGCTCCCCATGTCCGTGCTCGGCTACGTCACCACGCTCATGCTCGACAAGGAATGGGCGTGGCAGGCGATCGGCACCGACTTCAAGCCGCAGATCACCCTTGCCTGCGGCTGCGTGCTGCTCGCGATGCTCGTCCTCACATCCGTCGCGCTCGCCGCCTCGACCAGGCTCGGACAGGTCATGACGCTCGTCGTCGCGACCGGCGTCTTCGTGCTCGGGCTGCTGTCGAACCACCTGCTCGGGAACTACGCCTTCACCAACACGCCCGTGGGCGAGATCCGGCGCGTCGCCACGCTCGACGACGGGCCGATCGAGGAACTCCGTGAGCCCTTCGACCTCACGCGTCCGCTCGCGCAGTTGCGGATCGAGCTCGCCGTCCCGCCGACGGAACTGCTGCGCCCGGGGATGTCGATCTACTACGGCGCCGACCCGTCGGGCGTGAGCATGCCCGTGCCGGCGCACACGCCCTTCGCGGGTGACGTCAACGACGGACGCGCGATCGACGAGTCACCGGACCCCGCGATCTTCGTGCGCACCATCGATGCCGAGTCGGACACGATCTTCACGATCGTCAACGCCGGCGGGCTCGACGTCGCACGCAACCCCCGCGCCGGCGACTACATCTTCCTCCAGCCCACGGTCATCAACTGGCCCGCGCGCGTCGGCTGGTCGTTCATCCCCAACGTGCAATCCTTCTGGCTGGTGGACGCGATCACGCAGGGCAACGACGTCCCGCCCGGGTACGTCGGGCTCCTCACGCTCTACACGGGAACGCACGTCGTGGTCTTCCTGAGCGTCGCGATCATCCTGTTCCAGCGACGCGACGTCGGCTGACCGATCGGCTCAGGCGACGACCTCGACCCCGCCGGTGAAGTCCTCTGGCTTGCGCTTGACCATGCCAAACCAGATGACGCAGAACGCGGGCCAGATCAGATACAGCGACACAAAGACGATCGTGATGATCGAGTTGAATTGCGTGTTGCTGAACTGTGCCATCTGCGTATCAGGGTTCTCTGTCAGCCACTTGTCGAACGCCGCTTGGTATTGAACCTGCGCGTACGTGGAGACAATCACCGCCACAACGAAGATCGCCGCATACGTCAGATGCGCCATCCGGGAAACGTGGTTCCGTGCCGCGCACATGACGCCCGCAACGATGAGGATGATGTTGGCAACAACACTGGCACCCGCCCCCACCCAGAAGAGCGGATCGGCCGTTTGGTCCGGCGGCGGCGAGGTAGCACCCTCCCACATCTGCGCGTTCATCGTCATCGGGTTGAACGCGACGAGCGCCCCGATGCCCACCACGCCGCACAGCACACTCACCGAGCCGAAGATGATGCTCAGCGTGCCGATGACCTTGGGCCACGCGGGCATGTCTTGCATGTCGAGCAGGTCGGCGTCGTAGTCGGGCGAATCGACATCGCCCAGGTACAGGTCGTCGGGGGTCGTGGGGTCGTTGGGGTTCTGCTGCCCGTCGTGCATCGGTTCTCCTCTCGATGGATCGGGAAGGTTGTTCCAAGATACTCGCGCCGAGTTGCGGGCGCTTCGGCAAATGAACAGCGCCCGCCGGTGATTGGCGGGCGCTGCGTCGATCTTGCGTCTCTGATCCGTCCGATGAGCCGGGGCTCGGGACGCGTCAGGAATCGCCCTTCTTCTCCTCGCCGCTCTCGTCGGACGACTCGGCTTCGGGCTCCGCGACCGCGGTCGAAGTGTCGGCCTCGGCGGGCGCTTCTTCTGCCGCCGGCGCGTCGGGCGCGGCCCACGCCTTCGAGATCTCCTCGAAGTACGCCGTGCGACGGTCGGCCTTCTTGCGGCGCTGGCTGAGCGTGCCGCCCATCTCCGGGCCCTCTTCCGCGCCGACGAACTGGATCAGCGCGTACTCGGCGGCGTCGCCGATGCGCCGCTTGCCGAGGCGGACGATGCGGGTGTACCCGCCGTCGCGATCGGCGAAGCGCGGCCCGACGTTGTCGAAGATGTGCTTCACGAGCATCGGGGCCTTGCGCAGTTCGCCGTAGCGGTTGCGCTCGACCTCGTCGCTGTCGGGGATGTCGAAGAACTGCGTCGCGCGGTCGCTCATGTTGCGGACGCGATCACGCTCTTCGTCGCTCGCGTTGCGGGCGGTGTAGAGCCACGCGAAGGCGCGGCGGTCGCCGCCCAGCTTCGCGATGACCTGACGGCGTGCGTGCAGGTCGCCGCGCTTGGCGAGGGTGACGATCTTCTCGACCATCGGCTGGACGGCCTTGGCCTTCTGCACCGTGGTCACGACCTGCCCGTGCTCGAACAGGCCCGCCGCGAGGTTGCGCAGCATCGCCGTGCGGTGCGCGGTGGTCCGACCCAGCTTGTATCCGGCTTTGCGATGTCGCATCGCTCGACTCCTCGGCGAACTCGTCGCCTGCTCCGACGCCTCAACCGGCGTGGTACCCCTCGGGCAGCGGGATGCCCAGTGAAAGACCCATGTCCACCAGCTTGCGCTTCACCTCGCGCAGCGAAGTCTTGCCGAACGAGCGGACCTTGAGAAGCTCCGCTTCGCTCTTCTGCACCAGTTCCGCGACCGTCTGGATGTTCGCCGACTCGAGACAGTTGCTCGCACGCACCGAGAGCTCGAGCTCGCCGATGGGCATGCTGAGCTTGCGGATGAGTTCCTCGTCCACGCTCGCCGCGGCGGCGGCCTCTTCCGACACGCGTTCCTGCCCGATGTCGAAGTACTGCACGAACGGGTTGAGGTGCTTGCGCAGGATCTTCGAGGCTTCGACGAGCGCCATGTCCGGCGTCGTCGTCCCGTCGGTCCACACCTCGAGCGTCAGCTTGTCGTAGTCCGTCTTCTGGCCGACACGCGTTTCCTCGACCTTGTAGCGCACGCGGCGCACGGGGGAGTAGAGCGAATCGATCGGGATCAGACCGATCTCTTCCTCGGCGTTCGGGTCGTTGTACTGCTCGCTCGCCGGGACGTAGCCACGCCCCTTCGACACACGCAGCTCCATCTCGAAGTCAACCTCTTCGGTCAGCGTGCAGAGCACGAGGTCGCGGTTGATGATCTCGATGGAGGTGTCGGCCTCGATCAGGTCGGCGGTGACCTCGCCCGGGCCCGTCGCCGCCAGACGCATCGTGCGGGGCTCGTCGCCCTGCAGGTTCACGACGAGATCCTTCACGTTGAGGACGATCTCGGTGACGTCCTCGATCACGCCCTGCAGCGAGGTGAACTCGTGCTCGGCACCGGTGATCTTGATCCCGGTGACCGCGGCGCCCTCGAGCGAGGAGAGCAGCACGCGCCGCAGCGCGTTGCCGATGGTCGTGCCGAAACCGCGCTCGAAGGGCTCGACGACGAAGCGCCCGTACTCATCGTTCCGGAACTTTTCCTGCTGCTCCACGCGTGCGGGGAGCTCAAGGCCACGCCAGCGAACTCGCATAGTCCAATCCCATCATGCCGACCGGTTCGTGAGAACCGCGGCGAACGGTATCGGGCGGGGCGCGTCGGTCGGCGTGGACGCGCTGCCCTGCTTTCGCTCGCCGCTGAGAAACAACACGCCCCACGCGTGAACGCGGAGCGTGCGGTGAATCGTTCGTCCGGTCAGACGCGCCGCTTCTTGCGCGGGCGGCAGCCGTTGTGCGGGACCGGGGTGTGATCCTCGAGCGCCGTCACGCGGAGCCCCGTCGAGACGAGCCCGTTGATCGCGGACTCGCGACCGGCGCCGGCGCCGCGGATACGGACCTCGACCTCGATCATGCCCATCTTGCGGGCCTTCTGCCCGCAGGACTCGCCCGCACGCGTCGCGGCAAAGGGCGTGCTCTTGCGAGAGCCCTTGAACCCGATCGTGCCCGCCGAATCCCAGCAGACCACCTCGCCATTGGTGTCGGTGATCGTGACGATCGTGTTGTTGAATGTCGCCTTCACGTACGCGACACCCTTCACCACGTTCTTCCGGACTTTGCGCTGCTTCTTCGCCATAGGTAATTCGTGCCCTTAGCCCTTGACGCCCTTCTTGCCGGCGACGGTCTTCTTGCGACCCTTGCGGGTGCGCGCGTTGCAGCGCGTGCGCTGCCCGCGTGTCGGGAGCCCGCGCCGGTGGCGGTCGCCACGGTACGAGCGGATGTCCTTCAGACGCCCGATGTTCTGCGAGATCTGGCGACGCAGCGCACCCTCAACGATGTACTCGCTGTCGAGCAGCGACGCGATCCGCGCGACCTCGTTGTCGGTCAGGTCCATCGCCTTCTTGTCCGGGTCGATCCCCGTCTTCTCGAGGATCTCGTCCGCGAACTTCGGGCCGATGCCGTGGATGTACCGCAGCGAGTAGCGCAGCTTCTTGCGATCGGGGATGTCAACACCAGCGAGACGCGGCATGCGTTCAATCCTCTCGAATTGCTCGGGTCAGCCCTGAACCTGCTTGTGCTTGGGCTCGGTCTTGCAGATCACGCGGACCTTGCCCTTGCGGCGAACGATCTGACAGTCGCCGCAGATCCTCTTGACACTCGAGCGAACCTTCATCACGACACCTCTCGCGGGGCACAGCCCGCTCGCGATCCGTCACGGATCTGACAACTCGAACCGGCGGAGGCACCCATGCCCCTGTCGCCCGCCACCACGGACGATCCGCCGAGTCGGCGAGTATAGCACGGCCCCGGCGGAAGTGGCATCGCCACACCCGAAACCCGCAAAAACTCACACATCGAGCAGCGGATCCACCCCGAGCCGGCGCGCCCCGCCGGGTTCCACCACGATCATCCGCTCCTCGTGGGCCGCCAGCACGCCGTCTTCCGTGGTCACCGTCCAGCCGTCACGCGCCAAGCGGATCCGCGCCGGGCCCGGCTTGCCCTTCGCGCCCGTCAGAATCGGCTCGATCGCCAGCACCTGCCCCACTTCGAGCGTGAAGTCGGAGCCGTGAAACCCCTCCCAGAACGCCGGCACCTTGGGCGGCTCGTGCAGCTCGCGCCCGATCCCGTGCCCGACGTATTGCGTGACGATGCCGAGGCCCATGCCGAAGGTGACCCGCTCCAGCTCGCGCGCGATCTCCGACCAGCGCACGCCCGCCCGCACGGATTCGATCGCCAGGTCGAGCACTCGCCGGGTCGCGGCGACGAGCTCAGCCGCCTCCCCCGCCCCACCGCCGGCCACCACGCACGTGCCGGAGTCAGCACACCATCCATCAAGCCGAATGCCCACATCAATCGAAACAAGGTCACCCGCCTCGATCACACGGTCGCCCGGGATCCCGTGCACGACCTCGTCATTGACAGAGACGCACACGGGCGAGGGGAACGGCGGCGAGCCGCCCTGGCGGTACCCCTCAAACAGCGCCTCCGCGCCGAGACGAGCGATGAGCGTGCGCGCGAGCGCATCGAGTTCGATTGTCTGGATGCCCGGAACAACAGCATCGGCGAGCTCGCGCAGGATCGCGCGCTGGGAGTCTGCCGCGCGTTCGATCGCGCGGATCTCGCCCTCTGAGTAAATCGTGATCGGTCTGTTGGGCACGCGGTTCGATCAGATGGAGCGCGGGCCGCGGACGCGCGGCCCCTTGCCGCCGTCGGCGCCGCCGAGGAAACCGGCGTAGTTGCGCATCAGGAGGTTGGCCTCGATGCGTTGCACGAGATCGAGCCCGACCGACACGACGATGAGCAGCCCGGTGCCGCCGAGGAACGACGCGACGATGAACTCGATGTTCAGGCTCGCGTTCACCACCATAGGCACCGACGCGATGACCGCGAGGAAGCCGGCGCCGACGTAGGTGACACGTTCCATGACGGTTTCGAGATACTCGGCCGTTCGCGGACCGGGACGCAGGCCGGGGATGAACGACCCGTGGTCGCGCAGCTGCTTGGCCATGTCTTCCGGGTTGAACTGCACGGTGGTCCAGAAGTAGCTGAAGAAGTAGATCATGCCGACGAAGAGCAGCATGTAGGGGTAGTTGCCCATCTGGAAGGCGTCGGACAGGAACGCCGTCGCGCCCGACCACCACGCGGCATCGCTCTGCGCCGCCTGCTGGGCCATCGAACTGAAGATGACGCTCGGGAAGATCATGAGCGACGAGGCGAAAATGATCGGCATCACGCCGCCGTGGTTCACACGCAGCGGGAGGTACGAACGCTGTCCGCCGAAGACGCGCCGACCGCGCGTGTGCTTGGCCTGCTGCACCGGGATCCGGCGCTGCGCAACGGTGATGAGCACCGCGCCCGCCGTCACGCCCACGAACCCGCCCGCGAGCATGAGCACGTTCATCCACGAGAGCTGCGGCTCGTCGTTGCCGGGGACGCCGAAGAGCCCGCCGATCCAGCCGATCTGACCGATCGGTGAGTTGGAGACGACCCAGAGCAAGGCGCCCGGCATCTGCGCGAGGATCCCCGCGGTGATGATCAGCGAGACACCGTTGCCGATGCCGTACTTGTCGATCTGCTCGCCGAGCCACATGAGGAAGACAGTGCCGGCGGTCATAGCGGTGATGGCCATGACCCACCAGAGCGGGTTGCCCGCCCAGTTGGCGTAGACGAGGTTGCTCTTGGTGATGAACGTCAGCCACCCGAAGGCCTGGATCACGCACAGCGCGATCGTGACGTAGCGCGTCCATTCCTGGATCTTCTGGCGACCGCTCGGGCCCTCCTGCTGCAGCTTCTTGAGCGGTTCATACGCCGAGCCCAGCAGTTGGAAGATGATCGCCGCCGAGATGTACGGCATGATCCCGAGCCCGAAGATCGTCGATTGCCCGAACGACCCGCCGGAGAAGACGGAGACGAACTGCGCGACGCGTCCGAACGCGGTGCCGCCGTCGGCGGTCTGCTGCGTGAAGAACTCGGTCAGCGCGGTCTGGTCCACGCCGGGGATGGGGATCCAGAAGCCCAGGCGATAGACCGCCAGCAGCGACAGCGTGAAGAGCAGCTTGTTGCGGAGCTCGGGGATCCGCAGGCAGTTGGCGAGCGCTTGGAACATGGCCCCTCCGTGAACCTAGGGCGAGAGCGGTCAGAAGGGGATCAGCCGCCCTTCTTGGACGAGCCCTTCTTGCCCTTCTTCCCGGCGTCTTGCTTGCCGCCGCCCGACAGGGCCTCGGCCTTCTTCTTGAACTCCGCGTCACGCTTGTCGCCATCGCGCAAACGCTTGAGCTTCTTCGTGAGATTGGTCGGCGTGCCGTCGCCCGAGTTGCGGTCGATCCCGCGGACGCGGTCGCGACGCGTGCCGAGCTCGGTCACCGAGCCGCCGGCGCCCTCGATCAGCTTGCGGGCGCTGCCCGTGACACGCGCGACCTTGACGTCGAGCTTCACGCTCAGCGATTCGGCGTCGCCAAGATCGCCCAGGATCTTCACCGGGAGATCATCACGCCCGATCAGGCCGGCCTTCTCGAGTGACTCCGCCGTCACCTCGCCGCCCTTGGCGAACTGCGGCAGCGCGACGATGTCGCGCAGGTTCGCGATGCGGAAGACCGTCGTGAACTGCACGTTCGTGAAGCCGCGCTTCGAGACGCGGCGGAAGAGCGGCATCTGCCCGCCCTCAAACGACAGGCGACGCGAGAAACCGGCGCGGCTCATCGCACCGTTGTGACCACGCCCCGAGGTCTTGCCAACGCCGCTGGCGCGGCCACGGCCCACGCGCTTGCGCTTCTTGTACGGGCCGGCGAGTTCTGTCACTTCATGGATCATCATGGCCGAATCGTCCCGTCCTGATCAGGCGTCGTCGTTCTTCTTCTCGGTGTCGGCGTCGGCGCTCTCCGCGGCCGGCGCGTCGGGGTCCTTGGCGTTCTCTTCGCTGGGCTTGAGCGCGGGCTTGGCGATCGCCGCCTCGCCCCGTTCGAGCATCGCGTCCACCTCGGTGCGTCCAATGCTGACGCCGCGCATTTCTTCGTAGTGGTCCGCGTTGCGGAGCTGCGTGAGCGCGTCGAGCGTGGCCTTGGCGAGGTTCTTCTTGTTGTTGCTGCCGTACGACTTGGTGAGGCAGTCGGTGATGCCGGCGAGTTCGAGCACGGCGCGGACCGTCGCGCCGGCGATAACGCCGGTACCGGGCGACGCGGGGACCACGCGCACCTTCGAAGCGCCGTATCGGCCCTCGACGACGTGCGGGATCGTGCCGCCCTTGAGCTGCACGTTCACGAGCGACTTACGCCCGTCCTTCTGCGCCTTCTCGATCGCGGGGGGCACCTCGTTAGCGCGCCCGTACCCGATCCCGATGCGCCCGCGCCGGTTGCCCACCGCCACGAGCGATCCGAAGCTGAAGCGGCGACCGCCCGCGACCGTCGCGGCGGAACGGAAGATCCCGATCGTGTTGCTCTCGATCTGGCTGCCTTCGTCAAGCATCTCGGCCATTGCGTTGCCTCACTCGCGCCCCGTCCGGGCGGCTTGCTGTTCAGAACTCGAGCCCGCCCTCGCGCGCGCCCTCTGCGAGCGCCGCGACCCGGCCGTGGTACAGGAATCCGTTGCGATCGAACGAGACACGCGTCACGCCCGCTTCCTTGGCGCGCTCCGCGATGGCCTTGCCGATCGCCTTCGCCGCCTCTTTGTTGCCCGTTGTGCTCAGACCGAGCGACTTCTCCGCGGACGACGCCGCCACCAGCGTCTTCTGGTTCATGTCGTCCACGATCTGCGCGTACATGTGGTTCAGCGACCGGTACACGGTCAGACGCGGCTGATCGGGCGTGCCCGTCACGCGCTTGCGGATACCCGTCTTGCGCCGACCCCGGCGGACTGCTTTTTGCTTCTCGCGGTTCATCGTCTGTGCCTCGCCTCGTCTTAGCCGAACGCCTTACCCTGCTTGCGGCGGATCTGCTCGTCCGCGTACTGGATGCCCTTGCCGTTGTACGGCTCCGGGGGACGCTTCGAACGCACCGCGGCGGCGAACTGCCCCACCGCCTGCTTGTCCGCGCCCGTCACCGTGATGAAGTCGCCCTCCACCGCCACGTTCACGCCCATCGGGATGGGCACCGTGATCGTGTTGGCGAAACCGAGCTTCAGGTTGAGCGCCTGCCCGGCCATCTGCGCGTTGTACCCAACGCCGTTGACCTTGAGCTTCTTCTCGTACCCCTTGGTCACGCCCTCGACCATGTTGGCGATCAGCGCACGGGTCATGCCCCAGTAGGCGCGGATCTCTTTGCTGCCCTGCAGCGACTCGTCCACCGTGACGTTCACGGTCTTCGCGTCGCCGTCCACCGACACGCTCACCTCGGGACGCGTGGTCATTTCGAGCGTCTTGTCGCCCGCGGACACACGCACCGTGCGACCGTCCACGGTCACCTCGCACTTGGCGGGAATGTCGATCGCCATCTTGCCCAGTCGGGACATCGGTCCGCTCCTTCAAGCGGGTCGCTCGACCCGCCTCACTCGTCAATCAGTACAGCGTCGCCAGCAGCTCGCCGCCCACGCGCTTCTCGCGGCACTGCCGATCCGAAAGCACGCCCTGCGAGGTCGAAACGATCGAAATACCCATGCCCTGCAGCGGCGCCTTGATGTCTTCCACCTTGCGGTAGACACGGCAGCCCGGGCGGCTCTCGCGCTTGAGCTCGCTGAACACCTGCTCGCCCCGCGGGCCGTACTTCAGGCGCACGCGGATCTGCCCCTGGCGACCGTCCTCGATCACGTCGTAGCCATCGACGTAGCCTTCCTTCTGCAGGATCTCCGCGATGCCGCGGCAGACCTTGCTGTTCAGGACGTTCACGCTCTTGGCCCGGTTCCGCGCCGCGTTGCGGACGCGGGTGAGCATGTCGGCGATCGGATCACTCATCGTCATCTGGCGTTCCCTTTCAGACGGCGCCCGCGCGCCATCACCAACTCGCCTTGCGCATGCCCGGGACCTTGCCCTCGAGCGCCAGCTGCCTCAGCATGATGCGGCTGATGCGGAACTTGCGGTACACGCCCTTGGCGCGCCCCGTGATCTCGCACCGGCGCACGAGCCGGCTGCTGTACTTCGGTTCTCTCTTGCTCTTCGCCACCTGGGCCTTGGTCGCCATGGCCTGCTGCTCCAAACGCGCCGAAGCGCTGCGCGATTAATTCTCGTCGTCCTTCTTGAACGGCATGCCCAGTTCCTTGAGCACGAACTTGCTCACCTCGGGCGTCGAGTTGCTGAACACGTAGTTGATGTGCATCCCGTGCTGGAAGTTCACCTGACCCATGTCGATCTCGGGGAACACGCCCTGCTCGGTCAGGCCCATCGAGTACGACCCGCCCCTGTCGAACGAGTTATCCTTGAGCCCGCGGAAGTCTCGGATGCGCGGCGCCGCGAGGTTGATGAACCGGTCGAGGAAGTGCCACATGCGGTCGCTCCGCATCGTCACCATGGCCGCCGAGTCGAAGCCTTCACGCACCTTGAAGTTCGCCACCGACTTCTTCGCCTGGATCACGATCGGCTTCTGACCGCTGATCTTGGTCAGCGTCGAGAGGATCGTGTCCTTGACGTTCGCCGGGACCTTCGTGCCCTCAAGGAAACGCCCCATGTTCACGTTGATGACGATCTTCTCGAGGCGCGGGTGGCGCATCGGGTTCGTCAGCCCGAACTCCTTGCCGAGCTTGGGGCGGACTTCTTTCTCGAACTTCTCGCGGAGGCGCGGCGCGGCGTACTGCTCGGCTTCCGCCGTCGCCCCGTCGCCCTTGCCGCCTTTGTCCTTCGCCATCGCGTCGTTCCTCGTGGTTCACGCCCGTCCGGGCGGTTGATCTCGTGCGCGTCCGCCGGTCAGCCGTTCTTCTTCGCGTTCGCCGAGCGCGTCTCGCTCAGCACCTTGCCGCCCCGCGCCGCGACGCGCACCTTGGCGCCGTTGCGTTCCTCGTGGCGCACGCGGCTCGCCTTGCCGTCCACCACCGGGCTCACGTTGGAGATGTGGAAGGAGCGGTCCACCTGGACCGTCCCGCCCTCGGGGTTGATCCGGTTGCGCTTGAGGTTCTTGGTGATCCCGTCGATCCCCGACCCGTGGACCACGACGCGGTCCTTCTTGGTCAGGATGCGCACGACGGTGCCCGTCTGCCCGCGGTACTGCCCCGCGGTGATGATGACCTCGTCGCCCTTGCGTACGTGCCGCCCTGCCATCACACCACCTCCGTCGCGAGCGAGACGATCTTCATGTAGCCGGCCTCGCGAAGCTCGCGCGCCACGGGCCCGAAGATGCGGGTGCCCTTGGGCTGGCCGTCGGGACCGATGATGACGACGGCGTTGTTGTCGAAGCGGACGTACGAGCCGTCCACACGACGCGTCGGGTACGACGTCCGCACCACGACCGCCTTCACGATGTCGCCCGACTTGATGTCGGCACCCGGGAGCGCCTTCTTCACGGAGCAGACCACGCGGTCGCCCACACGCGCCTGCTTGCGGGTGAACTTCCCGCGGGCCGTCGAGCCCCCGAGCACGCGGATCACGTACGCGATCTTCGCGCCGGAGTTGTCCGCGACATCACACCTGGATTCCTGCTGGATCATCGGATCGAGCCCTTCGTAGAGCCCTCGGCGTTCATCGCGCCGGGGCCGCCTCCACCACGCGCACCAGGCGCCACGTCTTCGTCTTGCTCACCGGCTTGCACGGCGCCACTTCCACACGGTCGCCCTGCTTCGAGGTGTTCTCCTCGTCGTGCACGTGCAGCACCGTCCGCTGGCGGATGTACTTCCCGTACTTCGGGTGACGCGCCAGGTACTGCACCGACACACGCCGAGTCTTGTCGCGCTTGTCCGACTCGACGACGCCCACGCGGGCGCCCTTCACGCTGTCGCTGTTCTGCTCGTTCATCAAGCCTTCTCCGCCTTCGCCAGCTGGCGCGATCGGCGTTCGGTCTTCAGCCGCGCGATCGTCTTCCGGACCTTCTTGAACTGACTCGGATCCTCGATCTTCTCCGTCAGCGCCTGGCAACGCAGGTCAAACGACTTGCGCTGCTGGCGATCGAGCTCGACCGCGATCTCCTCGTCAGACAGGCTGTGCACTTCTTTCGCGTCCACCGATCGACTCCTTCTCACACCGCTCAATCAGACTGCCAGTCGGCGACCAACGAACCGGCAACGCACCGGCATCTTCATCGCGATGCGCTTGAACGCGTTCCGCGCCATCTCTTCGGGCACGCCCGTGATCTCGTACAGCATCGTCCCGGGCTTCACGCGCGCCGCCCAGTAATCGACCTCCGCCTTGCCCTTGCCCATTCGGGTCTCGAGCGGCTTCTTGGAGACCGGCTTGTCCGGGAACACGCGGATGTAGACCTTGCCCTGACGCTTCAGGTAGTGCTGAGCCGCGATCCGGCCCGCCTCGATCTGACGCGCCGTCAGCCAGCAGCCTTCGAGCGCCTGCAGCCCGTAATCCCCGAACGCCACGAAGTTCCCCTTCGTCGCCTTCCGGTCACGGACGCGACGGAACTCCTTGCGGAACTTGACGCGTTTCGGCATGCGTGGCATCGCTGAGTCTCCTTACCGCTTTCCAAAGTCGCTTAGCGACGCCCTCGGGCACGCGGGCGGGCGCCGGCGGCCGTGCTGATCGCCGCCTCTTCGCCCTCGTCCTCGTACCGACCCTTGTAGATCCAGACCTTCACACCGATCGCGCCGTACGTCGTGAACGACTCCGCGAACCCGTAGTCCACGTTCGCCTGCAGCGACGACAGCGGCATCGAGCCCAAGCGCGTGTCCAACCGGCGCGTCATCTCCGCGCCGCCGAGACGACCGCCCAGCAGGATCCGCACGCCCTTGGCGCCGACCTGCATCGCGCCCTCGGCACGCATCTTCACTGTGCGGCGGTACGACGAACGCTTCTTCAGCTGCTCCGCCAAGCCTTCCGCCACGAGCTGCGCGTTCATGTCCGGGTTCTTGATCTCGACGATGTTGATCGAGACCTTGCGGCCCGTCATGTACTGAAGCTCTTCCGTCAGGCGATCCACCTCGGCGCCCTTGGGACCGATCACCAGGCCCGGACGCGCCGTCTTGAGGATGACCTTGAGCTCCTCACGCGTGCGTTCGATCTGAATATCGCTCACCGCCGCGAACGGGGGCGTGCGGTTGAGGCGCTTGTCCGCGAACTTACGGATCTTGTAGTCCTCGACCAGCAGCTCGCCGTAGAGCGCCTTCGGCGCGTACCAGCGGCTCTTGTGGATCTCGGTGATCCCGACACGGAAGCCATAGGGGTGCGTCTTCTGACCCATATCAGGCGATCTCCTCGACACCGATCGTGATGTGGCTGGTCTTCTTCTGGATGCGGTGCGCGCGCCCGCGGTCCTTCGGCTGGAACCGCTTGATGATCACGCCCTGATCCACGCGCGCCTCGGTGACAACGAGTCGCTCGACGCGGGCGTCGGCCTGCTCCGCGTCCGCGATCGCCGTCCGCAGCGCCTTGCGCACCATCTTCGACGCGCGCCGGCAGTTGAACTCGAGCAGCATGTCCGCCTCATCGACACGCTTGCCGCGGATCAGCTCCGCGAGCAGACGAGCCTTCTGCGGGCTGGAGCGGACCCAGCGGGCCTGCGTTTGGAAGCGGGCGATGTCGCGGACCTGCACGCCCAGCACGCCGGCCATGGCGGCGGCGTCGCTCGCCGTGCAGCGCGGGTGCTCCGCGCCGCGGAGCCAGTTGCGGACCGCCTTGGTCGCCTCGTCGAGCTTCTTCTGCGAGCCCTGGGCACGCGGGAGCGCCGACGCCAGATCCTCGGGCGTGCGCCCGGTCTCGGCGAGCAGCGTGTTCAGCTTGGTGGTGTTGAGTTTCATCGAGCACCTCGATCAGGCCGCCGCCTCAGCGGGACTTGATGCCTTCTTTCTTGTTCGTGTGCCCGCGGAACGAGCGGGTGATGCTGAACTCGCCGAGCTTGTGCCCGACCATGTCCTCGGTCACGAAGACGTCCAGGAACGCGCGCCCGTTGTGCACCTTGAAGGTGTGACCAACGAACTCGGGCACGATCGTGCACGCCCGCGCCCACGTCTTGATCGGCTCTCGCTTGCCCTGCTCGTTGAGCTTGTCCACCTTCAGGTAGAGCTTCTCGTCAACGTACGGGCCCTTTTTGAGACTGCGTGCCATGTCGCTATTCCTCGACCTTCATTCAATCCCACCGGATCAGCGGAGCTGCCCGTAACGCTTGCTCTTGCGACGACGGATAATCAGTTTCGCGCCCTGCTTCTTGCGGTTGCGCGTCGGACCGCCCTTCGAGAACACGCCCGAGCGGCTCACCGGCGCGCGGTTGCCCTTCGATCGACCCTCGCCGCCGCCCAGGGGGTGCGCGTCGTGGCTCATCGCCACACCACGCGTCTTCGGGCGACGCCCGAGGTGGCGGCTGCGGCCCGCCTTGCCCAGACGGCGCTGCTGGTGGTCCGCGTTGCCCACCACGCCGATCACGGCGCGGCATTCGAGATGCACACGCCGGATCTCGCCCGAGGGCATCACCAGCGTCGCGAACTTGTCTTCCTTGTTGGTCAGGCGCGCCGACATGCCCGCCGAGCGGCAGAGTTGCCCGCCCTTGCCCGGACGCATCTCAACGCAGTGCACATCGAGACCCGTGGGGATGTCACGCAGCTTCATGCACACGCCCGGACGCGGATCGACCGGCTCGTCGGTCGTGATGACCGGGTCGCCCGCCTTCAGGCCCTTCGGCGCGATGATGTACCGCTTGATGCCGTCCTCATACGTGACCAGCGCGATGTTTGACGAGCGGTTCGGGTCGTACTCGATCGCAACGACCTCGCCCTTGATCCCGACGCGGTCGGCGCGGCGGAAGTCGATCTTGCGGTACAGACGCTTGTGACCGCCGCCGCGGCCACGCACCGTGATGAAGCCCTGGTTGTTGCGACCGCCCTTCTTGGGCAGCGGCGTCGTGAGCGACTTCTCGGGGCGACGCCCCTTCTCGCTCAGTTCGCTGTACAGGTTCACCGCGGCGTTGCGGCGACCGGCGCTGGTCGGCTTGTATACGCGAATGGCCATGAGTGATCGTCCTTGCGTCTCGCTCCGGTGCCGCTCAGATGAGCTCGATGGTGTCCCCGTCCTTCAGACGGACGATCGCCTTCTTCGTGATCTTTCCGCGGACCCAGCCGAAGCGGGTCCGACGATCGCGGTCGCGGCACGTCTTGGTCGCGACCTTCGTCACCGTCACGCGGTAGAGCTTCTCGATCGCTTCGCGGATGTCGTCTTTCGTTGCGCGACGATCCACCTCGAAGTGATAGCGGTTCTCTTCGTTCGAATCGTGCGTCGCCTTCTCGGTGAGCACGGGCTTCTTGATGACGTAGTGCGCTTCCATCAGGCGACCCCCTCACCGCTGCGCTTGTTGCGCTTCGCCTTGCTCGGGTAGCTCGCACGCGAGCCCTTGTTCCCCGCACCGGACGGCGACTTGGCAGACTTGTCCGTCTTGCTGCTGGGCCCGGCGAGCCACGCCTCCAGATCGCTCTTGGCGATCACCAGGTAGCGGTGGTTCATCAGTTCCCAGCAGGTGAGCTGCGCCGCGTTGCACACCGAGACGCCCTCGATGTTGCGAGCGCTCAGCCTGGCGTTCTTGTTCTCGATGTTGAGCGCCACGACGCAGGAGCGATCGATGCCCAGCGCCGCGATGATCTGCTGGAAGTCGCGCGTCTTGGGCGAGTCCATCGCGAGGTCATCGACGACGCGGATGTACTTGCTGGTGGGCTCGTAGCCGACGAGCGCGCCATCTTCGTTGCGAACCGGGTCGTGCAGCTTCGCGAGCAGCGCGTTGCGGTTGGCCTTGCGGCGCATCTTGACGGGCATGTCCACGCGATAATCCTCGCGGGTGCGCGTCTTGTTGTGCGCGTGCCCGCCGCCCTTGCGGATCGGCGTGCGGATGGCGCCGGCGCGGGCGTTGCCCGTGCCCTTCTGGCGGTAGAGCTTGCGGGTGGACCCTTCGACCATCGAGCGGTTCTTGGACCGGGCCGAGCCCTGTCGCTGGTTCGCGTGGTAGCGAACGAACGCCTGCTTGATGAGCGCGGGGTTGATCTCGCCGCCGAGCGACTCGACGTCGATGGAGATCTTCGAGACCTCTTGACCCTGCTTGTTCAGGACGGGGATGTCCATGTGACTGCATCCTCTTTCCGTCAATCGCCTTCGCCACCGAGCACGCGTCGGTGGGCCCGCCTCGCCCGCTGGTCGCCCCATTTCGTGTCGGGGTCGTCGCGGGTCCGACTCGGCGAACCTTCAAGCCTTGTTCTCGCCCGGCGGTATCCCGAAGGACCTGCCGAGCCGACCGGCGTCGATCGTGACGCCGACCGTTCGAATCACAAACCAATCGATCCGTCTGCTGCCGCCCGCCGCCGGTCCCTCGGGGCGGGGCCACCATGATTGGCAGCGCGAAGAGCGAGGTCCAGCCTCAGCCCTCCATCTTTTCCTTCTGCGCCCGGGCCTTGGGCTTGTACAGCCGCGCCGGGGTGCTGATCTCGACCGTCCCGCCGTTGGGACCCGGGACCGGGCCCTTCACCACGAGCAGGTTCTTCTCCGCGTCGATCCGCAGCACGTGCAGCGAGCGCGCCTTGACGTTGACGGCACCCATGTGCCCCGCCATGCGCTTGCCTTTCTTGATCTTGGGTCCGGTACCCAGGTTGGTCGCGTGCCCGCCGATCGAGCCGGGCGAGCGGTGCTTGCGCTCGACGCCGTGGCTCGCGAGCTGGCCCTTGAAACCGTGACGCTTCATACCGCCCTGGAAGCCCTTGCCCTTGCTGATGCCTCGAACATCCACGAACGCGTGGTTCGCGAAGGCCTCAACCGTCAACGTCTGACCGAGCTCGTACTCGGCATCGTCGCCGTCGGAATGGAACTCGCGGTGCGTGCGCTTCGGCGCGGTCTGCGCCTTGGCGTCATGCCCGATCATCTGGATCGTCGAGTTCCGCGGCTTGACGTCTTCGTATCCGACCTGCACCGCGTTGTACCCGTCGGTCTCTTCGGTCTTGATCTGGGTCACCACGCAGGGGCCGCACTCGATGAGCGTGACGGGGAGGCTGCGCCCGTCCTCTTCGAGGAGCCGCGTCATCCCGAGTTTCTTGCCGAGCAGCAGAGGCATCGCAAACCTTTCCACGATCCGCGGCATGCGTTCGCCGCGGCCCGTCGTCCCGGCCCTGCCCGCGCTCGCGGGCTCCCGGGGTCGCTCGTGCCGAGGGCAGAGGAGCGGGTGAACGGAGTCGAACCAACAAAAAGCCCGGTCAGCGTGTGCTGGCCGGGCTCGAATTACGCCTTGATCTTGATGAACACGCCCGCCGGGACGACGAGGCGGTTCAGGGCTTCCACCGTGCGCGCGTTGGCTTCGGTGATATCGATGATCCGCTTGTGCGTGCGGATCTCGAACTGCTCGCGCGACTTCTTGTCGATGAAGGGGCCGCGCAGCACCGTGTAGCGCTCGATGCGCGTGGGCAGCGGGATCGGGCCGGCCACGCGGGCGCTGGTGCGCTTCGCGTGATCGACGATCTCACGAGCCGAGGCGTCGAGGGCCTGATGGTCGTACGCCTCCATCCGGATACGAATCCTGCCGCCCTTCATGCGTCGATCACTCCATACGTGGGCGCGAAAGTCGCCGCACGCTTGACGGTTCGGTCTACATCGATCTCAAACAGACGCCCGCCGGCACCACCTCGCCGACACGAGCAAGAGCGACGATCCTACCAATCCCGCCGCCACAGTCAAGCCTCTCCGCATCCCGAGACGGAACCGGCCGATAGCCTAGAACACCAACCCGCATCCGCCACCACCATGGGACCCGCACCATGCACCACCGCATTCGCGCTCTGTTCGGCATCCTGACCGCCCTGCTCACACTCGCCCCCGCCGCCGCCCAGGCCACGGACGACGAGCGCGGCCGCGTCATCAACCCGCCGCAGCTCTCCGATCGCCCCTACGTCATCGATGCGCTCGACGTGATGGTCCGCGCCCCGAAGGACGCGCTCATCCACCTCGAGGGCATGCAGGGCGCCAAGAGCGTCGTCAGCTTCACGCCGCAGACGGCGCAGGACGGCTGGAACATCATCATCAAGAACTCGATCTCGTCCGACAAGTCGCTCACCCTCACGCAGGTGCTCGACGCGATCGTGCAGCAGCACGCCGACCGCTTCCCACGCTTCAACGCAAGCAACCGCCAGCGCATCGGCTCACTCTCGCGCGCGTTCGGTCGTCTCGAGAACTACCGATTCGACGACCGACCCGCCGCCCGCGTCTACATCGATCTCATCGACGCCGAACTGCCCAACGACCAGCGCGACATGGCCTACCCGGTGCACGGCTACACGGTCATCAAGACCGGCCCGGGGCAGTTCCTCATCTTCGAGCTCTCCTCAACCGCCGCGACCTTCGACGATCGCAACCGCATGCTCTACGAGATGGTCGTGGCGACCACGCAGTTCACCGACGAGGGCGCCGACAGCGACGCCGACCGCGTCATGGCCATCCTCGCCGCACAGAAACTCGGCGAACGCCACCTCACCCGCGACACGCTCGACGACCTCATCACCAAGGACGGCACCGCCGACTTTTATCGCATCTACCGACCCGGCCCCACCGGCAAGGCGCAGGACGATCAGGAAGTCGCCTGGCGCAAAGTCACCCTCCGGCGCGGGCAGCGCGGCGAACTCAACCCAGCCAAGCGTCGCGTCAACTGGACCACCTCCGAACGCGAGTTCGGCTACCTCCTCCAGATCGATGCCCGCGCCTTCTGGAGCGACGTCGTCGTCGATAGCCGCGGGATCTACTGGCTCTCCACAGACCGCACCGAAGAGCAGTGGCGCCTCACCAACGAGGTGACCCGCGCCGGCGAATCGCAGGCCTTCGAACAGACCTTCATCCGACGCGACCGCCGACTCACCGTGCAGACGATCCAGCCCGGCCAGCCCATCGAGAGCATCGACTACGACCTCCCGGAGAACGGCTACCTCTCCAAAATCGAAGCCCATGTGCTCCCCACGCTCATCGCGCAGAGCAGGCTCCCCGGCGAGTACGCCTTCTACCAGTTCGACTCCAATCTCGGGAAGGTCACCCTCCGACGCGACGTCTACGAACGCGCCGCCGATTCGTGGGTGCTCACTTCGCGACCCAGCGACGGCGCGCTCCCCAACATCACGACACTCGAACGCAACGGGAAGATCCTCAAAGAGGAGCTCTCCAACGGCACCGTCATGACGCCGTCCACGCGCGACCGATTGCTCGCGATCTGGTCTAACAAGGATCTCGACTTCGACGACTGAACGCGGCGAGCCTCACTCGCCGGCGTTGTCGTCCGTATCAGGCTCTTCGCCGAGCAGCGCGGCGCGGAGCGCCTGCAACCGGGCCGAGACCCGCGCGCCCTGATCGCCCGCGCGCCCGAAGTTCCGCTGCGCTTCGTCGAGCGATTCCGCCGCCGACGCCCGCGCCGAGTCGAGCGCCGAAGCGACACGATCGGCCACATCACCCGGGACCAGCGAAGGGTCCGCGTCGGTCGCCGCGCGCATCAGGTCGCCAACCTGGCTCGCCGCGACAAGACGCGTGAGCGCAAACGACGCGCGCGTGTGCTGGATCGCCGCCGCGGTCGAATCCGTGGCCTTCTTGTCCATCGTTCGCGACCGGCCGAGCGCCGACCGCGCCTGATCGAGCTTCGATTCCCCGGCGCTCACCGCGCCGCCGACGCCGTCTTCGAGCAGTGACACGGCTTCGTCGATCGCGCCCCGCACTCCGCCCGCGAGGGACTGCGCGAGCTCGTCGTCTTCTCTCGCCCGGTCTCGCAGCTCGCGCTCGAACGACTCGACCGAATCGATCGAACGCTCGATCGATTCACGCTGCGCCGTCAGGCGGCTGACCTCCCGCTCGAGCGACTCGATCTGCGGGTCGAGCGCCGCCCGCTGCGCACCCAGCAGGGCCGCGTCCCGCTCCAGCAGGTCCGCCTCGCGCCGGAACTGGTTCGCTTCCGTGACCAGACGCGACCGCGATTCACCCCGCGACTGGTACGCCTGCTCGCGCATCGAACGCTCGCGGTCCCGGGCCATCCGCGACTGGCTCAGCTTGTTCTCCGCCTGCTCCTCGATCGCGCGCCCGCTCTCGAGCGTGCGCTGCACCTCTACGCGGGCGGCCCGGATCTCCTGCTCCCGCGCGTCGAGCGCCTCTCGCAACTCCGCAAGGTCGTTCGACGGGTCGTACCGGCGCGCGCTCGCCGCACGCGCCTCGGCGTCCCGGTAGCGCGCCAGCCGACGCTGCGCATCACGCACCACCTGGTCCAGGCTCGCCGCTTGCGCGCGCGCCATTTCGAGATCCAGCGCCGCCTGACCCAGCGTCGCCTCCGCCACGACGTACTGACCCGCGGGCTCGGCGACCCCGGTGGACCGCTTCGCGTCCGCGATCGCCTTCTGATACGCGTCCGCGCGCACCTCGCTCGGCATCGGGTTCGTGCCGTCCGGGTTGAGCGTCACGAGCGTGTCGCGCGCCGCCGTCA
>JBCDCB010000014.1:0-61972 GCA_039182735.1 Planctomycetota bacterium
GCAGCAAGATCTTGTTGGAGTCATAGCGATGAAAGTCTCCAAAGATCTCGAAGCGAAAGGCCAAGCCCGTCGGCGAAACGACGGGGCTCGCGGACGTGCGCAAACTCGCGGCGCTCGCCGATCGCGCGAAGAGAGAACCGGGCACCGGCACCATCGAAGAACGCGACATGTGGGACGCGTATCGCGCGCACGTCATGCGTTTCCTCAAGACGGGCGGCAAGGCGATGAAAATCGTCGTGGACGCCAGCAACGGCATGGCGGGCACGATGGTCCCCAAGGTCTTCGGCAAGAAGGGCGCGAATGTCGAGGGGCTCGACATCGTCGAGATGTACTTCGACAACAGCAAGGGCGAGTTCGTCCACCCGCCAAACCCGCTCGTTCCCGAAAATCTCGCCGACCTGTGCGCACGCGTCAAGAAGGAGAAAGCGGCCTTCGGGATCTGCTTCGACGGGGACGCCGATCGGCTCATGGTCGTGGACGAACAAGGCGAGATCGTCGGGTGCGATCACCTGACGGCGTTCCTCGCGTCGTGGTTCCTTCAGAAGCAGGGGCCCTCGGCGATCGTGTACGACCTGCGTTCGAGCAAAGCGGTCGAAGAGGATGTCATCAAGGCGGGGGGCAAGCCCGTGCGCAGCCGCGTCGGGCATGTGTTCATGAAGGCGAACCTCGGCGAGCGTGACGCCATCTTCGGCGGCGAGCTCTCCGGTCACTTCTACTTTCGAGACAACTTCAACGCCGACAGCGGCGCGATCGCGCTGGCGACCGTGCTGACGGCGCTCTCGGAGCAGGACGCGCCGGTGAGCGAACTCATGGCGCCGATCCAGCGGTTCGTGCAGTCCGGCGAGCAGAACTTCGAGGTCGAAGACAAGGATGGCGCTATCGAGGATCTCGAAGCGCACTTCGACGACCGCGGCGAGATCGATCAGCTCGACGGGATCACCATCGACTGCTTCGACAGCGAGGGCTGGTGGTGCAACGTGCGCAAGAGCAACACCGAGCCGCTGCTGCGGCTGAACGCCGAGGCGAAGGACCAGGCGACGCTCGACAAGATCCTGAGCGAGGTCACGCCGATGCTCGGCAAGCCCGCGGCGGCGCACTGACGTCCACCGGTCACACGAGGAGCGAGAGACACCATGCGTGTGCTGGTCACGGGCAGCAACGGTCGGATCGGTCGTGCCGCGGTCGAGCAACTGCTCGGGCACGGGCACCGGGTGTTCGGCATCGACGCCGAGGGCCGCCCGGACGCGCTGTGCGCCACGCGGGTCGATGACCTGAGCGTCCCGTACGCGATCCACCGTGCGCTCGACGACGCGGAGCGTTCGCTCGGCGGTTCCATGGACGCCGTGGTGCACCTCGCGAACCTGTCGAACGTGCACGTCGCGCCGCCCGAACGGGTGCTTCGCGAGAACCTTTCGATCAACGCGTCGGTCTTTCAGAGCGCGCTGGAGCACGGGGTGAGCCGGCTGGTGTTTATCTCGTCGGTGCAGGCGATGGTCGCGGGAACGGACGGCGTAGGGGCGAGCGAGTCCCAGCCGCCGCACGAGCTGCCGCTGCGTGAGTCAATGGAACCAAGGCCCGGCAACGCCTACGGCATCAGCAAACTGCTTACCGAACGCATGCTCGACGAACTGGTGCGTGTCGGCCAGTACGGCTCGGGCGCGAGCGCGGTGAGCCTGCGTTTCCCGTGGGTGCTGCACGAGAAGGCGTGGACGTTCAATATCGAGCGGACGCAGCGTCACGACTTCCGATGGGGCGGGCCCGAGGCGTTCGCGTATGTCGCGCTGAGCGACGCCGGTCGTGCGATCGCGCTCGCGTGCGAAGCGGAGATCGAAGGGCACGAGGTTTTCTGGATCGCGTCACCCGATCCACGCCCGAACGAAACGGTCGAAGCACTGGTCGAGCGCTTCTACCGCGACGTGCCCGGCGCGCGGTCGTGCATCGAGCGCGGGTCGTTCAACGACACGAGCAAAGCCGAGCGAGTCTTGGGGTGGCGCGCCGAGCGCCTCTTGCGTGACGCGCGCCGTGAGGCGGGCGTGCCCGGGCCGCTGGGTGTCGGCGAGGAGGGGTGAGCGCCCGGTTCGTGGTAGGGTGCGTCACCTTCACCTGACACGGGGAGACGGATGAACGTCGCCAAGTTTCTCGAGCACTGGAAGATCCGCGAGCACCCCTTCCGCGCCGAAGAGGCCCGCCACGATCCCGTCTTCGCCCGACTCGACGCGCGCCACACGGCGCACCCGGACTTCGAGAAGATCCTGGGAGACCCGGCGCACCCGTCGAGCGCCATCGTCTTCGGCGAAAAGGGCAGCGGCAAGACCGCGACGCGCCTGCGGATCGAGCAAGAGATCGACGCCTTCAACACGGAGCGCCCCTTTGAACGCGTGCTGCTCGTCGCGTACGACGACCTGAACCCGATGCTCGACACGCTGACCGAGCGGATCGGTCGCGGGAAGACGCCGGGCGACCTGCTCGCGGCGTTCGAGAAGATCCGGCTCGCCGACCACATGGACGCGGTGCTGCACGCCGCCGTGCGCGCGGTGACGGACATCGTGCTCGCGGCGACGCCGGAGCAGGTGCGCGAGCTGCGCCAGAACGACGGCGCGACGCGCGAGAGCCTGATGGTGCTGCAGTCGCTCTACGACCGCGAGCCCGGCTTCGAGGATCGGCACGCGCGCTTCCGCAAACGCCTGCAGATCAAGGGCGACTCGAAGCACTTCTGGTGGCGGGTGTTCTCGGTGATCGGACTGGTGCTGCCGGCGGCACCGCTGCTCGGCGCGACCCTGCTGCCCGAAACGGAGTTCAGCCCCTCGCTCTGGCAGGTCTTCTTCTACGCGGGGCTGGCGCTGTACGCGTTGATCCTCTTCGTGCACCTGTTCCTGCAACCGCTGATGCGGAAGCTGGAAGCGTCGAAGCTGGCGAAGGAACTGCGCGCGGTGCCTCGCAGCGAGGCGTCGTACGCGATCGCGCTGCGTTCGCTCTCCGAGCGCGAGCGTGACCCGTCGAACATGCCGCGATCGGAGGACCTCGATGCGCGGTACGTCGCCTTCGAGCGCCTTGTCGAGGGTCTGCGTCCGCTCGGGTACAACGGCATGATCGTCATCATGGACCGCATCGATGAGCCCACGCTCATCAACGGTGATGCCAAGCTCATGCGCTCGCTCGTCTGGCCGATCCTGAACAACAAGTTCCTGCAGATGGAGCGCGTCGGGATCAAGCTGCTGCTCCCGATCGAGCTGCGCTACGAGCTGTTCCGAGAGTCTTCATCGTTCTTCCAGGAAGCGCGCCTCGACAAGCAGAGCCTCATCGAGCGGCTCTCGTGGACCGGCGCGATGCTCTACGACCTGTGCAACGCCCGCATTGCCGCGTGTACCGAGGAGGGCGCACAGGCCACCACGCTCAGCGATCTCTTCGAAGAGGACGTGTCGCGTCAGGAACTCGTCGATGCGCTCGACCAGATGCAGCAGCCGCGCGACGCCTTCAAGCTGCTCTACCAGGCGATCCAGGAGCACTGCCAGAACGTGACGGACGACCAATCGGCCTTCCGCATCCCCAGGCTCACGCTCGAAGGGGTGCGCAAGCAGCAGGTCGATCGGCTCACCGGACTGACGCGCGGCGTGCGCCCCGCCTAGCCGCGCAAGATTCCTGCGAGAAGGCGCTCGCACTTGTCGCAAAGTCCGTGACTCCGCCGATTCGTCCGGTATATTCGGGCTGCGGGGCCGAGAGACACGCCTGCGCGACGACAGCACGAGACGGGATGGCGGTGTCAGAGCGTCATCCAGCGTCCGAGAACGGGCCGTTGACCGCTCGGGCGTGTGTCGCACCCAGGGAAGCAGTTCGGTTTGTGCCACGCGCTGTGCGTGCGCCGGTGTTGCGTCGTGACGTTCGCTCGCTCCGCCCGGACGTGTCCAGTCGGGGACACGCTTCGGTCGATAGGTGTACACCGGAGGAGCCAGCGGCATGCGCAACAGACTGATCGGACTCATCACGCTGGCGACGCTTTCCGCGCCGGCGCTCGGCATCATCACCACGGGCGACGGGCTCGACCTCGGCGAACGCACCTTCGTCGGGCAGTTCCGCAGCGGCACCGCCGTCGCCGTGGGCGAACGCTGGGTCATCACGGCCGGTCACGTGGGGTACCGGCCCGGCTCGAGCGTGATCCTCAACGGCGAGCGCTACGACACCGAACGCGCCGTGCCCGTGCCCGGCGCCGATCTCATGCTCATCCAGACGAGCCGCAACCTGCCCGGCTACCACGGTCTCGCCGACGGTGTCGATCGCGGCGACCGCGTGATCCTCAAGGGCACCGGGCTCGTCGCCGGCGAGGGCGACGGCTCCTCCATCGACTGGTCTGGGCGGCGTGCGTCGCTCGCGGGCGAGAACGTCATCGAGGGCTTCCACAACGGGCGCCTCGCGATCCGCTTCGACGCGGGCCGCGACGCCCTGCCCAACGAGGCCACCTTCGCCAAGCACGATTCCGGATCCGGGCTCTTCATCGAGAACACCGACGGCACGCTCAGCCTCGCGGGCATCGCCGTCGGCGCGACGGGACGCTTCGGGCAGACGCGCGTCGGGAGCCTCGGTATCGCGGAGCAGATCTCGTCGAGCGATCGCTGGTTGAACGCGTTCTTCGAGGCCGAGCAGGTGCTGGGGATCGATGAACTGAGCGCGGTCCCGACGCCGGGAACGCTGGGCGTGCTGGCGCTGGGCGCTGGGCTCGCAGCGCGCCGGAGGCGGTGAGGAATTAGCTGATCTGTTCGGCCATGAATCGCTCGAACAGTTCGACGCCGCGGGAGTCATCCTCTCGGGCGGTTTCTCGCAAGAACCTCAAAACCGTTTCGCGGGCCCACGCACGGTCGATGCGGATCATCGCCTCCAGCGCTGTGGAACGAGTCGAGTGCTCGTTCGAGCGGTCGAGCGCCTGCTGAAGGATGAGTTCGCGGCTCTGCGCATTGGCGAATCCGATGCGAGAGAACGCGCGAAGCGCGGTCCAGCGGACAGTCTCGTCTTGATCGATCAGCCAGTCATCGAGCGGGAGCGCCGCGATCTCTTCATCTGTCATCCGGCGAAGTGAGTCGTCGATCGGGCGAGGCGGAGCCTTGCGCACCTCGTTGATGTCGGTCAGATCCAGATTTGCGGCGCGAAAGTCCGGGTACTTCGCCGGGAACACGAGCGGGATCGCCGGAAGCGCGAGTGGCAGGCACAAAAGAGCGATCGCGAGCATGCGCGGCAATCGAATCCAAAGCAGCACACCCACGACACCGAGCGCGGGCCACAGGGCGAGCATCGTGAAGAGAAACTCGTCCGTTGCCGCGATGAAGCTCGCCACGACGCACAACGCGCCGCTGACGTACCACCAGCAGCACCAGCGAACGTCCTGATCGATCAGCAGCCCGAGTGCTGGCACCCAGAGGGTCAACACGGCATACGCGACACCGACCACGAGTGGAATCAGGGTGAAAAGCGTCCACGGTACCAAAGACAGTGCGAGCAGGAGCGCGAGAAACGGGACGACCAACATATGCGCCGGCAAGAACGTCGCGAGATACGCCGCCGGGCTGAGGCGTGCCGTGCGTGACATCTCACTCCCCCGGAATGTGCGCGATCACGCCTTCCCAAGGCGAACTCGCGCTCGCGTACTTGCGCTTGGCGATGCGTCCGCTGCGGTAGGCGAGCAGCCCCGCATCAAGCGCGTGGCGCATCGCGTGCGCCATACGGACGGGGTCCTGCGCGTGGGCGATGCCGGTGTTGAGCAGCACGCCGTCGGCACCCAGTTCCATCGCGAGGGTCACGTCGGAGGCGGTGCCGACGCCCGCGTCAACGATGACGGGGTAGGTCGGGTCGTGCTCCTTGAGCAGGTCGAGGATGAGCACGATGTTCGCGGGGTTGAGGATGCCCTGCCCGGAGCCGATGGGCGACCCCGCGGGCATCACGCTCGCAGCGCCGGCCTCTTTGAGGCGCAGCGCGGCGATGGGATCGTCCGACGAATAGCACAGCACCTGGAAGCCGTCGGCGACGAGGGTCTTGCAGGCTTCGAGCGTGCCGGTGGGATCGGGGAGCAGGGTCTTCTTGTCGCCCAGCACTTCGAGCTTGACCCACGACGCGCCGGGGTTGCCCATCTGCTCGAGGATCTCGCGCCCGAGGCGTGAGACGCGGACGGCGTCTTCGGGGTCGAAGCACCCCGCGGTGTTGGGCAGGATCGTGTACCGGCTCGTGTCGATCGCGTCGAGCAGCGATTCGCCCTGCTCGTTGTAGAGACGCTCCCGGCGCACGGCGACGGTGATGACCTCCGCGCCCGAGGCGTCGAGGGCGGCGGTCATCGTCGCGTGGTCCGGGTACTTGCCGGTCCCGACGAAGAGGCGGGAGTTGAAGGTGCGTCCAGCGAGCGACATCGGCTCGACGGCGGCGGTTTCGGTCGTCGTCATGGGGTCAGTGTAGACGGGCGAGCAGGGGGGTCACCCGCCGCCCACGAGGGAGACGATCTCGACGGTGTCGCCCTCCTGCAGCGTGTGCTCGTCATGCTGGGGCTTGCGGACGAGGTTCTTGTTGACCTCGACGGCGCACGGGACGGCACTCAGGTTGTGCGCGTGGAGGAGGTCCGAGATGCTGAGCCCGTCGGGGTGCTCTTCCGGCGCGCCGTTGACGATGATCTGCATGTTCCATCGTAGGAGCATCGGGCGAACCGCGCGGGTCGAAAGGGAGTAGAGGAGGGGACGTGCTCCGCACACTGCTTCTCATCTCGCTTCTTGCGATCACCGCTTCGCTGCTGCGCGCGGACTCGGCGCCCGATCTGCCCGACCCGCGCCCGATGCCGGGCGATCCGGAGAAGGGGCGCGCGTACCTGCTGCACGGCGGCTACATCGGCGCGGGCATCCCGATGCCGCTGTGGAGGCTGCTGCACGCGGGGCAGACGTTCGAAGCGCCGATCCTGCGAGAGGGTGTCGATCCGACGGTGCCGATGGACATGAACCAGTTTGTCACGCACGAGGGCGTGGAGGTGGCGTCGGGGATCAACTGCCTCGGGTGCCACGCGTCGATGTTCATGGGCGAGTTCGTCGTCGGGATGGGCAACTCGCGGCGAGACTTCACGGGAGAGGCCGACCTGACGGCGCTCAAGGCGCTCGCGGGCGTCATGGTGCCGAGCGGTTCGCCGGCACGCACGAACATGGAGCGCTTCTTCCGCGGTGCCGATGCGCTGGCCGGTCGGTCCAGCGCGCCCTTCCGCGGCGTGAACCCCGCGTTCCGATTCGAGGAACTCGCCGCGGCGCAGCGGAATCCGCACGATCTGACGTGGAGCGAAGAACCCGTCTTCGACGTGCTGCCCTACACGGTGGCGTCCGACGTGCCCGCGTGGTGGAACGTCAAGAAGAAGAGCCGCCTCTACTACAACGGCATGGGCGTGGGCGACTTCGCGAAGCTGCTCCAACAGATCGGCATCGTGATGATCGAGGACGCCGAGCACGCGGCGAGCATCACGCCTCACATGCGCGACCTGCTCGCGTACATCGACACGCTCGAACCGCCCAAGTACCCCGGCACCATCGACACGCGGCTCGCGTCGATCGGCGAGCGCGTCTTCAACGACAACTGCATGTCGTGCCACGGCACGTACGGCGACGACTGGACCTACCCCAACAAGGTCGTGCCGGTCGAGAAGGTCGGCACCGACCCGCTCTACGCGCGTGCGCTCAAGGAGAGCGGGCTCGTCGATTGGTATACGTCGAGCTGGTTCGCGAAGGACGGCCCGAAGAGCTACTCGGAGCCGATGCTGGGGTACATCGCGCCGCCGCTGGACGGCGTGTGGGCGACGTCGCCGTACTTTCACAATGGCTCGGTCCCGACGATCGAGGCGGTGCTGGATTCGTCGAAGCGCCCCGAGCGCTGGCGCCGTTCGTTCCGCCACGACGACTACGACCTGCACGCGATGGGTTGGAACTACGAGGTGGTTAAAGAGGCCGACCACCCGCACGTCTACGACACCACGCTGCCCGGCTACGGCAATCAGGGGCACACCTTCGGCGACGATCTCACGCCCGACGAACGCCGGGCGCTGATGGAGTACCTCAAGACGCTCTGAGCATTCGAGCTGCTCGGCGTGCGTGATCATCGGTAGGATGCGCCATCCGTGTGTGGCGGAGAAGGCAAGCCCTGTTGGAACGTGGCGGCGAACAACCCGAACGCGCGGACGCTCGTTCCGGCTCACTCCCGCGCGCCGTTGGCGTGATCCTCGGCGTCGCCTTCGCCGTCGGGGGCACGGCCTGGCTGACGATGTTTGCCACACACAATTCGGTACACGAGATCGCGCCGGTGTGGCCCGCCGCGGGGCTTGGCGCTGTGGCTGTCTGGCTCTTTGGGTGGCGAGGCGCGATCGGTGTGTTCGCGGGCAGCCTGTGTGCGTCTTTGATTGTGCAGGCGCTCGGCCCCGCCGCCGGGGCCGCTGACGCGGCGACGCCGGCGCCGATCCTCTACGCCATCCCAGGTGCGGTGCTCGGCGCGCTCGAAGCGCTGCTGCTCGCGGGAGCAATCCGTCGTCTCGGTGGTGCCGGGCTCCTGCTCAGCGGGCGGGGGGCGGCCGTGTTCCTCTGCGCGTGCCTCGCCGTGGGGTTTTTCCGAGGTGTGATGGACGGCGCGGTGTGGGTGCTTCGAGGGGCGTCGCTGGACGGAGCCGCGTTGATCGGGTCGGAGCTCATGCTCACCAACAGCCTGTCCGTCGCGATCATCCTGCCGCCGGTGCTCGCGTGGCACAGCGCCGCGGCACGCGCGGTCATTCGAGGTCGGCGAGTCGAATGGTGGTTCGCGCAGGCAGGGCTCGTGGGCGTCGGCTGCGTGATCGTCTTCGCCTCGCCCGTCGTGGAGCCATCGGTGCTCCACCCGCTGGTCTTTGTCGTGATGCCGATGCTCATCTGGTCGGCGTTCCGTCACGGGGTGCTCGGCGCGAGCGGATCGACGGTGAACGTCGTGAGCGTGATGATGGTCGGGACGATGATGGGGCGCGGCCCGTTTGACTTCGAGAACGCTCGGCTGAACCTCTTCCTTCTCGAGGTCTACCTGTGGGTGCTGGTCGTGACACCGCTGCTGGTCGCCGGCGCACTCGCGGAGCGCAGAGAGTTGCTCCGCCGCGCATGGACCGCAGAGTCCCACGCACGTCTGCTGCGAAACGAGCTCGATCACCGCCTTCGCAACACGTTCGGCTCGCTGCTGTCGCTCATCGAGATGGGCCGCCGGCGCACGGACAACGCGGAAGACCTCGCCCGGACGCTCTCGAACCGCGTGCGCGGGCTTGCCGACACCTACAGCGTGCTCCGCGGCGAAGCCGACGCGAGCGTCACCCTGTCGGAGCTCGTAAGCCGGCTCGCGCCCGAGGCGTTCCGCCCGCGCATCCGTGTGCTGGGCCCGTACGCCGCGCTGCAACTCCAACAAAGCGAGACCCGTGCGTTCGGCATCGTGCTGCACGAGCTCATTGCCAACGCCGCACGCTACGGGAGCCTCTCGAACGAAGCCGGTGAGGTCGAGCTGCGCGCCGAGCCTTGCGACGACGACGATCGCGAGCTGCAGCTGCGTTGGACGGAACTCAACGGCCCGCTGCTCGAACCCAAGACCATCTCACCGCAGTGGGGGCTCGAGTTGCTGCGCGAGATCGCGAAGTTCGAATGCCGGGGCGAGTTCGTGCCGGAGTTCTCGGCGGAGGGCGCACGCCACCGCCTGGTTGTTCGGATCAACCCCGCATCGCCGGGTCGGGCGCCGGGCGTGGGGGCGGAGGACGGAGCCGGTCGCGATCTCGACCGCGACGCCGCGCCGGGATAAACTGGTCCCGCTGCGGGCGTAGCTCAATTGGTAGAGCGTCAGCCTTCCAAGCTGAATGTTGCCGGTTCGATCCCGGTCGCCCGCTTTGGTGATGAGCGTCGCGGAGTGTCGCCCGCGTTGCTCAGCGGTCTTGAAGCACTTCGAGCGCCGCCTCGCAGACGTCGCGACGCGTCGCGGCGTACGGCGACAACACCCCGGCGTCTTCCAGCTCGCGGTACACATCGATCGCCTCGGCGAACGTCTGCCGCCCCGTTCGCTTCTTGCGATCCGATTGACCGTCCCCGGTCTGTGACTCGGCAAGCGCGGTCAGCGCGTCCGCGAGACGCACGCCCGATGCCGCCCGCGCCTGGCTTGCGCTGTGCAACGCACGCGCCAGATCGACCGCGGAGCTCGCGAACTCCTCGGCGTCACGGGCGTCCTGCGCCGCGATCGCCCGAGCCAGCGCCACGAGCGCCTCAACGTAATACTCGCGGTTGGTTGCGCTCGACGCCTCAGCCGTTGCGAGCGGCTTCAACAGATCAACAGCCACCTGTGCCGAACGCTCCGCGCGCTCGGCATCGCCCGACTCAAGCAGCACCCGGGATCGCTGCGCGGCGACAAAGCCCTGCGTGAGGAACTGTCGCTGATCGGGAGTCTCGGCGAGCCGCTCCTGTTCCACCAGGTCTTGCATCAGCGCGAACGCGCGTTCCACGTTCGCGCGCGCCTCGTCAAGTCTGCCCAGACGCCGGTACGACTCGCTCGAGTATGTCAGCATCAACGCCAGATCACGGGCGTAGCGAGCGCTCTCCGGGACCTCGCCGAGCAGCTCGTCTCGAACCGCGACCGCTTGCTCGTGCAACGCGAGCGCATCTTCGGGCTCGTTCATTTCGAGCAGGAACGCGGCAAGGTCGTTCTGCCCAACGGTGATGTTGCGGCGAGCGTTCCGCGACTGCATCTCGCCGAAGCGTTCCCCTCGGATGCGAAGCGAATCCCGAAACTGTCGCCGAGCGTCTTCGAAACGCCCGCGCGCCTGGAAAATCTCGCCGAGGTTCGTGATCGCTGCAACGTAGCGGACACTCATCCGTGGGAAAAGATCCTCGCTTGTGTTGGTGCGATCGAGCTGGCCGAGCGTATCGATGGCCCGTTGGTAAGAGTCGGCAGCCGCGTCGATGTCGCCCGTCTCTCGCAGAAGATCGGCGATGCGAATGTGGGTCGTCGCGACAAGGGTGCGAAGTGACGCGTCGTTCTCGTTCTCGGAGAGCAGGGCGCTGCGAATGTCACGAGACTTCTGCTGAAACTCCAGCGCCTCCGGAATGTTCAGCGCACTCCCACCGCGTGTATCCGCCGCCGCTTGACCGAGGCGCTCGTACGCGTTGGCGATCGCCCCTTTGACTTCGGGTGTATCAAACCCGCTGTTGATAAGCACGCCGAGGAACTCCTCCGTGCGACTCGCCACCTTGTTCCGGTCCTGGAGGGCCTGCGGCGCTTGTGCCAAGGCGCTCGTGACCTCGACGAGGAAGAACTGCGCGTTTTCCAACAGCTGTACCGAAAGATCTTCGGCGCGATCCCGCTCGGTGACGGCGACTTGTCGCTGCGTTTCCGCGTTGAAGTAGCCCCACGTGGCCGCGCTCCCGCCTGCGACCAACGAGACGAACACGACCGCGAGCGACACCACAAGCACGCGGTTGCGTCGGATGAACTTCGACGCCCGGTACATGGAACTCTGCGGGCGCGCACGGACCGGGAGCCCCTCGAGATGGCGGGTGAGATCTTCGGAAAACAGCTCGGCGCTCGGGTAGCGGCGCTGAGGGATCTTCTCGAGCGCCTTCATCACGATGTCGTCGAGCTCGCCACGCAGCCGCTTTCGCAGGCGTGTGATGTCGCCCTCACGGGTTTTGGCGGTGGTCGCGGGGTCAACGGTGCGGGTGGTGCCGCCGGGCTCGTGGACCTGGAAGACCTCGCTGATCGCGGTGCTCGGGCGCTTGGGCTCTTCATCGCAGATGACGCGGACGATCTCGTGTTCGAGCCGTTTGGGGAAGTCGTAGGGTCGCCTGCCGGTGAGCAGTTCGTAGAGCAGCACGCCGAGCGCGTAGACATCGCTCGCGGTGCTGACGGGTTCGCCGCGCACCTGCTCGGGGCTCGCGTATTCGTAGGTCATGAGGCGCGAGAGCGGGCCGGTCATCGCCTCCGATCCCATGAGCGAGGCATTGAGCAGCTTCGCGATGCCGAAGTCGAGCAGCTTCGGTTCGCCGTCGCTGGTCACGAGGATGTTGCCGGGCTTGATGTCGCGGTGCACGATGAGGTTCTGGTGCGCGTACTGCACCGCGGCGCAGACCTTCTGGAACAGCGCGATGCGCTCCCGCGTGGTCAGCGAGTTGCGGTCGCAGTAGACATCGATGGGCAGCCCCTCGATGTATTCCATCGCGAAGTACGGGAGCCCCTCGGGCGTCGTGCCGCCGTCGAGCAGCCTCGCGATGTTCGGATGGTTCAGCGCGCTGAGGACCTGCCGCTCAACCTCGAAGCGGCGGATGATCTCGGCGCTGTCCACGCCGCGGTCCTTCATGACCTTGAGCGCGACACGCTGCTTGAAGCGATCGTCCTCGCGCTGGGCGAGGTACACGAACCCCATCCCGCCCTGCCCGAGCAGCTCCCGCACGCGGTACTGCCCGATCCGCTCCGGGTGCGCCGCGGCCGCCGTGATCGCCGCGGAGCTGAACTGGTCCCCACCGCTCCTGGGCGCGGGCCCCTCGGTGGGCAGGTCGTTCGGTGCAGAGGAAGGCGGGTCGTTCGGGGGGCTCATCGTCGGTCCTTCCGGGGTGGTCGGTCCACGCGGAGCACAGTATGGCACGACGCACCGCGCCCGCACCCGGAGGAGACCCTGCCTGGCTGCCCCGGCGCGCCCGCGGAGCGAAGAATCCGTGATCCCCTCGCAGGATCGAGCGGCCAATAGCCCCGCTGGGATTCGAACCCAGGACCGAACGATTATGAGTCGCGTGCTCTAACCGCTGAGCTACGGGGCCGAAATGAGAAACGCCCCGGACACGCGAGGTGGCCGGGGCGCATCGTTCAAGAGGATACCCGCCTCAGAGCCCGCTGCCGGTCAGGGGACCATGCAGCCAAGATTCGAGACGATAAGCGTGATATCGCTGGTCGTGGTGACGCCGTCGCCGTTGGCATCCCCCGGCGTGCCTTGGGCGCCAGGCGAGCCCGCGCCGAGGTTGGACACGGTCAGGGTGATATCACCGGTGGTGGTCTCACCGTCGCCGTTCACGTCGCCGGGGCAGGAGCCGATGACCTCGCACGAATCGGGGATCCCGTTCATGTTGTCGTCGGGCTCGCCGCCATCGATATCGCACGAGTCGATGATGCCGTTGGGCTGGCAGTCCTCGGCGAGGCCCAGCGCGATCTCGTCGTCGTCCAGCGCAAAGTTGTTGTTGCAGTCGGTGCCCGCGGCGGCGTCGCAGCGGTTGGCCGACACCACGAGCGCATCGATCGCGGCTTCGACAACGCCTTGCGGATCGCCGTCGGTCGCCAGGAACCGGATGCGAACGGTCGAGCTCGCGAGCGCCCCGTCGATCGTGATGAACGTCTGCTCCCAATCGGGCAGCGCGTTGTCGTGGATGCGCACGGTCTGCCAGTTGGTGCCGGCAGAATCCGTGGCGACCTGCACCGTCAGCGCGTCGCCTACGAGGTTGCCGGGTCCGTCATCGATCCAGTACGCGTAGGAGATGGTGCCGCCGCGCGACAGGTCGTAGGCGGGCGACGTGAGCGTTGTGGTGCCGCCGTCCACGTCGGAGTTGCCCGCGACGTTGTCGGTGAGCCAGCACGAGCCGGAGCCGTCGAAGTCAACGGGCGGATCACCGCGGAACCCGTTGGCGGGCACGCCGCGATCCCAGCCGCCGTCGGTGAGCGAGGCGTCGTTGGTGACCGTGAAGCCGCCGTCTGTCTCGAAGTTCTCGCTCGCGATCACGACCTGCGAGTCGATGCTGAAGAGCAGGGGGCCCGACGCGCCGGCGGGCGGAAGCGTCAGCACGCCGCTGGTGCTGCCGACGAACTCCACGAAGACGCGCGGCATCGCCGGGCACTTCGCACCGGGGAGAGTCGCCCGGAACTGTCCACCGCCGAGCGATTCGATGAGCCCCTCTTCGAACGGGACCGAATCGTCGTACGAGAAGAGCACGCGGACGGAGGCCGGATCGACCAGTTCGTCGTTCTCGAAGACCTCGAACTCGAACGAGAACTGCGAGCCCGCGCCGACCTGTGTGTTCAGCGAGCCGTTGATCGCGGCGCTGGCGGGCAGGAACCCGGGCGCCCCGTCGATCGTGACCGTGAGGTCGTAGAGCTGCACGTTGTCGATCGTCCCGGTCGGGATGACCTTCGCGAAGTACGTACCCGGCGAAAGCAGCGTGGCGTTGGCGGTCTCGGCAGCGCCGATCGGGGCGACATTCGAGCTCGCGAGCACCGTCACGCCGTCCGGCGCGATGATCTCGACCGCGAGATCGCTGATGTTCAGCGAGTCAAAGAAGATCCCGCCCGAGCACGCCGCGTCCTGCTGCACGCTCTCGTACGTGAGCCCGAAGGGCGTCGCGGTGACGGCCACCGCGGTCGGGGCGTTCACCGTGAACGCGTAGTAGTCCACGTCCGTCTGGCTGTCGGTCGAAGCGATGTCGGCGCGCAGCTCGGGACCGCTGAGCGTCCCGAGCCCGAAGGCCATGTCGGGCGAGTCGTTGTCTTCGTAGCTGTCGCCGTAGTGACGCTGCCCGTTCAGAACGTCGTCCAGCTGCGGCCCATCGAACGCGAAGGAGATGAACGGCTCCATCAGGATCGTCTGGTTGATGGGGCAGACGTGGAGCATGCCGAGCCCGTGCCCGTGCTCGTGACGGATGACGTTGCGGAACCCGAGGGGGCTGGTGGGGGCGTTGTTGTAGAAGCTGTCGCCCGAGTCGAAGACCATGTCGCCGTCGGGCGGGAAGTTGTTGTAGGCGAGCGTGCCGCTGTTGCCGTCGATGAAGATCGAGGCGATGCGGACATCGCCGCGCATCCCGACCTCGCCGGGCAGGGTGTTGAGCTGCGAGCCGTCGTCGTTGGGTTCGAAGATGTAGTCCGTGCCGATGAGCACTTCCCAATCATCGAACGCGCCGTCGAACTCGGCCTGCCACGCCGCGGTGTTCCCGCTGTAGATCCCGTCGAGCCACGAGTTGAGATCGTTGGTTCCCGACACGCCGATGAGGTTGGGCACGAACGTGCCGTCCGGCGCGTAGGAGTACGTCAGCGTGGTAGGATCGCCCTGCGCGAGGGGACCCGCCTGCACCGCCGTCGAGGGCCAGCGATCGATCTGGTTGAAGCTCGCGCCCTGCAGCAGACGGTCGAACGCCTGCACCACACGCAGCGGGGTATCCGGCGCGAAGCACATGTGCCCCTTGCCGACCACTTCGTCCTTGTTGTCAACCATGTAGACGAAGATGTCGCGCTGCCGCGGCGTCAGGAGGTGGAACGACTCCCGATCGATGTGATCAGCCACACGCGCGAAGTCCTGCTCGTTGATCGCCGGGTTGTTCGCCGCGAGACGCGCCGCGTTCGCCGCACGCACCGCTTCGGGCGCGTCCGCGATCGAGCACGCCCCCGGCGCGCGGTGCGAAGCCATCTCGGCGAGGTCGTACACGCCCCGCCGCTGGTCGCTCTCGGCCACAGCGCTGCCGCAAATCCCGATCACGGCAAGAGCACCGGCAACGCCGGCGCGAGTTCCACTCATCATCGTTTGTACCCCACGTTCAGATCGAGTCTCGTACCCGGGCCCCCGCGCCAGCGAAGCGCAACGACCACATCTCCATCTGAACATAGTCGCGCGGCGGGCCTCCGCGACCCAAACGCTGCCTTTTGGCATCAGAATGACACCCGAGGCCAACATCGGGCATCCAGATTGCCCACGCTTCCACGGACGTTATCGGGTCACGCCATCTCGTCAGACGGTTCGGCAAAGTTCGGACGAACCTGGAAGTCGTTCGAAACAAACGTCGGCGTGTCCGTCGTGAAGTTGATCGTCCGCCCGCCCGTCACCACGTTCAGCGAACCGGTGAAGTTCGACGCGAATCCGAACGCGCGCCCGCCGTTGAACGTGTCGGCACCCAGGATCAGGCCGTCCTGCACGCCGCCCACAACGATGAAGCCGTTCTGGATCGCGGTGCGATCGCCCGTCACGCCCAGGATGCGCAGGTTGAGCACGCCGATGCGCGTGTCGATCTGGCCGATCTCGTCCGCATTCGGCAGGCCCACCACGCTCTCCGGAACACCGACAAGCAGCGAACTCGACTCGAGCGTGCCGAGCGTGACGCGGTCGAGCGTGTTCGACGACGCGATGATCGAATCGATCGTTCGGCCCTGCACGACGAATGCCTCGCTCGCGTTCGTCGCACCGACCGGCTGCGTGAACTCGATCCGCGAGCCGAACACGTCGCCCGTCACGTTCAGGTTCTCGATGCGCTGCGCCCGGATATCCGACGTGATGATGCCGCCGCCGCGCGCGAGCGTCATCCGCTGGATCACTCCCGCGTCGATGTCGGCGGCGAAGTCGCCGGCGTCCCCGCGGAACCCGGTCATCGTGACGTTGCGATAGTCGTTGCCGAGCAGTTCGCCCGACTCCCACCGGCGCGCAACGATGTTGAGTCCTTCGCCGCGCACGTCGATCGTAGTGTCGCGGAGATCGAACCCGTTGAATCGGATCAGGTCGCCGTTGACCTGGAAGGTGGTGCCGCTGATATCGGCCTGGACGTTGATGGTGTTGGCGCGTCCGTCGATGCTCCAGACGCCGCCGCGCAGATCGCCCGCGACAAACGCGGAGTTCAGCGCGACGCGCGCGTTGCCGCTGTTCTCGACCGTCACGGAGACGTCGTTGTTGTCCGTTCGATCGAAGAGCGCGAAGGTGTTCAGAACGTCCGACGAGATGCCGCCACCGGACCACGACGCGGCGCGGACGAAGTTCGCGCGGTCGCCCACGTTCAGATCCGCCGCGAAGACCGGGCCCAGAACGTTCAACGAGCCCAGGCCCCCGGAGATGTTCGCACGCCAGCTCGAAGCGCCATCGCGGAGAAGCACCGAGCCAACGTCGCCATCGATGTTCCAGTTGGACCGGAACACGCCGGCGGCGTTGAACGCGTTCAGCGTGCGCTGGAACCCGCTCTCGCCCGTCAGATCCAGACCGACCTCGAAGTCACCGGCAAGCCCGCCGCGACCGGAGATGAAGATCGACGCCACCCGCGGGGCCTCGATGGTTTCGCGTGTGAACCCGCCGTCGCGCCAGTTCCCGGCGTTGATCCGCGCGATGGCGACCTCGCTGTCGATGCCGACGTCGCGCGCCGAGCCGAGGTTCACGGAGAGGAACCCGGCGTCGTCGTCGCCCGACACGATCGTCGAGTCTCTCAGCTGGCCGAGCACGTTGACGACGCGCACGCCGCGGTCCGCGACGATGTCGCCCGTCACGTCGCCGTTGACGTTGAGCGCACCGAGCGTGGCGTCTTCGACATAAATGGCGATCGGGTCGTCGAACGTTCCATCGCCCGCGATATCGCCGGGCAGCAGCCCGACGTTGGCGATCGAGGTGCCGTTCACGTTGAATCCGCCGATGCCGCCGCGCACGGTCACGACGTTGATCGGCGCATCGCTGTAGATGAAACCGATGCCTTCGTCGGCGCGGCCGTCGAAAATCGAGCCCACGATCGACGCGTTGGAAATCACGATCCCGAAGTCGCTCGACGACACGCCGGGCATCACGCGGATGCTCGACACGACATCCCCACGACCGAAGCGCACGTCGAAGTCCGCCGACCGCAGACCGGACGTCCCGCTCAGATCGAAGAACTGCACCGCGGCGTTGCCGTTGGGCGACTCGAAGGTGATCGACCCGAGCGGATCGAGCGACCCGACTTCTGCGCCGACCACGTCGTTCAGGATCGCGGTACGCTCGAACGCGACCAGATCCGAGGCGAGCACGGTCCCGCGATCGTTCACAAGTTCGAGGTCGAGCACCGGGACATCGGTGAACGCGCCGCCGCCGGCGTTCGTCGTGCCGAGCGCGTCGATCGCGTCGAGCACCTCGAGATCGCTGGAACCCAGCACTTCGCCGAACACGGTGAAGCCGCTGGTGTTGCTCGCGCTCGGGGTATCGAGGAACGAGTTGTCGGTCAGGTTGAAGAAGAACTCCCGCGTCGCGGTGTTCGGTCCGCTCAACGCGTACGCGAGCGTACCGCGCTGGTTCGAGCGGTTCAGCTCGTTGGGCACCTCTTCGGGGCGATCGAGGCGCTCGAACGCGTCGCCCGAATCGTTCTGGTTCTCCGCGCGGAATCCGCCACCCTGAATGACGAAGCCATCGACCGCGCGGTTGAAGAACGAGATGTCGAACTCGCCGCTGTTCGCGAGTTCCAGGAAGTTCGCGACCGAGAGCGGTGTCTCGTCGATGAACAGCTCGAAGTCGATGTTGCCCAAGGGCGTCGTGATCCGCGCGATCGGGTTGCCCGCGCTCGGCCGGCTCACGAAGACCAGGTCACCACCCGCGGTGCCGTCGCCCGTGTCTTCGCCCGCGCCGTTGAACTCGCCGTCGAGCAGTTCGCCGTTCTCGCCCTCGACCACCGACGCGTCCACACGCACCACGTAGGGGGTGTCCGCGTCGATGTCCGCGTCCACGATGATCCGACCCGTCGCGGCGTCGTACGTCACGTCCGCGCTCACCTCGACGTCGTCCGCCGTCCCAAGCACCTCGTCCGCGCCGCCCGTGAAGACCTCCACCGCGTTCGACCTCGTGACACTGTCGGCATCGAGATCCCGGCTCGCCGTCATGATGACGAGCCCGCGGTTGTCCGCGTCGATGTCGATGATGCACGGCGCGTCCGCGCTCAGCAGGATCCGGGGCTCCAGCGGCTCGACGACGACCGGCCCACCGCGAAGCCGCCCGCGTTCATGCGCCCGCATCCGGCGGCGTGCCGCGGCCTCCCCAAACACTCGGCGAAAGCTCTTCAATCTTCGCTCCCCCAACTCTGGAGTCTGCCCCTATCCCCTTGTACAGACGGAGACTTACAGAGCGTACCCCGGAAATCACCCGTGCTCCATCGGCGATTCAGATGACACGCCCACTTGCCGTTATCGGCAAGCCGGACACCGCCTCTTCACGCCAAACGAAACTCGGGAGCGTCGGGTTCAGGAACCGCTGAAGAACTTTTTCACCGCGTGGATCGTCACCTGGCGCCCCACCGACCCGATCGACTCGGTCAGCGGGATCTCCTTGGGGCACACCTCGACGCAGTTCTGGGCGTTGCCGCAATCCGACACACCGCCCGGCTTGCTCAGCTCATCGAGGCGCACCTTCTTCAGGTTGGCGCCCGTCTCGTGCTCGTTGAAATACCGCGCCTGGCTGATGACGGCCGCGCCGACGAACGCCCCTTCGGGCGCCTTGCCTTCGTCGTCGAGATCCTCGTACGTGTACTGCGGGCACGCCTCCAGACAGCACCCGCACGACATGCACGTGGACAGGCGATACCGGGTCTGCTGGTCGTCGGGCGACTCTTCGGGGCCTGCGCCGAGGTGGTACGTCCCGTCGATCGGGACCCACGCCTTCACGCGTTTCAAGTCGTTGAACAAACGGCGCCGATCGACCCACAGATCGCGGATCACCGGGAACTTGCTCATCGGCTCCAGCACGATCTCGTCGCCATCGTTGGGCGCGTAGTCGTCGATGAGGCACGAGCAAGCTTGGCGCACCGCGCCGTTGATCACCATCGTGCACGAACCGCACACCTCTTCGAGGCAGCCGGACTCGTACGCGATCGGGGTGCTCGCCTTGCCGTCTTTCGTGGTTGGGTTCGCGGCGACCTTCTGCAGGCACGAGATGACGTTGTCACTGCCGCCCACGTTCGAAACATCCACATCGAACGATTCCCGGCGCTTCGGCTTGCCAGGGCCCTCCTGGCGGAGCACGGTCAGCTTGATCCGGCGCGTCTCGCTGCTGGACTTCGCGGTCTCGTTGCTCGCAATCATGAATTCGATCCCCCCTCGACAGCGGCCGCGCCGACCTTCTTGCCGTTGATGTCCGGCTCACCGTTCGGATCGCTGTTCCTGACCGAAGCCTTTGGGTCGTCTGACGTCTCCGGCCCGTTCTTCTCCGCGTCGCTGCCCGCGGTCAGCCCGGCCTTCGCGTAGTTCCGCAGTCGCGGCTTCGAGAGCCCGAGCTCCACGTCCTCGTACTCGATCCGGCTCCGACCAGTTGCCCAATCGAACACCGCCACCGAAGTCTTCAGAAACTCCGCATCATTGCGCTCCGGGAAGTCCTCGCGGTAGTGCGCACCACGCGACTCCTTCCGGAGCGAACTCGCGCACAGCATCGCGTCGGCCATGATGAGCATGTCATCGACCGCACGCGACCATGAGAGGTTCTGATTCGACCACATCGCCCCGTCCGCGAGCGAGATCCGCGTGAAGCGTTCGCGAAGCTCGTCGATCTTCGACCGGGCCTTATCGAGACGCGGGCCGGTCTTGACCACGGTCGAAGCCGCGGTCATCTCGTTGCCGAGCTCCGTCGCAATGTGGTACGGATTCTCGTCGCCCGAAGAACTGATGAGTGTGTTCTGGCGATCTTCCTCCGCCTTGGTACCGGCGTCGTAAAGAGACTGCTCGAGCTTCGCCGAGGGATTCGCGACCATGTCGCGCGTGTACCCGACCACGCTCTCGCCGCAGAACAGCCCGTCGAAGATGCACGAGAGCAGGGCATTCGCGCCGAGCCGGTTCGCGCCGTGATACTGGTAGTTGACCTCGCCGAAGGCATACAAGCCGGGGATGTTGGTCATCATGTTCCCGGGCGCGCCCTTGACCATGCCCTTGTGATCCTCCGCCGACTCGTAGGTGGTGTAGAGACCGCCCATGGAGTAATGCACACCGGGGAAGATCTTCATCGGGACCTCGACCGGGTCCTCACCCACGAACTTGCGGTAGATCTCCATGATCCCGCCGAGGCGCGTTTCGAGAAACTCGGCGGGCTTGTGGGTGAGGTCGAGGTAGACCATGTTCCCGCCACCAACGCCGAAGCCGTCCATGCAGACGTTGAAGATCTCGCGCGTCGCGATGTCGCGAGGCACGATGTTGCCGTACGCGGGGTACTTCTCTTCGAGGAAGTACCAGCGTTCACCATCGGGGATCTGGCGCGGATCGCGACCGGCATCAGGATGGGGCTGCCAGCCGTTCCCATTCTTAACCGCGGGGACCCAGACGCGTCCGCCCTCGCCACGCGCCGATTCCGACATGAGCCTTAGCTTGTCGGCACCTGGGATCGCGGTCGGGTGGACCTGCACGAACTCGGGGTTGCCGAGCTTCACGCCGTGGCGGTAGCAGCGCGCCGCCGCTGCACCGGTACACATGACGCTGTTGGTGCTCTTCCCGAAGACAAGCCCCGGTCCGCCCGTGGCCATGACAACCGCGTCGGCGCGGAACGCGCGGATCTGCATCGAACGCAGATCCTGCGCGACGATGCCCCGGCAACGCCCGTCTTCATCGATGATCGGGCGCAGGAACTCCCAGAACTCGTACTTGTTGACCTTGCCCTCAGCTTCGTACCGGCGTGTCTGCTCGTCCAGCGCGTACATCAGCTGCTGCCCGGTAGTCGCGCCGGCGAAGTGCGTGCGCTTGTAGAGCGAGCCTCCAAAGAGACGCAGGTCGCGCTGGCCTTCCGCCGTGCGGTTGAAAGGGACGCCCATGCGATCGAGCAGGTCGATGATCTTCGGCGCCATGTGCGCCATTTCGTAAACGGGGGGCTGGTTGGCGAGGTAGTCGCCGCCGTACACCGTCTCCTCGAAGTGCTCGAACTCCGAATAGCCCTGCTGGCGCGCGACCTCGTTGCACGCGTTGATCCCGCCCTGCGCGCACACGCTGTGCGAGCGCTTCACCGGGACGAGCGAGAAGAGGTCAACGTTGATGCCCGACTCGGCGATGCGCACAGTGCCCGCAAGGCCCGCGAGCCCCCCGCCGACCACGATCACACGCTGTTGGTTGTTCGGAGCCACCATGGATCAGAGCCCTCCGTACAAGTCGTTCGTTGACGACGGCGGATTGGTTTCGACGACCTCCTTGTCGCCGACGTCCTTGCCTTTCTCTTCCAGCATCGACCGTTCGACCATCCGCGCTTCGTCCTGATCGAGCAACGCGAACCCGACGACCGCCGACCAGCCCGCGCCCATCAATCCAATACCCACGGCTGCGCAGACGTATCCCCACCGGCGCTGCGCCGTGCGCGACACGGTCAGGCCCCAGGTGATCGCCGCAGTCCAAAGACCGTTGGCGAAGTGGAAAATGAGCAGCGTCACACCAAGGAGGTAGAAAAGCGATACCGCAAGGCCCATCGCCGTCCAGCCCTCAGTCGAGCCCTGAAGTGCGGCCGCCGTCGTCGATGATGCGTAGTGGTGGCTCCACTTGGTCCCGCCCGGGATCAGCCACGTCCAGCCCCATCGCAGCGTCGCGACGTGATAGACGATGAAGAAGATGCCGATGTATCCGCTCCAACGCTGCAACGAGTACCGCCAGTTGGCCTGGTACTTGTAGGCACCGGTATTGCTCCGTCCGGTCGTCGCGTAGTACCAGCCGAGAACCGAGTGGAAGCCGATCGAGACCCACAGCGTGATCTCGATGAGGATGAGGAACGGGAGCGATTCATTGATCCAGGTGACCTCATGCTGGAACGTACCGATTTGGCGGGCGGTACTCTCACCGATTTGCATCACGACGTCCTCGCCCATGTGGTCCTGCGCGCGCTTGTTGATCGCGCCCCACACGATGGACGAGTTCGTCGTCAGGTGTCCGATCAGGAAGACCCCGATCGGCACAATGCCCGTCAGGCTGTGCAGCCGACGCATGAGGAAGTGGTGCTTATCGATGAAGGATTCACTCACCTTCGTGTCCCCCGTGTGCGCCCGTGTCAGGGCATGACGATCCCGGGCCCGCCGCCCGCGCCCGCATCGGGCGCGCCGCCGCCGCCGCCTTGCTTGGCCATCTGCTCGGCGACCATCTTGCTGATCTCAACGTATCGCATACGCAGCTCGTGCAGCGTCTGCTCGAGATCCGTCTTCTCTTTGTCTTCCAGATTGCCGCGCGTCTTCTCTTCGAGGACTTCGAGCAGACCGATGAAGTGCTGCGCCACTTCGAGGTCCACCATCGCGCGACCCTCGCGGTCCGGCATCCCGCCCAGGTACATCACCGCTTGCGTGGCGAGCATCCCGAGCACCGTCGTGAAGTCCGCCGGCGGCAGCTGCTGACCCGCTGCCGACGCGCCGACGCCCGACTCGGCCTGCTGCGACTCTTCCGCCGCCAGCTTCTCGCGCTCGGCCTGCGCCTGCGCTTTCCAGTCATCATCGACGATGATCTTCGGTCCGTCGTCTCCGTCTGCCATCGGCGCGTCCTCCCAAACTTCCGGTTTCCGCAGTCGTTTCGACGATAGGCTACTCGCAGCGACGGCTCCGCGACGAGCCTCAGAACGCTCGGAGGTAACATGGCCGATCAACGTACCGCTCGCCGTTCCACCCACAAAGCCGTCGGCTTGTGGGCGACCGCCACCGCAACCATGCTCTGCGCGATCGGCTGCGCGTCGTCGAACGATCAAGCCGCACCGCGCACCCAGGTCCAGGCGGGCGACTTCGCCGGCCAGCCCTCCGGCACACCCGACAATCGCGTCGCGCAGGAGACTCCCATCGAGAGCATCGATCGCACCGAAGCGCTCGGCGGCGAGGACGACACGGTGCTCACCGTCGGTTCGCCCGAGCGGCGCGCCGTGGATCAAACCTACGCCAACGTCGAAGACCGCGGCTCCATCGTTGTCGATCGTCTCGTCGGACAGATGAACGGGCGCCCGCTCTACGCGTCGGAGTTCTTCGAGCCCATGGACACGCGCTTCAAGCGCGAAGCCGAACGCCTCGGCACGCAGGAATGGCTGCAGATGGCCTCCAAGGACATCCAGGCCGCGCTCTACGACCAGCTCCGCGACGAACTGCTCCTCGCCGAGTTTCAGTCCACCCTCCGCCCCGAAGAGCGCATCGGCGTGCTCGCGTTCATCACCTCGATCCGCGAACAGGTCGTCAGCGGCAACCTCGGCGCCGAGTCGCTCGCGAACCAGCGGCTGCTCGAGCGCGAGGGGCGCACGCTCGACGAGAAGATCCAGGACATCGCCGACCGCCAGTTCATCGCCGAGCAGCTCCGCCGTGAGATCGGCGGACGCGTGAACGTCTCCTACCGCGAGGTCCGCCAGTATTACGAGCGCAACCGGGCCGAGTTCAACCCGCCGCCCACCGCGATGCTCACCAACGTGCGCGTCCCCGCGCGGAACACCGAACGCATCGATCGCATCGCCGCGCGGCTCGGTGCCGGCGACGACTTCTTCGACATCGTGAACGACGAGACCGAACGCGGACGCTTCTTCGCGCAGCAGTACGAAGCGGAGCTCAAAGACGCGCCCTACAGCGAAGCGCGGCTCTACGGTCCCGACCCGCTCAACGACGCCGCCCGGCGCCTCGCACCGGGCGAAACCACGCCGCGCATCGACTTCCAGGGATTCGCCTGGTGGATCCATCTGGAGCGCTTCGAGCAGCCCAAGGGCAAGTCGCTCTACGAAGCACAGCTGGAAATCGAGCAGAAGCTCCTGGGCGACCGCCAGACCGAAGAGCTCGAACGCTACCTCACGGAGATCTTCGGGCGAGGCAGCTTCACCAACATCCGCGAGATGCAGACCGCACTGCTCGAGTTCGCCGCCCTCCGCTACCTCGGCCAGCCCGAGGGCTGAGCGTGCGCGCGCCTTGGCGACGATCGATCGCCTCGCTCGACACCAAGGCTCTCGGCGATCTGGGCGAGCGCGCCGCCGCCAGATGGCTCCGCAGGAACCGCTACCGCGTTCTGCTGCGGAACGAGACGTGCGCCGTCGGTGAGGCCGACCTCATCGCCCTCGGGCCCGACAAGCGAACCGTCGTCTTCGTCGAAGTCAAGACTCGCCGAGCGAGTGCCGTCGAGGGCGAACGCCGGCCCGAGGCCAACATCACCGAACGCAAACGCGCGAAGCTGCTGCACGTTGCCCGCACGATCTCGCGCGATCGCGGCTGGCTCGGCCGCCCGCTCCGCATCGACGTCATCGCCGTGGAACTCTCCGACCGAGCCGCCCCGCGCGTGCGTCACTACGAGAACGCGATCACCGGGTGATGCTGGCACCGAGCCGGCTCGTGAACGCCAGCGGCTTTGACGGCTCGCCCGAGCGCTCGTGCCGCACCGGCACCACCACGCTGAACGCGGCGCCCTTGCCGACATCCGACACCAGCTCGATCGTTGCGCCGAGCAGATCGGCGAACTCCCGCGCAATCGCCAGCCCCAGCCCCGTCCCCTGGTGCAGCTTCGTGTGCGTCCCGTCCACCTGCGTGAAGCGTTCGAAGACCCGCGCGTGCTCGCTCGGCGCGATGCCCGGCCCCGAATCGATCACGCTCACGCGCACGCACGCGCGTCCCCCGTCCGCGTGCTCGCGCTCAGCGCGCATCACCACCGTGCCCCGTTCAGGCGTGAACTTCACCGCGTTCGACAGGAAGTTGAAGACGATCTGCTGCAGCTTCTGCTGATCCGTCTCGACCACCGGCAGCGCCGCCCGACGCGGGTCGCTCACATACCGCGACGCGTCGTTGAACCCGGGGCCCTCCGCGCTGTCGAGCTGCAACTCCAGCCGGATCTCTTTCTTGTCCGCAAGCGGGCGGATCAGCGCCACGAGACCCTCGCACGTCTCGCCCACGTTCATCGGCTGCACGTCGATCTCGATCGTCCCGGCCTCCAGCTTCGCCATCGTCAACAGCTCGTTGATCATCTCCAGCAGCGCGCGCCCCGACCGAACGATGTTCTCGATGTACCGCTTCCGCTTGATGAGCTGCGTCCGCGCACGCTCGTCGATCTCCGGGGCGTCGGCCTCGCGTTCGGCGATGTCTTCCAGAATCTCCGCGAACCCGATGATCGAATTCAAGGGTGTGCGCAGCTCGTGGCTCACGCTCGCGAGGAACTCGCCCTTCAGCTTCGCCGCTTCGAAGAGCGCGTAGTTCTTCTCCGCGAGCTCCGTGAGCTTCAGGTCCAGCGACGCGTTGATCCCGCGCAGTTGTTGCTGCTGTTCCTGCAGCGTCGTGAGCATCGTGTTGAACGCGCCTGCGAGCTCTTCGAACTCATCGCCAGTCTGGATGTCCGAACGGATGCTGAGGTTGCCCTCGCGGACACGCTCCGCCGTCGCGCGCAGCGCGCGCACGGGTTGCAGAAAGAGGCGTTTGGTCACGAAGTAGTACACCAGCACGGAGATCGCGGTCGCCACCAGCCCCGCCACAATCAGGAAGACGCGCTCGACGAGCAGCAACCCCGCCGCCGACGCCGATCGACGTTCGACGTACACGATGCCCACCGGCGTGCCACGCCCCTCCTCCCGCATCACGTGCACAAGCCGGTACACGCGGTCCGAGCCGTCCCACACCGCCTCCCAATGCTCCTCCGGCGGGCGCTCACCGCTCGGCGCGTCAGGGAACAGCCGCGCCCGCGCTCGATCCAGAAACGCGATCTGGAACTCCGCGTCGCGCCACGACTCCACCGGCCAGTACTGGATCGACAGCCCGGGCTGCTCGGTCCCGATCTCGTCTCGTCCCAGCCCCAGCGCCCACCGAGTCTGCGGGTCAAGCAGGGGGTTCTCCGACCACAGACGCGCAATGTCCCTCGCCGCACCGATCTGCGAGCGATCCACCAGCACCGCCTGCCGGAACCAGGGCACCAGCTGCGCCGACGCGATCAGCACGACCACCGCCGCGCCGATCAGCAGCACACACTTCGTCGCGAGCGAAATGCTCTTGCCCATACGGGGAGTCTACGAGCGCGCCGCGTTCACGCGCCGCCCGGGCGATCCGGGAGATCAACCTCGTTCCGCCACGTGATCCGCTCGGCGTCCCCCCAGAGCATCTCCAGGTCGTAGAACAGCCGCGCGCGCTCGTCGAAGATGTGTACCACCACGTCCACGAAGTCGAGCAGCACCCAGTCTGCATCGTTCTCGCGCAGGTTGTGACGGTGCAGCGACATCGAAGCCGACTCCGCGACGTCTTTCAGGTGCTCGCCCGACGCACGCATCTGCCGGCTCGATGTCCCCGTCGCGATCACAAAGAAGTCCGTGACCGGGCTCAGCCCGCGCAGGTCGAGCAGCGCGATGTTCTCGCACTTGTCGCTCCAGAGCGAGACCGCCGCCTGCAGCGCGAACGCGCGTGCTCGCGCCTGCGACTCCGCATCGCTCACGCTCGCGCTGGGCGAGGGGCCCGCCAACGCGCTCTGCCTCGAACCCTCGGCTGCCTGATCGTCTTCGTTCATCGCACTCACCCTAGCCCATCGCCCGGCTCTTCTCGCAGCCACCGCCGCATATCGAGGTCTTCGAGCCGCAGCCGCGCCCCAAAGACCCGGCGTGCCTCGAGCAGTTCAGGATCGACGCCCATCTTCTCGCCCGGCGCACGCCGCCGGTCCGCGATCGGCTTCCGCGTGCCTCGCTCGGAGGGCCCCGCCTTGGGCTTGGACGGCTTGGGTGCCTCAGATGGCTCGAGCGCAAGCAGGGGGTCTGTACCCTGATCGATTCCGAACTCCTGGAGCCAGTGGTCCACGCCGAGGCGATCGAGCGTCGAGCCCGGCGCGTGCTTCCCGGGCTTCGCCGCCCGAGCACCATCACGGACCAGTTCCGACAGAAAGCGACGCGAACCGACAACCCGAGCACCCCGCTTCCGCACCGCTCGCTGGATGTCGCGATCCGACGTCACCACCAGCAGCCGCCCCGGCCCGCTGTCGCGCTGCACGAATCGCTTGATCCACGCGTCCGCGTCCGTCCCCGACCCCGTGAAGATCACGCGGTGTTCGCCGCTCTTTCCGAAGCGGGCGTCGAGATGCGGCGGGCGGTTGCCGTCGCAGACCACCCGCGTCTCACGACCGCGGTAGCGCGAACGCGCGAGCAGACCCATGAACTCGGTCAGTTCGATCCCCGCGACCGCCTGACCGAGGTCGGAGGTCCCCTGGTGGAGCACGTTGTAGCCGTCGATCAGCAGCATGGCGTCGAAGGATCGTAGTGGGCACGCCCCCTCGACCGGTCTTCGTTCGGAAAACCCTGCCCCGGACTTGCCAACCGGGCATGACGACGGGATACTCTTGCCCCCTCACCGTCTGCGCGTCGCGGCGGGGAGGCGGCTGCGTTGTGGAAAGGTCCGGTCGAGCATGTCCATTCGCGTCAAGGCACGAGGCGGTGAGTCGGTCGAGCAGCTCATGCGCCGCTTCAAGAAGCTGTGCGAAAAGGAAGGCCTCACCAAAGACATCAAGCGCAAGCAGTACTACGAGAAGCCTTCCGAGCGCCGCCGTCGCGCCGCGCGCAAGACGCAGAAGCGTTCGTTCACCGGACGCTGATCTCACTCGCACTTGACGGGGCCGTCGCGGGAGCGGCGGCCCTTGTTGTTTCCTGAACGAGCTCGCGCGACACCCCGACACGCGGGGACCGCCGGGCTCCGCGCTCAGGACCATCGACGGAACGAGCGCCCTCGGGCGCCGTGGTGTTTACGAGCCGTGCCCCTTCGGGCCGACGCGGTGTCCCCATCGAAGCCGCGCCGAACCTGACAGAAGAGAGGAATGCCCATCGTGACCGCGCTCTCACTCGCAGCCGACCTGCACCCGGCGTACTTCCTGGCACCCGTTGGTGCCGTCGTCGCCCTTGTCATGGCCTTCGTCTTCTCCAAGAGCGTCATGCAACGCTCCGAAGGCGACGACGAAATGATCCGCATCGCGCAGGCCGTCCGCGACGGTGCCATGGCCTACCTCACGCGACAGTACAAGGTCGTCACGCTCGTCTTTGTGATGCTCCTGGTCTTCCTCGGCATCATGGTCGCGCTCGGGCTCCAAGAGACCTTCACGCTTATCGGCGTGCCCGTCGCCGGGCTCTTCTCCGGTCTCTGCGGCTGGTTCGGCATGAAGATGGCCACCAACGCCTCCGCCCGCACCACCTTCGCCGCCAAGGAGTCGCTCAACGAAGGCCTCACCGTCGCCTTCCGCTCCGGCGCGGTCATGGGCCTCGTCGTCGTCGGCTTCGCGCTGCTCGACGTCTCCCTCTGGTACGCCATCTTCAACCTCACCGGGCTCGCCGGTGACATCCAGGCCCTCACCACCGTCATGCTCAGCTTCGGCATGGGCGCCTCGACGCAGGCCCTCTTCGCCCGCGTGGGCGGCGGCATCTACACCAAGGCCGCCGACGTCGGCGCCGACCTCGTCGGCAAGGTCGAAGCCGGTATCCCCGAAGACGACCCCCGCAACCCCGCCACCATCGCCGACAACGTCGGTGACAACGTCGGCGACGTCGCCGGCATGGGCGCCGACCTCTACGAGTCCTACTACGGCTCCATCCTCGCGACCATGGCCCTCGGCGCCGCCGCCGCGTTCACGTTCAACAACGTCGAGAACCAGACCGCGCTCGCCCTCGCGCTGACCGCCACTCCGCTCGCGCTCGCCGGGGCCGGCATCTTCTGCTCGGTCATCGGCATCTTCAGCGTCAAGGCCGAGGAAGGCGCTTCGTTCAGCCAACTCCTCAAGGGCCTGCACATGGGCGTGTACATCGCGTCCGCCATCGTCTTCCTCGCCGCCGTCGGCATCCTCTACTTCACCGTCGGGATGTTCGACGCGGGCGAGAACGTCACGCTGCCCTTCTCGTGGCTCGGTCTCGTCGGTTCGATCCTCACCGGCCTCGTCGCCGGCAACGTCATCGCGTACGCCACCGAGTACTACACCTCGTACGAACACCGACCGACGCAGCGCATCGCCGAGCAGGCTCTCACCGGGCCCGCCACCGTCATCATCTCCGGCATCGCCGAGGGCATGAAGTCCACGTGGGCCTCGCTGCTCACCGTTGTCGTCGCGATCCTGCTTGCCTTCATCTGCGCGGGCGGTGCTGATTCGTTCCTGATGGGTCTCTACGGCGTCGGCATCGCCGCCGTCGGCATGCTCTCGACCCTCGGCATCACGCTCGCCACCGATGCCTACGGCCCCATCGCCGACAACGCCGGCGGCAACGCCGAAATGACCAGCCAGCCCCCGCACGTCCGCGAGCGCACCGACATGCTCGATTCGCTCGGCAACACCACCGCCGCGGTCGGCAAGGGCTTCGCGATCGGTTCTGCAGCCCTCACGGCGCTCGCGCTCTTCGCCGCCTTCGTGCAGGTCGTCGAGGTACAAATCGATCGACAGGCCGCCAACTACGCCATCGCGCTCGAACAGGAGGGCACGACCCTCGACATCGGGCAGGCCATCTACCGCGGGCACGGGCAGTTCGTCATCCGCTCCGCTGAAGGCGATGAGGGCCTCCACGCCGGCTTGCTCGACTCCGCCCGCTCGGACGACGCCGTTGCGCAGGGCCTCGTGAACTCCGCTCCCGACGGGACGCTCGAGATCTACGACTTCGCGCCGCAGCGCGCCGGCATGTCGATCGAAAGCGCCAAGTACATCAACGTCATGGTCGGCGACGAGACCAGCGTCGAGGTCATCAACGCCGAGAAGGCCGACATCGAAGACATCCTCACGTTCTACGACGTCACGCTCACCAACCCGGCCCTGCTCGGCGGGGTCTTCATCGGCGTGCTCCTCACGTTCCTCTTCTGCGCTCTCACCATGAACGCCGTCGGTCGCGCCGCCTACAGCATGATCGACGAATGCCGACGCCAGTTCGGCAAGATCCGTGAGTCGCTCCGCGCCGGCGGGATGTCTGAAGAGGACGTCGCCAACCCCGACAACTGGCCCAAGACCGGCGTCGATCACGAAGGCACGCACTACCCCGACTACGCCTCCTGCGTCTCCATCTCGACCGCCGGCGCCCAGAAGGAAATGGTCGTCCCCGCCGCCCTCGCGATCATCATCCCGATCCTCGTGGGCCTCACCCTCAACGTGCCAGGCGTCATGGGCATGCTCGCCGGCGGGCTGACCTGCGGCTTCGCCGTCGCCATCTTCATGGCCAACGCCGGCGGCGCGTGGGACAACGCCAAGAAGCTCCTCGAGTCCTACGGGCGTATCACCGCCAACGACATGGTCAACAACCCGGAAGTCGCCAACAAGGTCCCCGAGGCCGTTCGCGACGCCATCCGCACCCGCGCCCAAGACATGATCAAGGTCGGCAACGGCGACGATTACGTCTACGGCAAGGGCTCCGAAGACCACAAGGCCACCGTCGTCGGCGACACCGTCGGCGACCCCTTCAAGGACACCTCGGGCCCCTCGCTCAACATCCTCATCAAGCTGATCTCGGTCGTGTCCGTCGTCTTCGCCGGCCTGACCGTCGCCTACGGCCCGATCGTCGGCTCGCTCATCGGTCTCAACTGACCGACGACGCGACAACCTGAACCACACCGCGGGGCGCTCCAACCGGGGCGCCCCGTTTGCGTTCCTACTCCGTAGTCAATTCGAATGAAACGGGCACGCCGGAGCAGCCGGTGGATCCTGGGCAACCGACGCGCCCAGCCCGGAGTCTTGACCGCGCAGCGTGAGGTCCACGAGCACGCCGTCCTCGGGCTTCGTGGAGACCCCGGCGCGTGCCTCGTTGTGTTCGTTTACCGCGCGAACATCGAAGAGCTTGATACACGTGCCGACGACCAGCGCGACTTCCAGTTGCCCGAGGCTCTTGCCCGGACAGAAGCGAGGCCCGTGCCCGAATCCGAAGTGCAGCGCATCGTTCCGTCCCTTTCCCTCCGACGCGAGCCGTTTCCATCGCTCCGCGCGGAATTCACGCGCCGGGAATCCTGTCATGCCCGGTCCCCAGTGATCGTCGTGACGGTTCGCGTGCCAGACGTCGAGCAGGATGTGCGTGCCCTTCGGGATCATGATGCGTTCGCCATCACGTACTTCGACCCAGGTGTCTTCCGTCGCAAGGCGAGGGTGGAAGTACAGCGAGGGGGTCAGGCGGAGTGTCTCGTCGAGGAGGCACTTGAGGTTTGTCGCCGCATCGAGCGTCTCGGGTGTGTACGCATCGATCTGGCGAACCTCGGCAAACACCCGTCCCTGACACTCGGCGTCTCGCGCGGCATGGGAAATGGCCCAACTCGCGTACGACGTCGTGGCTTCGAGCGCTCCCGCGAGGAAGACCCGGATGTTCCCACGCAGCGCGTCGTCCGGCGCGTCCGATTCGAATTGGCTCCACAAGCCTCGCCTCGCGCGCCTCGGTTCGAGCACAATATCCGTGAGTTCTTCGAACGCGTCTTGCGCACGGCGGACTTCCCGCATCCGCGGCGCCATCCACGGAAGCGCACGAAGCGGGATGCCGAAACGCGCAAAGACCGTATCGCGCACGATGTGGTCGATCACCGTATCCAGCGCGGGAACAAAGCGATCTCGGATCACGCCGTACTCGACCTCTGCTCCAAAGAAGCAGTTCACGAGCATCTCGAGCATAACGGCCTTGACTTCGGGCTCGAGCTGCACCCGCAGAGGGCTGCCCGCCTCAGTGATTCGGGACGCGAACACCCCGAGCCGCTCCCGCACCGTCTGACGGAACGTCACCTCGAAGTCATGGAATCGCTCGGGCTGAAAGAGCGTGGCTCTCGCGAACGGCGGCATCGCGAGCTTCTTCTGCCGCTTCCACGCCTCGCCGTTCGCATAGAGAAGCGTGTCCTCACCCGTTGCGCGCGCGATTCCTCGTGACGGCATGGTGTCACGATCGAACTGGCCGGCCTTCGCTCCGGTTTCCGCCGAGATGGCGCGGATCATCGCGGGGTCCCGCGTCACAAGGATCGGCTTGAAGCCTGGCACATGGAGGTAACGCGAATGCCGCTCCGAACCTTGCATGCCATCCGTTCCCGCGTAGTAACGCTCAAGAATCCGGAGCGGCTCCGTGTAGTTCCACGGGTGCGGGAACGGAAGCGATGTGCCCCCTCGGCGAGTGCCGAGCGACACACGGCCGGGCAAGTAGCTTCCCCTGAAGGGACCGGCCTCGCCGTCGTGATGTGCCTGTGTCGTGTCAGCCATATGGGCATCCTCGCCCGCCGAGCGCTGGCGCGCTCCTCTCTGCTGTGATTGGGAACTCTGGGCTCAGTGCTTCCAAACGACCGATTCTCGCTTTGCAGTCACCGCTGCAGTACCGCCATCGAGTAGGGCTCCATCGTCACACTCGATCGGCGTATCGCGATCCGCTCCACGCCCGCACGCTCGTGATCCACGACCTGCGTCCACGCGCCGGGCGGCAGCTGTACGACCTGCTCGTCGGGCGTGCCGTTGTACGCGACCAGGATCGTCGCCCAGCTGTCGCCGAGCGCCTCGCCGTCGAGCGTAAACGCGATCACACGCCGATCCGTCGTCACGGTGCTCGGCAGGAACGACAGCGATTGACGCACGTCATCACGGTCAGCCATCCGGAACGCAGGATGCGCGCGTCGCAGCTCGATCAGCCCACGCACGTACTCGAAGACGTCGCGGTACGCGCCCTTTCGCGGCCAATCGAACTTATTGACCTCGTCGCCCGCGTTGTACGAGTTGTGGTTGCCGCCCTTGGTGCGCGCGAAGTCGGCCCCGCCATGGAGAAACGCGATGCCCTGGCTCGTGAGCATGATCCCGTGCGCCAGCTTGTGCATCGCACGCATCTCTGCGTCGGTGGCATCCGGGAGCGAATACTCGAGCTTGTCCCAAAACGTGCGGTTGTCGTGCGCCGAAACGTAATTGATCGTCTCGGTCGGATCATCGGTGAAGTCGTCGATCGCGCCGGCAACACCGTTTCGGATCGAACCGATATCACCGCCGGGACCCGTGGCGTATCCGAGCCCGGTGCCGTCGAGGTCGCCCCGGATCGCGTTGCGGTGATGGTCGTTGAAGACCGCCAACCCCATGTCGCGCTGCGCACCCTTGGGGAAGTAGAGCGGGCCGCCGCCCGTCCACGGCTCGCCGTAGATCGTCAGGTCGGGACGGATCGTGCGCACGCGCTCGACCCATTCGCGCACCGACTCCGGCTGATGCGTGCCGATGAGGTCGAAGCGGTACCCATCGATGCGGTACTGCTGCGTCCAGTAGACGAGCGAATCGCCGATGTACTTACGCACCATCGGGCGCTCGTCCGCGATCGCGTTGCCGACGCCGGCGTCGTTGCGGAGGCGTCCGTCAACGGTTGTGCGAAAGTAGTAGTAGGGCACGCTCTGGTAGAACGGCGACCACTCGAAACTGCTCGACGTGTGGTTGTAGACCACATCAAGGATCACGCGGATGCCCGCCTCGTGCAGCCCGTGGATCGCCCGCTTGAGTTCGCTGATCGGGCTGGTCGGATCGTCCGGATCGGTCGCGTAGTTCGATTCGGGAACGTTGAACAGCGCCGTCCAGTAGCCCCAGTTGTACTCGTCGCGCGCGCCCGAGTAGTCGTGGATCGGCAGCAGGTGCACGGCGGTCACACCCAGTTCGCGCAGGTGCGAAAGCCCCGTGCGCACGGTCCCGTTCGGTGTCTCAACCTCACCATCGTGAAGCATGCCGAGATACATCCCGCGCATGCCCGCCTCGGCCGACGGATCGGCGATCGAGTAGTCACGCACGTGGATCTCGTAGATCACCTCGTCGGTCGGCTGCGCCAGGCGCGGCGGCTCGACCGTGCCCCAACCCTCCGGCTCGACGCGCAACAAATCGACCACCATCGACCGCCGGCTGTCCGATGTCGCCGCCCGGCAATGGATGTCCGGCGCGACACGCCGCTCGCCGTACGACTGATACGCGTATTGGTAGTAGGTGCCGTGCAGATCACCCGCGACGGTCGCCTCCCACACGCCGCGGCCCTCGTGCGAGAGCGTCACGGTGCGAGTGGGGCGGTTCTGGCCCGCGCGCTCGAAGAGCAGGAGTTCGACGGACTCAGACACCGGGCTCCACACGCGGAACGTCGTGCTGGTGTCGCTGTGAAACGACCCGAGTTCCGCGTCGAGCGCCGTGAACCGCTCTTCCATCAGCACATCGCGCGCGTAGACGGTCGTTTCGTCCACGCCCGGCAGCGCGAGAGAGAGGTTCGACACGTCGTCGAACGCCACCGGCTCGTCGAGTACGAGTTCGTAGACGATGCCGCGTGTCGCGCCGTCGCGTTGGATCGTGCGCACGATGTCGTACCCGCTCGCTTCGCCGTCCAGTAGCACGTCGATGCGATCGAGCATGCCCGGCCCCGGCGTGCCGGTGATCGTCATGAAGATCGAATCCGAATCGTCCAGGAACGCGCCGGCCACGCGGACCGAGAGATCCACCGCCGCGGGATCGCGGAAGACGCGCTGGTCACCCGCAACAAGCCACACCTCCGTAAAGCCGTCATCGTCCAGTTCGATCCAGCGGTCTTGATCGACGTCCTTCGCTTCCCAGTTTCCCTTGCGCACGATCAGACCCTGACGCGCAGTGCCCGGCGCGGGCGAAACCACGGCGAAGGTGCCGAAGTCGGTCTCTTTCTGGAGCGGGACGGCCTGCCCGTCGCCGCCCTCGTGCCACGTCCACAGGTTCCATCGCTCGTAGTCTGCATCCGGGCGGTGATAGTGCACGACCAGTACCTGCTCATCGGGCCAGCCGGCGATGTCGCCGGCACCTTCGATGCTCACGGGCGTTGGCTTCGCGTGCGACCCCGAGCACGCCATCACCCCCGACGCCAGCCACGCAACACAACCCGCCCGCGCACGATTCAATGTGACCACAGCGAACCCCTTTCCGAGGCGTGAACCATCTCGGAGCGTAAGCCAACGCCTTCGCCCGGGCGAAGATGCCGGGCTTGACAGGCAAGCATCCACTTGCGTATCTTCCGCGCCAGTGTATGGATGAGTTGTACCGAGCCATCGCCGATCCGACGCGACGGGCGATCCTGGACGAACTGGCGGACCGCGACGGTCAATCGCTCTTTGAGCTCTGCGGGAGGCTGACGATGAAACACGGCATCGGTTCGTCGCGTCAAGCCATCTCGCAGCACCTCGAAGTTCTTGAGTCGGCGGGCCTTGTCGTGGTCCGCCGAGAGGGCCGGTACAAGTTCCACTGGTTCAACCGCGGACCACTCAGGTCCATCAACGATCGTTGGCCTCAAACCGATGGCGGGAGCGAAGACGCATGAAGATCAGTTACGCGAGCGTAGCCGTGGATGATCAGGAGAAAGCCCTGCGCTTCTACACCGAGGTGCTCGGGTTCCAGACCAAGCACGACATCCCGATGGGGCAGCACCGCTGGATCACCGTGGTCTCCCCCGACGATCCCGAGGGCACCGAGCTCTGTCTCGAGCCCGATGAACACCCCGCGGTCAAGCCGTTCAAAGCCGCGCTCGTTGAAGACGGCATCCCCTTCACCGGGTTCGCGGTCGATGACGTCGCCAGCGAACACGAACGCCTCACGGCGCTCGGCGTGCGCTTCACGCAGCCGCCGACCGAGATGGGCTCCATGGTCACCGCCGTTCTCGACGACACATGCGGCAATCTCATCATGCTCGCGCAAGGAACCATGGCATGAAAGCGAGTAAACCAGTTCGGCTTGCCGCTCTCTGTTGCGCTCCGCTCCTGCTCGTGGGAGCCGCCGCGGGTGTGCAGTCGGCGATGGAACGCGAACAGCCCGGTGCCGGCGCGATGCACGCCGCCCAGGAACACGCAGAGGAAACAGACTTGAAGATCCAGTACCTCGAAGTCGTCACGCCCGCCGTCGACGAAACGTGCAAGGCCCTCGCCGAGGCGCACGGCGTCACGTTCAGCGACCCGGTCCCCGAACTCGGGAACGCCCGGACCGCTGATCTTGCCAGCGGCGGCCGCATCGGGGTCAGGGGACCCATGCGCGACACGGAAACGCCGGTCGTGCGCCCGTACGTGCTGGTTGACGACATCCATGCCGCGGTCAAGGCCGCGGAGGACGCCGGCGCGACCGTGGCACTCCCGCCTATTGAAATCCCGGGCCAGGGCACGTTCTCGATCTACATCCTGGGCGGCATCGAGCACGGGCTCTGGCAGCTCTGACCGGCACCGACATCCGCCGCGCAACCACGCCGCTTCCGGCCCCGCAGCCCCTCCTAAGCGTGTGCTCGGCGGTTCATCCCACACACAAAAATCCGAACTCGGCTTGACGGGTCTCAGATTTACCCACATAATCGAACTCGTATTCAAATTCGGATTCAAAGTGAGGCAATCCAAGATGGACCCCACACTGGGATACCAACTCCAAGCCGGCAAGCCCGTCCTCCAGGCGCGAAGCGCCGACACCCTCGATCGAATCCTCAACGCAACAGAGGAACTGCTCGTCGATCGGGAGTTCGACCAGATCACGATCGCTGAGATTGCGTCCCACGCCGGGTGCGCCGTCGGGACCGTGTACGGCCGAGTAACCAATAAAGAGCGTCTGCTGTTCTGTCTCCACGATCGATACATGACGAACGCCACCCAGGAAGCCATCAACATCTTCAGCACGCTCGGAAGCGCCCGACTCATCGAACGGGTCTCCGCTCTATGCGACCTGATGGTCGACCTCCTCCACGACAACCTCGGCGTCGTCCGCGCCGTCACCAACCATCTCTACACGAGTTCGAGCAAAGCCGCGAGCGAGAGTATCAGCGGCCTGAAGAACGATGCGACGACCATGTTCAGATCCACCGCAGCCTTCCTCGCAGAACCGCTGCCAAACGCTACCGATCCACAAACTCTCATCGATTGCGAGTTCGCGCTCCTCGCTGCTCATGATGTCATCCAAAGCCGCATCATCTTCGGCACACGCTCTGGACTCGAACTCGACTACAGCCCCGATGATCTCAAAGCACGAACCACAGACCTGATGATGCGATACCTCACCCCCCATACCAACCCGTGAACCGAGGAGAACCCGCCATGCACAACCACCGCACTCTCACCAAACTGCTCATCATCCTGATCGCTATCACGACCCAATCCATGCAATCAGGCTGCGTGCACCGATCGCCTGGAACCCTTCACGCATCCTCTGATGATCCACTGACTCAGCGGCAAGAACAAATCAAGCAAGAGTTGATGCACGATGTCGAGATGCTCGCAACCGACATCGGACCCCGGAACGCCGCGTACACCCCTTACAAGATATACGCCGCCCAGGATTGGATTTTGAACGAGATGCACAAGGCCGGGCTGCAACCAAACCGCATCGATGTCAAGATGGGTGAAGCGCGCATTGCAAACATCGAGGTCACCTTCCTCGGGAGCACCAAATCAGATGAGATCATCGTCATCGGCGCGCACTACGACACCGTGAGAGGTTCACCCGGCGCCAACGACAACGCATCTGGAGTCTCCATGCTCCTCGCTGCCGCTCGCAGACTCAGCGACTCGGAGCTTGATCGGACCGTCCGCATCGTCTTCTTCCCCAACGAGGAATACCCCTTCTCAACCGGGATCCAGATGGGGAGCAAGGTCTATGCGAAGCATTGCCGCGCGCAGGATGACAATATCGTCGCCATGATCAACGTCGACTCCGTTGGAAACTTCACCAACAAGCCCGGCAGCCAGAAGTATCCGATTCTCGCGCTCAATCTGCCGAGAAAGGCAAACTTCATCGCGTTCGGCGGCAACATTGAGAACGCTCCGCTCGTGGATACGGTCGTCGCAGTGTTCCAGGGTCAGACAGACTTCCCATCGATCGGCGCTGCGAGTGACTCCCCGCATGCATCGCGGGGCGATCACGCAGCGTTCTGGTGGAGCGGGTACCCCGCGATCGCGATGAGCGACACATCCGAGTACCGCGATCCCCACTACCACAAGCCCACCGACCGAGCAGAGAATCTGAACTACAACGAAATGGCTCGGCTCGCCGAGGGTTTCATTGCCACGATCATCGAACTCGCCGACGCAGAAACGGAGATTCCCGCCTCGCGCTGAACTCCGGTGACCTTTCCCAGCTAAGGGGGTTCGATCCGTCAGAAACTGCAGAGACTGGCATGCCGGAGCTAAAGGACGCAGGACTATGGCTCGCAGGTGCCCCAGGGTGACAGGAAGAGTTCGAACCATACGTAAACACAGAAGGCTCCGGCACTTTCCGGAGCCTTCACATCAGAGAATCGGGGTGCCAGGATTCGAACCTGCGACCTTCTCGTCCCGAACGAGACGCGCTACCAAGCTGCGCTACACCCCGCCGCGGGCCGAAGCCCCAGCGGCAAGATGCTAGCCCACCCGGCCCCCGCGAACAACGCTCATCCGAAACCATCCGCCGTCGCCGCGAACCGTCCGGGGCGCAACAGCCCGCGCACGCGCTCCGCCACCTCGCCCGGCAGTTCGTCGGACATCGAGGGCGAACAACCGAGCGACGTCGCCACCTGGTGCGCCACGATCGATGCCGTCGCATGCCCCAGCGACATGCCGTGCCCGTTGAACCCCGCGCACACCCACACGCCCGGGAGGCTGGTCTCGCCGGCGATGGGCAGCCCGTCGGGCGTGAACCCCATCGTCCCCGCCCAACGATCACGCACGCCGAACCTCTTGCCGAGCACGCGTTCCGCGAAGGCCTCGAGCCCGGACTGCACGTCCGCGCTCACCATCTCGCTCTCGGTCCGCTCGTCCGTTTCGAAGTGTTTGCGCCAGCCGCCCACGATGACGGTCCGATCGTCGGCACGCCGGAAGTACTCCGACCCGCGGTCCGCGTAGTACGCGAAGTCGAGCCGGCACGAATCCGCCGGTGCGTCGAGCGCGAGCAGTTGCCCGCGGTTCGCGTGTACGCTCGCGCCCTCGCCCGGCAGCAGCTGACGCGCCAGCGCATTGGTGCACACGACCGCCGACCGGCAGCGCAGCGTGCGCGACCGGGTCTCGACAGCGACGCCGTCGCCATCCGCCTCCACGCGCATCACTTCAGCGCCCACGACCGACCTCCCCGCGATGCCCTCGGCGAGGTGGCGCACCAACTCGACCGGGTTCACAACCGCGTCGTGCGGGTTGGTCAGCGCGAGCAGCGGGGGGTGCGCGCGCCAGACGGCATCGTCACCGCTGCGCAGAATCTCCGTGTCGAACCCGTCCTCGCGCATCAGCGCGCACGAGCGTTCGAGTTCGCGGGCCTCATCTTCCGCGTACGCCAGCAGGCAGGTGGGGCGAGCGTGGTACGAAGCCAGCGACGAGACTCCCGCTCCACGCAGCATCGCGAGGTTGGCTTCGCTCAACTTCCACAGCGCGTGTGCTCCGTCGCGTCCGCAGTCGTCACACGCGACGGCATAGTTGTCCGCCGCGCCCCGCATCAGGTAGCCCGCGTTGCGTCCGCTGGCCCCCTCCGCGATCGATCGTCGTTCGAGCAGCAGCACATCCAGCCCGGCGCGCACGAGGAACACCGCCATCGAGACGCCCACGACACCGCCGCCGATCACGCACACGTCGCAGGCGGTCTCTTCCCGTTGCTGTTTCATCCAGAGCGATACGGTCATGCGGGCATGCTACCCCTGCGCACAAGAACGCCCCGGTGGTCTATGTGGAGGGAGACGACGAATCACCGGGGCGCTGGGTGGTCGTGTTGTCGAGCGGTCGCTTAGCCGAGCAACTGCAGCGCGTTCTGCGGCTGGGTGTTCGCCTGCTGCAACACCTGCGTCGTCGAAGCGACAAGGATCTGAGCCCGCGTCAGTTCAGCGGTCTCGGAGGCGAAGTCGGCGTCACGGATGACCGACTCGGCGGCCGTCGTGTTCTCGAAGGCGATGCCGAGGCTTCGGATCGTCGCGCCGACCGTGTTCTGCTGGAACGCGCCGAGTCGTCCGCGGAGCGACGCGATCTGCGTGATCGCCTCGTCCACGGTCTTCTGCGCTGCGCCGAGGTCGCCATCGACCACGTTGAGCGAAGCCCCCGCGGTCAGGTCGGCGAGGAACACGGTCTCGCTCGAGCCGCCCACGTCGGTCGTGACCCTCCCGAGATCACGAACCGCGACGTTCTGGATGCCCACGCTGACCTTGCCCGCGATATCGACCTGCGGCGCGAGCTGGAAGTCAGCCCCGCCCCCGGTGATCGTGAAGGCCTGCACGGAGCCGAGTTCCTGCGCCGTCGCGGAACCCGTCCCACCCCCGGTCGCGAGATCGACCCGGACATCGAGGAAGTCGGTGTTGATGCGCGCCTCGGTGCCCTGGGTCGTCGCCCGGATGCCGTTGATGAAGGCGGTGACGTCCTGCCCGAAGTCGCGGACCACGTTCGTGATGGTGTTGAACGCGACGCCCGAGCCTGGGGTCGCGACGTTGGTGTCGTTGGCGGAGAGCGTGTACACGCCCGAGTTGGCGCCGACGATGCCACCGTCGTCGATGACCTTGAGCGACACGAACTTGTCGCTCCCGAGCTCATCCGATTCGAGACGGATCGCGTTGTTCGAGGTCGAAAGCACCGCGGAGACGCCGGTCACCTCGGAGAAGGAGTTGACGGCATCGACGATGTCCCCGAGCGCCGTGCCCGACGCGAACGTCAGTTCGCGAGAGCCGAGATCGCCGGCGATCTCGATCACGAACTCGCTGTCCGCCGAGGCGAGATCGATGTTCGCCCCGCCGAAGCTCAGCAGGAACCCGCCGACCTGCGCCGATCCGGTGACAACGACATCGACGTTGCGGGTCCCGCCGCTGTCGATCTTCGCGCCGTTGATCGAGAAGTCGTTGACGTTCGCGCTCACGTTGGTTGTGTTGTAGTCGAGCGAGCCGTTGAGCAACCGCTTGCCCTGGAACGACGTCGCGCCGGCGACGCGTTCGATCGTCTGCAGGATCGAGTCGATCTGCAGTTGATTCGCCTCGCGCTCTTCTGCCGACAGCCCGGCGGTGTTCGCCGTCGTCGTGATCAATCCCTGGATGTCCTCCAGCAGGGTCGCGATCTCGGTCAGTCCGCCCTCAGCGATGTTCACGACCTGATCGGCGCGTTCGGCGTTCCCGATCGCCGCGCCGAGCGAGGCCTTCTCGGCCCGCAGGTTCTCGCTCGCGATGAGGCCAGCCGGGTCATCCTTGCCGCGGTTGATGCGGAAGCCCGTGCTCAGGCGTTCGAGCGTGGTGTTCAACGACTGGTTGTTGGTGCCCAGCACGCGCTGCGCGATCAGCGAACCGACGTTGTTGTTGATGCGAGTCATGCGATTCTCCATCTCAACGAACGACCGTGTACCCGGGCGGCGCCCACCCGACGCGATTCGCATCCGGGAACAACGACGCCACTCTCATCGACGCCCGCCCGGGCCCGGTAAAGCGCACGTCGCGTTTCGAGGGCGATAAATCACGCGATCCGGCAATCAAATCGGGTTGGTCCGGGAAGATCGCACCCACCGAGCCTCCAGCCCGCTCCCGGCCCGCCCAGCCATTTGGAAGAAATTGCGGGTTGTGCCGCCAGACCCGCCCGCAGCACTCCCGCAGACGGCGCAATCCCACCGCGCACCAATCCAACGCCCGATAGTTGACCCGCCCCCGCACGGGGCTACGTTCCACTCGTCGGCACGGCACGCTCGCCGACGCCCACCAAGTGAGAGGTTGCCCCATGCTCGTCCGCACCGCCGTCCTCGCCGCGATTGCCATCGCGCCGTCATGCCTCGCGATCCCCGCGTTTGTCAGCCACGACCCCAACGCCGGCGTGTTCGGCGAGCCCGCGGGCGTCACCGGGCGCGCCCCCGTCGTCCCGCGCGAACAGGAGACGGTGGACCTTTGGGTCAAGCTCGGCCCCTCGTTCTCCTACGACGCCGTCGCGGTCTACTACTCGCTCGACAACTCCCCGCCCGCCGGCGCGAATGGCGTCCCGGGCACGCCCTCCACGCAGGTCATCACCTCCGCGAACGCCGGCGATCCCATCGCCTTTGTCCGCAACGAAGGCGGCGACGACTGGTGGCGCGTCACCATGCCCGCGCCCTCGCGTGACTACGGCACCGTCGTGCGCTATCTCGTCTCGGGCTACGGACCCGGCGGCGGTGAACTCTTCGCGATCGATCCAAGCGACGGCGACAACACCTTCGCCTACGACGTCAAGCTCGTCTGGCCCGGCGCAGGCAGCGGATCGCCAACGCCCGATCAGGGCTACCCACCCATCTGGACCTGGAAAGAAGAAGCCGTTGTCGGCAACAACTACACCAACGTCATGCTCGATCAGAACGGGTCGATCTACGACATGTACTACCCTTCCGCCGGCTGCGTGCAGGGCATGGGCACCAAGAACGAGGGCTACTCGGAAGGGCCCGACACCTTCCCGCCGCTCCTCCCCGCCGACAACCGCGGACAGATGAACTTCAACCAGGCCTTCGCCGGCATCCGCCGCAACGGCACGACGTACTGGCTCACCAATGAACTCGGTTCCGACTTCGACGACAACGAACAGGGCTACGTCGAGAACACCAACGTCGTGATGACCAGTCAGGTGCTCCGCGCCGACGGCGCCAGCATCTCCGTCGAGCAGTACGACTTCTCGCCCAAGGGCATCGCCTACCCCCTCGACGACGACGGCAACCCCAACCGCGGGATGGCCGTCAAACGCATCATCCTCCACAACAACAGCGGGCTGAACACCGAAGAACTCCGCGTCTACTTCTTCGCCGACTGGGCGCTCAACGGCGGCGATAACTTCGACGGCACCTTCACCGACCCCACCCGCGGTGCGATGGTCTCCTTTGACAACGCCAACCGCCTCGTCTCGACCACCGGCGAGTACAACCCCACGACCTTCCCCGACTACGAGAAGGACGTGTCGGTCTACATCGCCGCCGCCATGAAGACCGTTGACAGCGTCGGCGGCGCGAGCGGCTCCCCCGCGCAGGACTTCTGGTCCGACACCAGCAGCGACCAGGGCCTCGGCTGGGTCGGCGTCCCTGTCACCCTCGCGCCGCAAGAGACCAAGGAACTCAACATCCTCCTCGTCGGCGGCTTCGACGACTTCGCCGGCGCCACCGGGACCTACGACGTCCAAATGGAGAACGCCATCGACTGGTTCCTCTCGAACTCCATGGCCGACGTCCAGGCCACCACCGAGCAGCACTGGCGCGACTGGCTCGAAACGGGCACCCTCGTGGACTTCCCCGGCAACACCTACGACGAGGTCCACCGCCGCGGGCTCCTCGCGACGGCACTGCACCTCGACGGCGAGAACGGCGGCATCATCGCCGGCATGCACAACGGCGCGTACCCCTTCGTCTGGCCGCGCGACGCCGCATGGGCCGCGATCACCCTCGCGCGCACCGGCTTCGCCGACGAAGCCGAGGGCATCTACGAGTTTCTCCGTGACATCGCCTTCCGCGACGTCGAGAACGGGCCCGGCGGCTGGGGACGCAAGGGCTTCTGGAAGCAGAAGTATTCCACCAACGGCTTCACCATCTGGGGCACGCCGCAGGTCGATGAGACCTCGTGCTACCCTTGGGGGCTCAAGTACATCTACGACGTCACCGGCGATATCCAGCTCCTCGAAGATCATTACGACGAAGTCTTCGAAGCCGGTCTCGCCTCCAGCCAGTCATCCTCCATCGACAACCGCATGCGCTACGAGAGCGCCGTGGACCTCATGTTCTCGATGAACCTCTGGGAAGACTCCTTCGACGTCTTCATCTACTCGAACGCTTCGGTCGTCCGCGGGCTCCGCGATGCGGCGATGATCGCCGACATCCTCGATCAGAACACCTGCCCCGGCGGGCCCGGGACCTGCGGGTTCCACACCGACAAGGCACTCTTCGAGTCCCGCGCCGACACCATCTTCAACGGCACGATCGCACGCTACAACTGGAACGGCGAGAACACCGACATCTCACTCCTCGGCGCCGCCTACCCCTTCAACCTCCTCGACGCCAGCGATCCCATCATGTCCCTCGTCATCGACCGCATCAACGGCAACGCCACCGACGCCTTCGGCAACAACCACCCCCTCACCAACGGGCCCGGCGAGTGGGAGGGCCTCATCAACCGCTACTGGAACGACCAGTACTGGAACAACCCGGGCGCTCCCAACCCCAACGGCTCGCCCTGGTTCCTCTCCACCATGTGGTACGCGATCTACCACGTCCTTCTGCAGGACTTCGAGCCGGGCAGCAACGCCGTGGACTTCGCGCTCTTCACCTTCGACAAGATCCTCGACCGTCGCGGCCCCATCGGCTTCGGTGCCGAACAGGTCGCGCCCAACAACTCGCTGCTCTACCCGGGCCAGACCGACTTCCAGCTCCAGACCGCGTGGCCCAACGCGTGGGAGTCGATGTCCTTCTTCGTGGACACCAACATGTCCTTTCTCGACTACAACCCCGATGCGCCGGGCAACACGCTCCGCATCGATCCCAAGCTCCCAAGCGCCTGGGACCAGATGACCTTCTCCAACCTCAAACTCGGCGATCACCGGATCGACGTGACCGTGCGCGACGCGTCCGAGAACCACGCCGTCGAGATCACCAACCGCACCGGCAGCGCCTTCGACCTCGACGTCACCACGCGCGTGCCCTCGAGCACCGCCATCTGCGGCGTCAACCGGATCGTCTTCGACGAGACGGGCGTGCTCGTCTCCTCCGCGCCGGCAGCCTCTTTCAGCTACGACCCCTCGACGGAACGCCTCTCGATCCTGGACGCCGCCGCGATCGGCGCCGGGTTCGTCACCCGTCTCGAGGTCGCCAGCGGGAACGCGCCGGGCGACGCGGACGGCGACGGAGACACCGACACCGCCGACATCACCTTCGTTGTCTCCAACCTCGGCTCCGGGGCACCGGGAGCGGTCGGGACCCCGGGCGACGTGGACGGCGACGGCGAGACCGACACCGCCGACATCACCTTCGTCGTGTCAAACCTCGGAGCGACCTGCAACTAGGGAATCGCCACGCGTCCCTCCGCATCATCTGCGAAGGCTTCTCCGCGCCCGTCTGGATTCCGCCTCGTCGTCAAGTCACCGCCGCCTGCGTCCGATGTTCCCCCGGGCTCCGTCCGCTATGCGCGGACTGTGTCCGATGGGAGCAACGCCATGAGCGCAGATGAGGGCATCACCGACGCCATCGAGTCCGAGGGCACCCGCGGCGACGCGGAACTGCTCCAACTCGTCACCTTCGTGGTGGGCACCGAGGAGTTCGCGATCCCGATCCTCTCGGTGCAAGAGATCAATCGGATGATGCAGATCACCCGCGTGCCGCAGAGCCCGCCCTTCGTGGAAGGGGTCATCAATCTGCGTGGGCGCATCATCCCCGTCGTGGATCTGCGCAAACGATTCAATGCGACCACCTCGGACGAGAGCGTCAACGACAACCGCATCGTGGTGGTCGAGGTGGGCGGGCAGCGCGTCATCGGCTTCACCGTCGATCGTGTGAACGAAGTACTCCGTATCCCCTCCGACATCGTCGAACCCCCACCGGCGATGGTCAGCGGCGTGGATTCCGAGTACGTCGAAGCCGTGGGCAAGCTGGAAGACCGCCTGCTGATCCTGCTCAACCTCACGAGGCTGTTCACCGACACCGAACTCGATCAGGCAGACTCCGTCGCCGCCGCCGCCTGAGCGGGCCGCGTCCGAACACTCACCGAGAGGATCGCCCGTGACAAGCGCCGTGAAGTCCATGACCGACAGCGAGTTCAAGGCGCTGCGAGACGTCATCTACAAGCGCTCGGGCATCGCTTTCCAGGACACCAAGAAGTACGTCCTCGAAAGCCGCCTTTCCAAGCGACTCGAAGAACTCGAGCTCGAAGACTTCAACCAGTACGTGCAGTTCCTGAGCTTCGGCCCCTACGCGTCGGACGAGTTCCAAGAGATGTTCAACCGCATCACGATCAACGAGACGTGCTTCTTCCGCAACGAGCCGCAGCTCGAAGCCTTCGAGAACATCGCCCTCAACGAACTCATCAAGGCACGCAGCGCCACCAAACGCCTCCGCATCTGGTCCGCGGCGTGCTCGACCGGCGAAGAGCCTTACACCCTGGCGATGCTCGTCAGCCGCACCCTCGGCGTACGCCTCAGCGACTGGAACATCGAAATCCTCGGCACCGACATCAGCGAGAAGGCCCTCAACATCGCCGAGAAGGGCGAGTACGGACAGTTCTCGTTCCGCGGCGTCAGCCCACTCCACATCAAACGCTACTTCAACGAAGAGAACGGCGTCTACCGCGTCAACGACGACATCAAGAGCATGGTCCGCCTCGACCTGCACAACCTCAAGGAAACGCTCGCGGCACGCCGGTTCGGCACCTGGGACGTCATCTTCTGCCGCAACGTCATGATCTACTTCGATGCCGACATGAAGAAGCAGTGCGTGCAGCTCTACCACGACCAGCTCGCCGACGACGGGTACCTCTTCATCGGACACAGCGAGACCATCCGCGACCTGGGCGTGCCATTCGAACCGCTCGGGATCGCGCAGGCCTTCGCGTACTCCAAGCAGAAGCCCGCCGGGGCCGGGGGGCTGCGTGTCGCTTCCTGAGCTCGATCCAGAACTCCTGCAAGACTTCCTGACCGAGTCCGGCGAGCTCGTCGAACAGCTCGACATGGACCTGGTCGAACTGGAGTCGGCGGAAGACCAGCCCGCGATGCTGGACCAGATCTTCCGCGCGCTGCACACGATCAAGGGCGCCGCGTCGTTCCTGGCGCTCAGCGCGGTGACCACGCACGCGCACGCCGCCGAGGACGCGCTCAACAAACTCCGCAAGGGCGAAGCCGAGGTCACGCAGGACGCGATCGATGCGCTGCTCCGCTCGGTGGACGTGCTCAAGGGCCAGCTCGACGCCGTCGCCTCGTCCGCGCCGGCAGACGAAGCGCCCGCCGATCTGCTCCAGGCCCTCAACGCGATCGGGAGCGGCAGCGGGGGACCCGCGAGCGCAGACGACGCCGCCACAGCGAGCGCTGCCGGCGGTCCTGCCGCACCGACTTCGGGACCGGGCGGCGCGCAGCTCAAGCCGATCAGCCTGCCGCCGGAGAAGCTCGACCTCATGCCCTTCATGGCGGACGATCTCGTCCACGCCAAGGAACTGCTCGACGGTCTCATCGCGCGACTTCCGCAGGACCAGAGCGAAGCCGACATCAGGGAAACACTCATCAAGGTCGGCGAAGATGTAACGTCCACCGCCGAGTTCTTCGACTTCGACGGACTGCGCAAAATCGCCTCCATGATCCAAGCGCCCGCGGACATGCTCGAAGGCCTCCCGGCAGAAATCGTGCCGCAGCTCGCCGCACGCTTCACCGCGCTGTCGCACATGCTCGACGACTTCGCGCAGGTCCTCAAGACCCAGCACGAGCCCATCTGGGATCTCTCAACGCTCGAAGAGCGCATGATCGACCTCGCGTGCGGCAACGCCCTGCCGGAAGACGCGAACGCACCGGAGAACCCCGACCCCGTCGATGTCCTCCTGCTCGACGGCGTGTACACAAGCCAAGCCATCAACAGCCAACCCGGCGAAGCAGCTTCGACGCCAGACGCATCCGGCGCAGCACCCTCTGAGCAGAAGGCCACCGGACCGAAGAAGGAACTCCCGCCGACCGAAGCCACGCTCCGCGTCGAGGTCAGCCGCCTCGAAGAGCTGCTCAACATGGTCGGCGAACTCACGCTCGCGAAGAACCGCATGAACGGACTCGGCAGGCGACTCACCGGCGCCGGCGTCGGAGCCGACCTGCTCGAAGAAGTCAACGCGACGTTCAGCGAGCTCGACCGCGTCACCGGGCAACTGCAGCTCGGCGTTATGCGCACACGCATGCAGCCGCTCAGCAGGCTCTTCAGCAAGTACACACGCGTCGTCCGCGACCTCGCGCGCTCCACCGACAAGAAGATCGATCTCGTCATCGAGGGCGGCGACACCGAGTGCGACAAGAGCGTCATCGAACTCCTCGGCGATCCGCTCGTCCACATGATCCGCAACAGCGCGGATCACGGCGTCGAGCCACCCGACGTGCGCCGCGAGAAGGGCAAGCCCGAGACAGGGCGCATCCTGCTCTCCGCCGACAACAAGGGGGGGCACGTCCGCATCCTCGTGCAGGACGACGGCAAAGGGCTCGACCGCAACGTCCTGGCGGCCAAGGCCGTCGAGAAGGGGATCTGCACCGCCGAGCAAGCCGCCGCACTCCCGGACGGCGAGGTCTTCAAGTTCATCTTCGCCGCCGGTCTCTCCACCGCGTCGCAGGTCAGCGATCTCTCCGGGCGAGGCGTCGGGATGGACGTCGTTCGCACCAACATCAACAAACTCAGCGGCACCATCAACGTCGCCTCGTCCCTCGGTGTGGGGACCACGATCGAGATCATCATCCCGCTGACCGTCGCGATCCTCCCCGCGATGATTGTCCGCGTCGGCGCCGCCGAGTACGCCATCCCCATCGCGACCATCGTCGAAATCGTCCGCCCCGAGCCCGCGATGACCGGCAGTGTCAACAGCGCGCCGGTGCTCAAACTCCGCGGCCAGGTCCTCCCGATCATCGATCTGGTGAATCGGCTCGGCGAACATGACGATGACGACTCCCGCTTCGCCGTTGTGGTCGAAGCCGGTTCGGAGCAGGTGGCGCTCATGGTGCACGGGCTCGTCGGGCAGCGGGAAGTCGTGATCAAACCGCTCGACGATGCGTACACCACCGGCGGACCGTTCAGCGGCGCCACCATCAGGGAGGACGGGCAGGTCTCGCTCATCCTCGACATCATGGAACTCGTTCGTTCGGGGCAGGAAAGCGCAGCACTGGTCGCGGCCTAATCAACACCGCCAGACGCAAGGAGCAGGACATGGACGAGACGATCATCGCGCCGTTCATCAAGACAACCCATCACCTCTTCGCGACCATGCTCCAGCTGGAGGTCCGCGTCGGGCAGCCCGCGCAGAAAGAAGCCGACGCCCCGTCCTACGACGTCTCGGGCATCATCTCCATCGCGGGCGACGTCGTCGGCAGCATCGTCCTCTCTTTCCGCGAAGAGACCGCCACACGCGTCGTCTCCCTCTTCACGGGCTCCGAGGTCAACGAGCTCAACGATGACCTCTGCGACGCGATCGGCGAGCTCGTCAACATGGTCGCCGGCGGCGCCAAGGCGCAGCTCCAGGGCAAGAACTGCTCCATCTCCACACCCTCCGTCATCATCGGATCCAACCACGTCGTTCACACCGGCGGCGACGTCGTCTGTGTCTCCATCCCGTGCGACTGCGACTGCGGCGAGTTCGCGATCGAGCTCGCTGTCAAGACCGCCGATGCCCCCGCCGCCAGCGCGGCCTGATCGCGAGCAAGGAACGAACCAATGAGAATTCTACTCATCGATGACTCCAAGACCATGCGCAACATCCAGCGGTCCATCCTCACGCAAATGGGGCACACCGAGATCGAAGAAGCCTGCGACGGGCTCGACGCGCTCTCGAAGGTCGGCGGGTTCAAACCCGACCTGCTCCTCGTGGACTGGAACATGCCCAACATGGACGGGCTCTCCTTCGTCAAGGAGTACCGCGGACAGGGCAACAAGTCGCCCATCATCATGGTCACCACCGAGGCCGAGAAGTCGCGCGTCATCGAGGCCATCAAGGCCGGCGTCAATAACTACGTCGTCAAGCCCTTCACGCCCGACGTGCTCTCGCAGCGCATCGAGGAGACGCTCGCCCGTACCGCCGCCGCATAACAACTCGCGACACACTCGCGAGCGCGTTTGCCGGTCCGCCGGCCATGGATACACGCGCCGATGAGCCAAGAAATCCGGGCCATCGTGTCCGGCGACGGGATGCGAGCCGAGCTCATCGTCCCGCCATCGCCCACTCGCTCTCCAACCATCAAGGAAGAGTGCCTGTCCGCGTGCCGTGCCGCGGGGATCGAAGGCTCCGCCGACTTCGCCGCGCGCCTCAAAGACATCCTCGAGTCGCTCGACCTTGCGTCGGAAACGCGTGAGCTCGTCGCGCAGGGCCAGCCCGCGCAGCACGGCGAAGACGCGCGGCTCGAGTGGTTCATCAAGCCCGACCGCGGCTTCTCGAACGACCTCGCCAACGACAACGAAGAACAGTCCACCAACGCGGGCGACACCAGCCACTACGATCGATCGACCATCGACGTGGCGCAGTCCGGGCAGGTCATCGGCCACCTCCACCCCGTCAAGGAAGGCGCCGACGGACGAGACGTATTCGGCAACACCCTCGCCGCCAAGTCCGGCAAACCCGTTCACCTCGAACACGACGAGACCATCGAACGCGCCTCCGACGGCAGGCTCATCGCGCAGATCGAAGGCATCCTCAAAGCCGAAGGCCACAAGGCCACGATCTGCGAGTACCTCGAAGTGCCCGAAAACGTGGACTTCTCGACCGGCAATATCGAGTTCGACGGCGAGGTCCGCATCCGCGGAGACGTCAAGGACCTCTTCACCGTCGAAGCCTCCGGCTCCGTCTTCGTCAACGGGCTCGCCGAAGCCGCAACGTTCGTCTGTGGCAAAGACCTCATCCTCCGCGGCGGCATGGCCGCCCGCGAACGCGGATCCATCTCCGTCAAACGCGACGCACGGGTCAAGTACCTCGACGCCGTCAAGGGCGACGTCGGCGGCAATCTGCACTTCACGAGCGAAGTCATCAACAGCCGCCTCGTCGTCCACGGCTCGGTCGGGCCAACGCGCGGCTCCATCATAGGAACCACCCTCACCGTGGTCGGCGCCGTCCGCGTCGGGCAGGTCGGCAGCACCGGCCCTTCCAACACGCGCATCGTGCTCGGCACAGTACCCAAGCTCGAGCCGCTCTTCGATGAGTTCGTCTCCCTTGTCGAGCAACTCGAGCAGCACCTCGAATCCGTCAACCAAGAACTCGCCGCGCTCAAGACGCCCGGCAAACGCAAGACCCACGGCAACGCCGAACGCGAGACCGAGCTCACCTTCGAGATCGAGTCAACCGAAAGCCGCCTCGCCGCCGCACTCCAGGAGCGCGATCGGTTCGCCGCGCGCATCGAGGAGCTCAGGACCGTCGATCTCAACGTCGAGCGGCACCTGCACGCCGGCGCGATCATCGAGCTCAACGGCCGCGCCTACAAGATCTCTGAGAGCATCCGCGGCCCGCTCCGCATTGCCCTCGGCGCCGGAGACGAACCCATGCTCTTCCGGACCCACGACGACCCCGGGCAGCCGCTCAACCAGTTCACCTCAGTTCAGCTCGCCGCCTAACGATCGCCCGCGACACCGCCGATACAACGTCCGGAGGACGGCATGCCGGCACGTGTGCTTATCGTTGACGACTCAGCCTTCATCCGGCGCGCCCTGAACCGAATCCTCAGCGAGGACGCGGGCGTCGAAGTCGTGGGCATCGCGCACAACGGACGCGAGGGCGTCGAGCTCGCCGAAAGGCTCAAGCCCGACGTCATCACCATGGACATCGAGATGCCCGAGATGGACGGGCTCACCGCGCTCCGCCGCATCATGCGTCAGTGCCCGACCCACGTCATCATGGTCAGCAGCCTGACCGTCGAGGGCTCCAACGCCGCGCTCACCGCGCTCAAGCTCGGGGCGGCCGACGTCTTCGCCAAGGACCACTCACGGGTCGCCAACAACCTCGACGAAATCGGCAAAGGGCTGCTCGTCCGCATCCACGCGCTCGCGCAGGCTTCCAACGCAGCGCCCGCCGCGCCGCCAGCGCGCGATGCGCGCACCCCCGATCTCAAGCCGGGACAGTTCGATCTTGTCTGCATCGGCTCCAGCACCGGCGGGCCGCCCGTCCTCGAGACCCTGCTCACCAAGGTCCCTAGGTCGCTCGACATCCCCATCGTTGTCGCGCAGCACATGCCCGAGCTCTTCACCAAGTCGATGGCCGACCGACTCAACGCGCTCTGCGACGTGCCCGTCGTCCACGGGTGCGATGGGCTGCCCGTCAAGCCCGGCGTCGTCACGATCCTCCCGGGCGGGTCCAACGGCCATCTCAAGGGCACAGCGCCGAACAGGCTTCGACTGCTCGTCAACGATCTGCCCAAAGAAGCTCTCTACCGACCGAGCGTCGATGTGCTGCTCTCCTCCGCCGCAGCAACCTCCGGCAAACGTACGCTCGGCATCGTCGCCACGGGCATGGGCGAAGACGGCTACCTCGGCGCCAAAGAACTCCACGCCGCCGACGGCACGCTCCTCGCACAGTCCGCCGAGACCTGCGTCGTCTACGGCATGCCCAAGCGCATCACCGAAGAACACCTCGCCAGCGCGAGCCTCTCGCCCGACCTGCTCGCGCAGACGCTCCAGCGCGTCACATCGCCCGCGAGCGATCTCCGCCGCGCCGGCTGACGCCCGCTTCGCGCCGATCGTCACGCCGCCTGCGTTGCCTCAAACTCGCCGCGATACAAGTAGCGTGAGACGTCCGTGCCATCGACCTTCGCGACGTCGATCCCGCGGCACATGCGCAGGTCGAGCTGCCGCCCATCACCCGCGAAACCCGCACCGCCTTCGACCCGCTGCACCAACCGGACGGTGGGCCGGCACGGCGCCTCGGGGTGGTTCTGCACCACCACCCCTTCGGTCCCGTCCGAGAGTTCCACGAACGTCCCGATCAAGAAGGGGGGCACAAGCCGCTTGAGCGCCTCGACGATCACCGGATCAAACCACCCCTTGAACCGTTCCGACTCCAACTCCGCCAGCGCGACCAGTGTCGGCCGGACCTTTCCATCGGCGTGCATCAGATGATCGAAGGCATCAACCACCGCCACGATGCGCGCAAACACGTGTATCCGACGCCCCGAAAGCGCAAGCAAGTCATTCGAGCCGTTCTGCTTGCGACCCGGGAACCCGCCCCCCTCGAAGCGTTCGTGGTGGTGCATCACGACCGCCGCCGCGACCGGAGACACATGCTCGCGCACCTCATCATGCCCCACGCTCACGTGCAGCCGGTACTCGGGCCACTCGCCCTCATCGTCCGCGGCCCAGCGATCGCGCAGCTCGTCGGGCATGTTCAGCTTCCCGATGTCGTGCAGCAGCGCGCCGAGCCCGAGCTGTGCTGTGTTCTCCGCCACCGCCGGCGGCAGCGTGCGACGCTCCTGCTGCAAGTACCCGGACAGGTGCGCGCCGATCAGAAGCGACAGATAGCTGCAGTTGGCCATATGACCCGCGAGCGTCGGCCCGCACATCGAGAGCCGGTGCGTCACCACGTCGTGCGTCGGATCGGTCACGATCTCCGCAAGCATGCCGTGTACCGCGGTGCGGTAGTTGTTCACGTGCATACGAACGTCCACCCGGCGCTCCAGGCGATCGATCGACGAATCGAGCACGCGGTACAGGTCGAGGTGGCGGCGTTCGACCTCGTCGTTCTCCGAGCCCACGAGGTCTTCCAGACCCGGAACATCGAGCCACACGTGGGAAATCCGGTGGTCGCTCAGCCGATCGATCATCGCCTCGTTGAGCTCGAACCCGGCGCTCAGCAGACACAGATCCTCGCGCAGCGGATGCTGCACGGCTCGACCGACCACCATCCCAGGACGCAACGAACGGAGCGGGACCAGAAGCATCCGCAATCCTCCTCAGTCTCCGGCAGTGGGCGAGCCTCAACCAACACCATCGACGCCCCATCCGCCCGCGTTGAACGCCTCGGCAAACGCCGGCCCGCCCAACCCCTCGCACCTCGCCCGCTTACCGCCCGAGCACCTTCTCGGACCCGATCGCTCAACGAACGCCCTTGAGCCCGGTACCATGTGCGGTTCGCCGTCCTGTGCGGCAGCCCAGACCGACTCGAAAGGCAACCCATGCTCGACCGACTCCGTTCCGCCCTCGCTGCCCTTCTCCTCGCCGCCGTCCCGGCCGCCACCGCCAGCGCGCAAGACGCGTCCGCGGAAGGCGAAACCGCCGAACCGCAGTACGTCCTCTTCACCACCACGCTCGGCGAGATCCTTCTCGAGCTCGATACCGAGAACGCGCCCATCACGGTGGACAACTTCCTCCAGTACGTGGACAGCGGGCACTACGACAACACCATCTTCCACCGCGTCATGGCCAACTTCATGATCCAGGGCGGTGGCTTCGACGCCGACTTCAACGAACGACCCACACGAGACCCCATCCAGAACGAATGGCAGAACGGGCTCCGCAACATCCGCGGCACCATCGCCATGGCCCGCACCACCGGACCCGACACCGCGAGCAGCCAGTTCTTCATCAACGTCCGTGACAACGCCGTACTCGACAAGGCCCGCCCCCAGACCGGCGGCGCCGGATACGCCGTCTTCGGGAAGGTCGTCGCCGGCCTCGACACCGTCGATCTCATCCGTCTCCAACCCATCGGCGTCAGAGGGCCGCACCGCCACGCACCGACGACCGACATCGTCATCCAGCAGGCGACCCGAGTCCCCAACCAAGAAGTCGAAGACGCCAAGACCCTCGTCCGCAGCACCAACCAGCGTGTCCGCGAGCGCATCGCGCAAGCACAGATCCAGCAGGCCATCGACCTGCTCGGCGAAAAGGGCGTCTCTCCCAACGAGGTCGAGCAACTCCCCTCGGGCCTGCTCATCGCGGACGCCGTCGTCGGCGAAGGCACCAAGCCCATCGACAACACCGCCACCGTGAAGGTGGACTACTACGGCTGGTTCGTCGATGGACGCGAGTTCGACTCCTCGCACAAGCGCGGTGTCCCCGCATCGTTCCAGCTCAACAAGGTCGTCTCCGGGTGGACCGAAGGCGTCGGAGGCATGAACGTCGGCGGCAAACGCTACCTCATCGTCCCGCCCAACCTCGGCTACGGCAGCAACGGCAACCCCCGCGCCGGCATCGGACCCCTCGATTACCTCGTCTTCGAGGTAGACCTGCTCGCCATCCCCTCCAACGAAGTCACCATCACCGGCGAGCCGCAGTAATCAACCGGCGCGCCGGCTCGTACGCTCTATCCCGCCGCTGCCAAGCACCGCCGCGAGCATCGCCTCGGGAGACATCGGCAACTCGAGCACCGCAGAAGCCCCCGCTGCCAGGCAATCGCGACGCGTCGCCTCGCCGAGCGCCCGCCCGGTCAGGATCACGCGCACACCCCGCGCGACCAGTTCGCGCGTGACCTCCAGGCCCGTTCGCACCGGCAGGTCGAGCTTGACGATCGCGACGCGCACGTCGTGATCAGCCGCAAGAACGAGCGCTTCCTCCCCGTCTCGCGCGAGCAACACGTCGAGACCGCCCCGCCGCAGCCCCAGCTGCGCGAGCGTGCGAGAGAGATTGCAGTCGTCCGCAAAGAGCACGCGTGTCATGACATGCCCCCGAGCTTTCGCGGGCCGTGCCCCTCGGCTCCCCGCCGAACGGGCCCCCGCCATGCCCTCGGTATCGGCCTGTTCAAATCAAGACTTCGAGATCTCCGCCGGTTTTCTCGGACGATCGATCAGGCGTACACCTCGAGCATCACACGCTTCGTCGTCTTGATCTCGCGATGCAGCATCTTCCGATTCCACCCGTCGATATCCGCCAGCGCCTCCGGCGTCGCGTGCAGGTATTGCTCCAGCGATGACCCCGGCATGATCCGCGCCATCTCCTGCAGCAGGCCGATCTCCATCCCCGCGATCCCGCACACGTACACGAGCGTCCGCTCGCTCTCCAGCATCGGACCGAGTCGTTCGCGGTCCGCGCCGAGCCGCTTGTGGACATACATCCGGTCCCCGCCGTCAGGCTGCGGCTGGCGCGACAACGCCGTGTGATACGTGAACTGCTCGTACCCCGACGCGAGCCCCGTGAACTCGTCGTGGTACAGCAGGTCTGTCTCGTACGGCGCGCCCATCAGCAGCGCCACCTGGCTCTCGCAACCCGCGTCGATCAAATCCCGCACCATCCCGCGGAACGGCGCGATGCCAGTCCCAGTCGCCACGAACACGTAGTCGTGCGCACTCGGATCCTCCGGCAGGATGAACCGCTTACCAGCGGGCCCGGTCACCTGGATCTCTGCACCCTCCGCCAGATCGCACAGGTAGTTCGACGCCACACCCAGGAAGAGCGTGTGGTCCTCCCAGTGCTCATCGACCGTGCGCTTGACCGTCGTCGAGAGGATCGCACCATTGCCGTCCTCGCCCTTCGTCGGCGAGGCCAGCGAGTACAACCGAACCCGGTGCGGCCGCCCCTTCGCGTCCTCACCCGGCGCGATGATCCCGATCGACTGGCCGGGCTTGCACCGACCTTCCAGATCCGTCCCGCTCACATCGAACTCGATGTGCCGAACAATACCCGCGGCCTTCCGGCTCGCCGTGCAGATCTCACTCCGAACGATCCGAGCGGTCGCCGGCGCATTCGGTTTGTACAGGTGCATCTCGACGTCGGGCAGCAGGGGTGCCACGGGGGCGGTGTCGTTAGTCATGGAGCGAACGTAGCCATGCCGACCCCGCCGGTCAAAGACGCTTGCCCCAGCGCCCCGCCTGCGCTCCAATGTCCCCATGCACGCGACGGTCATCATCTCGACCAACGGCAAGGGGCTCTACGAGTTCACCCATGCCGTGATCGAAGAAACCGCGCGGGCGGGCCTCCAGGTCGGGCTCTGCACCGTCTTCGTGCAGCACACGTCCTGCTCGCTGGTCATCCAGGAGAACGCCGACCCGAGCGCACGCCACGATCTCGAGCGATGGCTCGACCGTCTCGTCCCCGAGCACGACCCGCACTTCACCCACACCGCCGAAGGCGCCGACGACATGCCCGCGCACATCAAAGCCGCGCTCACGCAGACTTCCATCGGCATCCCCGTCGTCGACGGGCGACTCGCCCTCGGCACGTGGCAGGGCATCTACCTGTGGGAGCACCGGCGCGCTGCGCATCAACGCAGCGTCATCGTCGCATGGACGCCAAGCCGTTAGGCGCCCGCGTAGGTCGGCGCGTTGCCCGGCTTCCACTTGATGTTGCACCCGATGCTCGGCTTGCCCCGCCCCGGCGTCTCCCCGTTGAGCACCGCGTTCACCGCGTGCCGAAGATCGTTCCCCGTCACCGGCTCCTCGTTCCCCGGGCGCGCGTCATCAAACTGCCCCGCATACGCCAAACGGTGCGATGCGTCGAGCACGAAGAAGTCCGGCGTGCACGCCGCGTGATACTGCTTCGCCACATCCTGCGATTCATCAAACACGTACGGGAACGTGTACCCCACCCGCTCGGCCTCTTCCTTCATCTTCTCGGGGCTGTCGTCGGGGTAGTTCTCCACATCGTTCGAGCTGATCGCCACCACGCCGACACCCTTCGACTGCACATCGCGCCCGAACGACGCCAACGCGTCGGCGAGGTGCTTCACGAACGGGCAGTGATTGCAGATGAACATCACCACCACCGGCTTTCCGGCGAAGTCACGGAGCGACACATCCGCGCCGTCGATGTTCGGGAGCGAGAAGTCCGGCGCCTGCGATCCGATCTCGAGCGCGAACGTGCTGGGTGTGCGAGCCATGCGAAGCCTCCGGATTCATGGTGCGAGTCGCCCGCCAGACTACCGCACGCGCCGCACCATCGATCCGCGGGAACAACCCGATCCGGCACGATCACGCACAAATCTCACTTGTTTGAACCTCGGCGGGCCGGCAGGTCTTGGCAAGCCCGGCAAGTTCGAGTATAACCTTCGCAGTCCAAGGATGGACGACAGGTCTAAGGAGAGGACCGATGCTGACACCGACGCAGCAGCGTTCGCCCGTCGATCCCGACGCACGCGAAACCCCATCAACACCAAGCGATCCCGCGATCCGGGAGCGACTCCGATCGACGATCGTGCGCGACCTTCCGCACGAGGATCGGCTCTTCCTCGTGCTGTGGTACGCCGAGGGGCTGAGCGCCGAGGAGATCGCCGAGCTCACGCACCAGCCGATCGAACGCGTGTTCGACCGGCACGACCGGCTCGTGTCGCACCTCCGGGAGCGTGCGCACGCCGCCTGACAACGCGAACCTCACACGCGGCCAAAGATCCGACGTGATCGATTCGGTCGAGCAATCCCGTCTCGCGTCGCACGCGCCAAGCGTGTTGATCGGTCGTCTTTCTCAGGCGCTGCCCGCGCTCACCGATCAACTCGGTGCACGCGCCGCCGCGTTGATCCGCTGCGATGCCGACTCGCCAGCGCACCCGATCGCGGTGTCCCCGACCCTGACGAGCGCGACCGCGCCGCCCTGGCTTGCGACCGCGCTCCGCATCGCCGACCGTGCGGTCGAGCAGCGTTCGACCATCACGCAGCCCGACGCGAACTCCGGCGCCAGCGTCCTCGTCATTCCGGTGAATGGAACCTCGACCGTGGTCGCCTTCCGCACCGACCACAACGCCGACGATCCCCTCGCACCGCAGCGCGTCTCGCTGATCGAACAGCGCATCGAGCTCGAGCGTCAGCGCGCGCTCGCCGACGAGACCACCGAATCCGCGGCCCGCGCCGCCACAGTCATCCGCGTGCTCGCCCATCTCGACGACCACGACCGCCTCAGCAGCGCGTCGATGGCACTCGTGAACGCCCTCGCCGCGGAGTTCGTCTGCGATCGCGTTTCGCTCGGCATCGTGCGTCGCAGCGGCGTCCGCCTCGTCGCCTGGAGCCTCGCCGACAAGGTCAAGAAGCGTTCCAAACCCGCCGGCCTGATCACCGGCGCGATGGAAGCCTGCGTCGAACAAGGCGCCGAGGTCATCGTCCCCGCGTCGGCACCGAACCCGGTCGCCGATCGCGAGTCGCGTCTGCTCGCGGAACGCTCGCCCGACAACGCCGTCGCAACGCTCCCGCTCTACGCTCGCGGCACGGTCCACGCCGCGATCTGCCTCGAACGTGCAGGCGCTCGCCCCTTCACCGATGCCGAAGTCCGCACGCTGCAACTCCTGAGTGAACTTGTCGCGCCCCGGATCGCCGACGTGGACGAGAACTCGCGCGCGCTGCCCGTCAAGATCGCCAAGTCAGGCGCGCGCACACTCGGCGCGGTCATCGGTCCCGACCACCTCGGCGTCAAGCTCTGGGCGCTCGCGTCCGTCCTCGTCATCGCGTCGCTGTTCGTCATTCAGGCGCCCGATCGCATCACGGGCACCGCGACCGTGCGCGCCGAGAACCAGCGCGTGATCTCCGCCCCCTTCGATTCGTTCATCGTCGAGTCGCACACGCGCATCGGCGACGCGGTCTCCGCCGGCGTCACGCCGCTCGTCTCGCTCGATACCGAAGCGCTCTCGCTCCGCCTCGCCGAGCTCAGCGCAACGCGGCTCGCCGCCGAACGCCAGGCCGCCCTCGCCCAGCGCGACGGAGACGTGGCGCAGGAACAGATCGCGCGCGCACGCGTGGACGAGGCCGAGGCACAGATCGGACTCGTGCGCGCACGCATCGACACCGCCGCGATCAGGTCACCGATCACAGGTGTCGTCATCGCGGGCGATCTCGAGTCACGCGTCGGCAGCGCCGTGCGCCTCGGCGAACCGCTTTTCCAGATCGCGGATCTCGACACCCTCCGCGCCGATATCCGCGTGCCCGGAACCCGCGTCGCCGAACTCACGCCCGGCTCGCCCGGCACGATCGTCACCCGCGCGTTCCCAGACCGCCCCATCCCGATCCGCCTGCGCTCCATCGGCCCCGCCGCCGATCGAGACACCACGCCCGGCACGTTCGTTGCGCGGGTCGAACTCGACGAGCGCCCCGAGTGGCTGCGCCCGGGCATGGAAGGTGTCGCCCGGTTCACCATCGGCCGCGAGCCGCTCGCCGACCTCGCGACCCGGCGCATCCGCGCGTGGCTCCGCCTGCATCTCTGGTAGAACCCCGATCGCGTCATGACGCCATCGGTCTGGATCATCCTGAACGCCGCGGCAACGGGCGCGCTCCTCACCCTCACCTTCCGTGCGCGCGCCGCATACACCGCGCTCACGCTCGCGACGTTCCCGCTCCTCGCCGGCACGATCTCGCTCGCGTGGCGTGCCTCGAGCGCCGATGCGGAATGGCTGCTGCCCGCAGCGTGGCTCCCCGTGGGCGGCGCGTGGACCGTGTGCGCCGTGTCGCTCACCGTTCTGCTCGTGCGCACACGCAGGCGACCGGATCCGCCGATCGCCGCCCTGCCTATTTGCACCACGCTCGTGCTCGCACTCTTCGTCTTGGTCGGGCGGATCGCCCGGCTCGACGCGCAGCTCCTCGCACTCGCCGGCCTGCTCGTCTATTGGCACGGCGCACGCGCGGAAACCTTGCCCGCTTATCGCAACTCCGGAGCATGGGCGGCATTCGCGCTGCTCGCGACAACCGCCGCAGCGAGTGGCGTCGCACTGTTCGCGGCATCCGCATCGACACCGGAACACCTCGTTTGGCTGGCGACGCCGTGGCTCAGCGTCTTCCTGATCCCTGTGTGGCGAGCTTCCGAAGAGCATCGCGGCGCGCGCACGTTCTGGTTGTTCGCGCAGACTGCTGGCTTGGGGCTGGGGCTCGGGGCGAGCGCGCACATTGCTGCGATTGTCCGGAGCACCCTCGCGCAGACCCCGACGTCGCACCCGCTGGAAGCGCTCCAGGTCATCGGCTTCGCCCTCGCGCAGGACCCTGCGATGCCGGGCATCGGTCGGCTCGCCACCACGGTCTTCGTGATCGGGCTCGGCACCGCGGTGGCGCTGCTCGCGAGCGGTTCACGCTCCCGCCTCACCCGCGCGGTGGGCGCGCTGGTTCTGATTGCATCCGTGATCGCGGGCTACGCGTGGGGGAGCGCGCCGATGTGAACGGGCTGAGGAAAAACCGTGGTCAATCAGGCTCTTCCGCCGATAACGCCTTCCATCACTGGACGCAGGACGATCGCGGAGCAACAGTCGCATGATGCCTCAGCCCACCTCCAGCAGCACCCGCACGCCTCTGCCGCCCACGCGTGACGCGATCACGCACAAGTTCGCCATCGGCGGGCACGAGGGGTATCTGACCGTTGGGCTCTACCCCGACGGGCGCCCGGGCGAGATCTTCCTGAAGATGGCCAAGGAAGGCTCGACGCTCAGCGGGATGTGCCAGGCGTTCTGCCGCGCCTTCTCGCTTTCGCTGCAGCACGGGCTCGTGCTCGAAGACGCGACCCTGCGGTTCAAGGGCATGCGATTCGAGCCCATGGGGCAGACCTCGAACCCGGACATCCCGCAAGCCGAGAGCATCGTGGACTACATCGCGATGTACCTGGAGCACGAGTTCGGCTCCGCGGCACGCGGGCGCTAGCCCGGACGCGCCGAAGACCTTCGCACCCACATGATCGGTGCTGCCGCCCCCGCCAGCGCGGTGGACTCGGCGGGCGTCGATCCGCCGCCTCCGCCCACGATCAAGCCCGCGGCCCGTTCGCTCGCGTCGAGCGTGGTCGAAGCGGGCGCCCAGCCGATCGCGATCGAGAACCAATCCGCCGGACGACCGCCTTCGCGCTCGCGAATCCACGCCTCCACGTCCTGACAAGCCTCGCGCACAGGCTTGGGCACCCCGCCCGCAACGGTGTTTGAGCCGGCGAGCGCACCGAGCAA
>JBCDCB010000015.1:0-60122 GCA_039182735.1 Planctomycetota bacterium
CGGCATGGGTTCAGGGGGAAAGGTCACACTTCGACGGGACTGACATCAGTGGTCGTCTGTTGCGCCGATAGCGGTGTACGGCTAGGTGCATGCCTGATAACCGGCCAGAGCCACTCAATACTGGGGCTCTCACATGCCCTGTGTAGGACTCGAACCTACGACCCGCTGATGAAGAGCCAGCGGATCAGCCCGCCATGTACTCCCCTCGCCCCTTGCGCTTGACGAGCTTGTCCTTCATCATGCCGGAAAGGGCGACGGAGAGCGAGTTCTTGTTGGCACCTATGGCATCTGCCAGATCCGCCGGTCCCATCGGCTTCTTGGACTTCTTCAGCACCGCGATGATCGCTTCCGGGATCGTCATGCCCTCGTAGGCACCGGAGAGTCCCCGGCGAACGCGCTTGGCGGAGCCGTTGCGGCCAGCCCTTCCACGCGATGAAGTTGACCCGGAGGAGCCTCCCAGCTTGGCGAGTTCGGGCAGAGCTTTGCCCGTGAGGTCTTCATAGTCCCGTGCGAGCTGCTTGAGGGCATCCACATGGGACGCGGCTTCATCCCGCATCTCCTGGGCGGCCTCGGCCTCAAGGGCCTTGATCTCGTCCCTCTTCGCTTGGTACGCCGCGAGTGCTGATTTCTTAGCCATTGCGGTAGCCTATCGGCTGAATCAGATGCTCGCACACAAAAGTGTGTGTGACTGTGTCTTCATTGCACAGATTTAAGCGATAGGGAGAGGCCCCTCAGGCTCAACCGTCCGGCAGGGGGCTTGCTCCCTCCGTCTCTAGGATCACCTCGGGACCCAGCTTGGGTGAGGCCCCGAGGGTGATCCGATCCGGCAGGGTACCGGTCCCAGATGCGGCTCGGTCAACGCCGGAGGTGATTGAACTGGGAATCGGCCTGAATCTGCGGACCTTTCTCTTGCCAAAGCCAGAAGCCTGAGCGATTGAATAGGAGCTGGCTCGCGGCTGGACTGGGAACGGTAAGCCCACGAAAGCCCTGAGTCGGCGGATTCACAACCCGAAGCACCCACTGTTCCTGTTACGCAAATCACGGCTCAAGACGCAATCACAGTGAGGACAATTCATGGCACACGCCGCCATCGACGGGCAAGACCGCTTGCCTGCCGGGACTCTGCTGGTCACAGAAGCAGAGGCCGCAAAGCGACTCTCCATCAGCCCCCGAAAGCTCTGGGAACTCCGCAATCGCGGCGAGATCCCGCATCTCCGCGTCGGACGCGCTGTTCGGTATGACCCCAAGGACCTGCTTGCCTGGATCGACTCCTGCAAGTGCGGGCAAATCCGACAGGTAGGCGCAACTACCGCTGTCGCCAATACGTATCGTCGCTCTCGGAGATAGGCGATGGCAACGATCTTCAAACGTGGCGGAGCAGGCAACTGGATCGTGCAGTGGTATGACCACGCCGGTCGTCGTCGAGAGAAGTCAAGCCGCAGCACAGACAAGCGTGTCGCCCAGCGATTGGCTGCCAAGCTGGAGATCGACGCTGCTCTGAGACAGACGGGAGTGATTGACGCCGCTCAGGACCGGTTGCTGACCCAAGGCGAACGTCCCATCGCAGAGCACATCGAGGAGTATCTGGATCACTGCGAGCTTGCCCAGGAGTCTGTCAAAGGCATCGACAACAAGCAGCGGCACCTGCGGCAACTGGTCGAACACACACGGATCCGGCGTCTTCCGGAGTTGGATGCGGAGTGCCTTTCCTCCTACATCCGGGCTCTGGACCGTGAAGGCAGGTCTGCCCGCACCCTCAATATGGCCCGCGAAGTGGCCATCGCCTTCGTCAACTGGTGTGTGAAACGCGAGCGGATTACCTCACACAATCTCGCGGCTGTTCCACGCCGAAACGTGGAGCGAAACCGCAAGCGTGTGCGGCGGGCCCTGACGGATGCTGAGGTGTCCGCCCTGTTCAAGGTTGCTCGGGACCGTGGACGCACCGCGTGGTATCTCGCCGCTCTGCTTGCTGGACTGAGGCGGGGAGATCTCATCCGTCTCACTTGGGGAGCGGTCGATCTGGAGAGCAGTGTGTTGACCATCTCAGATGGCAAGGCACAACGGAAAGACCACGTACCGATCCACCCAGACCTTGCTGAGGCCCTGTTGGGCATTCAGCCGCAGAGCCCACGGTCTGACGCACTGGTCTTTCCGCGTCCTGTGACCAACCGACAGCGGCGGAGCGACTTCGAGGAAGCCGGTATCCCGCACGTGGACGAAGATGGACGGATCTGTGATCTGCATGCGCTGCGTGGCACGCTTGCCACATCGCTTGCTCGCAGTGGCGTGCCGGCTCAAGTGGCCAAGTCCATCATGCGGCACAGCGACTACCGCACCACGCTGAAGTCCTACACCTCGCTAACAGTCAGTGATGCCCGCGAGGCGTTGCGGAGCGTGTCGTTCGGGGAGAACCGGTCCCAGCAAACCCCAGCGATTTCCCCAGCAGTTGTGGCGCCGGAAAGTGCTGGGGCGTGCAGTGCGGTGCGAAAGACGAAACGCGGGTCGAGGCTTTCAAACGCCTCTCACACCCCAAAAACAAAGGAAACCACTCTTTTTGACGCGGTTTCCGCAAGCACCCCCACGGGGATTCGAACCCCGGTTTCCAGGATGAGAACCTGGCGTCCTGGACCAGGCTAGACGATGGGGGCCCGGTCTCGACCCTCCCGGGCCGACGAATCGATGAGTCTACCTCCGACCCGCTCGTGGTCAACCATGCCCGAAGTTCACGAGCCCGATTGGGCCATCGATCGGCGCAGCTGCGCGAGCGCATACACCGCGGCTTCGTGCTCACTCTGGCCCACCACGCCGCCCTTCGGCACGCCCGCCGCGTCCGACCACTCGGCCCGCGAGCAGTCGAAGAGCTCGACCCGCCGGATCGCGAGCGTGAGCCCGTGATCGGCGAACTCGCGGGTGATGCGTTCGACGGTGGGGACAAATCGCCCGTCCGGCGCGTGCTCGCAGCCGGCGCTGTCGAGCGTGCTCCAGCCCGTCGCATACAGCTCGTCAATCGCGAATGGCAGACCCATGGCACTGTCCTCACACGCCGCGCGGGCAGGCACTTGGTGGGGCTTTCTGACGGAGCCCCATCGGACCGATGCCGCCCACGGATCTGCTCATTCTATCGGCGAGATGCGTGCAAGCGACATAAATCGAGGGCGCGCACAGGACATGAGAGTCGGGTCTTGTGAGGGTTTGCGGCGGGTATTCTCGGCGCGTGACGCCCGCCCGCACCATCGCGCTGCCCATCCGACTGCTCCGGAATCGGTGGTTTCTCTGGCTTGCGCCGTCGGTGTGCCTGCTCGCGCTCTTCGTGCCGGGCGTGTGGGAGGGCGACTTCCGCACCGATTCGCACGCGTACGCCGCCGTCACGTGCGCGCTGCTCGACGGGCATTGGGAAGGCGGGTGGCTGGGCCCGCGGATGGGGCACGCGCCGTACTTCAACAAGCCGCCGCTCACGTTCTGGCTGGCTGCACCCTTTGTCGCGATAGCGGGGGGCGCTGGCAACCCGCTTGGTGTCCTGATCGCCGTCCGTGCGGCAAGTGCGGTCGCGCTCGTCGGTGCCGCGATCGCGTCCTTCGGGCTGTGGCGCACGCTCACCGATCGCAAGACGGCGTACGTCGCGACGATCATCCTGGTCCTCACGCACGAGGTGTTCCGCTACTCGCACGCCTTCTCACTCGATACCTGGCTGCTGTGCTTCGTCACAACGGGGCTCTGGTTCCTCGCGATGAGCGCGCAACGAGGCGGGCGCAGCGCGTGGCACTTCGCGATCGCGAGCGGCGTTGCCGTCGGGCTCGGGCTGATGGTCAAGCCGGTGGTCGCGCTGCTCGCGATTGTCATCGGTGCGTTGTGGATGGCCACCGCGCGCGATCGTGCGCACGGACTGCTGCGATGCGCCATCGCGCTCGGCGTCGCGTTGATCGTCGCGGCGCCGTGGCACGTGTGGATTTCTCTGAATATCGACCGCTTCGCCGATCAGTACTTCGTGCGCGAATCGCTCGACCGCGCCACGGGCGAGGGCTTCGGCACCGCGCCGTGGTGGACGTACTTCAGCGAACTTGCCAAGACGTACTGGCCCTGGCTCGCGGCGCTGGTGGGAGGCGCGATCGCGGCGCCCATCGTGCGCCCGCGGGTCAATGAACGCACACGCACCACGCTGTCTCTCGCGATCGCCTGGACGGGTGTGTGGCTTCTCGTGCTGACGCTCTTCGCCGACAAACGCGCGCGCTATCTCGTGCCGATGTACCCGGCCGCGTCACTTCTCGTGTGCTTCTCGCTGCGCCGGCTCTTCAGACGCCAGATCCGTCGCGCGACGCTCATCGGCGCCGCGCGGGCGCCCGTTGCGGTCGTCGGAGTCTCGATCATCTTGACGGCGCTGTCGGCGGCGGGCGTCGTGCAGATCCATCGCCCGCTCGCAGCGTGGAAGCCCGAGATCGTGCAGGTGCTTCGCGATGAGCAACTCCTCGATCGCGCATGGATCTTCCCACAGCACGAACGCGACGGCGCGAACGTCTATCTCTACGGCGGCATCGCGCCGCGTGTCGTCGGGATCAACGGCGAGCCCGAGCCCGGCGACGCGCTGCTCGACTTCTCACGCGAGGAACTTCCCGCCGAACACCGCGCGTGGCTCGATCGAGGCGAGAATCTTGGAACAATCGGACGGTGCCGGGTGTACGTGATCGAAGAGCCGTAATGACGCGGCGGATGGGGTGTGACGTGAACGAATCGAACGATGCGGCGCTCAGCGAGGACCGCTTCCAAGACCTCCCGGCGCTGCTGCCGACGGTGCCCTACGCGCGGTTCGATCCGGGCGTGTCTCCAGAGCAGGGCGCTCGGGCCTACTTCGAGACGATGGACCAGCGTCGATCCTGCCGCTGGTTCAGCGACAAGCCAGTGTCGCGCGAGACCATCGAATGGATCTGCCGCGCGGGCGGCACCGCGCCGTCCGGTGCGCACAAACAGCCGTGGCGATTCGTGTGCGTGCAGGATCCCGCGATCAAGAAGGCGATGCGCGAAGCGGCCGAAGAAGAGGAGCGCGAGTTCTACGAGCGCCGCGCGAGCCGGCGCTGGCTCGAAGACCTCTCCCCGCTCGGCACCGACAGCAGCAAACCCTTCCTCGAAACGGCGCCGTGGATCATCGTCGTGTTTGCATTGGCCAAGACCGACGACGGCGGCCAGGTGTACTACCGCGAAGAATCCGTCGGCATCGCCGTCGGCATGGCGATCAGCGCGATCCACCACGCCGGGCTCGTCACCCTCACGCACACGCCCAGCCCGATGAAGTTCCTCCGCGAGGTGCTCGGCAGGCCCGAGCACGAACGCCCCTTCGTCGTGCTCCCCGTCGGGTATCCCGCCGATGACGCGACAGTTCCCGACATGAAGCGCAAACCTCTCGACGAGATCATGGTCGTCGATCGCGGGTGATCCTCGACGGCTGGCGCAATCGTGCGCGCATCGCCGATACTGCTCCGCATGTCACGACTGCTGTCATGTGCGCTCACCTCGCTCCTGCTCGTCGCCCTTGTGGGCTGCGACGGCGCGAGCAAACGCGATTGGGCCAAGCCCACCATCTACCGCTTCCAGACGATCCAGGTCGGTCAGGAGATCCTCGTCAAACGCGTCTTCACCAAGCACGGCGTGACGCCCGAGGAGTATCAGACCGACGACGGTGTCGGCGCCGCGTTCGTCGTGCGAGACATCCCCGACGCCAGAACGTTCGTCAAGATCCACCAGGACCTACACAAACTCAGCCGGCGGCGCGAGATCGACATGCCGCTCGAACGCGTCGATGTCTCCTACGGCGGGGTCAGCGGGCTCGGCAGCGTGCGCGCGGAGGTCACGCTGCTCTTCATCGGCGTCGATGACGTCCACATCGCCGACGGCGCGCCGACCCGCCCGTGGCGCGAGATCCCCGTCGATGAACGCGGACGCTGGACCGGCGCGTTCAAGCTGAGCGAGGTCGTCACCAAGAACGGTGCGCTCTTCATCGCGACCCGTCTCGACGGCAAGCCGCCCCGGTACTGGCGCTTGGACTTGAACGAAGAACGCCCGCGCCCGATCACGTTCGCGCGATTCAAAGAGTCGGAGGTCGCAGAACTCCGCGACAACACGCGCACGCCGCTCGAAGATCGCTAGCCGTCAGCGTGCGTGGCGCTCCGGGCGAAGCCACTCGGGCAGCGCGGTCGGGCGTCCGTCGCGCCCGACGCACGCGATGGTGCTGGTCGCCGTCGCGAGCAGATCGCTCTTGCCGCGTCCGTCGTTCTGATCGACCCAGACCTCGTAGGCGTGGTCGATCCGCGCCCGCCCGCCGCCGGTGACCTCGGTCACGACGACGATCTCGTCGTCGTAGCGCGCGGGTTTCTTGTAGCGGATGTCGAGGCGCGTCACGACGAGCAGCACGCCCGCGTCCTCCAACGCGCGGTACGTGACACCGCCCATCCGGAGCAGTTCGGTGCGCCCGATCTCCAGCCAGTGGGCGTACGAGCCGTGGTGCGTGACGCCCATCGGGTCGCACTCGGAGTAGCGCACACGCAGGCGGGTCTCGCCCTTTGTGGGCACGGCATCGGTCGGTTGCGGGACATCGCTCGCCATCCCGCGAGCGTAGCAGGGGGGCGGGGCTCAGTCGCCCAGCACCGCCGCGCCGAGGAAGAGCACGCCCGCGAGCGCGATCACGCCCGCGCCGACATACCACGGCGCCACAAAGAGCAGCACGACGCCGAGTATTGCCAGCCAGAAGCAGATCACCGAGAAGACGGCGATGTGATCCGTGTCGCCTACGTGCGCGCCGGGACGGAAGGGCGCGCGCACGAAAGACCGGAACGCCCGGCGTCGCTCGGCGCGCGTGCGCGGGGCGTTCGTCGGGTTGTCGTTCGTGGTCGTTGCGGTCGTCATGGCGTCTTCCCGCTGCCCGGTCGGGGCGTCGGGCTCCCTTTCATCATGAGTATGCGTCCGGTTCGTCACGTCGTCACGTCCCGATCAGGTGCTCGCAGGACACGTCATTCGCCCTTCGCGTCGCCCCGCGCAAAGATCGAGGCGACATAGTTGAGCACGTCCGCGGCAGACCGATCGTTGTACCCGAACTGCTCACACATTCGGCGCTTGATCACGTCGATCTTCTGCTGCGTCTCGTCGTCCACCACGCTCGATACGAGGTTCTTGAGCTTGATCGTGTCACGCTGGTCCTCAAAGAGCTTGAGCTCCAGCGCCTTGTACAGGCGCGCGTTCGTGTTGTACTCGAACTTCTTGTCGTCGAGCGCGAGCGCCCCGATGTAGTTCATGATCTCGTGGCGGAAGTCGTCCTTCCGGCTCTCGGGGATGTCGATCTTCTCCTCGATCGAACGCATCAGACGCTCGTCGGGCTCCTCGTCCTTGCCCGTGTAGCGGTTCTGGACCTTCTCCTTCTGCGTGTAGGCGCGCACGTTGTCGATGTAGTTCGAGCACAGGCGCTTGATCGCTTCTTCGTCCGCCGAGATCGCGCGCTGGACTTCGCCCTTGATCGTGTCCTCATACTCGCCCATCACGCCGGCGAGCAGCTCCTTATAGCGCGTGCGCGTGTCGTCGTCGGTGATCAGTGAGTGGTGGCTCAGCCCGCTCTCGAGCTCGTTGATCACCATGAACGGGTTGATCTGGCGCTCCTCGCGCGCCTGCGCCGAGACGAGCGTGTTCGAGATCTTGTCCTGCACGTACCGTGGCGAAATCCCGCCCATCCCCTCGCGCGGCGCCTCCTCGCGCAGCTCCTTCACCGAGTCTTCGGTCAGGCCCTGGATCGACTTGCCGTTGTAGAGCTTCATCTTCTGCAGCAGCGTCACGCCCGCCTTTTTCGGCTCATCGAGGCGCGTCAGCACCGCCCACATCGCGGCCACCTCGAGCGTGTGCGGCGCGACGTGCATGTTCTTCACACGATCGCTTCCGAAGTCCTTCTGGTAGATCTTGACCTCGTCATCGAGGCGGATGTTGTAGGGCACGTCGATGCGGATCGTCCGGTCGCGGAACGCCTCCATCAGCTCGTTCGATTGCAGCTTCTTGTACTCGGGTTCGTTCGTGTGCCCGATGATCACCTCGTCGATGTACGTCTGCGCGAACTTCTTCGGCTTGATCAGCCGCTCCTGTGATGCGCCGAGCAGGTCGTACAGGAACGCCACGTCGAGCTTGAGCACCTCGATGAACTCGCAGATCCCGCGGTTCGCGATGCACAGCTCCCCGTCGAAGTTGAACGCGCGGGGGTCGGAGTCGGAGCCGAACTGCGCGATTTTGCGATAGTTGATGTCGCCGGTGAGCTCGGTCGAATCCTGGTTCTTCTCGTCCTTGGGCTGGAAGGTCCCGATGCCCACGCGGTCCTTCTCAGAGAGCGCGATCCGGCGTACGCGCACGTGCCGCATTGCCTTCGACCAGTCGCCGTCGTAGAAGCGCATGAGGTCCGCTAGTACACGCCGGCTGAACGGATCCGGCTCGCCGTACAGCCGGATTTTCCCGCTGTAGTGCTGCGGCTCGAACCGCGCGTTGATTCGATGGAGCAGGTCCGCCCGCGCTTCCTGTGGCACCAGCACCAGCGGGTCCTCGTGCATCGGCGACGCAAACTGGAAGTCGCGCACCGCCTCGCCCGCGTGCGAGCCCGAAGGCGTCACACCGCAGTTCTCGTCGAGCAGCCATGAGAACGAGTACACCGCGCCCTCGTCGGTGCGCGAATAGTGCTGCAGACCCTTCTTGAGCAATCGCGCGATCGTGCTCTTGCTCGAACCGACGGGCCCGTGCAACAGCAGGATGCGCCGGTCCGTGCCGTAGCCCTCCGCGGCAGACCGGAACACATCGACCAGTTTCATGAGCTGGCGATCGAGCCCGAAGATCCCATCGGCCCCGTGGTCAAAGGGGTCGCTGAAGAAGTGGTAGCGCGTCATGTCCTGGCGGAAGAGGCGGTAGTCCTCGCTGCCGTAGGACATGATCATGTCGTACAGGCGCTGGTACGCGTTGCGCGCGACGCCGGGCGTTCGTTCGACGATCCCGAGGTAGTCGTCGAAGGAGCCTTCCCAGTGCTGATCGTGGAAGCGTTCGCGGTTGAGCCGCCCGCTGATGAGCGACATGAGCCCGTCGCCCGCTCCGTCGTTGCGCGTCGTCGGTTCGTGCATGGCTTCGCCCTTCCGTCGCGTGTCGCGCTGCGTCGATCTCTAGGGATATCGGTCGCTTGCGCGAGACTCGACAACCAAAACGGTACGCGTTCGGCGCGGAGCGGTTTCCGGCGTGCGGGCGATGATCGGTGCGTGACCCCTCTAGGCGTTGCAACCCATCTCGGACGAGGCAGTAAGACCCTCGTCGATCCCCCGAACGACGACGCCGAGCCCGCGATGAGCCCAAGATGATCCGCCGCCAACTCGAACGCGTCGTGGACTTCGAGGAGGGCGAGTTCCTCCCCGCGCTCCTCGCGGGGCTCTACTTCTTCTGCCTGCTCTTCGGCTACTTCATGCTCCGACCGCTCCGCGAGTCGATGGGGCTCGAAGGCGGCGTCGATCGCCTGCGCTGGCTCTACGTCGGCACGCTCGTCTCCATCATCGTGATCAACGTGATCTACGGTGCGCTCGTCTCAAAGGTCGAACGCCGGCGGTTCATCCCCATCGTCTATCGCTTCGCGATCGCCTGCCTGCTCGTCTTCCTCGGGCTTCTGCTCTGGCGTGGTGACGAGCTCGGCGCGACCGTCGGCTCCGTCTTCTACGTCTGGCTCAGCGCCTTCAACGTCTTCACGCTCACCGTCTTCTGGGGCTTCATGGCCGACACATTCACGCTCGAACAGGGCAAACGCCTCTTCGGGTTTATCGGTCTCGGCGGGACGCTCGGCGCGCTCGCGGGCTCGACCTACGCATGGCAGCTCGCGGGGCTGCTCGGGCCCGTGGGGCTCATGCTCTCCGCGGCGGTGCTGCTCGAGTGCGCCACGCAGCTCGCAAGACGCCTCGGCACGCTCGCCGCCCGGCGTTCGCAGGAAGAAGCCCGCGAAGAGGTCGAACCCGTCGGCGGCGTCTCGTGGTCCGGAATCACCCGCGTGCTCCAGTCGCCCTTCCTCCGCGGCATCGCCATCTACATCCTCGTCTTCACAGTCATGTCCACGCTGCTCTACTTCGAGAAGATGCGCATCGTGGACGAGACGGTCGAAGGGCTCAACAAACGCACCGAGGTCTTCGCCGGCATCGAAGTGCTCGCGCAGTCACTCACGATCCTCGTCCAGGTCTTTCTCACGGCACGACTCATGCGCTGGTTCGGCGTCGGCTCGCTCCTCGCCGTCGTGCCCGCGGTCTCGCTCGTCGGCTTCTCGTGGCTCACGCTCGCGCCGTCACTCCTCGCGGTCACCGTCTTCGAGGCAACCCGCAAAGCCTGCAACTACGGGGTGAGCAAGCCCGCGCGCGAGACACTCTTCACCGTTGTCTCCCGCGATGAGAAGTACAAAGCGAAGGGTGTCATCGACACCTTTGTTTACCGCACGGGCGATTCGGTCGGCACGCTCGTGGACAAGCCCATCCATGCCGCCGCCGTCGCGCTCGCGGCAGTCGCTCTCCCGCTCGCGGCTCTGGGTGTCGGGCTCGCGGTCTGGCTCGGGCTCGCCGAGAAGCGCCGGGCAGAAGCCGACGACCTCGAATCGCCGGATGAATCGCCCGAACCTCAACTCGCCTGATCGGTACAACCGCCGTCGAACAAGAAGAGGAGACCGACATGCCCACGCAATCACGACGCGAGTTCATCGTCGCAACCGCCGCCGGCCTCGGCGCGCTCTCCGTCGCAGGACTCTCCAAACGAGCGCTCGGCGCCGACGCCAAACCCATGAAGATCCTCTTCCTCGGCGGCACCGGCTTCATCGGGCCGCACATCATCGAGCACGGACGCCAGCGCGGTCACGAGTTCACCCTCTTCAACCGCGGCAACCGCAAGGAGATGTTCCCCGACCTCGAACTCATCGAGGGCAATCGCATCGTGGACATCGAGCCCGGGCTCGCGCCCCTCGAAGAGCAGGTCAAGGCTGGACGCACGTGGGACGCGATCATCGACACGTCCAACGTGCACACGTGGACGGAGCACAGCGCAAAGCTGCTCAAGGGCGCTGCCGATCGGTACCTCTATGTCTCGAGTCTGAGCGTCTACGCCGACGCGTCGAAGGAGCGCGCCGAGGGCGCTGAACTCGCGACGATGCCCGACGAGGTTGCCGACGGCATCGACCGGTTGCCGTACGACATGACGTACTTCGGCGCGGTCAAGGCGCGCTGCGAGGCCGCCGCCGAGCGACACTTCCCCGGACGCGCACTGCTCGTGCGTCCGGGGCTGATCGTCGGCCCGCGCGACACGAGCCACCGTTTCAACTACTGGCCGCTGCGCATCCGCGAGGGCGGCGAGGTGCTCTGCCCTGGTGACCCGACCGACCCGGTCATGCTCATCGACGCGCGCGATCTGGCGAAGTTCATCGTCACGGCGCTCGAAAAGCGCGCAACCGGCCCGTGCAACGTCAACGGGCCCACCTCGCGCGACCTCACCATCGGCAGACTCGTCAACGCCTGCAAAGACGCCACCGAGTCCGATGCCACGTTCACCTGGTGCGATGCGCAGTTCCTCGCCGAACGCGGCATCAACGGCTGGGCACAAATGCCCTGCTGGCTCCCGCCCGTCGGCGCCTACGCCGGCTTCAACAAGGTCAACATCGACAAGGCCCGGGCCATCGGCCTCACCACGCGCGATCTCCGCGAAACCGCCAAAGCAACCCTCGCGTGGTTCGACGATTGGTCGCAGGGACGCCCGGCGGAACAGGGCTGGATCTATCAACCCGGCGTCAACGCCCCCGGCATCACCCGCCAGCGCGAAGCAGAGGTCCTCGCGGAATGGCACGAACACAACGGCTAACACCCTGACGGAACGCGCCGCGCGACGTACCATCGCCCCTTCACCAAGGGGCATACGTGACGACGGAGTCCGCTCGACAATCCGGACCGAACGCCACCGAAAGCGGCAAGCAGCGCTTCGACCCTGGCTTCGTCGGCAAGACGCACGACGATCTGCCGGCGCTCCCCGACGACGCGCACGTCAACCGCGCCGGTGCGCACTTCGACCCGCGCGCATGGTTCGACAACCCCGCGCGCCCGCTCGAAGTCGAGATCGGCAGCGGCAAGGGCACCTTCCTCGTGCAGCACGCGCCGACCGCGCCGGAGCACAACTTCCTCGGCATCGAGTACGCCAGCGAAGTCGTCTGGTACGCGATGGACCGCATCCGCCGCCACGACCTGCGCCACGTGCGCCTGCTCTACGCCGACGCCGCGGAGTTCATGCACTGGCGCATGCCCGACGCGAGCGCGCGCGTCGTGCACCTCTACTTCCCCGACCCGTGGCCCAAGACGCGACACCACAAACGCCGCATGGTGAGCGACCGATTCCTGAGCGACGTCCACCGCGTGCTCGAGCCCGGCGGCGAGCTGCGCGTCGTCACCGATCACCCCGACTACTGGGCGTGGATGGAATCGCACTTCGATCGCTGGTGCGCCGACGATCACACGCCGCGCTTCGAGCGATTGCCCTTCGAGACGCCCGGCTCCGCAGGCGAGGGCGAGATGGTCGGCACGAACTTCGAGCGCAAGTACCGACGCGAGGGACGACCCTTCCACGGCGCGATCCTGCGGAAAGACACCTGATGCAACGCCCCGGCGCCGATCCGAACGACATGCAGCTCGCCGACTTCCTCTGCGACTTCTGCCGACGCGCGTGGGACGGCACGTTCCCCATGATCGAAGGGCATCAGGGCTCGCTCGTGTGCGGACGCTGCCTGACCGCGGCGTACACCGACCTCGTCAACCTGCGCCACGGCACCGCGCCCGCGGGCGTCACGTGCACTATGTGTCTCGAAGAGCGCGACGAGCACTGCTGGCAGAGCCCGATGCACGAGGACGCCGTCGTCTGCACGCGTTGCTGCAAGCAAGCCGCCGGTCGGCTGCACAAAGACAAAGACTGGGAGTGGTCGAAGCCGGAGCCCGCCTGACGCGTCACGCGCTCGCCGGTTCCTCGCTGTCATCGCTCGGGTGGTGCTCGCCGAAGATCGACGAGCCCACGCGGATCATGTTCGACCCGTGCTCGATCGCCCGCTCGAAGTCGCCGCTCATCCCCATCGAGAGGATGTTGCACGAGCCCTCGCCGACGTTCGCACGGCGCAGATCGTCGAAGATCTCGCGGCAGCGATCGAACGCGCGACGCGCCCGCGATTCGTCTTCCGGCGTCTCGATCAACGGTGCCATGCACATCAGCCCGCGTACACGCAGCTGCACAAACGATTCGACCTGCTCGGCGAGGTGGTGCGCCGCGCCGACCGCGCAGCCGTACTTCTGCGACTCGCCAGAGCAGTTCACCTGCACGAGCACGTCGATGACGAGCTCTTTCTTCATCCCGATCTGGTGGAGCTCTTCGACGAGGCGGAGCGAGTCCACCGTCTGGATGAGGCGCGCGTGCTCGACGCACTTCTTGGCCTTGTTGCGCTGCAGGTGCCCGATCATGTGCCAGCGCACGCCGCTGCTGTTGGTGCCGGCGACGGTGCCGACGCCCGTCTCGACGGGGCCGGCGTGCGCGGGCGCTTCACGTCCCGCCGCGCCGGCCGATTCCGGCAGCGTCAGGCGACGCTCGATCTGTTCCTGGATCATCGACGCCCGCTGCACGAGCTGCGGGACGCGGCTCTCGCCGAAGTCCCGGTGACCGAGCTCGATCAGCGCCCGGACGTCCTCGATGTCCGCGTACTTCGACACCGCGATCGTGATGATGTCCTCGGGACGCCGACCGGCCTTCCGCGCCGCCTCGCCGACCCGCTCCAGCACGCGCTCGTACCGCGCCCGCAATGCCTCGTTCGTGCCCATGCGTTGGTCTGCCCCAGTCGCCGGAGCGTTGGCGTGTGTATCACTTGCCGTCTCGATCATGCGCCGGGCCCTCCTTGGCTGCGTGCCGATCGCGTTCGCGAACGGTAGCGTACCCGCGTTGGCGCACCACGCCAGCGAGAACTTCACTTTCCGAACACGAACCGAAACACCAGCCGAGGCAGCACCCATGTCGAGCCCGCAGCCCAACCTCACCCCGCGCGACACGCCCCTCCAGCCCGGCGACGCCGCGCCCGACTTCACCCTCAAGAACCAGAAAATCGAGGACTGGACCCTCTCCGACGCGCTCAAGAAGGGTGACGTCGTGCTCTGTTTCTACCCCATGGACTTCAGCCCGGTCTGCTCCACCGAGATGAAGTGCGTCACCGATGAAATGCAGAAGTTCATCGACCGCGGTGCGCAAATCGTGGGCATCTCGACCGACTCCTTCTTCACGCACAAGGCGTGGGCCGAGTCTCTCGGGCTCACGCACGACATCCTCGCCGACATGCACGCCGACGTCTGCAGGGCCTACGGGCTGCACTTCCCCGAGCTCAACGTCGCCGCCCGCGGCACCATCGTTGTCGGGCAGGACGGCACCGTGAAGTGGTCGCAAGGGCGCGAACTCGGCGCGGCGATGAACAACGACGAAGTCCTCGCGTCCATCTCCTGACAGCGAAAGCACCACGTGACAACGCCAACGACCAATACCCCCTGCGTCCTCATCGTCCGCGACGGCTGGGGCGAGAATCCCCTCCCCGAGCACGACGCCTTCAACGCCGTGCGCCTCGCCGACACCCCCGTCGCCGATCGCCTCATGGAGACCTATCCCACCACGCTCATCCACACCTCGGGCGAGGACGTCGGGCTGCCCATCGGCACCATGGGCAACAGCGAGGTCGGGCATCAGAACATCGGCGCCGGGCGCATCGTCGATCAGGACGCCGTCCGCATCAGCAAGGCCTGCCGTGAGGGGCGCCTGCGCGAGATCGACGCGCTCCGCGCGCCCATCGAGCGCGCGCGCGACAACGGCAGCGCCGTACACCTGATGGTGCTCAACTCCGACGCCGGCGTCCACGCGCTGCTCACGCACCTCTTCGCCATGCTTCAGCTCTGCAAGGAACTCGGGTGCGAACGCGTGCGCATCCACCTCTTCGGCGACGGGCGCGACACCGGCCCCTTCACCGGCAAGGGATACGCCGAACAGGTCGAGGCCCAGTGCGCCGCCATCGGTGTCGGACGCGTCGTCAGCGTCGTCGGTCGCTACTGGGCCATGGACCGCGACAACCGCTGGGAGCGCGTCGCACGCACCTACAGACTGCTCACCGCCCGCCCCAGGATCGAAGCCGTGCGCACGTGCGTGTCGGCACCCGAGGCGTTCCAGGCCTACTACGACGCGCCGACCAGCGACTCGATGACGGGCGACGAGTTCGTCGAGCCAACCGCGATTGGGCGCGACGAGCAGGACGTCGCCGCCACCCGCATCTCCGACGGCGACACCGTGCTCTTCGTCAACTACCGCGGCGACCGACCGCGCGAGCTCTGCTCGGCCTTCCTCCTCGACGACTTCGAGGGTGCGGACGAAGTGACGCCTTCGCCCGACAGCGGCGCGCGCGGGTTCGATCGCGGAACCAAGCTCGATCTGAACTTCGTCTGTATGACGCCCTACAGCGAACGCATCGCGCAGCTCGCCAAGGTGGCGTTCCCCAAGCCGCCCAGGATGACCCGCATCCTCGGTGCCTACCTCAGCGACCTGGGGCTCACGCAGTTCCGCTGCGCGGAGACCGAGAAGTACCCGCACGTGACGTTCTTCTTCAACGATTACCGCGACGAGCCCTTCGAAGGCGAACGCCGCGAGAACCCCGCCTCGCCGCGCGTCGCGACCTACGACGAGCAGCCCGAGATGAGCGCCCGCGCCGTCGCCGACGCCGTGCTCGCGCGCCTCGACGCGGTCGACTGCGAAGACGTCATCATCGTGAACTTCGCCAATGGGGATATGGTCGGGCACACCGGCAAGCTCGACGCCGCCATCAAGGCGTGCGAGACCGTCGATGCCCTCGTGGGTGAAGTCGTCGAGAAGACGCTCGCCAGGGGCGGGTCGCTCGTCGTCACCGCCGACCACGGCAACGCCGAGCAGATGTTCAGCCCCGACAGCGACGCCCCGCACACCGCGCACACCACCTTCGATGTCCCGCTCATCGTCGTGGGCGACGCGTTCAAAGGGCGCACGCTGCGCGACGGCGGACGCCTCGCCGACATCGCGCCCACCATGCTCGGCATGATGGGCCTCGACAAACCATCGGAAATGACCGGCGAGTCGCTCCTCGCCTGAACGGAGCGACCATGCCCCGCATCGATCTCGCTGGCAAACCCATCTGCATCACCGGGGGGTCCTCCGGCATCGGCGCCGCCACCGCGCTCGCGTGCGCACAGGCCGGCATGCCCGTCGTCATCGGCGCGCGCCGCGAAGACCGCCTCGCCGAGGTCGCCCGGCGCGTCCAGGACGCCGGCGGACGCTGCGTCTTCCAAGTGTGCGACGTCGAGAGCAAAGAGTCCTGCGCCGCCCTCGTCCGGCGCACGATCGACGAGTTCGGTTCGATCTACAGCGTCTTCGCCAACGCCGGCTACGGCTACGAGCAGGCCGTACACGAAGATTCCGAGGACGCGCTCCGCAAGATCTTCGAGGTCAACTTCTGGGGCTCGCTCAACGTCATCGAGCCGGCGCTCCCGCATATGCGCGCCGCCAAGGCCGGGCATGTGCTGTGGTGTTCCTCGTGCCTCGCGCGCTTCGTGCTGCCCTTCTACTCGGCGTACTCGGCGACGAAGGCCGCCCAGCACCACCTCGGGCGCGCTATGAACATGGAACTCCGGCGCGAGGGCATCGCCTCCTCAACCGTTCACCCCGTCACCACCAGCACCGAGTTCTTCGATACCGCCAACAAGCACTCGGGCAAGGGCGTCACCGATCACACGCCCAAGGGGTTCATGCAGAAGCCCAAGGTCGTCGCGAACGCCATCGTCCGATGCCTCCGCAGCCCGAAGCCCGAAGTCTGGACTTCTCACAGCGCACGCATCGGCATGGCTCTCTGCGCGGCGTTCCCATCCTGGGGCGAGTGGGGCGTGCGCGGCATGGTCAGGAAACGCGAAGCCGCCAGCGCCTGAATCCCCGCGGCTCAGGCGAAGACGCCGCCCCGGTCGTACACGAGCGACGCCTTGTTCGGCGCGAACCCGTGCTCGTCGAAGATGTACAACGTGTTCCGCCCGGGCTTGATCCACGACTTGGGCAGGTGATACCGCGATTGCGGCGGGACCTTCTTGCCCTCCGCCGTCGCCACGAAGTACCGCCCGACGTTCTCGTCGTTCAGGATGATCTGCCCCTTGCTCAGCCCGCTCGCGTCGAGCAGCAGGGGGGCGTCGGTCTCCATGTCGCACTCGAACGTCGTGCGCCACCACACGGGCTTGCCCTTCCGGGCGCTCGCGCTCTTGCCCGCGAGCTCGGCGTCGTCGAGGTCCTCGAAGATCGTCGCCGGCGGGACGTCCCACTTCGCGAAACTCCACGTCGCCTTCTCGGTCAGGCACGACTTGCCTTCGAGGAACGTCGCCGCGGGCTTGAGCGCCGCGAGCGCTTCGTTCGCATCGCCGAGCACCGCGACCTGGAGCGTGTTCGCGCCGCGCCGCGTCTTCTCATCGTCGAGCACGAAGCGGTGCCACCCGCCCGGCGCAATCACACCGATCGGTTCGTCGTTGATCAGCAGCACCCCGAGCACGCCCACGTCCTCGAACTGCGCGATGATCGGCGACTTCTTCCGGTGCGTGAACGACCACGTGATGCGCTGCGCAGACGTGCGGTCCTGGGCATCCACGCCCATGATCGGTGAACGCACGCTCAGCGGGGCCAGCGGTGTGCCGTGCTCGAGCTTCGGTGCGCCCATCTTGAACGCCACGGATTCCCACAGGTGCCCGTACACGCCCTTGGGCTCGCCGATGAGCGACCCGCCGCTGGCGCGCCCGAGGTTGTCCACCAGCAGCACGATCGATTGGTCGCCGCGCTTGATCGAGATCGGTGCGGGCTTGTCCTCGGCGCCGGGCCCGAGCCCGAACACGCCTTTGGCCTCCCCGTTGTGATAGAGCCCGACGCGGTCGGCGGCCTCGGGCATCGACGCGCGCACCTGCTTCGCGGCGCCCGCTTTGAGGTTCAGACGGATCCATCCGTACCCGCTGCCGGCGCCGAGCGATTCCATCGTCGCGGGCCCGTCGATCAGCGCGTAGCGATCGCTCGTTCCATCGACAAAGTCGTCGAGCGGCGCGACGGCCCACGCATCGAACGATGGCGCCGCCGGCGTCCTCGGGCGCGACACGCCCTCGACCCGGTCCACCCCGCCGTCCTGTTCGATCACGTCGAGCATGTTGCCCGCCGAGGCCCGCGTGCGCGCTTTCTTCTTCGACGACTTCTTCTTGACGGTCGGGGCGCTGCCGCCGGCGCTGATCGGGCGGCCTTCCGCGTCGAACCCGTGCACCCCGAGGTACACGCGCCCGTCTCGGGCAACGAGCGAGTCGATCATCGACTCGTTGCAGATGACCAGCGTCACACCGTCCATCGGCTCGACCGTGACGTCGCGCCCGGTCGGGACGTCGATCTCCATCGGCACGCCGTTGAACGAGAACATGCCCGTCGTCCCCGCGACGCCGAAGCACACCAGCACCTTGCCCTCGACGAGCACGGGGCAGAGGTTGGTGTAGTCCATGGTCACGCGACCGGCGATGTGCGTGTTGAGCAGCAGCCACGAGATCCCGATATCGCCGAGCCACACCGGGATCGCCGAGCCGTCTGGCAGGATCAGCCGCGTGTGCTGGCCCTTGGCTTTCTCGGAGCGATCGCCGAGCACAAAGACCGCCGACCCCATCGTGCCGCGCAGTTCCGCGACACTGATCGACTGCTGCGCCGTGACCGTGGTCCCCGGCTCGCGGTCGGTCTTGCCCGTGTCCTCGTCGAGCACTTCGCCGCCGCTGGAGTCGGTCGCCAGCATCGTCGGGTTGAACGACGGATCGCACGCCGCCAGCACGCGACCGAAGGTGTTGGCGAAGAGGTTCACGCGGCGCACGGCGTTGTAGAGCGGCGTCCGCACGCCGCACTCGCCCAGCGGCGCGCCCGCGTCGTGGCTCTGCGTGATGAACTTGTCTTTGTGCTTCGAGTGGCGCCCCGCGCCCCAGCCGATGTTCGTCCCGCCGGCGAAGGGCGAGATGTTGTACTGACCGCCCCCCGCGAGGCACTCGACCAGGCGGCGCACCACCGCGCGGGGCGTCTTCTGCGAGCGCCGCTTCTCACCCCACACGTCCGCCGCGCCCACGCGCAGGTGCGTCATCATCCTCGGCTGGTTCGGCGCGACCGTCCCGAGCTGTCGCATGTGCGCGTGCAGATGGGTGTAGCCCATCCACCCGTCGATCTCGCCCTCGACCCCGGCGAACAGGTTGTTCGAGTTCACCAGCGGCACGCCCACGCCGTTCTCCCGCAGGAACCGCGCCGTCTCCGCCAGATACCCCGCCGCGACGTCGTCGTCGCCGCAGAGCCACTCGTGCTCGTTCTGCACCATGACAACCGGGCCCGGGTCGGCCTTGCGACCGGCGACCTGGTGCTCCTTGATCTGCTGGACGAAGTTGCGGATCCACTTCGACACCGCGCCGAGGTACGCCTCGTCGTTCCGCCGAAGACCGTCACGCGAGAGACCCGCGACCGACGACGGGATCCCCCCGAGGTCCCAGCCATCGCCCACAAAGGGCCCGGGGCGCAGCACGCAGTGCAGGCCGAATCCCTTGACCAGATCGAGAAACGCCTTCAGATCCAGGTCCCCGTCCCAGTCGAACTTGCCCGGGCGCGGCTCGTGACGCGACCACACCACCGGCGTCTCGATGCAGTTGAGGCCCGCGTGCATCGCCTCGCGCAGGTGTTCCGCCCACGATGCGCGCGGCAACCGCGCGTAATCGATCGTCCCGGAAACCAGCCAGATCCGTTTGCCGTCGATCGACAGGCTCTGCCCGTCGAACGTCACCGATGCCATAGAGCCTCCAGCGGAGAGAACCGCCAGCCTATGGCCCGGCCACCGACGCCGCAACGTCGTTCGACACCACCGGTAGACTCGCCCGCCATGCCCATCGCCCGCTCGATCACGCCCTGGGCGCTCTTGCTCACGCTCGTCACGCTCAGCCCCTTTGTCGGGGGGTGCTCGCTCGAATCGGTGGATAAACGCATCGACCGCCTCGTCGAGGCCCGCTCCCAACAACTCGGCACCGGCGCCGCGCCCCGCGTTCGAACATCGCAGGACACCGCCGCTATCGGCGACGACGCCTATGCGGAAGAGCCCTTCACCATCAACCCCACCGCCGAGGAACTCCCCTTCGCCCCGCTCCCCGACGACCGCGACGTGCTCACCCGGATCGAGGGCTTCTACCAGCCCGACCGACCCGCGCAGATGGTCACCCTGGAAGACGCGCTCCGCATCGCGCAGACCACCTCGCGCGAGTACATCGCCGCCGAGGAAGACTACATCCTCTCGGCCATCAGCCTCCTCATCCAACGCCACCTCTGGAGCCCGCGTTTCTTCAACGACATCTCGCTGAATGTCGCGGGCGACCTCAACGACGGCGACGACCAGGCCGCCCTGAACGTCGTCAACGAGCTCCGCGTCACCCAGCTCCTGCCCTACGGCGGCAACGTCGAGGCCCGCCTCGTCAGCCAGGCCTCGCGTCAGCTGCTCAACGTCGTGGGCGACCAGACCGACGCCTCCACCCAGCTCATCCTCAACGCAGACATCCCGCTGCTCCGCAACGCCGGCCCCATCGCGCGTGAAGACATCATCCAGGCCGAACGCAACCTCGTGTACGCCGCCCGGAACTTCGAACGATTCCGACGCTCCCTCTTCGTCAGCATCGCCAACGAGTACTTCTCCCTCGTCGCCCAGCAGCAGGCGCTGCGCAACCAGGAGGCTCGCCTGTTCGGCGTCGAACGCCTGCAAGACGAAACCGCCGCCCAGGTAGACGCCGGTCGGCGCAACCCCTTCGAGGCGCGCAACGTCGAGCAGAACGTCCTCCGCTCCATCTCCACGCTCAGCAACGCCCGCGAGTCCTTCCAGCTCGCCAAAGATCGCTTCAAGGTCCGTCTCGGCATCTCCATCGACCAGCCCATCGAAATCGAGTCCGCGATCCTCTCGCTCTCCGACCCGGACGTCGGCGTCAGCGAGGCCGCCGAACTCGCGCTCACCTACCGCCTCGACTACCAGAACGCCGTCGATCAGATCAACGACGCCAGGCGCGACGTCGCCAACGCGCGCAACCAGCTCCTGCCCGATCTCGACTTCGACGCCCAGCTCGGCATCGGCACCGACGACTCCGACAACGCCCTCCCGGCCTTCGACATCGACGACTCCGACTACCGCTTCGGCGTCACCTTCGGGCTCCCGCTCGACCGCGAGATCGAACGCCTCAACCTCCGCTCCACCCTCATCGGGCTCGAGCAGGAAGTCCGAGAACTCAGCGTCTTCCGCGACAATATCATCCTCGACGCCCGAGCCGCCGTCCGCGAAATCGAACGCGCCCGCCTCTCGCTCAACCTCGAACAGGCCGCCGTGGTGCAGAACGAGCTCCGCGTCGAGTCGCTCGAGCTCCGCCGCGAGGAGGTCTCCGCGCAGGAGATCCTCGACGCCCAGGACGAGCTCCTCGCCTCGCGAAACGCCGTCGATGACTCGATCCGCGACCTTCGCTCGTCGATCCTCGAGTTCCTCCTCGTCACCGGGCAGCTCCGCGTAGACGTCACCGGGCGGTTTATGCCCCTGCGAGGCATGCCCGACCCCGCCGGCCCCTGAATCTTCGCCAAAGAATCGGGCGAACCGACTCCTGTATCGCCGGTATGCGCTGAACGACCACGCTCGCCCCCTCCGCGATCGCCCCGAGGAGAACCCGCCTTGTCCAGCCCCATCGCCAGCCGTCGCCGCGGCGGCATCGTCGCCAAGTCGCTCGTCGCCCTCACCGTCATCGGGGGCGCCGCCTGGGGCGGGTTTGTCTTGCTCTCGGGCGACGCCGGCGAGTCCACCACCGAAGATCGCCCCGACCTCGCGCTCGTCACCATCGGCGGGTTCGAGGTCATCAACGTCGCCAGCGGCGAACTCGAAGCGCGAAAGCAGACCGAGCTCCGCAGCCCCATCGAGGGCCGCACCACCGTCACCGAGATCATCTCGGAGGGCTCGTTTGTGAAAGAAGGCGACGTCCTCGTCCGCCTCAGCACCGACGAGATCGAGAAGCAGTTCGACACCGAGATGCTGCAGCTCGAAGCAGCCAAGAGCGCGCTCATCTCCGCGGAGAACGCGCTCGCGATCGTGATCTCTGACAACGAGTCGGCGCTCAGCAAGGCGCAGCTCGACCTCCAGCTCGCCGAACTCGAACTCAAGAAGTGGCGTGAGGGCGATCACCCCACAAGGCTGCTCGAACTCGAGACGACGCTCGACGCCGCTCAACGCCAGAAGGACCGCCTGAGCGACAAGCTCGACCGCTCGAAAACCCTCTACGAGCGCGAGTTCCTCTCCAGCGACGAGCTGCGAAACGACGAGATCGCGTACCTCCGTGCCGAGGCCGATCTCGAAATCGCGCGAGTCAAGCTCGAGACGTACACCTCCATCGAGGTCAGCAAGGAACGCCAGCGTCTCGAGTCCGACGTCGAGGAGAAGAAGAAGCAGATCGACCGCGTCAAGAGCAAGAACGCCTCCGGCCTCGCCCAGAAAGAAGCCACCCTCACCAACTCGCGCCGCACCCTCGCGCTTCGTCAGGAAAAAGTAGACAAGCTCAACGAGCAGCTCGAGGCCGCGACGATCAAAGCGCCGACCGGCGGGCTCGTCGTCTATGCCTCCAGCGTGGGCAACAACTGGCGCTGGAACAACGAGGGCCCCCTCGCCGTCGGCTCAGAAGTTCGCCACAACGAAGAGCTCATCGTTCTGCCCGACACCAGCGAGATCATGGCAGCGATCAAGATCCACGAGTCGCTCATCGGACGCGTCCGCCCCGGGCAGACCGCCCGCATCAAGATCGACGCCCGGCGCGACACCGTCTTCACCGGCACCGTCGAGTCCATCGGCATCATGGCCGAGTCCGGCGGCTGGCGAGACCCCAACCTCCGCGAGTACGAAGTCAAGATCGCCCTCGATATCGAAGGCTCCGACCACGGGCTCAAGCCCTCCATGCGCGCCGAGGCCGAGGTCGTGCTCGGCACCGTCGAGGACGCCACCATCGTCCCCGTCCAGGGCGTCTTCACCGAAGGCCGCACCAACTACGTCTACACCCCCGAGGGTTCGAACTACCGGCGCGTCCCCGTCGCCGTCGGACGCCGGTCCGACGCCTACGCCGAGGTCCTCGGTGGCATCGAGGAAGGTCTCCAGATCGCCCTCGTCGCCCCCAGCGTCAACCGCGTCATCGAAGAAGAGTTCGACGAAGAGACCGTCGCGCAGCTGCAGAAGACCGCGATGCAGGCGCGCATGCAGGCGACGGGCCGCGGCGCGCCTCGTGCCCAGCCCGCCGCGGCGACGGGCGGCGCCAAGGTCGTGCCCAGCTCCGCCGCCGGCTCCGCGAGCGAGTAATCGCCGCGTCGGTCAGCCCGCTTCGCGCAGCTCGCCGACCGTTTCGTCGCCTCGATCGTCGTGCTCGCCGTGATCACCGTGGTGCAGCACGAGCCCGCCGATTGCGCCCTCTTTCAGCACCGCGTCCCAATCGCCCGGCAGGGTGAAGACGTCGTCCGACACGTCCTCCCCATCCGACCGCGCGATCGTCAGGTCCGGGTGCTCGCTCAGATCGATGCGCTCGCCCTCGGTCTCCGCCGCCGACGCGTCCGCGCCGCTCAACGCTTCATCGTCCAGCGTGTGGACGACGGGTCGGCACGGCTGCGACTCGTTCAGCGACGTCACCACAACCTTCCGCCCGTCGCTCAGTTCCGCCATCGTCCCGATCGTGAACGCCGGCGCCACCACAAACAACGCGCGCAGCACCACCGGGTCGATCCAGTCGCAGTATGGCGGCTCGAGCAGCCTTCGCTGCGCGCGCACCACCGGCAGGCGCTCGGTCGTGCCCGGCGGGTAGCGCAGGCGATCGAACAGGTCCGCCGCCGCAATGATCCGCGCAAAGATGTGGATCTGCGATCCGCGCAGGCCTTCACGCACGCCCGGCGCGACCTCGCGCGCCGGGAAGCCCGAGCCGTCCCAACGCTGGTGATGGTGCAGCACCGCGGCCGACGCCGGTGCCTCGATCTCTTCCTTCAGCCGCTCGTACCCACTCAGCACGTGCCGGCGCCACGTGGTGTCGCGCTCGTCGAGCGTCTCCTGCCAGCGTTCGAGCGTCTCGGCGTCCAGGTCGATCATCCCGATGTCGTGCAGCATCGCCGCGACACCAAGGTTGAAAACGTTCTTCGCACGCTCGGGCGACATCCGCTTGCGCTCGCGCACCAGGTACCAATCCAGCTTCAGCCCCATCAGCAGCGAGAGGTACGTCACGTCGCTGCTGTGCCGCGCCATCGCGTCGCCCGCCCCGCCGACCTCCTGCACCAGGACGTTGGCCTCTGGCGAGTTCAGCAACCCCTCGACCAGCCCCGACACCGCGCTCGCGTACTTCGCGTAGTCCATCCGGCCTCCGCCCTCGCGGCTGATCGATTCGAGCGCGCGTCCCATCAGCGACGCCACCTCGCTGCGTCCCGACTCCACCTCCGGCGAGACGTGCCGCGCGATGAACGCCAGGCTCGGGTACCGGATCCACAGGTCGCGCACGTCCTGCTCGCCCAGTTGCCGGATCGCGAGTTCCGTCAGCTCGTACCCGCTGCGCAGCAGCGTCGTGCCCTTCCGACGAGGGTGCATCACGCCCAACCCCAGAACCATGCCGGGCTGCGCTTGTTCGATCGGCACGCGGAGCACGGGGAACCTCCCGTCTCTCCATCGGCACGCTGGAATGGCGCCATCGCGCCGCCCGTCGCGTCGCGATCATCTGCCGCGCAATCGCACCCGATAACCCGGCCCGCCCGCGCCTTGCACCGCCTCGATCCGGCGTGAAGACGTGTCGTAGCGGTACCGATCCGCGACGGTCGAGCCGTTGCCCGTGTCGAACGCGCCCCGCTCGACCTCGAGCTCGTACACGATCCCCGACACGAGCGCGAGCCGAACCACCCCGTCCTCATCCGTCGGCGCCACCGGGCCGCGCTGGTACTCGAGCTGCTCCAGCGCCTGCGGGCTCACCGGCAGCGGGATCGGGCTCACCTTCATCGGCACCGCGCGCACGAGCGACGCCGTCACCGGCGTCCCGTCCGCGCGCTCCACCACGAACGCCGTCCTCGTGGCGCCGCGACCGCAGCCGACAAGCACCAATCCCAGCATCGCGATGACAACAACCGTGCGCACGCGCACAGCATACCCGTCACTCGCCAACCGTCTTCTTCCGGCGGAGCACATGGTGATAGTGCTGCGCGAAGCGGTGTGCCTCGTCGCGCACCTGCTGGCACAGACGCAGCCCGAGGTTCTCACGCCCAAGCCGGATCGGCTCGCTGCGCTCCTGCACGTAGATCAGCTCTTCCTTCTTCGCCAGCGAGATCACCATGGGCGGCTTCACGTCCAGATCCTCGAACACCTCCATCGCCGCGTGCAGCTGACCCAGCCCGCCGTCGATCAGGATCACCTCGGGATACAGCTCGTTGCCCTGCCCCGCCTCGCGATAGCGCCGGCTCACCACCTCGCGGATCGACGCATAATCATCGTTGTCCGCCGTCTGGATGCGGTACCGCCGGTACTCGTCCTTGAAGGGTTTGCCGTCGATGAAGCACACTTTGCTGCCGACGGTCTCGCCGCCCTGCAGGTGCGCGATATCGATCCCCTCGATGCACCGGATCGGCTCGTCGAGCCCCAGCGTCTTCTGCAGGCTCTTGGGACCGCCGATCGGATCGACGTACCCGATCTCGCTCTCCGGCTGCCAACCATCCGCCCGCGACCCCCGCTCATCCAGACGCTGGAGCGCCTTGAGCTGATCGCGGATCGCCGCGGCCTGCTCGAACTGCAAGTCCTCCGCGAGCGCCGTCATGTCGCGCTCCATCTCGCGCATCATCGCGCTGCGCTTCGTGCCGAGAAACTTCACAAAGCGGTCCACGTCGTCCCTGTACGCCTCGACGCCGATCTTCTCCGCGCACGGCGCCGTGCACTGCCCGATCGCGTACAGCAGGCACGGGCGGAAGAACCGGTTCTTCTTGTCGCCCGGCACGATGTCCAGCCGGCACGTGCGGAACTTAAACACGCGCTGCAGCACCTGCACCGCCTCGCGCAGCGCGCCCGCGTTCGTGAAGGGGCCGAGGATCTTCGCGCCCTTCATCTCCGGCATCACGCTGCCGTCCTCGTCGATCCCCGTCGGGTTCCGTGTCACGAACACGCGCGGGTACGCCTCCTTCACCGTGATCACGAGGTACGGGAACGTCTTGTCGTCGATGAGCCGCTCGTTGTACTTGGGCTTGATGTCCTTGATCAGCCGGTTCTCGGTGAGCAGCGCCTCCCACTCGCCCTCGCACAGCAGCACGTCGAAGTCGTGTACCTCGCCGAGCAAGCCCTGCTTCTTGTGACCCAGGTCGGCCGAGGGCACGAAGTACGACGACACCCGATCGCACAGCTTCGCGGCCTTGCCCACGTACAGCACCACGCCCTTGTGGTCCTTCATCAGGTACACGCCGGGCGCGGGCGGCAGCCCGCGCGCACGCTCGTTCAAACGGCGCAGACGCACCTCGCGCGACTCCGTCCCCCACGGGGGCGGCGCATCGCTCGGCAAAAACCCATCCTCATCAAGGTCTGCCAGCGGCGTGATGTCCGGATCGTCAGGCACGGAACGATGCTAGGAGTCGCGATTCCACACGATCCGCTCGCTTTGCTCAAAGGGCGGCTGCGTCGCCTCCCACATCTCACGGTGAAGATCGCAACGCGTGTACTCGCCGAGCAGTGACAGCACGGAATTCCAGCCGGCCTCGTCTTCGCAGATAAGGAACCAGTTGTCTGTCGCGAGCGCCTCGATTCCCAGCACAACAACGTCTTGCGAGAAGTGATCTTCCTTGAAGAACTTCAGCCTACGGATGTCGGCGAGTTTGACGACAAAGTCAACTCGTCCCCCCGCGCACTTCGTCAGCACACCGTCTCGGATCTCGACGGTCGAGTCGCTCACACCCGCTCGTCCAACGCCAGCGCCACCATCGTGCGCACGCCCGTTTCCAGCGCATCGTCGTTGAAGTCGAACGTCGGCGTGTGCAAGCCCGGGTAGCTCGGCGCACCGATCGGCTTCAGACCGATCACATAAAAGCACGCCTTCGCGTGCGCGCCGTAGTACGCGAAGTCCTCGCCGCCCATCGTCGGCTGCTCGCGCTCGAAGACCTTGCCGGGGCCCAGTGTCTCCTGCGCCACGCGCCGGAACCGACCCGTCGCGTGCGCATCGTTGTGCGTCACGGGGTACCCGCCTTGCCAGTTCACCTCGATCGTCGCACCCATCGCGCTGCCGACGCCCTTCGCGACCTCTTCGAAGCGACCGGTCACGAGCGTGCGATCGCTCTCGCTGAGCGTGCGGATCGTGCCGCGGAGCTTGGCTTCGTCGGGGATCACGTTGCGCGCGTGCCCGGCCTTGATCTCACCGAACGTAATAACCGCGGAACTCACCGGACTCACGCTGCGCGCCACGATCGTCTGCGCCGCGACGATGAACTGCGCCGCGGCCACGATCGGATCGACCGTGTTGTGCGGGTACGCGGCGTGCCCGCCTTTGCCACGCACGATCACCTCGAACTCGCTCGTCCCCGCGAGCAGCGGGCCGACGCGCGTCGCGACGTTGCCCACCTCCATGTCGGGCCAGCCGTGCAGCCCGTACATCAGATCGACCGGCTTGCCGAGGCGCGAGCCATCGATCGCGCCGTCCTTGCACATCGCGTCGCCACCACCGCCGCCCTCTTCCGCGGGCTGGAAGACAAGCGTCACGTTGTTCGGGCGATCGCCCAACTGGTTAAGCACGCGCGCGACACCAAGGAGGTTCGCGGTGTGCCCGTCGTGCCCGCACGCGTGCATCGTGCCCGGCGTCTGGCTCGCGTACTCAACACCCGTCTCTTCGAGGATCGGCAGCGCGTCCATATCCGCACGCAGCCCGATCGTCGGGGCGCTCGCCGGATCGACCCCCGCGCGATTCGCAGGCAGGTGCGCGATCACGCCCGTCCCCCGCGCCAAGCCCGCGGCATGCTCAATGCCGAGATCCTTCAACTCCGCGACCACACGCTCGCTCGTCCGCGTCTCCAGATAGCCGAGCTCGGGATGCCTGTGAAGATCGCGCCGGATGCCCGTCACGTGCGGCAGGGCGGCCGCGGTCAGCGATGCAACGTCGTCTCGCGTGGCGGTTTGAGTCATACTTGGATCGTAGCCAAACGAGTGACCGAAGAAGAGGCTGCCATGCCGAAGCCCAAGCCAAGCCGAATCATGCGATGGACAGTCCGACTTGTGCTCGTCGGAGTCATCGTGATGCTGGGTGTACCAACCGGTTCAATCCTGCTAGCCGAGTACGAAGTTCGCAGGTACCTGAGCAGAATCGACCCTCAGTACCCCTCCGAGATTACGCTTGAACGATGGTGCCCATATCCATGGGGCCTGATGTGGGTCAGCTTCAGGGTGCACGATAATCCGCGGAGAGGTCGCGCGGACTGGTACTTGCTACCGAACAAGAAGTTCAGCCGCATCGAACTCTATAAGTGACAACGGCCTTACTTCAGGATCCGCATCCCACGCCACACGTAGAGGTTGGTGAGATGCAAGACGTGACGAGACCCGACATGACACTTCGCGAACTCTTGATGGTGCTCGCCTGCATGGTGCTGCTGTTCGTGGTGTTCATGACCATCATGCCGAGCGGGCCCGGGCGAGATCGAGGCAATCTCGCAAAGGAGATGTCTCAGCAGCGACGATTCCTCAACGCGATGTCCTCCGTGACCCAGGTCAACGATGGCAAGTTCATGCTGCCGTCGATTCTCGATGCCAACGGCCAGACCTTGCGCGGCCCGGCAAAGGCGAAGGACACGAGTGCAAACATCTTCTCGTTCCTGATCTGGCAGCGATTGCTCGAGCCCGATTCGGTTGTCTCATCGGCAGATCGCGGCAACGTGGAGATCGATCACGACTATCAATTCGAATCGCCGAGTGCGGCAGTCGATCCCGCGAACGCTCTGTGGGATCCCAGCTTTCGCGCCGACTTCACGGGCGACGAGCCGGGAAACCTCTCGTTCGCGCATGCGAGCGTGGATGTACTCGTGCAAGGCTTGCAGGGAGATCCATCAGTTCCGCTCATCTCAACCCGCTGGCCCAGAATCGAATCCGTCACCAAGCAAGACGGCTCCGTACGTGTGGGTGTGAACGATCCTCAGTCGATCACGTTTCGATTCTTCAAGCCTGCAAACGCGTGGTCGGGTGCGGTTGGGATGAGCGATGGATCTTCATCGCCACACGAACATGCGCTGACGCATATTGACGCCGATGAGTATCTCGTGAGCCAGGATCTCTCGGGGTCGAGTCGCTCCCCGTACCCCGGCTCGATCTACCACGACATCCTCTTCTACGACGAGCCGGACGACCCGTCGAACACGAACCACTTCCTCGGCATCTTTATCGAGGCCGGCGCTACGCGCGACGACTTCAAGCCCATTTGGGACTGACTGCTCGCTCTCCCACGCTCCGTGAACTCTGTGCCCTCTGTGGTGAATCTCTCCGCGTTCTCCGCAGTGCGCATCACTCACTTCAACGTCCGCATCCCGCGTTGCTCGCGTTCCTTGTTCAGCATCGCCAGCGCCGCCGGGTGCTCCTTCACCAGTTTCACGAGCTGGCTCGTCGAAATATCCAGCCGCACCGCCGCGTCGCGCACCTCCCAGTTCGCCGCCGCGATCGTGTCGAGCGCCTCGGCCAGCAGGCTCGGGTAATCCCGATGCTCCGGATTGATCGAGAGCGTTCCCCCCGCCCCGCCGAAGACCGGGTCCACCGGTCCTTTCCGTTTGCGCAGGCGCGAGCGCCACAGCGCCGAACCGATGGGCCCCGCGGGCACAACGCACCGGTGCTCGGTCGCGAGCTTGAGCCGAAGGCGACGCAGCGCAACGCGCCGGTTCTCTTTCACCGTGCGCCGCTCGCCCGCGACCGCGGAGAGGCCAGTCTCCGTGTGCGTGAGTGTGACCTGCGTCTCGACCTTGTTGCGGTTCTGACCGCCGGGCCCGCTCGTCCGGCCCTGCCCCCACCCGCACAACTTGAGAAGGTCGTCGTCGCTCATGGCGGCAGGGTGCGACCACCTGGCACTTGGCTGATCTGCGTAGATCTGCTCGAACGGGTCGAGTTCGTGACGCTCGCCGCTCATCGGATCGCGGACATCGGCGACGCGACGAGCCCGAGCCAGTCACCGCCGTCGCGTTCGAGTTTGCGATGCGCGAGCCCAGCGAGCATCGCCGCGTTGTCCAGGCACAGGTCCGTCCTCGGCAACCGCAGTTCGAGTTCGCGTGCGCGCGCCAACGACTCGAGCTCCGCGCGCAAGCGTGTATTCGCGCTGACGCCGCCGCCGACGAGCAGCGTGCGCACGGGCGTGTCTGTCGCATCGAGCGCACGTTCGATCTTGAGCGTGATCGCCCGCACCGCGGCACGCTCGAACGAGGCGCACAGATTCGCCTTCATGCGCTCATCGAGGTCCCATCCGTCGCGCTCGAACGAGCCATCGCTGTTCGGCTTGCCGCGCGCTTCGTACAGCACCGCCGTCTTCAGCCCCGAGTACGAAAAATCCAGTGATTCACGCGAGAGGCGCGACACGGGGAAGTCGTGCGCACGCTCGTCGCCCGTGCGCGCGAGGCGATCGACCGCCGGCCCGCCCGGGTGCCCGAGCCCGAGCATCGAGGAGACCTTGTCGAACGCCTCGCCGATCGCGTCGTCGATCGTCTTGCCGAGGAGCATGACGTCGAGCGGGCCGCGCAGCAGGTACATCGCGGTGTGCCCGCCGCTGACCACGAGCCCGAGCGCCGGGAAGACCGACTCATCACTCCATGTGTCGTCGTCCAGCAGCCCGGCGTAGAGGTGCGCCTGCACGTGGTCGATCCCGACGATCGGCGTGTCGAGCGACCACGCCAGCGCCTTCGCCGCCGACACGCCGACGAGCAGCGCGCCGATCAAACCCGGGCGGTGCCCGACCGCGATCGCGTCGATGTCGCGGAACGTCACGCCCGCGTCGTCGAGCGCTCGGCGCAGGACGGGCATGATGCGTTCGACGTGCGCGCGCGAGGCGATCTCCGGCACCACACCGCCGTACTCCGCGTGCAGGTCGTGCTGCGACGCGATCACGTTGCTCAGCACCGTGCGCCCATCGCGGACGACGCTCGCGCCGGTCTCATCGCACGAGGATTCGATCCCGAGGATCAGCATCGTGCGCACGTCACGGGTTGATGACGTCCTCGTTGATTACTTCGAGCGGCGCGCCGGAGAACCAGATGTTGATCCGATCATCGGTGATGCGCAGCTCGCGCACGATGCGACCGTTCTCGTCTCGCAGCGTCAGCGTGCCGCCTTCGAGTTCGACGTCGTCCGGGATGAGCTCGTCGCTCTCATCCGTGTCCTCTGCGGCGATGCTCGACAGCGCGCTGATCCGCTCTTCGCTGCGAGCCAGTTCGCGCAGCAGCAGGTCGTACCGGCGCTCTTCGACCTCCAGCGCCGCGAGTTCCAGCGTACCCTCGGGCACATCGCCGCCCACCGCTTCCCACTCGCCGGTCTCGACCTTGGTCCGCAGCGCGCGCACCGAGGCGCTGAGCTGTTTGTCCTTGAGGTAGCCGAGGATCCACTCCGGGTTGACCCAGTCGCCTTCGAGCGACTCGCCCTCCGGGCGGATGACTTCTTCGTCCCGCCGGATGCGCAGCATCTCGATGTACTGCTCGTTGGTCATGGGCACGTAGAAGCCCGGCGACGGGTCCACGCCCCAGCGCGTCGATTCGTCGGTGCGCTGGATGAGCCGCCCGCTCGGGAGGTAGTAGTTGGCCTCGGTGATTTTGAGCTGCCCGCTGCCGCTGGGGAGCGGGATGATCGTCTGGACGGAGCCCTTGCCGAACGACCGTTCACCGACGACCTTGCCGCGGTCGTTGTCCGCGATGGCGCCCGCGACAATCTCGCTGGCAGAAGCCGACTGCCCGTTGACCATCACGATCATCGGGAAGTCGGGCAGCGTGCCGCGCTCGCGTGCGACGAATCGGTCCTCTTCGACCGTGCGCCCCGAGGTCGAGACGATCACGCCTTCTTCGAGGAACATGTCCGCCATCTGCACGGCCGCCGACAGCGCACCGCCTCCGTTGAAACGCAGATCGAGGATGAAGCCCCGCATGTCGTCGCGGAGCAGCGCTTCGAGCGACTCGCGTAGCACGGGAACGGTGCTCGCGGTGAACTGCGTGACGCGCACGTAGCCGATCTTGCGATCGGGATCGATCATGTACGTCCAGTCTTCGCCTTCGCGATGGATGCCCTTGATCGTCTGCGTGAGGATGCGCTGACGCACGATCTCCAGATCGAACCGCACCGTGCCCATCTCGGGCCCCGGTGCCTCGCCGACCATCCCGGGCACCGACGCGGGCAGCGCCATCGGCGGCAGGTCGTCCGCGTCGCCCTGACGCTCGATCGTCACGCGCACCGTGCTGCCCGGTTTGCCGGTCAGGTTGTTGATGATCTCATCGACTTCCCACTGCCAGACCGAAGTCCCGTCCACGGCGACCACGAGGTCGTCCGCCTCGATGCCCGCCTTGAACGCGGGCGAGTCTTCCAGCGGGCTCACGATCAGCAGCCATCCGTCCTCGCCGCGCACCTGCGCACCGATGCCCACGAACTCCCCGCGCACCGCCTTGTCGAAGTCTGCCAGGTCCGCCGGCGGGATGTACTCCGTGTAGCGGTCGTCGAGCTCTTCGAGCATCCCGCGGATCGCGCCCTCTTGCAGCGATTCCAGATCGGGATCGCGGTAGAAGCGGTTGTCGATCGTCACCAAAATATCGATCACCGGCTCCGTCCACGCGTACAGCGACGAACGCTCGGCGATCGCCATCGGGATCCGCACGAACAGCACACCCACCACCGCGACCAGCAGGATCGCCGCCAGCGCGACGCGACCGGGACGGGAGGCGGACAAAACTCTCTGGCGATCGCTCACGGCGTGCTCCTTCGCGCTCGGACGCGGGACTCCTCGGACAGAGATAGTAGGGGAGAGGCCCCTCGGCGTTGCATTCGCACGTTTTGCCGAGAAAGACGCGTCCGAGGCGTCAACAATCATCATTCCATGTCAGCACCGACCGAACGCACCGACATCAAGATCCAGCGCGAGCGCGCCGTCCTCGCCGCCGTCCACCTCCCCGAGTCACGCTTCGACCCGCGCGACCCGCTGGGCGAACTCCGCGCACTCGCCGAGACCGCCGGCACGCGCGTCGTCGGCGAGGTCACGCAGAACCGCGATCGACCCGAAGCCGGCACCTACATGGGCAAGGGCAAGATCGAAGAGCTCAAGGGCATGTGCGAGGAGCTCAACGCCGGCGTCGTCATCTTCGACCACGAGCTCTCGCCCAAGCAGATCGGTTCGATCGAGGAGATCGTCGGGCGCAAGGTCCTCGACCGCTCCGAACTGATCCTCGACATCTTCGCGTCGCGCGCCACCACCAAGCAGGCACGCCTCCAGGTCGAGATCGCCCAACTCGAATACACCTACCCACGCCTCCGCGCCATGTGGGATCACCTCGAACGCATCGTCGGTTCCGGCGGTATCGGGGGCGTCGGCACGCGCGGCCCCGGCGAACAACAGCTCGAAATCGACCGGCGCATCGTCCAGCGTCGAAAGGCCATGCTCAAACGTGAACTCGAAGAGGTCCAGGCCCGCAAAACACGCGAGGTCCGCTCACGCAACGCCAGCCACTTCACCGTCGGGCTCGTCGGCTACACCAACGCCGGCAAGTCCACCCTCTTCAACGTCCTCACCGAGGGCGGCGCCTACGCCAACGACCAACTCTTTGCCACACTCCTCACACGCACGCGCGAGTGGCGCCTCTCCGCTGGCGACGCCCGCGGCATGGAGGTCATGCTCTCCGACACCGTCGGGTTCATCCGCAGCCTGCCGCACCACCTCGTCGGCTCATTCCGCGCGACGCTCGAAGAGGCCACGCACGCCGATCTGTTGCTGCTCGTGCTCGACGTCTCCGACCCCAACGCCGACCTCGCCTACGAGACCGTCACCGACACCCTCAACGACATCTTCGAAGACACGCGCCGGATCGAAGAGCGCGCCTGCTTCGAGTGGACACCCCCCGAGACCCTGCTCCTGCTGAACAAGGTCGATCTGCTGCGCGACAACGCCTCGCTGCTCGTCTGGGAACGACGCGATCCCGACGCCATCCCCATCAGCGCCGCGCGACCCGACGAGCCCTGGCGCGCCGAGCTCGAAGCGCGCGTCCGCCAAGCCGCGCGCGGCACGATCGAAGAATGGGCCATCACACTCCCCATGTCCGACGGCAAAGCGGTCCACAACGCCGAGCAGTGGGGCGAGGTCCTCGATCGAGCCTACGACAACGGCTCCGTCACGCTCCGCGCACGCCTCGGCGAGCGCGATGTCGCTCGCTTGCGCGCGCTCAGCCGCGAACTGCACGCCGAGCGCGTCCACGCGGGCGCCTGACACGCGCACAAGAAAGGCCCCGGGCGTGCGCCTCGGGGCGTGTCGGATGAACTGGTGATTCGGGTGGGTGTCAGCCCGCCTTGCGCGCCGGGGTAAACCCGTCGCAGCCGCTGATCGGCGTGACTTTGAGATCGCGTGAGGCGTTGTCAGGGTGCCCACAGGGCTCGACAAGGTCGCCCGGGCCCTCGCCGTTGATGCGGATCTGCACGATCGCGGGCTCGTCGGCCTTCTCGCCGCCGAAGTGTTCGCAGAGTCCGCACTGTCCATCTGTCAGCTTGAGCATGGATGGCTCCTTCCGTACCGTGTGTCTGAGGAGAGTTTTCCACACAGCGCGGGCGTTGTCGCGTGAGACCCGGTTTCACTTGGCAACTGCGCCTGAGTCTCAGAAACTCCAATTTCTCGGGCGGATCACCGAATTTAGGGCCTGCCGATAATCGCTTGTCACAGCGTGGCTTACGAACGGATGCCGAGCGGGTGCGTCCGTTGGCCATCGGCTTCTAGGACATATGAGTTTGCACCCGCCTGATTTGGTATCAATCTCCGATCATCGGGCGGTACGGAAACGTGCCGCGCCGTGTGAAGGATGAGAAGAGGCGTCCCGCTGCCACGGGGCGATCCGCAACCCGAAGGATGAGAGAAGCATGTCTGCCAACATGTCCGCTGCTGTTGTCTCGGCCCTGACGCTCGCCGCCGGCTCTGCCTCCGGAGCACTCCTCGACTTCGAGGAATTCGCCAACGGCGAGCAGGTCTTCGCCTCGATGGGCGTCACCATCAGCGATGGCGGCGTCGGCCCCGGGCTCGGACCCGCTGCCTTCGATTCGACCCCAGGCGGGCCGAACGCGGGCGGCAGCGACACCGACCTCCTCGTGGGGCTCGGGAACGTCCTGATCGTCCAGAACGACGCCTTCTCCGCCCAGACCACGCCGGGCACCTTCGATGAGCCCAACGACGAAGAGGGCGGCGGACAGATCGACTTCGACTTCGCCTCGCCCCAGCAGATGCTCAGCATCGACATGGTGGACATCAACTCGAACGGGCCCGCCTGGGTCCGCCTCTTCGACTCCCAGGGCGAGTCACGCGTCTACTTCGTCCCGCTCAACTGGACGTTCGATGTGCTCAGCCAGCCCATGGGCTGGGACACCCTCGACCTCACCTCCACCTCGCCGCAGCTCGGCGAGGGCGGAACCTCGACCACCGTCACCGAGACCTCCGGCTTCGATCCGCTCGACGTCGTCCGCCTCGAAGTCGAGTTCGACGGCTCCGCGGGGCTCGACAACCTGAGCTTCATCCCCGCCCCGGGGACCGTGGCGATGCTCGGCGGGCTGGCGCTGATCGCCCGCCGTCGCCGCGCCTGATGCCCAACCCGCTTGCGCTCCGCGATGGCGCGGGCTCCGTTGGTGGACATCACGCGTTTGAGCGCGGATACTTCGCTCTGCCGGCGTGCGACTGCGCCGCGCGCCACCTTAGCTCAGTTGGTAGAGCGACGCTTTCGTAAAGCGTAGGTCGTGGGTTCAAGTCCCACAGGTGGCTTTGCGTGCCGCGCTCAGCCCGTGATGTCGCGCAGCGCTGCTTCAAGATCCGCGAACTCGAACTCGAACCCATCGTCGAGCAACCGCGTCGGCACGCAGTACCTGCCGTACAGCGCCAGCTCAGGATCCGTCCGCAGCACGAGCGGCGCGCCGATCCGAACCATCCATCCCATCGCGGGCAGCCCGATCGGCATCCCCATCACCGTCCGGAGTGTGCGCATGAACGCTGCGTTCGTCACCGGGTTGGGCGACGTCGCGAGGTACGCGCCCCGCATGCCCTCGTCTTCGATCGCACGGCGGAAAATCGCGTTCATATCGCGGTGGTGGATCCAGCTCATGCCCTGCCGACCACTCCCCACGGTGCCGCCAAGACCGAGCCTGGTGATTTTCGCGAGGCGCGCGAGCGCTCCACCGCCGGGACCGACGACGAAGCTCGTCCGCAGCACGACCCGGCGCACGTGCTCCGGGCACGACTCCTCACACGCACGTTCCCACGCCACGCCCACGGTTGGCGCGAGCCCGAATCCGAAGGCGCTCGATTCATCGCAGATCGCGTCGGGCGGATCGCCGTAGATGTGCGCCGTGGACATCTGCACCCACACGCCGGGCGTGTTCGTGACACGCTGCAACGCATCGCCGAGCACCCGGGTGGACTCGACGCGGGATCGCAGGATCTCGTCGCAGTGATCGGGCGTCTTGACGCAATCGACCGTCCGCCCTGTCAGGTTCACGAGCGCCCGCGCGCCGTCGAGGTGCCCGACCCAATCGCCGAGGGTGCGCGCATCCCAGCGTGCGCTGCCCGGGGCGTCGGCGGTTCGCGAAAGCACGATCGTGTCGTATCCCGCCGAACGCAGCGACTCGACGAGCAGCGAGCCAAGAAAGCCCGACCCGCCCGCGATGACTACTCGTCCGTTGTCCATGCGTCCATGGTATTCGCCTGTTAAGCGCGCACAAAGATCGTATACGCTCTGCGCGGAGCGCCCCATGTCACCATTCAAGCGAGACGACGACGCGAACTGGCAGATCGACCAGACCCGTGCCGCCGGCTCGCTGCTCGGCGCCCTCGTCGCCATCCAGCTCGGCGCCCCGATCGTGGACACACTCCCGGGGCTCAATCAGCTCGTCGGCAACATCATCGTCTCGGTGACCTATGTCGCGGTGCTCGCGACCTCCACGTGGGTGCTCGCCGAGCGGAAGGCGTCGCAGTGGATCGCCGTGCTGCTCTGCGCACCGCCCGTGGTGCTGATCGTGCTCGAGTACCTCGCGATGCACAACAACGCCGACCTCTTCATCGGCATCTCGATCCTGCCCGTTGTCGCGATGGCGTGGTGGCGAATCATGAGCCACCTGCTGCGCGGGCGCGCGGTCACTGTTGCGAGCCTCATCGGCACCGCCGCCGGCTTCCTGCTGATGTCCAACCTGTGGGCCGGGCTCTACGCGCTGGTCATGCTCGACAACCCCGGCGCGATCCACTCCGCTGACGGTAGCGACACCAACTTCAACGACCTCATCTACTTCAGCATGGTCACGCAGACAACGCTTGGCTACGGCGATGTCGTGCCGATCTCCCGCCTGGCACGCGCGCTCGCGTCGCTGCAGGCCTTCGCCGGGCTCTTCTTTATGGGTGTGATCGTCGCGCGCTTCGCTGGGCGACTCGCGATCGACGACTCTTGAATCCGTCCGCAGGGCGCTCTCGCGCCGCAGGGACGGGTCACGTGGTTCGGTTCACGCGTCGGGCTGTGCGTTCTCGGCCTGAGCCGTGCGCGACATCGACTCGCCGAGGCTCAGGAACGTGCGGTCGAGCGCTCGGCGGAGCGCCCACGCCGCGTTGGTCGGGCTCGTGTGCCGGTCCCGCGCGGTGCGGAGTGCGCCGGCCAGTTCTCGCGTGGCGTCCTGCGGGATCGCCTCGCTGCCCAGTTCGAGCAGCGCTTCCGCCGCGACCTCATAGACCGCCGCGCACGCCGTCGGCGAGCCGTCGTTGAAGAGCGGCGCGCCGCGTTCGATCGCCAGCGCGATGAGTTCCCGGCAGCGCTCCGCGGGCGACACGGAGATCTGCGATTCGATCGCCGACAGATCCGGGATGAGCACCTCGTCGATCACGTGGATCACACCGTTGCTCGCGTTGATGTCCACCGCGCGCACGCCGGCGCTGCCGACCTCGATCGACCCGTTCGTGAACCCGAAGGCCACGGGTTGTTCGAGAAGCGTCGTGCGCGCTCCGGGCTGCACGATGTCACTCGAAGTCAAACGCTCGGGCACCACGTGGTACGCGAGGATCGCACGCAGCTTCGGGCGGTTCGACGGACGCAGCAGGTCGGTGATCGCATCGTCACCGAGCCGCTCGAACGCGGCATCCGTCGGCGCGAAGACGGTGAACGGTCCCTCGCCGCGCAGCGCATCGGTGAGCCCCGCCGCCTCGACCGCCGCGAGCAGTGTCTCGAACGATCCCGCGCTCTTGGCAACATCGACGATGTCGCCGCCGCGCGCTCGCTGCGCGCTGGCCGGCTCGACGAATCCGAGTACGAAAACTGAAACGAGTGCAGCGATCGCGGCGCACACTGTCCGAGCGGTCTTCATGCCGATCCCCTTGCGGTTGGGTTGTCGCCGGGCGTCGGTCACCCGGTCACGCGTGCGACTTCGTCGCTCGTCGAACGACGGATGCAGCGGCCTCAGCAGTCACCCCGCGTATGCGCCCCGGTTTCAGGCAGGATCGGTCTCCAGCCCCTTGATCAGTTCCGGGTCGAGTTTCTGGACCTTCGCCCGGCGTGTGCGCCGGCGCTTATCCGGCACGAGTTCTCGCATCGATTCCAGCTTGCCGTAGCAGAGCAGGCGGTCGTGCGCTTCGAGCTCGCGCGCGCCGCGTGGGTTCGAGAAGACCGATGTCCCGCGCGAAAGCGTCAGCACCACGATGTCGCGATCCCACAGCCCGAACGATTCCAGCGTGCGCCCGACGAAGGGCGAGTCCTCCGGGATGTGCAGCTCCGCGACGCCCCACCCCGTGCTCACCGTCAGGCGCTGGCGCACGTCGATCTCCGGGAAGTTCACCCGGCTCGCGATGAAGTCGATCACCGCGCCGGCAACGTCCAGGCCCGTCGCCTCCTCGATCCCTTTCAGGCCGGGCGATGAGTTCACTTCCATCACCTGCGGCCCGTCGTGCGCTTCGAGCATGTCCACGCCCGCGACGCGCAGGCCCATGATCTGCGCGGAGCGCACCGCCGTTTGTTCGTATTCGGGCGGGAGCTCGACCCGCTCCGCCTTCCCGCCGCGGTGAACGTTGCTGCGAAACTCCTGCCCCTGTGCCACACGCCGCATCGCCGCGACCACCCGGTCGCCCACCACGAACGCGCGGATATCTTTGCCCCGGCTCTCGGCGACGAACTTCTGCACCAGCACGTTCTGGCGCGCACCGTGCAGCGTCTCGATGATCGCCTCCGCGACCTTCGTGGACTCCGCCAGGATCACGCCGACTCCCTGCGTGCCCTCGAGCAGCTTGATCACCACCGGCGCGCCGCCGACCCGTTCGATCGCCGGCAAAATGTCCTTGCGATCCCGCACGTACGCCGTATGCGGGATCCCGATGTCGTGGCGGCTGAGGATCTGCAGCGCGCGCAGCTTGTCGCGCGAGTTCGAGATCCCGTTCGCGGTGTTGGGCGTGTAAACGTCCAGTTGTTCAAATTGGCGCACGACCGCCGTGCCGTAGTACGTGATCGATGCGCCGATACGAGGCAGGATCGCGTCGTAATCGCTCAGACGCTTGCCGCGGAAAAAGATGTCCGGATCGCCGTGCTCGAGGTCGATCGCGAAGCGCAGCGTATCGAGCACCTTCACCGCGTGCCCGCGCTGCTGCGCCGCTTGCTTGAGACGCGCGCTGCTGTAGCAGCGGGGGGATCTCGAGAGGATCGCGAGTTTCATGATCCGCCGCCCTTCGCCTTCCGGCGCTTCCGCTCCGACACCACGAACTCGCGCGACGGATCCACCGACCACATGCCCGCCAGCGCACTCCGCCCGATCAGCATGCGGCAGCGCATCCCGCGACGCGACACCAGGCTGACCTCGATCTCCCGCTCCACGCCGCCCATGACCAGGCGCGTCTTCACGACGCGGCGTTCCTGCGCCACGCCCGACGAGGGCTTGATGACCGCCTCGCGCTCCACGGGCCACGCATCGACCCACGTCGTGCGCCTTTTCGGTCGCTCGCGCGTCACCACCTCGAAGTGCAGGTGCCCGTCCGCCGCCACCTCGACCTTCGACACGTGGATCGCGCTGGTCTGCGCGCCGGTGTCGATCTTCGCGATGAGCGACGGCACGCCCCAGTCCGGGAGCGAGACGCGCTCCTTCCATCCCACCGTGATGAGCGAGCCGGGTTCGTCGGGCATCGAACGGATCCTCCTGCGAGCGAGAGCGCCCGCCCGCAATGTAGCCGCACGGGCCCCTCTCGGACCTGCCCAGTTTCACAACTCGTTCGAGAACGGCGCACGCTTGTTCTTCGCGGAACCCGGAGGCGTGACACGCAACGAACCCGACCTACGCTCTGATGCACACCCGGCCTTCGGATCTGGAGACGAGAGATGCCGCACATCCGCTACGCCGCCATCGCCATGGCGACCACGCTCACCGCGACCGCCGCGCACGCCCAGTGGGTCGGCGAAGCCATCGGCGACCGCATCGTCCGCTTCTACCCGACCGCCGCGGTCCAGACCAACGGCTACGCCTCCATCGCGCTCCGGCAGGACTTCCCCGCCACCGGGCCCGTCCCCGCGAACTGGACCATCTTCCCGCAGGACGTCATCACCGGGTTCACGCACGCCTTCGACTTCGCGGAAGACATCGACTTCTACGGCGCCGGCATGGTCGAGGGCGCGTTCCGACGCAACGGCGACTTCATCACCTTCGAGAACTTCGACAACTTCAACTGGGGGCCCGGCACCGACAGGCTCTACACCTCCACGCCCTTCGTCCTCGGCGTCAGGCCCGACGGCTCTGCCTTCGGCATCATCAACGACGTCCACCAGATCCACCAACTCGACATGACCGGCACCGAAGACCCCGCCGCGCCCGACCTCGTCTTCAGCGGACAGCCCGACGGACGCGCCTTCAGCAGCATTGTCATCGAACGCGAGAACCCGCTCGAAGTCGTGCAGGTGCTGGGCGAACTCACCGGGACCATGCCCATGCCGCCCAAGTGGTCGCTCGGGTATCAGCAGGCACGCTTCAACCCCTCCTACACCCAAGCCACCGCGACCACGCTCGCCAACGAGTTCCGCAACCGCAGCATCCCAAGTGACGTCATCTACTTCGACATCAACTACATGGTCGGCTTCCGCAACTTCACCATCGACCCCGGGCAAATCCAGGACGTCACCGCGCTCGACGGCCTCCTCGAATCGCTCAACTTCCAGACCGTCTGGAACATCAACGCGCCGATCAAGGTCGATCCCAACTACAGCGTCTACACCGACGGGCTCGCCGCCGACGTCTTCGTGAAACGCGCCGACACCAGCCTCTACATCGATCAGGTCTTCTTCTCTGGCGCCAGCGTGTGGTTCGACTTCCTCAACGCCGCCGCCCGCGCGTTCTACGGCAACCTCGTCCAGCAGTTCGCACGCGACAGCGGGATCGACGGCGTCTGGAACGACCTCAACGAACCTGCGCTGCAATCAGCCTCGCGCACCATGCCCTTCGACAACCTGCACGACGCCGACCCCGACCTCGGCGGACCGGGCGACCACTTCGAGTACCACAACGTCTTCGGCATGCAGCACGCACGCGCCACCTACGACGCGCTCATGACCGAGTTCCCCGATCGACGCCCGTGGATCCTCTGCCGCGCCAACTTCCTCGGCGGGCAGCGATACGCCGCCTCGTGGACCGGCGACAACCGCTCCGACCAGTACGCCTTCGACCAGTCCATCCCCATGATCCTCAACCAGGGCATCAGCGGGCAACCCTTCAGCGGGCCCGACATCGGCGGCTTCGTCAACGGCGTCAACCCCACCCTCTACCGGCGCTGGATCGCCGTCGGCGCCTTCTACCCATTCTCACGCTCGCACACCGGCGACCCGCAGCTCAAAGACCCCATCTCCTTCGGCAGCGAGATCGAAGAGACCGCACGCCGCGCCCTCAATCGGCGCTACCGACTCATGGACCATCTCTACACCGCCGCGTGGCGCGCGCACACCGACGGCACGCCCATCGCCCGCCCCCTCTTCTTTGAGGATCCGAGCGACCCGGCGCTCCGCGACGTCAGCGACGCCTTCCTCTTCGGGCCCGGGATCGTCGTCTCGCTGAACGAGGGCGTCGAACCCGTCTGCGGTGACTTCCAGCCCGGCAGCGCGCGACCCAGCGGACCGCGCTTCCGCTTCGCCTTCCCCGTGAGCGACTCGCCCGGCGCACCCATGGACAACGACGACCCCTTCCTCCCGACACTCACCCTTCTCGGAGGGAACATCGTCCCCGCGGGCGACATCATCCAGCACACGGGAGACAACGGCATCGCCAGCCAGCTCACCCTCATCGTCGCCCTCGACGAGAACGGCAACGCCACGGGCGAGCTCTACGAAGACGACGGCGACGGATTCGACTTCCAAACCGGCGACTTCCTCCACTCCGTCTACACCGCCTCAACCACCGGCAACCAGGTCACCATCAGCCTCGCCAGCGAAGACGGCATGCGCGCCAGGCCCAGCCGCACGCTCAACGTCCGCCTGCTCATCGACGACTTCACCGAGATCACTGCGACCGGCGTGGACGGCATGGACGTCGTCATCGACCTCCCCGCACCGCTCAACGAAATCCGCGGCTTCGACCCGGTCGATGGCTGCGCCATCCCCGACTCGTTCACCAGCGCCGTCGCCGTCCAGACCAACCCCACCAACTTTGGAAACAACCAGAACGAACTCAACCAGCTCTTCGCCGAGATCCAGGGCGACGCCCTCCGCGTCGGCATCCCCGGGAACATCGAGCAGAACGGCAACGGGATCATCCTCTTCATAGACGCCGCCCCGGGCGGGCAGAACGAACTCGACATCACCTTCAACCCGCCGCCTTCGGGTCTGCGCGAGCTCGACGGAACCCTCTTCGACACCGGCTTCCAACCCGAACGCGCGCTCTTCGTCAATGCCTTCGGTGGCAGCATCTTTGCCGATTGGCTCAACCTCCCGACCAACGACTCCGCGACCAAGACCTTCCGCGGGCAGGGCGCCGTCAACAGCCTCAGCGGAGCGCTCGGCGGCGGGACCAACCCCAACGGGCTCCAAGTCGCGCTCACCGACGTCAACGTCGCCGGCGTGACGGATTCCTCCGCCGCCGATGCCGCAAGCGCACGCGCCGGGTTCGAAGCGCTCATCCCGCTCGCCGATCTCAACATCACGCCCGATGAATGCGCCGATGTGAAGGTGCTCGTGTGGATCATCGCGCCGAACGGGACGATCTCGAATCAGTGGCTCCCGCCGCTGCCGGCCTCTGTCGGAGGCAACACTTTCTTCGCGCCGGACACCACGTTCATCTCGGGTGAGCAGTTCACCAACATCGCATGCGGCGCAAGTGTCCCCGGCGATGTCGATGGCGACGGGCAGACCACCACTGCCGACATCACCCTCGTGGTCTCCAACCTCGGCGCGGGCTCGCCCGGCGCAACGGGTACGCCCGGCGACGCCGACGGCGACGGCGTCACCACCACCGCGGACATCACCTTTGTCGTCTCGAACCTCGGCGCGGGCGTGCCGGCGGCTCAGTGACCCGTCGAGCCGAACCCGCCCGTGCCGCGTGACGTCTCGTCGAGTTCTTCGACCTCAATGATCGTCGCGTGCCCGACGGGCGCAATGACCATCTGCGCGATCCGCATGCCCGGCGTCACCTCGAACGGCTCGCGTCCGAGATTGATCAGCGGCACGATCACCTCGCCGCGGTAATCCGCGTCGATCGTCCCGGGCGCGTTCGGCAGCGTCACGCCGTGACGCGTCGCGATGCCCGAGCGCGGGCGCACCTGCGCCTCCCAGCCCGCGGGCAGCGCCATGGCGAAGCCGCAGGGAACCTTCCGGATCGCGCCGGGTTCGATCGTGATCGTCTCGTCCGCGCCGAGCGCCGCGTGCAGGTCGAGCCCCGCCGCGAGTGCGCTCTGGTACGTCGGCACGACCGCGCTCTCGCGCAGCCTGCAAATCTTGAGTTCAACGGGGGCGCCTCCGCTCACGCGAGGCGTTCGTTCGATTCGCCGAGCATCGCGCCGAGCGAGCGGACGATGTCGCGGGTCGAGTCGATGGCGCGATCGATCGCCGAGTCGCCTCGCAGTTCGCGCATGGGGTCTTCGCGCCCGATCCGGCTCGCGTGCGAGATCGACTCGCGCCGCGCGTCCTGGAGTTCGTTGAGCAGCGCGACCGCCTCGTCGTATCGACGCCGGAGCATCCCCTCGCTCATCGGGGTGTCGGTCGTCGAATCGATGCTGGCGGTCAGGGTCATGCGGGCTCTCCGGCGGCTCGGGTTCCTTGCCGCGGGGGGATTGTCGCATCGGTCTCGGGCGGTATCAAGCGGCGTGGGCCGCCGACTCTTCCTTCCGATCTTCGTATCCCGGGATGCAGGCTCGCATCTCCCGAACCACGGCATCATCGGACATCCGCGCGTGCACGCGACCAAGCCGATCAACCATTTCCCAAACATGTGCGCCACGCACGGGCACCCCGCGCGACGCGAGCACCCCGGGAACTTCTGTCGCCGCCAGCGGCTCGTCGTGCGTCTCCAGCACCTCGTGCAGCTTCTCGCCGGGGCGGATACCCGTGAAGACCACCCGGATGCTCGGCAGCGCCGATGCGTCGTCGTGCGCGGACGCGAGCGTCCCGTCTTCCCAACGCGGACGCAGCCCGTGCTGCGCGATGAAGCGCGCGCACAGATCCTTGATCGCCACGGGCTCGTGCATGTCCAGCACGAAGACTTCGCCCGACGTCCCCGTCAGCGTCGCGGCCTGCGCCACGAGCGACGCCGCCTCCGGGATTGTCATGAAGAACCGCGTCATGTCCTTATGCGTGATCGTGACCGGGCCGCCGCGCGCGATCTGCTTCGACCAGATCGGCAGCACCGAGCACGCCGAGCCCAGCACGTTCCCGAAGCGCACGAGCCCGAACCGCGTCTCGCCGCGCGCGTTGAGCGAACGCACGTACACCTCGGCGGCGCGCTTGCTCGCGCCCATCACGCTGCTCGGACGCACGGCCTTGTCCGTCGAGATCAGCACGAAACGCTCGCACCCGCACGCCAGCGCACCGTCCGCCGCGGCCTTCGTTCCGAACAGGTTGTTCCGGATCGCCGCGCTCGGGTGGCTCTCCATCAGCGGCACGTGCTTGTGTGCCGCCGCGTGGAAGACCACTTCCGGACGCTGATTCTCGAAGTGATCGAGCGTGGTTTCGTACTCGGCGACGTCGTGCAGGATCGCGCGCCGCTCCACGCCCGGCATCAACGCCTGCAGTTCCCGGTCGATCTCGAAGAGCGCGTTTTCGGCTCGTTCGACGAGCACGATGCGCGCCGGCTCGAAGCGCGCGCACTGACGCGCCAGCTCCGAGCCGATCGACCCGCCCGCGCCCGTGATGAGCACGCGCCTGCCGCGCACGAGGTCTCGCACGCGAGATTCGTCCAGCGCCCGCGGCGCACGCCCGACGAGTGCCTGCAGGTCCAGCGGTGCGCCCCCGGTGCCCGCGCTCCCGCGGATCAGCTCCAGCGCCGGCGGCACCAGGCGCAGCTCCGCGTTATGGTCCCGGCACGATCGCTCGATCTCGCTGATCAGTTCCGCCATCGCCCTCGGCAGGCTCGCGATCACACGCGTTGCCTCGAACCGGTCCAGGAATGTTCCGAGCTGCTCCACGCACCCGAGCACGGGGATGTCGGCTTCGTCGCCCGGGTCCGCGTCCGTCCGATCGAGCATCACGGCGCCGAGCGCTTCGACGCTCCCCGCCGGAAGCCCATCGAGCAGCCGCACCAGCGTGCGCACCGTCTCGCTCGTCCCGACGAGCAGCGCCCGCGGGTCCTCGCTGTCGCGTTCCGTTCGGCAAATGGCGATGCGTGACACGCGGACCACCTTCGTCCGGCCCGATCCGACGCGCGACGCGACCACGCCGCCCATCCGGGCCCGACACGAGATATCGGCCCACGCGCCGCCCGCCCGTGAGCCCCCGCCCCGATCTTCTCGGCACTTTCACACGCGTTCATGCAAGACGGTGCGTCACTTAGGCGAATCTTGTTCGGACTTTGTGGGGTCGATCTCTGCAAGGTACGCCCACGAGTAGATGCCCGTGTCGTGACCGTCGGAGAAGCGGATGCGGATCGCGTAGTTCCCGACCAGTTCCGCGCTGTCGGCCACGATGGGCCCATCCGAGCCGCCGCTCGCCGGTAGCACCGTGAGCGGATTCCTGGCGAGTTGCTCGCGCAGCTGTCGGGCTTCTGCGGAGGGGGACATGCGTCTCAAGTACGCGATCGAGTAGTACGACGTCTTTCCGTCGCCCCACTCGATCATGAGCCCGCGGTCCTTCTTGAGGTCGAGATGTTTGGGCGTGGGGTGCATGTCGAGCCGTATTGTTGCCCCGCCAACAGTTCCAGGAGGGCCAGAGTGATGCCATTCACGTCTCGTTTCGCGCTTGCATTGGTCGCGGGCACCGCGATTTCCGTCGCCACGCCGGCGATCGCCCAGGACATGCCCCTCGACATCACCCCGCTCGGGGACGTCGAGATCCGCGGGAACGGCGAGATCGACCTCATCCTGATCCCGGGCGTCGGGCAGAACTGGCAGGTCTGGTCCGACTTCATGGACCGCAATGACGACCGCTACCGCATGCACGCCGTCACGCTCCCCGGGTTCGACGGCACGCAGCCGCCGCCCGAGCGCGAGGGCGAGCGCATCGATTCCACGCCGTGGCTCGACAACGCCGTCGCCGCCGTCATCGCGTACTGCGACGAGATGCAGCTCGACAACCCGCACGTCCTCGGGCACGGCATGGGCGGGCACCTCGCCCTCCGCGTCGCGGTCAACCACCCCGAGCGCGTCGCGTCGGGCATCTCGGTCGTCGGGGCACCCGCGCTGCCCATTGCCGGCAACGCCCAGCTCCTGAACATCCAGAACCGCCTCGCGATCGTGAACGGGCAGTTCCTCCCGGCGCTCGAAGGCATGCAGCAGGGCATGTGGGAGGCCAACCAGCAGAACCGGCCCAAGCAGCTCGTCACGAACCAGGCACGGGCGGAATGGCTCGGCAGGATGATCTCCCGCGAGCCCAAGGACACGCTCATCCAGTACCAGATGGAGTTCGCGATCAGCGATATCACGCAGCAGATGGCCCAGAGCGATGAGCCGATGATGATCATCGCGAACGTCCGCCCGGACCTCGACGAACAGCAGCGCCCCATCGCGTTCGCGAACTGGGACATGCAGATCGCGAACGCGCTCTCGACCACGCTCGTCTTCTTCGAGGACACCAACTTCTACCTGCAGTTCGACCGCCCGATCGCGCTCGACAACGCGGTCTGGAGCTTCGTCAACGACGAGGACGTCGAAGGTGTGTTCGCGGGCACGCCGCTACCCGGCGCGAAGCGGGATCAGGGCGACGCCGAAGACGAGAACGCGCAGCCCTGAGCAGCCCCGGTCTCATGACCCAAGGTCACGCGGTCGAAGGCCCCGTGAGCGGGGCCTTCTTTGTGCGCGCGTGCGATGTGCGCGGTGCAAAAAAAATCGCGGCATCGCCGCCTGTGCAGTAGCGATGCCACGAGAAGGATGAGTGCTCCACGCAGGCCCCTGCCAGAGCCCACGCGTATGCCAAAGGATTTAGCGGCGACGACGTGTCGCGGTCATCGCGAACGCACAGATCGCCAGAGCGGTGCTAGCCGGAGTAGGAATGATGTTGGCCTGACCGGAGAAGGAACCTTCCGACTCCCAATCGTCAGCCGGGAGGAAGTCGCTGCCCAAGGGCACGCCACTCGCCGGCGTCTGCATGAGGTTCGAGAAGATGGCGGTCAAGGTGAAGGAAGCATCGTCGGGGCCGATGCTCTTCATATCCGCGAACAGGTCGTAGTCGGGGAGGTCGTCGCCCCGCCACGTGTAGCTGACCTGCGATTCGGAATCGTTCGTGTCATTACCCTGGATGGTCCCGGTGCTGCTCCAGCTCTCCGGCCCGCCCAGCGCGGTGAACGCGCCGTTGGTGATGGTGCCTTCGAGAAGAACTTCACCGGATCCCGTGCCATCACCCTGATCGCGGAACAGGAAGTCGCCATTCAGCTCGTAGATGTGCAGAAACACACCCGGGAAGAGCTGGACGCTGCTGTTGTACGCGATGGTGAAGCTCGACTCGAAGTTCACATCGAACTCGAGCGTGTCGAGCGGCCCGTTGTCGTCATCGATGAGCAGCTTGAACGGATCGGTGGGATCAGTTGCAGCTGTCGCCGTGTTTCCGATGCCGCCGAACGTGAAGCTCCCGCTGTCAACGTCGGAGGCGAAGCTAAGAAGGGCACCGCTTGCGGAACCTGCGCAGAGCAGGACCACAGCGGCCGCGCCCACGGTGAGCGTACGGCTCATTACTCTCTCTCCCATGGCCAGGACGGCCGTTGTCATGTAGGGAAAGGTCTGACTCCGATCCCTGGTGCTCTGACGCCTGTGCGGGGCGCCCTCTGACCAAAATGTACTCCCTCCTGCGTGTGCGTCAACCGTTCGTACCGACTTTTCTGCAAAACGCGAACGCCCGGCCTGTGCGGGCCGGGCGGGCTGGAAAGTCGGGATTCTCGGGCCTTTCGCCCGCGCGACTCACATCGGCTTCTTGTCGATCGTCACGTCGTACACGCTCAGCAACTTCTGTTTATCGAAGATCATCTCCTGCCTCGTATGCCCCACGATGTCGTACTCCGTGGTCAACTCGATCGCGTCCACCGGGCACGCCTCTTCGCACATCCCGCAGAAGATGCAACGCAGTTCATCGATCTCGAACTTGACCGGGTACTTCTCCCGGTCTTCCCAGGGAGACTCGCCGGCCTCGATGTGGATGCAGTTCGCCGGGCACGCCGTGGGACACATCATGCACGCCACGCACTTCACCCGACCGTCCTCATCGCGGTTCAGGCGGTGCACCGCGCGGAAGTTGCTCACTTCCATCCCGCCGTCCACGGGCGCGTAGTGCTCTTTGCGCTGCTCGGGATACTGCATGGTCCGAGATGTCTTGCCCTGCCCGAACGAGGTCACGAGATGGCGCAGCGTCGTGCCGAACCCGCGCACGATCTCCGGCAGGTAGACGCTCTCGGCCCGATTCATCTCGGGACGGGTCAGCCGCTTGATGTCCGCTTCCTCGATCGCCATGGCTCGCGCTCCAACGGTTCGACGTTCGTGCGAGGCATGGTAGCGGGACGCGTCAGCCCGCCCACAGCCTTCGCCCCAGCTCGTGCGCCACCGCCCGCACCCGATCGCGACCCTGCCGGCACGCTTCCGCGCGGTCCACCTCGTCATCGACCAGCGTGCGCACGCTCGCGAGCGGCGCGCCGGCAGCTCGGAGCCGATCCATCAGGTTGCCCCGCTCATCCGCCACATCACCCACGATCGCGTGGACATCAACGCCCGCGGCCCGCGCGAGCCTCGCCACGCCGAACACCGCCTTGCCGTGCAGCGTCGTCTCGTCGAGCTGACCCTCGCCCGTGATGACGACGTCCGTGTGCTCCATCCGTGCGCGCAGCCCGATCGCGTTCGCCACGACATCGAACCCCGGTCGGAGCGCGGCGTGGAGAAAGGCGCGCATCCCGAAGCCGAGCCCGCCCGCCGCGCCGCTGCCGGGTTGTTCCGGATCGCTCTGGATCCCGCCGCGCGCGCACACTTCGATCAGGTGCGTAAGCCCGCGCTCGAGCCGCTCGACCTGTTCGTGCGTTGCGCCCTTCTGCGGCCCGAAGACGCGCGCGCTCCCGCGATCGCCCAGCAGCGGGTTGTCCACGTCGCACATCGCGACGATGTACGCACCGAGCGGCTTTGTCGGTGGCTCGATCCGCGCGACGCGTCCGAGCGTGCCGCCGACCGGAACGAATCCGTTGCCCACGTCGTCGAGGAACCTCCACCCGAGCGCGGACGCCACGCCGCAACCGCCGTCGGTTGTTGCGGACGAGCCGAGCCCGACGATCACCTCGCACGCACCGGCATCGATCGCCGCGCGGATCGCCTCGCCGAGACCGCGCGTGGTGGTGCGCGTCGGATCGCGACGCGTTGACGGCACCATCGCGAGCCCGGCGGTTGTCGCGGTCTCGACGACCGCGACGTTGCCCGGCAGCACGGCCCACGCCGATTCGCACGCCTCCCCGAGCGGGCCCGTCACGCGGGCGATCCGTCCCTCCGCGCCGGGCGTGGTCAGGAAGGCGTCAACAGTGCCCTCCCCGCCGTCGGCGATGGGGCAGGCGTCGATTCCAAGGTCATTCCGCGCGCCGCGCAGACCCTCGGCGATGGCCTCGCTCGCCTGCCGCGCCGAGAGCGTTCCCTTGAAACCGTCCGTTGCGATGAGCGCGCGTGTCATGCGCGTAATCTCGGCTGAGTGGATCCCAACACGCAAGGGAACCCACGCAAAGGAGCCGACCATGCCCACGCCTGTTCGAACGACGCTCACCCTCGCCGCCTCCGCCGCCGCGCTCACGACGCTCACCGGCTGCTTCGCCAGCGGATCATCCAGCGCGAAGGTCGAGGGCACCTACGTCTCCTCGCAGACGCTCGCGATGCTGGAGCCGGAGGTCTCGACGGAGTCCGACGTCCTTGCGCTGCTCGGGACGCCCACCAGCACCATGCACCGCGCAGACGGCGAAAAAGTGCTGGTCTACGACGGGCGCAAGCGCGCGCGCAGCAGCGGCAGCGTGCTCTTCGTCGCGGGCGCGTCGAGCAAGGTCGATGTGCGCAAACGTGTCTACGTGCTGCTGCGCGACGGCTTGATGGTCGAGGCGTGGAGCGACCCCGCCGACCTCATGGCGGGTCACGAAGACGAATCCGACATCTACGACGGCTGAGCGCGCAACAAGGGCGGCCCCGCACGGGGCCGCCCTTGTGTGTTCGTGCGATGGATCGAACGCGCCGATCAGCGGCGGCGACGCATGCCGGCGAGCCCGGCGGCACCGATCAGCGCCGCGGCGCCGGGGGTCGGCACGACCACGGCGAGCGCGGTCGGCGCGCTGCCGTCGATCTCGATGTCCGCGATCGAGGTGAACGTGCCGCTGGTGGTGTCGATCGACCCGACGCGGAGCGTGCTGCCCGCCTGGTTCTGCAGGGCGGCGTAGAGCGTTCCGCCGGCGAACTCCATGCCGTGGTTGAAGGAGTCCACGCCGGTCGCGCCGACGAGCGAGGCGCTGGGGCTGGCGGTGTCGTAGTCGTCGATGGTGTACAGGTTCCCGTCGCGGGCGACGTAGTAGAAGGTGTCGCTGGCGGCGTCGTAGCCGGTGCCACCCGCGGTCTTGGCGCTGCCGCTCAGGCCCAGACCGCCGACGTTCGACAGTTCGTAGGTCGAGGGGTTGACCGTGAAGAGTGTGCCGTTGCTGACGGCGTAGAGCGTGTCGCCCGCCTGCGTCTGCGAGGGCGCTTGTTTGGCGCGGTTCTCGATGAGCGAGAGGCTCGGCGTGCCGGTCGGGTCGGTGAGGGTGTAGACCTCAAACCCATCGGGGCCCTTGGAGTTGGAGAAGGCGACGATCTCGCCCGAGGGCAGCCCGGCGAGCGAAACGATGTTATCGCCCAGATCGAAGGACTCGACGGCGCCGGTCCCGATGTTCACGCGATACGCGGTGCTGCCGGAGGTCGCGATGGCGAACATGGCGGCGTTCGAGGTGGCGGCGGCGATCGCGAGCGTGCCCAAAGCGATAGTGGTCGTGCGCATCTTCATGGTCTGTGCCTTGTGTCTTTCCCTGTGTGTGCTGCGGGCGGTGGGTGCAACACCGACCCGGCTCAGGAAAAGCGTGCGATACGAAGCAGCGACCACCAAGCTCGGGGAGAGGTGATTCCTCGATTCACGCGTTATCGAGCCGTCACAGGCCTCAGACGACGCGCTCGTCCACGCCCGCGTTCTCGGACCTCGACAGGTAGATGCGTTTGCACGCCTCCCCGTCGCGTTCGCCCTCCAGGCACGCGACGAGCACCTTCGCCACATCCTCCGGCGTCAGGGTCATCGACGCGGGCACGACCGACTCGTCGAACGCGCGACGCAGCAGCGGCGTCTCCACGCCAGCCGGGCAGACGTTGAACGACTTGATCCCCGCATCGCCGCCCTCCGCGCGCGCGCTCAGCGACGTGAGCTCCAGCGCGCCCTTGCTCGCGGCGTAGGCGAAGAAGCCCGGGAACGGATCGAGCGTCGCGTACGACGACACGTTCACGATCCGCCCGCTGCCCGACTCCACGAGCGCGGGCCACGCCCGCGCGACGAGGTAGGCCGGGCCGATCGTGTTCGTGCGCATCGTGCGCTCGAGCAGGTCCCACGTCGTCTCGGCGACGGGGACGACCTCGCCCATCCCGGCGTTGTTGACGATCGCGTCGATCCTGCCGAAGCGGTCGAGCGTGCGTTCGACGAGGCGCTCGACGTCCTCGCGGCGCGAGACGTCGGTCGGCAGCAGGAGGGGGCGCTCGTTTGTGTCGATCTGGTTCGCGGCGTTCATCAGACGCTGCTCGTCGCGCGCGCCCAGCGCGAGCGACCACCCGCGCCGGGCGAGCATCCCGCTCGTCGCCAGCCCGATGCCGGACGAAGCCCCTGTGACGATGACGACGCGTTCGCTCATAGCCTGCCTTCCCCGGGGCGATCGACGCCCCGCGCTCCCGGTACGCTACACGCATGAACCTCACGCGCGCGATCATCGTGCTCTCGCTGGGCATCGTGCTCGGTGTCCCGCTGCTGTTCCGACCCGACTCGGCGATCGTGCCGCCCGGCGCCGCGACGCTCGTCATCGTCACCCCGCACAACGAACAGATCCGCTACGAGTTCGGACGCGCCTTCAACGCGTGGCACCAACGCGAGCACGGGCAGCCGGTAGTCATCGACTGGCGACGCCCCGGCGGGACCAGCGAGATCCGCAAACTGCTCATCCACGAATACGCCGTCGCCATCGAACGCGGCAAGCTCCTCCCCGACGGTCGCCTCCTCGGCGCCGACGACAAGTCTTTCCCGCTCGGCACGATGTCTCACGACCTCTTCTTCGGCGGCGGGTCCTACGAGCACAACCAGATGATCTTCGACCCCGCGCGCAACCGAGGCGGTGCCAAGGGCACGCCACCCGGCGGGTCTGCCGACGTCGGCCTCTCGATCTCTGTGCCCGCGGGGCTCTCGCAGGAACTGCTCGACGACGCCTTCGGCCCGCACGTCGCGGGCGAGCCGCCACGCGTCGGGCGTGAGCCGCTCTATCAGCCGGCGCAGCACTGGATCGGGACCGCGCTCTCCGGCTTCGGCATCGTCTTCAACCGCGACGCCCTGCAGGGCACGCGCGACCCGGTCACCGGCCAGCGCGCCGGCGGGCTCGGCGTGCCGGATCCGAAGAACTGGGACGACATGACCGACCCGCGCCTCACCGGCTGGGTCGCGCTCGCCGACCCCAGGCAGTCCGGCTCGGTCACCACCACCTACAACTCGATCCTCGATAACCTCGGCTGGGACGAGGGCTGGCGCGTGCTCCGCGACATGTGCGCCAACGCGCGCTACTTCACCAACAACGCGACCAAGGTCCCCATCGACGTGAGCCACGGCGAGGCGGCCGTCGGCGTCGCGATCGACTTCTACGGACGCTACGAGTCGCAGGCCGTCCGCCAGCCCGGCGAACTCCCGAGCGAGAGCCGCGTCGGGTACATCAACCCGCCCGGCATGACGTACATCGATCCCGACCCGATCTCGCTGCTTCGAGGCGGGCCCGCGCTCGCCGACGAGCAGACCCCCGACGACATCGGTCAGCGCTTCATCATCTTCTGTCTGAGCGACGAGGCGCAGGCACTCTGGCAGTTCCCGTCGCGCGGCGAGGAGCCCGGGCTCGGCCCGCACGAGTACGAACTCCGTCGCATGCCCGTCACGCGATCGATGTACACGAGCCACGCCGATCGCTTCATCGACGAACTGAACCCGTGGGGCGACGCGTCGAGCAAGCCCTACGCGGGGTGGCGGAGCCTGATCAGCGAGCTGATGCCGGCGTTCTCGATCGCCATCCACGCCGAGCACGTGGACGCGTGGCGCGCACTGAACCGCGCCCGCGCGGGGTCGGTCGATGCCGAGACGCTCGAAGAGATGGAGCGTCTGTACTACGCGATGCCAACAATCGAGGTGGATGTTGAGGGCGAGCGGGTGCCGATGGAGCTCAGCGCGGCGAACTACCGGGCGATCCGTTCGGAGTGGATGAGCGACGAGGCGCGCTCGTCGGGTCGCTACGATCGCGTCCGCATCGAGATCACCGAGTTCTTCAGGCAGCAGTATCGCCGGGTCGTGGCGCTCGAGCGGGATGCCGGCGCGACATGACACGGAGAGAGACCGCATGAGCCTTCCGCACGACCAGGAGCACGCCGAGAAGGCGGCGCTCACCAACATCCTCGCGACGCTCGGGCCTTCGACCGATAGCGCCGAGACGCTCGAACACATGGTCGAGGCGGGGGCGACGCTCTTCCGTCTGAACTTCTCGCACGGCACGTTCGAGGACCACAAAAAGCGGCTCGACCTCGTGCGCAGCGTCGAGAAAAAGATCGGGCGGGCGCTGACCGTGCTGGGCGACCTGCCGGGCCCGAAGATCCGGCTGGGGACCGTGCCGGGCGACGGGATCGTGCTCGAAACGGGCACCGACGTGGTCATCCGCAGCGATCTGGATGAGGCGCGACGAGAGGGCGACGAGGTCATCCTGCCCTGCAACTACGAGCGCATCGCCGCGGAGGTGAAGCCGGGCGAACGCGTGCTGATCAACGACGGCGCGATCCGCATGCTCGCGGTGGATACGGACGGGGTGTCGCTGCGGTGCCGCGTGACGCACGGCGACCTGGCGACCACGCGCAAGGGCGTGAACCTGCCCGACTCCGATCTCACGATCCCCGCGCTCACCGAGGTCGATCTGAAGGCGGTCGATTGGTCGGTGGAGCACGGGCTCGACTTCCTCGCGCTCTCGTTTGTTCGACGAGGGCAGGAGGTGCTCGAACTGCGCAAACGCCTCGCGGCGATCTGCACGGCCGAGACGTGCGGCCTGGCCTTCGACGGGCCCGACTCCGAGCCGCGCATCCCGATCATTTCGAAGATCGAGACCCCGCAAGCGGTGCGGAACATCGAGGAAATCCTCGACATCACGGACGGGCTGATGGTCGCGCGCGGCGACCTCGGTGTCGAGATGGACGTCGCCGAGGTCCCGATCATCCAGAAACAACTGATCGAGCGCGCGCACGCGCACGGCAAGCCGTGCATCGTCGCCACGCAGATGCTGCAATCGATGATCGACAGCGCCTCGCCGACGCGCGCCGAGGTCTCCGACGTCGCCAACGCGGTGCTCGACGGCGCCGATACGGTCATGCTCAGCGGGGAGACGGCGGTCGGCAGGTTCCCCGTGCTCACCGTCGCGACCATGGCGCGCGTCCTGCACGTCACCGAGGCGTCGCTGCACGCCAGCGAAGCCCACTCGGCACGCCCGCCCCAAAAGCCGCGCGAAACGCGCGAACGAACATGGGCCATCGCCCACGGCACGTGGCACATGGCGCAGGACATCGGCGCGAAACTCGTCGTCGTCTGGTCGCAGTCCGGCGGCACCGCGCGCGCACTCTCTCGCAACGGGTTCCGCTGCCCCATCGTCGCCTTCAGCAGCGACATCCGCTCCGTCCGGCGTATGGACATCCTCTACGGCGTCACCTCGCTGCACCTCAACGAGGTCCCCCAGCACCGCTCCGACTTCGCGCAGATGGCCGACGTCATCATCCTCGAACGCGGGTGGGTCAACCGCGGCGACCCGGTGATCTTCATCGGCGGGAAGCCGCTCGACCGTCCCGGGGCGACCAACACCGTCGCGATCCGCTACGCGGGCGAACTGACGCCCGGCGAACTCGACGACACCATGATGTTCCACTGACTCCGATGGCCCGACCGCCCCACCGAACCGCCGCGATCCTCGCTATCGGCGACGAACTCGCCATCGGGCAGAAGCTCGACACCAACTCGCAGTGGATCGCCACGCGCCTGCTCGAGCTCGGTGTTGTCACCTGCGAGCACGCGACGGTTGACGACGAGCGCCCGCGCATCGCCTTCGCGCTCGAACGCCTCGCCGGGCTTCACGATCTGGTGATTTGTACCGGCGGCCTCGGCCCGACGCCCGACGACCTCACGCGCCACGCGCTCGCCGACGCGATGCACGAATCGCTCGTCGAAGACCCGGACGCGCGGGAGGCGATCGAACGCTGGTTCGCCCGTCGCGGACGCGCGCTGCGCGAGACCAACCTCGTTCAGGCGCTGCGACCGTCCTCGGCGCGGTGTCTCGACAACGAGTTCGGCACCGCGCCGGGGCTCGCCGGGCGCATCGGGAACGCCGATGTCTTCGTTCTCCCCGGACCGCCGCGCGAGATGCGGCCCATGTTCGAACGCTTCGTCGAGCCCGCGATCCGGCGCGAGCCCGGTCGGCTCGTGCGCACGCACGTCATGCAGAGCGTCGGGCTCGGCGAGTCGGAGGTCTCCGCCAGGCTCGGCGAGATGCTCGCGCGCACGTCGTCGCCCACCGTCGGGCTCACCGCGAGCAGCGGCGTCGTCACGGTGCGCATCCGCTACGAGGGCGAAGAGCACGGCGCGCAGACCGAGATCGACCGCGTCCGCGAACGCGTGCGTGCGCAGCTCGGCGCGCACGTCTTCGCGGAGGGCGAGGCCTCCCTCGCCGAGGCGTGCCTCGAGCGCCTGTGCGAGCGTGGCGAACGCTTGCTCGTCGTCGAGTCCTGCACCGGCGGCATGCTGGGCTCGGCGCTCGTCGATGTGCCGGGCTCGTCCGACGCCTTCCTCGGCGGGTGTATCACGTACAGCAACGACATGAAAGCCGACCGGGTCGGGGTCTCGCGCGACGATCTCGACGCGCCCGACATCGGCGCCGTGAGCGAACGCGTGGCGTCGCAGATGGCCCGCGGCGCGATCGAGCGACTCGGAACCGGCGAACTGCATGCGCTCGCCATCAGCGGCGTCGCCGGGCCCGGCGGCGGCAGCGAACGCAAACCCGTCGGGACCGTCTGCATCGCGCACGCCCACCGCGCGGCGTCGTCCGCGGAGCCGACCGTTCGCGCGATCACGCTGCGGATCACTGGCGATCGCACCGCCGTGCGCCGGCGCAGCGTGCAGAGCGCGCTCGCGATGCTGCACTTCGCGCTCATCGATCATCCGATACCCACGCTGCTCTGGCAGCGCGGCAGCGGGGGGGAGTGAGGCTCAGCCAAACTCGTGCGACGACCCCGCGTCGATCGTTGCGGGGAGTTCGTCTTTCTTCGACGCCAGCTCTTCGAGCGAGCGCGCGAAGCGCGGGCCGATCTCCAGCGTGCAGTCCGGCTCGCCATTCGCGTCGCGCGGCACGCTGATGCCCGCCGCTTCGAGCCATCGCGCGCCGCGTTCGGTCTGGATGCGCGCGCTTGACGCAGGCGAGTCGCTGCCCTCGGTGTTCTTGATCGGCGCGAACTCATCGACGCGGTCCGTCTCGTAGACGATCGATGACTCGCACATCGGCAGCGCATCGAAAACGAACGTCTCGAGCTTGATCGCGTTGGGCGCGTCCGGCTCGACCGGGTCGCCCGAGCCCGGGTCGATGCACGCGACCTTCTTCTCAGCCCGGTGCAGCGGGAGCGCGAAGCCGTCGCCCTCGGTGTTCAGCCGGCGCACGAAGTCCACGCCGATCATGTGGATCGCGATGTTCCCGGCGCAGTAGCGCAGGTCGCCCCGTTCGTCACGCTGCTGCGCGAGGTCGTCGCTGAGGTCGGAGTACTCGATGACCTGTGTCTTGTTGTCAACGCGGCAGAGCACGCCGACCTTCTCGCTCGGTTCGGCTTTGGGGACCATCTTGGTGGACATCTCGCCCGATGAATCTTCCGCGCCGGCGTGCAGCCCGATGAAGACCGGATCGATCACGCGCGCGATCGGGTTGTCGATCTGCACGTACGAAATGTGCTCGATCCCGCGGCCGATCATCTCGTCGATCGAGCCGCTGGCATAGAGCGCTTTGAGCGATCCGCCGTGCCCGTCGGGGTTGGTCGCGAGCGAGGACTTCGTCTTGAGCAGCACGCGCCCGGTTGCCATGTCGATGGAGGGCAGCGTGCCCTGCTGGAAGAACGATACATCGCTCGCCGGCAGCCCGAAGCGATTGTGCTCGTCGAAGAACGCGACGGTCTCGTCGTGGTTGAGCGGGCTGGTCATGACGTACCACGGGATCGCGCAGCCGTAGGCTTCGCGCGACGCGACGATCCACTCGGCGAGCATGCGGAAGAGGGGTTTGTTGCTGACCGCGCCGCCGGGGAACTTGCCCTTGGGCCCGTCGAACCCGAGGCGCGAGCCCTGCCCGCCCGCCACGACGAACGCCGCAACCTTGCCCGCGCGGAGCAGCTCTTCCCCGATGGCGCGGTGCTTGTCGAGATCCCACGCGCGCACGGGGGACGCCGGGTCGTTCGGGTAGTAGGGCGCCGGCTCGCACGCGCCGCTCGGCACGAACGAGGGCTTGTTCGTCACGTAGGTCTCGATGAGCTTTGGCAACCGCTCCAGATCGATCGCGCTGATCTCGTCGAGCAGCCCGCGCCGATCGCCCTCGGAAAGATCGTCGAAGAAGTGCAGCAGGTGACCCTGCCCGATCGAATCGAGACGGGCGCGGAGGTCCTCGGCGGTCTGCGTCATCGCTCGCTCCCTTCCCGATCGTCGCGGTTCACCCGCCGGGCGCATCGCCGCACGTCGGCTCCATCGGCTCTGACCACGCGTTATCCATGTGACGCACGATCTTGCCCGTCTCCACGTAGATCACCTGCTCCGCGACGTTCGTGCAGTGGTCCGCGATCCGTCCGAGCAGGTACGCCACCTTCGACAGCGTCAGCGCGTAGTCGGGCGTGTGCTCGCCCGCGGCGAGGCTCTCCTCGACCTCACGCAGGATCGCGTTGCGAAACATCTCCGTCGCGTCGTCCGTCGCGAGCACGATCCGCGCCACTTCCACGTCGCGCGAACCCAGCGCCGCCTTTGTGTTGCTCACGATCCCGATGATCGAGTTGCCCATCACTTCGAACTTCGCCGGCGGGCTGGCGCTCAGGGCGCGGAACGGCTCGATGCGTTCGGCCACGCCCACCGCCAGGTCCGCGATCCGCTCGAGTTCGTTGTTCACCTTGACGATCGTCAGGATCATCCGCAGGTCGTACGCCGTCATCTCGCTGACCGTCGCCACCGCGTCGCTGAGGATCGACACCGCGTGACGCTCGATCTCGATGTCGCGGTTGTCGATCGCCTCGTCGTCGGTGATGACCCGTGCCGCGGCGTCGGCGTCTTTCTCGAAGATCGAGCGCACGGCGCGCTCCACGAGGCCGTGCACCGCTTCGCCCTGCTCGACGAGCATCTCGTGCAGCTTCGCGACTCGCTCATCGATCGGGGTGTCGGATCCGGGCACGCGTCGCACCTCCTCGCGGCTCCTCGCCGCGTCGCATGATCCTACCTCGTGCGGGCCGCCGAGCGATCGCTAGACTCCGCGCCTGCCGGGCGACGCACGCCCGCTCAACCCCCTCAAGATTGTCAGGAGAGATGAGATGGCCTTCGAAATCGAGCTGGTCCACGGTCGGCAGATCCTCGACTCGCGCGGCAACCCGACCGTCGAGGTCGAAGTCATGCTCACGGGGGGCGCCATCGGACGCGCCGCCGTCCCCTCCGGCGCCTCCACCGGCGAGAACGAAGCTGTCGAACTCCGCGATGGAGACGCCTCCGAGTGGATGGGCAAGGGCGTTTCCAAAGCCGTCCACAACGTCAACGACCGCATCGGGCCCGAACTCATCGGGCTCGACGCGCGCGACCAGGAAGAGGTGGACAGCCTCATGCTCTCCATCGACGGCACGCCCAACAAGGGCGAAATGGGC
>JBCDCB010000016.1:0-58499 GCA_039182735.1 Planctomycetota bacterium
CGCGCGCAACCAGCGCGAGGAAGCGTTCGCGCCCGCCCTCCTGCTTGAGCATGTCGTCGGGGTCGGCGCCGTCTGGCAGCACCACGATCTGCACGTCGATCGGCTCGGCGAAGAAGGCCTCGATCGCCCGGTCCGCCGCCCGCTGCCCGGCTTCGTCGCCGTCGAACAACAGCACCACGCGATCGCACAACCGCTTGAGCACGCGCGCGTGCTCTTTGGTGAAGGCGGTCCCGAGCGCCGCGACCGCGTGCTCCACGCCCGCCTGGTGGCAGGCGACGACGTCCGTATAGCCCTCGGTCACGATCGCCGTGCGTTCGCGCTGGATCGCCTTGGTCGCTTCGAACAAGCCGAAGAGCGCGCGCGACTTGTTGAACAGGTCCGATTCGGGCGAGTTGAGGTACTTCGGATTGTCCTCTTCGTCGAGGCGTCGCGCGCCGAAGGCGATGACGCGCCCCATCGCGTCGCGGATCGGGAACATCAGACGGTTGCGGAACCCGTCGTACACCTTGCCGCGCTCGCTGCGTTTGAGCAGCCCGGCTTCGAGCAGCACGCGCTGATCGACACCGCGCTTCTGCGCGGTCTGCAGGAGCCCGTCGAAGCGATCGGGCGATGCGCCGATGCCGAAGCGCTCGATCATCTCGTTCGAGATCCCGCGTCGCTCGGCGGACGTGCGCGCCACGGCACCGTGCTGCGGGTGGTCGAAGATCGCGCGGAAGAAAGACTGCGCCATAGCGTTGGCGTCGCTGAGCTCGCCGCGCGAGACGCCCGAGCCCGAGGCGGATTCCGTGCCGCCGGATCGTCTGGCCTGTTCGAGTTCGATGCCGGCCTTGTCCGCCAGCGCTCGCAACGCTTCGCGGAAGTCGAGCCCGTGGTGACGCATCACAAAGTCGATGGCGTTGCCGCCTGCGCCGCAGGAGAAGCAATGGAAAATCTGCTTGCCCGGCACGACGTACATCGAGGGTTTGTGATCGTCGTGGAAGGGGCACAGCCCGACGTACTCCGAGCCCTTGCGCTTGAGCGAGACCGAATCGCCGACCACATCGACGATGTCCACGGCTTCGAGCACCTTGCCTCGGTTGTCTGGGAATTCGCGCTGGGCCACGTCTACCTCACGCCGGTCGTGCGGGGAACCGGGAACGATCCTTCAGGTCGAGCGGCGTCAGGCGGAGGACCGCGGGTGCGCGTCACGATGCCCGGTGCGGTGCTGGCTGGTTCGATCGGGGCTGGGCATGGCGCGTCTCCGGGCGGCATGCCGAGGCGCGTCCACATCCACAGCGGAGGGCGAGGCCCGCGATCCGTGAAACAGCGTTGGATCTTCGCGAGGAGGGGGAGGAGGGTCCCTCGTGGCGCGTCGGCAGCGGCGTATCTATCGGTCGTTCTCATTCAACGCTAACACGAGGCTGACCCCGGTCAAACGCATCCTCCCCAGCACGCCCGACATTCCTGCTTTCCCATCCGACTTCCGAGATTCCTGCACGCCGCGATATACTCCGCCCTCATGAAACGCGTCGAGGTCCGATATACCGGTCGGGTGCAGGGCGTCGGCTTCCGGGCCGCCACGCAAGACGCCGCACGCACCCACGGCGTGCTCGGGTGGGTCCGCAATGACCCCGATGGCACGGTGAGCCTCGTCGCCGAGGGCGAGCCCGACGTCGTGGACGCGTACCTCGACGCCGTGGCAGAGAGACTCTCACAGTTCATCGAGCGCGAAGACCGCGGCGAGGCCGAGCCGCGGGGCACGTACGACACGTTCGAGATCCGCTAGGACACCCATGCTCATCTTGTTCGACATCGATGCGACCCTGCTGACCTCGGGCGGCGTGGGGATCACCGCCATGGGCCGCGCCGGCCGCGAACTCTTCGGCGATCACTTCAACGAACGCAGCGTCGAGTACGCCGGCAGGCTCGACCCGCTCATCATCGGCGACCTGCTCCGAGCCCACGAGCTCGAGGTTTCTGCGGACGCCGTCCAGTCCTTCCGCGAGGGATACGGCAGGCACCTGCGTGCGCTGCTCGATGAATCCAACACCGCCAGGCCCTGCCCCGGCGTGCCCGCGCTGCTCGACCGCTTCGACGCGCACGAGCACATCGTCCTCGGGCTGCTCACCGGGAACTTCCCGGAGACGGGGCAGGTCAAGCTCCGTGCCGGCGGCATCGATCCCGACCGCTTCGAGATCCGCGTCTGGGGCAGCGACTCGCCGCACGACCCCCCCGCGCGCGAGCACCTTCCCGGCGTCGGCATCGCACGCTTCCACGAACGCTTCGACCGCGCCATCAACGGCGAGCACGTCGTCGTCATCGGCGATACGCCCCACGACATCTCCTGCGCCCGTGCGCACGCCTGCTCCTCCATCGGCGTCGGGACGGGGCGATTCACGCCCGCCGAGCTCACCAACGCCGGCGCCGACCTCGCGGTGGACGACCTCTCCGACGTCGCGATGATCGGCGAATGGATCGAGGACCGCCTCGGCGCCCGGAGCGCCCCGTGAGCACGACTCCCAACGAACGGCTCGCCGCGATCGACGTGCTGCGCGGCGTCGCGGTGCTCGGCATCCTCGTGATGAACGTCGGGACCTCTGCCGCCCCGGTCGGCGCGTACTTCAGCCCGGCGCTCTACTTCTCCAACGAGGGGCTCAACCGCCTCGTCTTCCAGTTCCAGTACCTCGTCTTCATGAACAAGATGATGCCGATCTTCAGCATGCTCTTCGGCGCGGGCGTCTTCCTCTTCGCGCTCAAGATCGATCGGGGCGAACCGCTCAAACGCGTGCGCGCGCTGTGGCTCCGTCGCTGCGGCTGGCTGCTCTTCTTCGGGCTCATCCACGCCTACCTGATCTGGGAGGGCGACATCCTCGTGCCCTATGCGCTGCTCGGGCTGCTGCTCGTGTGGTGGTGCCGCCGGCTCCGGCCCGCGTGGCTCATCTCCATCGCGAGCATGCTGATGCTCGTGGGGCTGGCGATCACAACGCTCTGGGGCGCGTGGCTGATCTTTGTCCTCGATCCCGAGGTCGGTTCACAGTTCGGCTACACGCCGTCGCCCTTCAAAGTGGAGCAGGCCGTCGAGAGCTTCGTGTGGCTCGGCATCACGCCCGAGCAGATCGACGAGATGCTCGTGCGGATGCGCTCGGACTACGCGACCATCGCGCTGCACCGTGCATCGCAGATGCTTCTGAACCACCTCCTCTTCTTGCCGTTCTTCGGAGTGTGGTTCGTCGGCGGGTACATGCTCCTGGGCCTCGCGCTCGCCAAGCTCGGCGTGCTCACCGGCAAGGCCAGCGCCCGAGCGTACACCCTGTTGACGATCCTCGGCTACGCCATCGGCGTCTCCGCCAGCATCGCCATCCTCGCCCTCGCCGACGCCAAGGATTGGAACGTCGGGTGGACCATCCTCGCGATGATGCCGCTTACCATGATCGCCGGGCCCGTGACCGCGCTCGGGCACATCGGGCTCGTCATGCTCCTGGTCAAACGCAACGCGCTGGGCTGGCTCGGCACGTGCCTGCAAGCCGCCGGACGCATGGCGTTTACCAACTACATCGCGCAGTCGCTGTTGATGACCTTCGTCTTCTACGGCTACGGGTTCGGGCTCTACGGGTACGTGGACCGGTTCGGGCAGATGGTCTTCGTGCTGGGCGTCTGGCTGCTGCAACTCGCGTGGAGCCCGCTGTGGCTTGCGCACTTCAGGTACGGCCCGCTCGAATGGCTGTGGCGATGCCTGACCTACTGGAAGATCCTGCCGATCAGCCGAGCTTCTGCTGGTTGAGCGCGCCGCACTTGGGGCACATGACCCCGTGCTCGCTGGCGGGCTCGTCGGCGAGGCTCGTGCCGCAGGTCCAGCAGGTGTCCGCGGCGAGGCGCGAAGTCGCCTTGCTGAACCCGACCGACACCGCCGCGATCGCCACGCCCACCACGGGGAGCGTCAGCCACCCGGCGACGCCGAGGCTCAGGACGCCGAAGGCGGCGAGGGGGATGCCCACGATCAGTGCCGCGACGCGCAGGCGGACCCGGCTCATCCAGCGGATGCCGCGTTCCTCGATGCGCGTCTCCGACAGCGACTGACGGATGAACGCCTTCACCGCTGCGGGGCCGAGATCTCGCGGGGGTCGTGCCATGGGTCGCGACTATAGGTCGGCTCGCGACCGGTAGATCCTCTACATCGGGCGGTAAAGGTCCACGATTTCTTTCAGCTTGTCCGGGTGGGGGAGGTTGTCCACCTGCACCTCGATGCCCGACTGACCGCTGCTGGAGATGCCCATCTTCCCGACCCCGAAGATCCGGTCGGCGAAGGTTTGGTCGATCTGCACGTTGCGGACGTGGTCGTGCATCACCTCGCTGGTCGAGCGGCGAAAGAGCCCGTTGCGGACGATCGTCCGCTTGTTCGTGATCTCGAGCGCGTGGCTGACGGTGTTCTTCATCCACCAGATGAAGAGCACGACACCGCAGAACGCGAAGAACGCGCCGAAGATGATCCAGTTCACACGGGCCCCGAGTTCGAACAGCCACACCAGAAGGGCGGTCACCCCGAAGGGCGCAAGGCACAACGCTCCCGTCGAAACGGGGTATGCGCGGAAGAGCGCCGGGCGCACCTTCAGCACGCGCTGCTCTGGCCCGCTGTCGGGCGGGAACCCTGCCGCCACGGCACGATCGTCCGATGCGGGGCGGTCGGGCTGCTCGGGATGGGTGTGCGACTCGTCGTTCATCCGGCGCTCTCCTTGCTCGCGTCACGCGCCAGCATACCGGCGCGCCCCGCACCACTTGTTCCGACGATCCCTCGCCGCGTTTCTCCATCGCGCCGTCGTGTCCGTCAGACGTAGACTCGCGACATGCACGCCACGGGCGACCGCCCCGTCATCACGCTCGCGATCGAGACCTCGAACCCCGGCAGCGGGCCGGATGCCGCGGGCGTCGGCGTCTACGACCTCTCCCCAAAGACCACCGTCGAGCGTGCCCGCCTGACCCTCGCCCCGAGATCGCGCCACGACGACGCGCTCGTCCCGGCCATCGACGCGTGCGTGCGGGAAGCGGGCCTCACGCCGAGCGAGCTCGGACGTGTCGCGGTCTCGGTCGGCCCGGGGGGGTACACGTCCATCCGCATCGCCGTCACCGCCGCGAAGATGATCTGCGAGGCAACGGGCGCGTCCTGCGTCCCCGTGCCCACGGCGCACGCCCTCGCGCACACGCACGCCCGCGAGGGCGACGCGCTCGTGTGCCTCGCGTGGAAGCGGGGGGACGTCTGGCGACAGACATTCCGCGACGCGCAGCCGATCGACGCGGGCCGCGTCATCGCGATCGATCAACTCGACGTGCCACGCGGCACACTGCTCATCACGGACGAGGCGCTGCGCGAACGACTCACGCACATCGAAAGTCTGCACGAAACGCCGCGGTTCGATCCGCGTGCGATCGCCGAGTGCTCCGCGCAGATCGAACCGGTCGATCCGCTGGAGTTGCTACCGCTCTATTCGCGCGAGCCGGAAGCGGTCCGCCTGTGGGAGCAGCGGCGCTGATCAGCGTTCGATCGGGCCGGGCACCACCGGTTCGACCCGAGGCGTCCACGCGTCGAGCGGCGGCGCCGGTTCGAGGCGTACCCGCTCGATCACAGGCGGCTTGAGCGGGCGGTGCGGCGCGGGTTCGCCGCTCGGCGAGAACCCCGTCGTCGTCGGCAACACCGAGAGCTGCTCCAGCACATCCACGCCGTCCACGACCTCGGCAAAGGCGGCGTACTGCCCGTCGAGCGACGCGCACGACTCATCGTCCAGGCAGATAAAGAACTGGCCGCTCGCGCTGTTGGGATCGTCGGGCAGACGGGCCATGGAGACCACGCCGAACCCGTGCTCAAGCGACGACCGCTCGAAGGGCACCCGCGCCCCCGCGCCGCCGAAGCCGGTGCCGGTCGGGTCGCCCGCCTGCGCGATGAAGGGTCTGCCGCGACCGTCGTCGGTCACCACACGGTGGAAGGGCGTGCCGCGATACAGCCCGCCATCTGCGAAGCGTTCAAAGGCCTCGCCGGTGCGCGGCGCCGTGTCGTGGCGAACGCGCAGACGCACCTCACCAAGCGTGGTCTCGAGAATGACTTCGCGCGCGACGCTCAAGCGCCAGCCGGAGAGCAGATCGCGCGACTCGCGGTCTTCCGCCGTGCTCACCTCGTAGCGCAGGGCGACGCGCTCACGCTCCGAAAGCGAGAGGATCGCGGCGAGACGCGCCCGGTCGCCACGCTCGGCAGCACGCACGAGTTGGTCCGTCAGCCCGTCGCGCGCCGCGGGAGGCGTGAGCATGGGGCGCAGCACGAGCGGGGATCCGACCTGTTCACCGCCGACGATCAACTGCGCGTAGAGCACGCGCGGGCGGACCGTCGTCCACAACACCGGGAACATCGCGGCCAGGTCGATCGCGCCTGGCTCGACGCTCACCATCGCCAGACGCTCCCATGTTTCCGCATCGAAGAGCGCGAGCTCCGACTCGGCCTCCGTCTGCACGCGGACCTCCACCGGGATCGGTCGGTTCACGGCGTTGAAGACCCGCCGCGGTTCCAGCGACGCTTTACCCGCGTGTGCGAGCGGCGCGCAGGTCAGCGTGACCAGCGACGCGAACAGGATGTACATGTGTCGGCGGCCCATGAGCGGGCAAGCCTATTCACCGCGGGACGGGTGCGTCAGCGGGTGAAGAGTTCGAGCAGCGGCATGTTGTGGTCGTGGTCGCCGTTGCCGTGCTGGGGCAGGCCCGTGCCATAGGAGGGAGTTTCCCAGCGTTCTTCGGGGTTGCCGAAGTCGAGGATTTCCCACCCGCGCGTCACGCCGGTGATCATCTCGGTGATCTGATTGGTGGAGGGCGCGAGCGACTGGAAGAGGCTGCCGCCCTCGTCTTTGTACCAGGTGACGCGGAGGTCGGCCTTCAGGAGATTGTTGCCGACCACGTGGCTGTACTCGTCCTGCGAGCGCAGCGCATTGGCAACGAGCGTGCGATCGGGCGAAACCCTGGAAAGCTGCTGCGATTCCGGGGGCAGCCGATACTGGTAGTTGCCTTCGATCAGTTCGTGCTCGTTCTCCGAGTCCCACAGGTCACGGGATTCGGCGTACGAGTTCGCGCCGCGTTCGCTGGGGCAGTAGAAGACTTCAGGCGAACGCAGGAAGTACTCGTCGTAGAGAATGCCGAGACCGTCCCACGTCACGCCGAAGTCACGGCGATCTTCGTGGTCGAGACGGAGCGTGAGCGATTCGTGAGGGTTCCACCCGTTCATCGCAAGCGGAGCCGCGCTGTCCGTTTCCGGCAGCATGAATCGTGCGCCGGGGTCGCCGCTCTCGGTCGCAAGACTGTCGGGGAGCAGGTCGTTGTTGTCGTGCGCGAACATCTGCAGGCCGTAGCCGATCTGACGGACGTTATTGGCGCAGACAACCTGGCGGGCACGCTCCCGCACCCCGGAGAGCAGCGGCAGCATGATCCCGATCAGCACGGACATCACCGCGATCGAGACCAAAAGATCGATCAGCGAGAAGCCCAATCGGCGGGCAGACGTGAAGCCCCGACGCTGCTCGCGTCGTTCGTCACGCTCGATTTGGTTGCCCCACGCGGTCTTCATGGTTGGTGATTACCAACTTCATCTGAATCAAAGCTGCACAGGATAATCATACAGCAGCCTAGAAACGGTCGCCAGCGCAAATCTGTTCCGATTATTCGGGTTCGGCGATCGAGTCGCGCGAGAGGCGAAGAATCGGAGCATCCCACTCGCTTTCTCTCGCGTATCTGGCACAGTAGGCATTGGTGCCTATCCGGAGTGTTGCGCTGTGACCCGATCACAAGCCGCACAAGATGCCGACTTCGATCTCATGCAACGCGTGGCGTTGGATGATCAGGGCGCGATCGAAGACCTGTACGACCGGTTCGGGTCGCTCGTCTATCGCATGGCGTACCAGTCCATGCCATCGCGGGCAGACGCCGACGATGTGGTGCAGGAAGTCTTCGTCAGGCTCTGGCGGACCGCGGGCCGATATGACCCCAAGCGGGCGGCCCTCGTGACGTGGGTCATGCTCATCGCACGCCGCCACATGGTCGATCGTTTGCGCCGATACAAGGCGCGTATCAAGCCCGGAGTGCTGGACGAGCAGTGGGCCCCCGCCGAAACGGGCGAGGTCTCCCCCGAGTCCGTGTCGGAACTGGAAGAGCGATTCGGAGCCGTCATGGCCAAGGTGGAAACGCTCCCCGAACTCCAGCAGATCGTGGTGAAGCGTGCGTACCTGCGCGGGCAGACGCTCAAGCAAATCGGGAACGAGCTGGGCATCCCGCTCGGGACCATCAAGTCGGCACTCAGCCGTGCACTCGGCCGCCTCCGTGAAATGAACAGTGGTGAGGAGTCCTTGGTATGAAGAACCGCGACCTCTACGATCTCGCCGCGGCCGACACGCTCGGCCTGCTGGACGACGAGGAACGCGCCGAGTTTGAGTCCGCCTACCGCTCGGCCCCGCCGAACGTGCAGGCCGATCTTCGCAGGCTGCAGCTCCGCGCCACGTCTATCGAGCATCTGCTCCCGAACGTCGAGGAGCCGACCTCGCTGCGTTCGCGCGTGCTCGAAGCGGTCCGCCGCGCCATGGACGAGTCCGTCGCCGAACCGCTCGCGAAAATCGGCCCGCTGGCGATGCCCAGCCGGCGCGCGATCGCCGTCTGGCGTGCCGCGGCGATCGGGCTCGCGACCTCGGCCCTCGTGCTGGGCGGCTTCGTCTATCAGTTGGGCGTCGAGAACCAGACCATCGCGCAGGCCGCGCTTACCGGCGATATCGCCGACGATCTCAAGGTCTTCGGTCCCGGCTTCCGCGATGTTGTCATGAGCCCGAACATGCAGCGGGTCTCCTTCGCCAAGGCCGCCCCGGACACCGCCCGCCGCGTCGTCAACGCTCAGCTCTTCATCGATCCCGAGTCAGGCACGGCGATCCTCGCCGCCGAGGGCCTGCCCATCGCCGCCGGTCAGTACACGCTGGTCATCGAGAACAGCGCCTCCGGCGACCGGACCGAGCAGCGCTTCAAGGCCAACGGCGGTCTCGTCGGTGTCCGTGTCGAACGCTTCACCTTCGATGAGAGCACAAAGCTGTCGATCCACGAGCCCCGCGCCGCCGACGGCACCGCGAAGACGCTCCTCATCGCCGGCGGCGACGCCTGACCCGCGCGTCCGCCTCAACCGACTCAATCGAACGATTCGGGGTCGTCCTCGAAGCGCGATTCGATCTGTTTGCGTCGCGACGCGAGCACACGCCACGTCACGAGCAGCAGGAACGCCGCCCCGCCGCCGCCCCCACCCGCTATGGCGGCGAACGTCATCAGGCGCGGGTCTTCGATCGGCGTGGGATCCACCTCTGCGTTCGTGCGCACCGCCGTCGCGATGCCGTCGGCACGGTGCGTCCGCGTCGCGTTGGCCATCGCGACCAGATCGAGCGCATAGGTCTCGAGCTCGCGTTCGACGCGTTCGGCACCGACGCCGCGCAGCGTGAGCGTGACCGAATCCCCGCCGTCGTCGGCGATGTCGAGATCCCGTTCGAGTCGCGTGCGCAGGTCGCTCGGGTTGCCGAGCGCGGTCATCCCGCGCCGGCGCATGCGGTCCGCCGCGTCTTCCATGAGCTGCGGATCGAGCGAGGTCTCCAGCAGGTACGCGCGCCAGTCGGCGAGGCGATCCGCGTCTTCCGATCCGTCGCCGCCGTCCGTCGAGATCTCCGCGTGCGCCACGAACGCCGGCTGCGCGACGTGCTGCGTCACCATCCACGAGGCGCCGGCGATCACGGCGAGCGTGAAGACGAACGCCGCCAGCCCGACCGACGCTTTCGAGAAGGCGCTGTTCTTCTCGACCTTCTCGCGCAGGCGCATGACATCGTTGCGCTCATTCTGCACGCGCGATCGCTCGAGCGCGAGCTGCTCGAACTGCTTCGCCTTGGCGCGGAGCGTCTCCTGCGCCCGCATGATCTTCTCGGAGCGTTCCTTGAGCATCGTCTTCTGTCGGTGCAGACGCTCGCGCCGCAGCGCCGGCACGCCGCCCGGCGCTGAAGAATCCGCGGCAACGGGCTGCGCTGTCCGCTCGGCTTCGCGCTGCTTGAGCTCGCCCTCGCGCTCCTTGAGCACCTCCGCGGCCTTCTTCATCTTCGCCTGCAGCTTCTCGAGCTCCTCTGCCTTGTGGTCGAGTTTCTTCTCGCGTTCGACGAGCGCCGAGTCGTCCGCCGGCGTCACGTCAGATCGGGACGACGCCTCTGCCAATGCGCGCTCGAGGTCTTCCGCGCGCTTCTCCAGTTCGTCGCGTCGAGCCTCGGCCTCTTCCGCGCGCGACTGCACCTCCACGAGGCGCGCTTCGAGCGCACCGGTGTCGCCCGCCTTGGTCTTCGCGTCGGCTTCGATCGAAGACGCGCGATCTTCGAGCCGACGCTCCCGCATCTTGAGCGCGGACTCTTTCTCCTTGATCTCCGAAAGCTGATCCACCAGCTCCGCCTCGCGGGCGATGAGCTTCGTGCGCTCTTCCTGCACCGCCGATTCGCGACGCGTGATCTCCGCTTCCTTGCGTTCGTACTCCGACGATTGCTGGCCGAGCTCCTCCGCCCGGTCCTCGAGCCGCTTGCGCAGTTCGACCGTGCTCGTGCGGTCGGCCTTGGCGTTCTCGACGGCCTCCTCGAGCTTCTCGTGCAGTTCGTGCTCGCGCGTCGAGAGCTCAGCCTCTCGGCTGCGCAGCTCTTCTTCACGCTGCTTGAGCGATTCGAGCGTGCGCTCCGCCTCCTCGAGACGCGGACGCATCGCCGCTTCCTTCTCACGAAGCTCGGCTTCGAGCGACGACAGCGCGTCCCGCCGGCTCGCGAGCTCTTCTTCCTGGTCCGCGAGCCGCTGCTTCGCGTCGTCGGCCTCGCGCTGCGTCCGCTCGATCGTCTCGTGCTGGGCGCGCAGCGACTGCTCACGCTCGTCCATCTCTCGCTCGTGACGCTCCTGCGTTTCGAGGCGTTGCTCGATGCTCGCGTCCCGATCAGCGATCTCGCGCTCGCGCGACTCGAGCGCCGCCTCGCGCTCGTCGAACGACTTCGACTGTGCCTCGATCTCCTCCGCGCGGTCGAGCAGGGTGCGCTCGCGCTCGTCGAGCGAAGACGCCTGCGCTTCGACCTCGTCGGACCGTTCAACGAGGCGCTTCTCCAAGTCCTCCAGCGTCGTGGACCGCTCTTCGAGCTTCTGGTTCAGCGTGTCGAGCTCGGCTTCCTGGCGCGAGAGATCGACCTCTTTCTGCACCAGCACCTGCTGGCGCGCGGAGATCTCCTTGAGGTGCTTCGTCGATTCGGCGCGGTGCTTGCGCACCTTGTCGAGCTGGCGCTCGATGTTGTCGAGCACATCGACCAGCTCCGATCCGAGCCCGTCGGTGTCCTGCATGGGCGAGGTGATCGGATCGGGATACTCGCCGCTGTCGCTGAGCTCCTCGCCCGCCGGGTGGACCGACGCGTCGCCGTCAAAGTCCTCTTCTTCGATGCCGGGCGCATCGGTCACGCCGTCGTCGGTCACGAACATCCCGAGCGGGTCGGGGACGCCGGCGTCGCTCGCGTCGAGCGAGGCGGTGAGGCGGTCGCGCTCCTCGGGCGATCCGCCGTAGGCGGTGTCGTCGAGCGGATGACTGGGCTGCATGGGCGAGGGCGCGCCGTGCATGGTCTCCTCGGGGGAGCCCTCGTCCTCGTAGGCGTCGTCCTCGTAGTAGCCGTGCGTTTCGTCGTGCATCGGGTCTGCTCCACTCCGACCGCCCGCGCACCCCGTGCGCCGCCGTACCTCACGGATCGACCGATCACCGAGCCGGATGAACCGGTCAGCACGCCTGCCGCGATCGGGGCGAACGCACACAACCCGCGACCGTCACAACAGGTGCGCACGACACCCCGGCCCCCGCGTCCGATACAGTGCGCGCCAGAAGTCGAACGCCCATCGACCGGGAGAGACCGCGTGAACCGCTACCTCTGCGAACTGCTCGGCACGTTCTGCCTCGTCTTCGCCGGCTGCGGTGCCATCGCCGTCGATGCCTCCACGGGCGCGATCACACACCTCGGTGTCTGCCTCGTCTTCGGGCTCGTGGTGATGGCCATGATCTACGCCTTCGGCGAGACCTCCGGCGCCCACATCAACCCCGCCGTCACGCTCGCCTTCTGGATCGCCGGGCGATTCAAGGGGCGCGACGTCGCGCCCTACATACTCGCGCAGTGCGCCGGCGCGATCGCCGCGGGCTTCCTCGTTGCCCACCTCTTCCCGGCGGACACCGTGGGCGAGACCCTCCCCGCCGGCGGCGCGATGCAGTCGCTCACCCTCGAACTCGTTCTCACAACGATCCTGATCCTGGTCATCCTCGCCGTCGCGACCGGCTCCAAGGAGCAGGGCCTGATGGCGGGCATAGCGGTCGGGGGTGCGGTCGCCCTCCTCGCCGTCGTCGGCGGACCCGTCTCCGGCGCGTCGATGAACCCCGCACGCTCCATCGGCCCGGCGATCGCCTATGGGAAACTCAATGATCTCTGGATCTACCTCGTGGGTCCCTTCGCCGCCGCCCCGGTCGCGTTCGGGCTCGCGAGGCTCTCATTCGGCTTCAAACCCGCCCGCTGATCGGTCCCGATGCGTTTCCCGGGCTACAGTGGGGGGTAGTTTCAGTCGAGAGTGAAAGCAGGGACCCGACATGACCGCCACGCTCACCGGACGCCAACGACCGCTCGTCGCCGACGCCTCGGCCGCCTCCAAGGCGCCCATCGACCCCGCGTCGATCCTCGGTGCGCCCGGCCACGCCGACCCGCGCCTCGACGCCATCCATGACAAGGTCGAGCGCGGCGAGCGACTCTCCCTGAGCGATGGCGACCTGCTCTACACCACTCCAGACATCTGGACGGTCTGCGAACTCGCCCACTCCGTCCGCCGGCGCCTCCATCCGGGCGTCGGGTACTACAACATCAACCGCCACATGAACTACTCGAACGTGTGCGCACTCTCGTGCACCTTCTGCGAGTTCGCGCGCAAGAAAGATGAGCCCGGCGCCTACACCCGCGACCTCGACTACATCCGCGAGCAGGCCATCGATGCCGTGAGCAGCGGCGCGACCGAGATGCACATCGTCGGCGGGCTGCACCCATATCTCCCTTGGAGCTACTACCCCGACATGCTCCGCGCGATCAAAGAGGTCGCGCCCACCCTGCACCTCAAGGCCTTTACCGCCGTCGAGATCGTCCACCTCGCCAAGATCGCCAAGCAGTACAAGCAGAGCGATCGGCGTGCCGGCATCCGCTTCGTGCTGAGCGAATTGAAAGCCGCGGGCCTCGATTCGCTTCCCGGCGGCGGCGCGGAGGTCTTCGACGACCGCGTCCACGACGAAGCCTTCAGGGGCAAGATCCGCAGCGATGTCTGGCTCGACGTCCACCGCGTGGCGCACGAACTGGGTCTCAACTCCAACGCGACGATCCTCTACGGGCACATCGAGCAGCGCCGCGAGCGACTCGTCCACATGGCGATGCTGCGCCGCGTGCAGGACGCCGCCCTCGCGCGCCTCGGCTACGACGGCGTGCCGGGTTCGTCACAACTCGAAGACGAGGACCTGCCCAGCATCAGCGACATCGATGCGCCGATCGTCACGCTCACCCGCCCGGGGATCGACCTGCCCACGCCGGGCGTCTCGGGCTACTTCCAGACCATCATCCCGCTGCCCTTCTTCCCCGACGGGTCGCAGCTCGAATCGCTTCCGGGCCCGAGCGGGCTCGAGAACCTGCGCACGCTCGCCATCGCGCGACTCATGCTCGACAACTTCCCCCACGTCAAAGCCTTCTGGATCATGCAGACGCTCAGCATGAGCCAGCTCATGCTGCAGGCGGGCGCCGACGACATCGACGGCACCGTCGTCTGGTACGACATCACCAAAGTCGGCGGCGCGACGACGCACCAGGAGACCACCGTCCACGACCTGACCCGCGCGATCACCGAAGCGGGCTACCGACCCGTCGAGCGCGACACGCTCTACCGCGAAGTCGTGCGCGATGCCGACGACGGCAGCAAGTGGACGCTGCGCGAGGCGACCGCCTGAGCGAAAGGGGCGCGTGATGCGCCGGCTCTTGACATGGTGGGCGATTGGGTACGCACTTTCGCTGATTGCGCCGCTTGTGCTCAGCTACTGGCCGCAGTGGGAACAGAGTGCTGAAGTCAACCTGACGATTCTTGGTTTCGGGCACGCATGTGTCCTCGTGCCATCGCTTCGGATCGCGTGCATGCGTTGGCATTCCTGTGCCGTTTACGCAGTACTCAGCGGCTTGTTTGCTTTCTGGGGAATGTTGATCGGTATGGTCGCTTGGGTCGCGACCAGTCTTGTGCTCGCTCCTTTGGATCTGGGTGCGGATGCGGCTGGGATCGACGGCACTAGGGAGCGAAGTTGTATTGCCGGAGCTATTACATTCGGAATTGTTTCGATCGCCTGGTCGTTCGCACTTGTGCCCGCGTTCTACCTTAGTCCGGTAGCCCTGAGGGGCTTTGTTGTTCACCACCTTGCATGGGCATCGCTCTCGCTGTGCTTCTGGCTCATCCCATTGGAGTTGGACCACACGTTTCTGACCTGGCATGTCGTGATTGGGCCTGTCTTGCTGTGGATGGCGTTGAGCCTCCGTGCAACAGGCGACCGCGTTCCGCCGGGTGTGAGCCAGACTTCCCCGTGAAAGTCGTAAGCCACGGATCCGTAGGATGATCACGTATTACCGCTGAATGACTACTTGCTCGCATCCCTCATTGTCTGCCCGCTCGCGGCTGTCTATGGCTGCACACATATGTTCGCTCGCCGAGGACTCGTGCGCAGACCGAGTGCGGGTGACTGGGCGGTGCTGGTTTGGACCGTCGTTTACCCGGTGTGGACGGGTGTGCGAGCCCTCAACTTCATCATGGGCGCGAAGTACGGAGACGTATCCGACGCTGGGCGAGTGCTGTACTACGTCGAGCTGATCCCGATTTCTTCAGCGGTTTCAGGGGTGTGCATCGCATTGGCTTGGCGACGGGTAGCGCCCGCGATTCTGCTGAGTCTTGTTGGCTGCGCGATCTTCGCCGTGCTCTGGCTCACTGGAATGCTGATCGAGGACCCGCTTTGGATTTTCTTTCTCTGCATAGTTGCTTGGCACGCCGCTCATTGCTGGATCGCACGTCGGGAACGCAAGATCGTCATCACCGCGCCTGCTCCAACCTCATCCTGATCATGCGCGCCTCCGGGCGGTCCGGACGCGCCTCTTCCATCGCACGAACAAGTATGATCGCGCGATCGCGGTTGCCCGCGGCGTTCAGCGCCTGCGCGTTCTGCAGCAGCACGCCGTACGCCGGCGTGAACTCGGGCCCCGACGCGATGCTCGCGAGCATGCCGTCGATGTAGCCCTGGTCGTCGCCCTGCAGGCGTCGCGCGCCCGCGCGGATCGACAGGTCGCGTCCTTTCCAGAAGCGTTCGAGCGCGTTGCCGGCGGGCGTGCCCGTCGCGCCCGGCCACACGCCTTCGACGCTTGGCTCCGTGTTGTCGAACAGATCGAGGATGTTCACCCACGTGTTCACCTCGCCGAGGTACACGCTCCGCGGCGCATCGAAGATGACGACCGGGCGATCGTCCGTGTTGATCGGCCCCTCGCCGGCCCATGCTTCGAGCTGCGCGCGGTCGGCGAGGTAGCAGCCGAAGAGGTCGAGGTCGCCCGTGATCGCGCTGACTTCGAGCGCTTCGCGCAGCGACGGATCGCGCATCGGTACAGATGTCCAGCCCGGCGCCCACGCGAGTTCGGTCTGCGAGCCCACGAGCCCGAGCATGGGCGTCGCCGCGTTGAAGTGGCAGATAAACGCCTCGGTGTGCGGGAAGACCTCAAGGTACGTGCGCACGACGGTGCGGAGGACCTCGCCGTCCATCTGGTACGTGGGCAGCCACTGGCAGAAGAGCCCGTTCGGCGCGAGTCGCGCGCGCACCGCCTCGAAGTGCTCGCGCGTGTAGAGGTTGCCCGCGCCATCGCGACCAGGGTGGAAGAGATCGGCAACGATGACGTCGTACCGATCATCCGCCGCGCGCACGTAGCGGCGGGCATCGGCGGAGACCGCGCGCAGGCGCGGCGCCATCGGGAGTGCCTCGTGCGCGTCGTCGAACCGGCTCATGAGGCGCACGACATCGGGCACGAGCTCGACACCAACGGATTGCAGCGCGCGATAGTGGCGTGAGGCGGCCCACGTCGTGCCGGTGCCGAGCCCGAGGAAGAGCGCCCGCCGCGGCTCGCCGTGCAGCAGCAGGGGGATGTGCGCCTGCCGGCGCTCGGCGAACGCGCCCGCGAGCCCGCCCATGTTGAACTGGTTGTTGACCTTGATCAGCGGGAGTGGGTCGCCGCCGCGCGGGTCGGGCTGCTCGACAACCGCCACCGCGCCGTGCACGCTCTCGACCACCGTGCGCACGCGCCCGCCCTCGGGTGCTTCGACAAGCCGGAGATCGAGTGTGAAGAGCAGCGCCGCGAGTCCCGCGCTCGGCACGAGCATCGCGATGATCCTGGGCGACCACTTCGGGATGAGCAGCAGGTACGCCGCCCCCACGAACGCGAGCGCCGCGGCCGCGCCGGTCAGAGGCATCATGCCCACGCCCAGCAGCGGGGCTGCGAGCGCACCGCCGAGCGTGTTCACGCCGAACGCCCAGCCAACGCCGGCCCGCTCACGGCGCGCCGCCTGCGCGAGGTGCATGAAGAGCACGCCCATCATCATCGACGGCACGGCGAAGACGATCAGCGCGAGCAGCAGTTCCGCGAAGATCGACGCGCCCATCGTCCCGCCGAGCGCGCTGCGTGTGTCGTTGTAGATTCCGTTTGCACCGGCGAGCGCGCACGCGCTGAGCAGGCAGCTCACGCTGACACCGATCAGCAGCCACGGCAGCGGGCCGCCGAACGTCTGCACGCGCGAGAGGAAGCGCTGGTAGATCGTCCCACCGATCGCGGTGAAGAGCAGGTAGACGCTCAGCCCGCCGGCGAAGGAGTAGACGGTGCTCTCGAGTGCCCGCGCCATCACGCGGATCGCGAGCACCTCGTACCCGATCCCCAGCAGGCCGGTCCCGAAGAGCATGAACGCGAGCTGCGGGCGTCCCGGCGTGCCGTCCATCGGCGAGTTGATCGTCTCGCGCGCGGCTTCACGCTGGCCCGGGCCCAGCAGGATCAGCAGCGCCGCGACGACGTTGAGCGACGCGAGCGCGAGGATCGTTCCGCTCAGCCCGAGCGCGCGCATGAGCACGTACGCCGACAGCAGCGTGCCCGCGACGGCGCCGAGCGTGTTGAGCGCGTAGACGAGGCCGAGCGTACGACCCTCGTGACGCAGACGCGAGACGAACCGGTCCATCGCGGGGAGCGTGGCGCCCATCGCGAGCGTCGCCGGCAGCAGCGTCACGAGCGGCACCCCGAACGCGACCGCCCAGTGCAGCGCGGGCGAGGGTGTTGGCCCGGTGATGCTGGGCATCCACTCGTTCACGCGCGGGAGCAGCCAGACGGTGAAGACGCCGTACGCGCCGATGAAGAGTTCAAGACCGGCGTACCAGCGCCCCGGCGTGCGCGACGAGCTGACGAGCTTGTCGAGCAGCAGCGAGCCGATCGAGAGCCCGACAAAGAATGCCATGATCGACGCGAGCATGCCCGGCGCTTCGCTGCCGAGCCCGACCGACAGCACACGCGTCCAGACGAGCTGGTAGCCCAGCCCCGCCATGCCGGAGCAGAGCAACGCGATCCCGGCAAGAAGCGTTCCCGTGCGCATGAGCCATTTGTACCGCCGATGGCCCCGCGCCGCGATGCTCAGCGTACGACCGAAAGCGGTACGCTCCGCTGATGCTGATGAAGCTGCTGATCATCTTTGTCGGGGGCGGGCTGGGGAGCTGCCTGCGGTACCTCGTCTCGCTGGGCGTGCAGCGATTCGCCGGCGACGGGTTCCCGCTCGGGACGCTCGCGGTCAACACGATCGGGTGCTTCGCGATCGGGGTCGCGGCCCACGCGATGCGGGGCGACGTCGAGGTGCGCAGCGATGCGCACTGGTTCCTCGTCATCGGGCTCCTCGGCGGCTTCACCACGTTCTCGACGTTCGCGAACGAAACGCTGCACCTCGGACGCGACGGCGCGATCGCGCACGCGCTGCTCAACGTGCTGCTCAGCAATGCGCTCGGGCTGCTCGCGGCGTGGTGCGGGCTGATGCTCGCCGGCCGTGTCTTCAGCCAGCCAGCTTGAGGTTCGGCAAGTCCCCGAATCCGCCGGCACCGTCGTGCACGTGGATGCGGTTGCGTCCGTTGGTCTTCGCGGAATAGAGCGCCTGGTCGGCGGCTTCGAGCCAGCCCGTGGGGCCCGCGACCTCGGGCAGCGGCGTGCTCGCGAGCCCGAACGACGCCGTCGCGCGGATCTCCGGGTACGCCGTCCAGCGGTGCTCCTCGATCGCCTTGCGGATGCGTTCGCACACGCCGGCCGCTTCGTGCGCTTCGGTGCCCGGGAAGATGAGCGCAAACTCCTCGCCCCCGTAGCGGCAGGCGATGTCGTACGAGCGAACCGTCGAGGAGAGGATCTTCGCGAAGCTCTCGAGCACGGCGTCGCCCGCGGGATGCCCGAACCCGTCGTTGAGCTTCTTGAAGTGGTCGAGGTCGCACATCGCGAGCGAGACGGTCTTGTCTTCGCCGCGGAGCGCCTCGTTGACCTCGGACTCGAGGCGTTCGTCGAAGTAGGTTCGGTTCCAGAGCCCGGTCAGCCCGTCGATCTGAGCGCGCTGCCCGAGCATGAGCATGAGCCGGTGCAGCCTGATCGCCGACCCGATGCGTGCGCGCAGCTCGGGCAGATCGAATGGCTTGGTGACGAAGTCCATCGCGCCGAGCTCGAAGGCCTGCACTTTCTCTTCGGACTGCGCCGAGCCGGAGAGCACGATCACGGGGATGTTGTGCGTCTCCTCGTCGCCCTTGAGCGCCTTGAGCACCTCGAGCCCGTGCATGGTCGGCATGTTGAGGTCGAGCAGCACGAGCGTCGGCATCTGACGCTGCGCGGACTCCAGCCCCTCCGCGCCGTCGTACGCGCTGATCAGTTCGACGTCCTCGTTCCGGAGCTTGAACGCGAGCAGGCGATGGATCGCCGGCGAATCATCGACAAGCAGCAAGAGCGGTTGTTGATCCTGGTTCGACACGGTGCGCTTCTCCAGACGCGGGTGCATGGCACATCGGATCAGCCGGCGGATGCTCGGTTGCAGATGTCGATGAGACGGTCGAACTCGTTGCGGAGCGAAGGGAGGTCGGTCTCGCCGCCGCGGATCGCGTTCTCGAGCGTCGCCGCGGCGTCGGTCATCTGCGAGAAGCCGTACCCCGCGCCGGCACCCTTGATCTGGTGCGCGACGCCCGCGAGCTGGTCGGCGATGCCCTGCTCGAAGCAGCGCTCGAGCTCCTGGATCCGTCCCGGCATTTCGGAGACGAACAGCTCGACGAGCTCCATCATCTCCGGATCGTCGGAGAACTCGCTCAGGATCGGTTCGGACACGGGGCCGTCGCTCATGGGGACTCCTCTCGCTTCCTCGAAGTCGTTTTGTCGGTCGGATCGACGCGTCGATGCAGAGCGCGTACGCGTGCGGAGCGAAGTTTCTGATCCGGGTGAGCGCCCCGCATTCCGGTGGGGTCCGGTTGTGACGATTGCGCGAGCCGTACGGATCACGCGGATCGGACGGGGCGTCGGCTCACACAGGGCGGTGGTGTCGCGCTGTGCGATGTCCGATCACGGATTGCTCCGGGGCGCTCACGCGCCGGCACGAGCGGAGCCGACATGGACAGAGAACATCAGAGCGAGGGGCTCCGGCTGCGGAAGCACCAGCGGCAAGAACTGGAGATCCCGGGCGTGCTGCGCCCGCGGGGTGATTTGCCGCGCTTCTCCTCCGCCTCCGGATTCGCCGACGGCGTGCAGGTCAGGATCCTCGACGTCTCGGCGGGCGGGATCGGGATCATCAGCCCGGTCTTCTTCCCGCGTGGGTCCGAAGCGATCTTCACGATCTCGCGCCCGGGAGAGTCGAACGTCTCGGCAACGCTGCGCTTGATGCGCGTCCGTGCGCACGACGCCGCCGGCGCGTACTTCCTCGGCGCTCGCTTCGCCAACCCGGACGAGGACCACACCGATCTCTTCGCGCTCGTGCCGGAACCCCCGTCGGAGGACGCGGCATGATCGGCACCGACGGGTTCATCGTCGAGCACCTCGTCACCGAGGGCCTGCTGGATCGCGCGGCGGCGGACGAAGCCGTCGCGAGCGCCCGCGCGCAAGGTGCGCCGGTCGATCGCGTCCTCATCGAGAGCCAGGCGGTCAGCGAACGCGATATGGCGATGGCCCGCGCGACACTCTGCGAGGTGCCCTTCGTCGATCTCGACGCCTTCGACGTGGACATCAACAACTCGCGCCTCGTGCCCCGCGGTCTCGCGGAGAAGCACGGCGTCTTCGTGCTGTTCCATCTCGACGAAGTCTCCACCGTTGCCGTGAACGACCCGCTCGACCTGCAGGTCGTCGATCGTCTGCGCGCGCTGCTGCATCGCGAGATCGACACCGTCGTGTGCGAGCGTTCGCTGATCGATCGGCTGGTGAGCCAGGCGTACCGCCTCGCGGGGACCGGCGGGCAGCGGACCGAAGCGGCCTCCACGATCGACACGGAACTCACCACGGGCGACGAGCCGATCGTCGCCGCGCTCAACCAGATCCTGACCGACGCGATCGACGCCGACGCCTCGGACATCCACATCAGCCCCTGCGAGCGCGAGCTGCAGCTGCGCTATCGCATCGACGGCAGGCTCCGCGCGCAGCAAGGGCCGCCCGTCTCCGCGCACCCGGCGCTCGTGCAACGCCTCAAAGTGATGTCCGGGCTCGACCTCACACAGACGCGGCGTCCGCAGGACGGCAAGTGCCGCTTCGAACACCGCAGCCAGAAGTACGAACTCCGCGTCAGCCTCATCCCGACCGTCAACGGCGAGAACGCCGTGCTCCGCATCCTGCGCCCCAACGCCGACATCCTCGGGTTCGACCGCCTCGGCGTGCCGAGCGACATGATCGCCTCGCTCAACGAGTGCCTCGATCAGCCGCACGGCATGCTGCTCGTCACCGGGCCCACCGGCTCCGGCAAGACCAGCACGCTCTACACCGCGGTCAAACGCCTCAACACCTCCGACCGCAACATCGTGACGATCGAGGATCCCGTCGAGATCCGCGTCGCCGGCGTGCGACAGGTGCAGGCCAACGCAGAGATCGGGCTCGGCTTCGCAGAAGCCCTGCGCTCCGTGCTCCGCCAGGACCCCGACGTCGTGCTCGTCGGCGAGATCCGCGACCCCGAAACCGCGCGCATCGCAACGCAAGCCGCGCTGACCGGGCACATCGTCCTCAGCACGCTGCACACCAACGAGTCCGCCGGCGCCATCGCGCGCATGCTCAGCCTCGAAGTCCCCGCCTTCGCGCTCCGCGCGGCGCTGCTCGGCGTCATCGCCCAACGCCTCGTGCGCACCGTGTGCCCCGACTGCGCCACGATCGATCGCCCCGACGCCAGCGTCGTGCGCCGCCTCGGCATCGACCCCGCCACGCACTTCAAGATCGGTGCCGGCTGCGCACGCTGCCACCAGACCGGCTACCACGGACGCGTCGGCATCTTCGAGATGATCCGCGTCACCCACGACGTCGGCGCCGCGATCGAACGCGGCGCGCCCGTCGCCGAGATCGAGTCCGTCGCCTTCTCCCAGCGCAGCCTCGCGCAGGCCTACGCGCATGGGCCCATGCGTCTCGACGGCGTGCGCAAGGTCGAACTCGGGATCACCAGCGTCGAAGAGGTCGCACGCGTCATCCAGACCAAGGCCCTCGGGTCCGAGCCGGAGACCGACCACACCCTGCGGGTCTCGGCATGAGCGCCTCCGTCTTTGCCTATCGCGGCGTCTCGACGGATGGCGGCGGCGTGCGCGGGTCCATCGAGGCCGCCGATCGCGCCGAGGCCTACCGCAAGCTCACCGCGCAGGGCGTCACACCCACCAAGCTCAGCGCCTCGAACCCGCAGCAATCGCGCGCATCTCTCTTCTCGCGTTCGGGCGTGAAGGCAGAGCAGATCGCCTCGGTCACGCAGCAGCTCGCGGTGCTCCTGAGCGCGGGGCTCCCCGTCACCGACGCGATCCTCTCCATCGCGGAGCAGGAACCCGCCGGGCGCCTGCGCCAAGCACTCGTCAGCGTCGCGCGCTCCGTGCAATCGGGCTCGACCATCACCGAGTCGCTACGCCCGCACGTGTCGATCTTCGGCGAGATCTACATCGAGACCGTTCATGCCGCCGAGCAGACCGGAAACGTCACCACCGTGCTCGAGCACCTCGCGCGATCCGTGCAGGACGGCATGGAGCTCCGCCGCACCGTGCGCGGCGCGTTGATGTACCCCGCCGCGGTGCTCGTCGCGATCGGGCTCGCGGTCGCCTTTCTCCTCGTCTTCGTCGTCCCGAAGTTCGCGCACATGTTCATGGACCGCGGCGTCGAGCTCCCTGCGCTGACCAGCGCGCTGCTCGTGTTCGGCGAATCCGTCAAGTCCTTCTGGTACGCGTATCTCGGCGTCATCGGGGGCGCGGTCTTCACGCTCCGTTCCGTCTGGGCGAGCCCCCGCGGGCGTCTGGCGATCGACGGCGCGCTCCACCGCGTCCCGCTGCTGCGGGACATCCTCGTGGACGTCGCCGTCGCCCGATTCACAAGCGTGCTCGGCATCGCGCTGCGCAGCGGGCTCGGGCTGATCGAGTCGCTCGAGATGGCATCGCGCGCTTCCGGGCGGCCCACGCTCCGACGCGACATCGATCGCGCCGTCGCCTCGATCCGAGGCGGTTCACGCCTCCGCGACGGCGTGCACGCCAGCGACTACCTGCCCGCGTTCGCCAAACAACTGCTCTCCGCGGGCGAGACATCCGGGCGCGTGCCCGAGATGTGCCGGATCGCCAGCGAGCACTTCTCCTCCCGCGCGATGCACCTCGCCAAGAACGCCGCCACCGTGCTCGAGCCCGCGCTCATCGCGCTGCTCACCGGCGTCGTGCTGGTCGTGGCGCTGGCGATCTTCATGCCCATGTGGAACATGATCTCGCTTGTCGGATAACCCGCACAGCCCGCACGGAGATACCCCGCTTCCGGGTATCCGATTCCTCCGCCTGAACCCGGATCGCCCAGAAGCCGATGCCAAAGAGGAACTCATTACGAGTTGTTCGATGGAGATTCAAAGATGCACCGTTCGTCCTCACGTCGCGCCTTCACGCTGATCGAACTGATCGCGGTCGTCGTCATCCTCGCCGTGCTCTCGGGCATCGCGATCCCGACCTACTTCGATTATTCGGCGCGGGCGCAGACAGCCGCCGTGCAGGGCGCACTGGGCGGCGTGCGCACGGGCATCGCGTCCTTCTACGCCAACGCGGCGACGAACGGCAATCCGTTGTATCCCACGCTCCAGCAGCTCACAGAGCAGGGCACGGTCATGCAGGAACCCCTGCCGCCCAACCCGTACAACGGTCTGAACAACGTCATCGCCGCGACGCAGGCGGAGGCCGACGCCCGGACGACGTCCGCGACCGCGGCGGGGTGGCGCTACTTCGTCAACAACGCCGCGACGCCTCCCGTCGCCGTCTTCTACGCCAACTCGACGGAGGCCACGCGTGTGAACGACGCCGCCGGCGCCGCGATCAACGCCAACGACCTTTGAACCGCCCGCGCGGTCCCGGAAGTTCACGATGCGCACCCCGAACGCAACGCTTCGGCTCACGCCCTCGTCGCTGACGCTCGAGTCGGCATCTGCACGCGCATCCAGGCCTCTCGACCCGGCGACGTGGTCCGACGTCTGGTCGCGCGGACTCACGGACCTGCTGCCCTCGCTCAAGTCACTGGTGCAGGAGACGGGCTCGCAAGGCGCGGCAATCGAGGCGCGATTCGATTCTCCCAACGCGCACGCCGGCGTCATCTCGATCCCCGGCACGGGGCGCGCCGTCATCGACGCGGCGCTCCTCTCGCTCGAAGAGCAGATCGGCGCCCTCGACGAGTGGTGCGTCGCGGCGGAGGTGATCTCGCGAAGCGAAGAGCGCTCGCATGTCCTCACGTGCGCGGAGAACGAGCGCGCCGCGGATCAGGTCGCCAGGCTCGCCGTGAGCGCCGGGCTCAAGCCGGTCGAGCAGCGTTCGCTGCTCTCGGTCGCGCTCGAAAGCGCGGTCACCGCCGCGGTCGGCGCGTGCGAGCCCGACGCTTCTATCGCGCAGCTCTCGCTGGAAGACGATCGGCTGGTGGTGTGCGTCGCGTCGCGCGGGCGTCTGGCGTTCGTGCGCTCCGCGACGGTCGGGCTCTCGCACCTCGCGACGCCGCTCGCGCGGCAGCTCGCTGGGGAGCGGGCCGGCCTCAACGCACGCGAGCTCGACGAGGCGATGAGAATCCTCCGCGAGATCGGGATCCCCGATCAGAACACGCCGATCCCCGGTTCGGAGCTGCGAGGACGAGACGTGCTCCCGTCGATGCAGTCCGTCCTCCAACGCATCGCGCTCGAGCTGAGACAATCCGTGCGGTTCGGGCTGCCGAGCGATGCGCCGCGTCCCGTTCGCCTCGCGCTCCACGCCCAGGCCGGCGAGATCGCCAATCTCGGCGAGCTCCTCGCGGTCGAGCTCGAGCAGGACGACTTCGCCTCGTCCGTGACGACGTCCAACCCGGCACCGGCGCACAGGTCGAACGTCCCGCTGCTGCTCCCGCGTTCGGCGCGCGAGCGTCGCGCGGTGCGCCGGTCGCAGCGTGTCGCGATCGCCGGCATCGCGCTCGCGTGCGCGGTGACGGGTGTCGAGGCGGGTTGGAACCACTGGAACGCCGGCGCGATCGACATGCAGCGTGCCTCGCTGCTCGCGGGGGCGCCGAGCGGCGAGCAGATGCACGCCGAGCTCGTCGATGCCCAGTTCCGTGTGACGCGCACGCACCAGCGTCTGGAAGTGCTCGCGGACCAACTGGGCGCGAGCGCGAAGGTGGCCCCCGTTCTTCGTCAGCTCGCCGACTCGCGCCCCGATCGCGTGCGGATGACAGACGTGTCCTTCTCCGCGCAGGGCGGAACGCCCACGTGCCAGGTCTGGGGCCTGGTCGAGCACGCGGGCGACGGGGACGACGCCTCCGGCGCTCGGGCGCTGCTCGTTGACTTCGCGCGCGTGCTCACCGAATCCCCCCTTGTCCGCGATGTTCAGCTCGGATCGACAAGCCGCGTGGAGCAAGCCGGCGCCGAATCCGTCCACTTCGGGCTGACGATCGAACTCGTCCCGACGTCCACGCTGTCGCTGCTCGGCAACAGGGAGGGGAGCGGCCCGTGATGATCTCGGCTTCACACGACTCAACCCGCGAACGCTTCGCGAAGGCGCTCATCGTCGGCGCAGTCTGTGCCGCGCTGGGCGCTATGGTGCTGTCGCCGTCGCGCGCGCGCAGCGTGCAGGCAGAAACGGCCCTCGCCGCGGCGGAGTCATACGCCATGCTCGCGCCGGAAGCGCAGGGAGACCTCGCGGCGCTGCGATTGCGTCTCGAACGGTACGAGCGTTCGCTCGACTGTCTGCCCCAAGCACCACGCGAAGGCGGCTCGCAGTCGATGCTGCACGGCCGGGTCGAGAAAATCGCCGAACAGGTCAACGTCTCGATCCGGGCGTTCGACGTCAGCGCGCCGACGCCGATCCCGTCCAGCGCGCGCGGCGATTTCTCGGACATCAGCGAAACGCGCGTGAGCCTCCGCGCCGAGGGCACCTACGCCGCGATCACCGCCTTCCTCGACGCATACGCGCACGGGCACGGCGCCGTGGCCTTCCGCGACACACGCATGCTCGCGAGCGACGTCCCGGGCGAGGACGTCATCAACCTGTCGCTCGAGGTGTCTCACTTCGGGCTCATCGAGCAGCCGAAGATCGGGGAGGCACCATGACGACGTCACGAGACGTGCGCGCGCGCACCCGCGACATGCTTGTGCTCGCCGCGCCGCTCCTCGCGGTGCAGGGCGTGGCGTTGATGATCGGCACGTCGCCAAGCCTATCGATGGCAACGCCGGCCGCTCCGATCGCCGAGATCGACGTGCCCGCGGCGGATCTGCTCCGCGTCGATGCCGCGCTGCTGACGGCGGCGGCGCACGCGGATCACCTCGCCGAGACATCGGCTGACGTGCGTTCGCCGATGATGGTCGAGCCGTGGGTTTTCGACGACGAGCCGGTGCTCTCGGTCGATGGCACACCCGCGCCCTCGATCAACCCGGCACCGGAGTTCCAGTTGACAACCATCATGCGCGGGCGCGGCGGAGAGCCGCTCGCGCGCATCGAGGGCACCCTCGCCTCGGTCGGACACGACCTCGGTGATGGCTGGAGCGTCGTTGCGATCGATCTGGTCGGCAGGACCGTCACGATCGGGCACGAAGACGGGACCGAGTCGGTGCTGACCCTCGGCCCCTTCTGACTTGCAATCGAAACTCGATGAGGAGGTTCCCATGAACGAGTCGCCCAGCGCGCTGCTCCGACTGCTCGTGACCGTTGCGCTCGTGATGCTTGTGTGCATGCGCACGAGCCTCGCGACCGACTTCTTCGTACGCACGAGCGGTGACGACACGAACGACGGGCTCTCCGCCGAGACCGCGTGGCGAACGCTCTCCAAAGCGGCGAGTTCTGCGCAGTCGGGCGACACCGTCTACATCGGTGCCGGCGTCTACGAGCAGCAGCTCAGGCCGTCGCACTCGGGACAGCCCGGCGGCCCCGTCCGCTTCATCGCCGATACAACCGGCGTGCATACCGGGGATCTCGGGCCGGTCACCGTGCGCCACGCCGACACGCCCGTCTTCGTCCGAGATCGCGAGCACATCGAGTTCAGCGGGCTCGCCTTCGACGGTCTCGACGGCACGCGCGTCGTCTTCGTCGAACGCTCCGAGAACATCGCTTTCCGCTACTGCTCGACGAGCAACGCGACCACCGCCCACTTCGAGGTGCGCACCGACTCGACCGTCCGCATCGACTCCTGCGCGATCTCGGGCAGCGCGCGCTACGGCATCGATCTCGATGGCGCCGAACTCACGCTCGTCAACTCCTCGCTCACCGGGTCGAGCACCACCGGCAGCGGCATCGAACTCCACGACGCCACCGCGACGCTTCAGCGCGTCACCATCGACGGCTGGGGCATCGGCATCAATAACGACAACTCCGCGCTCGCCATGACCAACTGCGTCGTCACCGGCGCTGCGCGCGACGGCATCGAACTCCGCAAGGCGAACGCCTCGCTCACCATGTGGCACGGGACGGTCGCGAACAACGGCGACGACGGCATCTCCGCGTGGGGCGGAAACGTCGAGGTCTTCAACTCCATCATCGCCAACCACGCCGACGACGGGATCGCCCCGCGCAACGGCACAGCGCTCACCGAAACGCACAACCTCTTCTTCTCCAACGGCGGTGGGGATATCCCCTCTCGCCAGATCGATGAGACGAGCCTTCAAGCGGATCCGCGCTTCGAGCTCGGTTCGCTCCAGCTCGCGAGCGACTCGCCCGCCATCGACGCGGGCCAGGACGCCGCCGGCGTCACCAGCGTCGATCGTCTCGGCGTCGAACGACCCCTTGCGGGGGCGTACGACCTCGGGGCCTACGAGCACGTCAGCACGCGCATCCCCGCGACGGTCCCGTACTTCACAGACTTCGAGGCCGGCGTCGATGCCGCGTGGGATGACAAACGAGTCCGCCACACGTCGTTCCTTGGCACGTTCCACGGTCTCCACGAGAAAGATGGGTCGACCAGCATCCTCGTTCTGCTTGCACCGGGAGAACGCTACGTCGTCGTGTGGGACCTCATCATCGACGGCACGTGGGACGGCAAGAATGGGAGCCTGCAAGACTGGTTCTATCTCGAAGCAGATGGAGAGCAGCTCTTCGCGGAGACGTTCTCACGTAACCGAGGACTCGAGCAGACCTGGCCGGTGGAACCCGAGGCGACAGGCAACGCCCTCGGGCTCGGAACCCGCGGCACGGCGCTCTACACCAGCGTCAGCCGCGAGTTTGAAGCAACGAACGGTCTTGCAACGATTACGTGGCGCTCCGACGTCACCGGAAGTGATGAGATCTTCGGCATCGACAACGTCCGCATCGTCCACGCCGACGACGCCTCGCCCTTCGTCCCGATCTTCGTGGACGTGAGCGGTCACACCGGTTTCGACGCCGCAACGGGCGGAGGGCTCCACCCCGGGGACTTCAACGGCGACGGGCGCCAGGACGTCCTCCTGACCACCGAGCCGCCCCGCCTGCTCCTTCAGGGCGCGAACGCGTTCACCCCGTTGGTCCCCACGCCTTCCTCGATCGGCGCGCAGTGCGCGCTGCTCGACGCCGATCACGACGGCGACCTCGACGTCCTGACCGCCCGGCACGGGACGTCTGCGATCCCCGGCCTCTTCATCAACGACGGCGGGGGCAACTTCGACCTCGCCGACCCGCTCGAGTGGGAGCCTCGCTCGACGCCATCGCTCGCGATCGCCGGCGACTTCGACGACGACGGGCGCGCCGACGCGGTCATCACCAGCGCGTGGGGCAACGACGTCGCACGCGGCAACCGCAGCAGCGAGGAGCACGCCTTCGAGCAGTCGCCCCCGTCGCTCGCGCACCTGAACGACCCGCGCCAAAGCGGGACCGCGGCGCGTCTTGCCGTCGCCGACGTCAACAACGACGGGCGCATCGATCTGTTGCACCACGGCACCGGCGCCCTCGGGCTGTACCTCTCCGGTGCCGAAGGGCACGACCCGCGTGCGATCCCGGCGTTCACGTCGAACGCGCACGACCTCGATGCGCAGGCCGCGTGGGGCGACTATGACAACGACGGGGACCTCGACCTCTACCTCGGCAACACCCACCCCGGCGATCACGGCACCCTCTGGCGCAACGACCTCGACCCCGCGACGGGCGCCGTGTCGTTCACGGAGATCACCGCTCAGAGCGGGCTCACCGACGTCGGCGCGCTCCGCACCGCGGACTGGGGCGACTATGACAACGACGGCGACCTCGACCTGTACGTCGGCACCGTTGCCGACGACATCGCCGACGAAGCCGCGAAGAACCTGCTCTTCGAGAACCAAGGCGACGGAACGTTCGCGCGCGTGAGTCTCGGCGCCTCGATCCCGGCCTTCGCGTTCGACGCCGCGTTCATCGATTATGACAACGACGGCGACCTCGACCTCGCCATCGCCCGCACCGATGCCCCAAACACACTGCTCCGCAACGAGACCGACAGCGACAACTACCTCAAAGTCCGCGTCATCGGCGGGGGGCCCGGCCGCACCAACACCGCCGCCATCGGCGTCCGCGTCGAACTCTTCGACAGCGCCGGCGCGTTCGTCGCCCGGCGAGACATCGGCGCCGCGAGCGGGTTCGGCGGCGGATCATTCGTCGCGCACTTCGGCGGCGTCGATCCGCAAGCCACCTACGCAATCCGTGCGCACATGGCCCGCGGACGCACCCTCGAAGCGAGCGTCGTCCCCGCCCTCACGCAATCCGTCGTCGGGCCGACCGTGCTGGAACAGACACACACCTTCGTCGAGCCCAGCGGCGGGCTCGGGCGCATCGTGTCGTGGCAAGAGAAAGACACCACGCAGGACTGACCCGCCGGGTCACTCAATCCCGACCTCGATCATCCGCCGGGCAGAACCCGTGCGCCCCGTGATCCGAACGGTCACCGGGTTGTCGTCGTCGAGCAGTGTCACGTCAATCGTGAACCCATCGGCGAGCGTCAGCGTGCCCTCGGGCACGTCGCGTCCCTCCGCGATCTCGGTCGCGACCACGCGCACGCCGTTCTCGGCGGTATAAAACGCGCGAGCGGTGTCCGCCTTCTGCGCCGCGATGACCGAATCGTCACGCGTCCCGACCGTGATCCCGACGATCGCCAGGTTCACGACGACGAGGATGATCACCGCGGAAGCGACCGCGACGCCCTTGCGTGTGCGCCCGCGCATCACTCGCCCCCGTTCCGTCGGAGCATGACCACGCTCGACAGCGTGGTGTCGCCCGCCGTGATGGAGAGGCGTGCCGTCCGCGCCGTGGCCGGGTCGTCGCCGCCGGCGATGTCCAGCGAGCTCCCGTTCCCGCTGTGGTAGGTGATCGCAAAGGCGTCAACGCCGGCGCAGAGGCGCGCGGTGAGCCCGTCCGTATCCGTAAAGATGAGGTTGGAGCCGGAGAGTTCCACACCGTCGCCATCGCTCGTCACGTAGCGGGTCTGCTGCGCCACCGCGAAGGCGTCCACCTCGCGCAGCTCGCGGACCAGGCGTTCGAGCGCGAGATCGACCCGGCGGAGCTCGTCTCGCCGATCGCCGGTGCGCGCGTACGCATCGGCGCTGCTCAGGACGATCGTCGAGGTCACCATCGCCATGACCGACAGCACGACGATCACCCCGATCGCTTCGACAAGCGTGAAGCCGCCTCGTCGGCGCGGGCGGCTCACAGCACGTCCGCCAGAAGCAGCGGGAGTTCCATGACCTGCGCATCGCCCCGCAGATCGATCCACGAGACGCGCACCGTGACGAGCCGGTACAAGTCGAGCGATGCGTCGTCCGTCTCGACGCCCTGCGCCGAAACGAGCGCACCGATCGTGACGCTCAGCGTCTTGCCGCGGCTCGTGTACGGCGTGAGCACCGTGTCTAAACGCGCATGCAACCCGCTGACGGGGTCGTCGAGGTACACCGCCGGGTCTTCGAAGGCGCCCATCCCGAATCCCGGCGCATCGCTCGACGCGTCGGCGAGGATCTGCTCGCTCGCCGCTGAGAGCATCCACGACGCGCGCGTGATCTGTTCGGCGCGAGCGCGGTCGATCGACGCGTCGCCCAGCATGGTCATCGCGACCGGCATCACAATGGCCAGCACCACGATCGCGACCAGCGCCTCGATCAGCGTGAACCCACGCGTCATCGCTCGATGCTCCCCGTGAGCCGACGGATGGTGATGCGGCGCTCATCGAGCATCGTGACCACCGCATCGTCGGTCCATTCGATCCGTGTCGTGCCGTCGGCGCTGCGCGCGTGCGGACGTCCCATGTAATCGAACCACGCCGTCGCGTCGCCGCCCGGTTCGATGGGTGCGAACGAAGCGATGCCGCCGCCTCGGAACAGCGAACCGAGCGGGGCGGCAGAGTCACCGCCTGCGCCGATCACGCGCTCGATGCCGCCGGCATCTTCGCGCAGGCGCCAGGTTGTCGCGTCGTTGCCCGGGATATCGAAACGCACGCCCGTCGGGAGCCCGGTGCTCATCGCCGACGTCCGCGCCACCCAGAGCCGACGTTCAACCTCGTTGATGAGCGCGGCATCCCGGGCGTCGTCGAGCGCCGAGAGCGCCGGGAACGCGACCGCCGACAGGATCCCCACGAGCGTGAGGACAGCGATGAGCTCCACGAGCGTGAACCCGCGCGCGGGCCGCGATGTGATCGAATGCGTGCGCACGGACCGGTCATCGGACGATTGGTTCTCGGTCTTTCGCGGGAGTCACGGGATCGCGACGAGTTTCCGCCCGCGGATCCGCTCGTTGCCGAGCTGCCCGCACGCGGCCATCGTGTCGCGCCCCTTCGTCCGCCGGCGCGTGCAGTACCGCCCGTGCGCCGACAGACGCGCGAGGAAGCGATCGACGCTGGTTTCGCTCGGCGCGGGCCACGGCGAATCCCGGCGCGGGTTGTACGGGATCACGTTGATGCAGCACCGGACCGGCTCCAGCAACGCCGCCAGCTCGTCCGCGTCGTTCACGCCGGGGATCAGCACGTACTCGCAGCAGATGAACCCGCTCTTCCGCAGCGGCCACGCCCGCAGCGCCGCGACGAGCTCCGACAGCGGCATCGCGCGGTTGATCGGCATGATCCGCGAGCGGATCTCATCGTTCGGCGCGTTCACCGACACCGCGAGATTCAGCTGACGCCACCCCGGCCGCTCGACCGCGCTTCGCAGCAGTTCGAGCCCGTCGAGCCGCCCGACCGTCGAGACCGTGATCCGGCGCATCGCCACGTTCGGCCCGTGGTGATCGGTCAGGATCTCGATCGCGCGCAGCACACTCGGCGCGTTGTCCAGCGGCTCGCCCATGCCCATAAAAACGATGTTGCGGATCGAATGCCCGAGGCGGTGCGTCGCCGCCCACCACTGCGCCACAATCTCGTCCGGCGAGAGCGAGCGGAGCAAGCCCATCTGCGCGGTCTCGCAGAACACGCACCCCATCGCGCACCCGACCTGCGACGACACACACAGCGTGTTGATCGTGCCGGTCGGCTGCCACATCGGGATCACGACCGATTCGGTTTCGAGCGATTCGCCCCGCTGGCCCAGCACGCGGAGCGCGCCGCGCTCGCCACGCGCCTCGATCGGCATGAGAAACTTGTGCACGTCTCCTTCATCGCTGGGGGTCGTTTCGACTCGCGTCGGCGCGGGCACACGATCCGGGAAGCCCTCTCCATCTCTGAAGAATCGGTGGTATGCGTCGATCGCACGCGGGCGCGCCACGCCCGCCGCGACACACCGATCGAGGTACGACGCGTGCGTTTCGCCGATCGGGTCAGGCAGCGGCAGCTGAGAGCGTCTCGTCACGCGGCCATGCTAGGGAGAGACGGTCCGCCGCATCGCGATCGGGGGTTCAAGGCGCACCGCCTTTCATACAAGCCTGCGCACGCGGTCGATACACTTGAAAGGTGCACCAACGCGTCGAACAACACGCCTCGCCCGGGCCGCCCGCGTCAAAGGTCATGACGCTCGATCGAGCGGCGGAGTTCTGCGCCGAGACCCGCGCGCGAGGGCTCACCGTCGCGCAGTGCCACGGCTGCTTCGATCTCGTGCATCCCGGGCACATCCGCCACCTCAAAGAGGCCGCCGACCAGGCCGACCTGCTGCTCGTCTCGATCACGACCGACGCGTCGGTGGGCAAGGGCGAAGGGCGTCCGCTCTTTCCGGAACACCTGCGCGCGGAGAACCTCGCGGCGCTCTCGTTCGTGGACGCGGTGTGCGTGAACACCGAGCCGACGGCGGAGGGGCTGCTCGCGCGCACGAAGCCGAACGTCTACGTGAAGGGGCGCGAGTACGAATCGAACGACGACCCGCGCTTCGCCGCCGAGCGCCAGGCCGTCGAACGCGCCGGCGGGCGCGTGGTGTTCACTTCGGGTGACCTCGTCTTCTCCTCGACGGCGCTGGTGCGTTCGCTCGCCGAACAGCGCACGCAGGGCGCGCTCGCGACGCCGCGCGATACCGCGCTCGATCGACTGCGCTCGATGCACGCGCTCTCGCCCCGCGCCATCGAGCCGATCCTCGCACGTATACCCGGCGCGCGGATTGTCGTCATCGGCGAGACGATCATCGATACCTACGTCTCGTGCGACCAGCCCGAATCGTCGAACGAAGCGCCGTGCCTCTCGCTCCGCCCGCTCGAACAGGCATCGTTCGACGGCGGCGCGTCGGTCATGGCACGCCACGCCGCGGCGCTCGGCGCCGAGACCACACTCATCACCGCGCTGCCCCGCACCGAGGACGGCGCAGCCTTTGTCGAGCGCATGAACGCGGCCGGGGTGCGCGTGCGCTCCATCCCGACCGACATCCCCATGCTCGAGAAGCAGCGTTTCCTCGTCGGGAACCAGAAGGTCGTCAAGCTCGATCGGGTCAGGCCGATCACGCTCGACACCGACGCGCGCCGCCTCCTGCTGCATGCGATCGAGCAGGCCGCGCACCCGGGCATCGACGCGGCGATCGTCGCCGACTTCGGCAACGGGCTGCTCACCCCTCACGCGCTCGAAGATGTCGCGCGCGCACTGCGTCCGCACACGCGGGTCCTCGCGGGCGATGTCTCGGGCCGGCGCGCCTCGCTCGTCTCGCTCCGCGATATGGACCTCATCACGCCCACCGAACGCGAGATGCGCGACGCGGTGCAGGACTACGAGTCGTCGCTCAACGCCGTGGTCTGGAAGCTCATGGAACGCACCGGTGCGCGCGCCGTCTTCACTACGCTCTCCGACGACGGACTCATCGCCTTCACCCGCCTCGCGAACGCCGTCGATCCCGGCTGGCAGACGCGCGTCAGCGGCGAACACGTGCCCAGCATCGAGCCCCGTCCGCTCGACCCGCTCGGGTGCGGCGACGCGCTGCTCACCGCCTCGACTCTCGCGCTCGCGTCCGGCGCTTCGCACGTGCAGTCGGCTTTCCTCGGCGCCGTCGCCGCCGCCGCCGAGTCGCGCAAGCTCGGCAACCACGCCGTCCAGCCAGACGAACTCCGGCGCATCATCGCGCACATCGACGGCGAACAGCCCGCGAACCCCAACGCCACGCTGTCGCTCTTCTCGTGAGACCGCGCATCGACATCGTCATCCCCACGCGCGACCGCCCGCACGAGCTCGCGCGCACGCTCGATCGGCTCGATGCGCTGACGGCAGAGTCAACGATCTTCGTGATCGACAACGCCTCGCACGCGCCGCTCGACGTGCCCGCGAGGCTGCCGCGTGGCTCGCGGATCGAACTGATCCGCCTCGACCGCAACGCAGGCACGGCGGCCCGGAACATCGCCGCCCACGCTTCGAACGCCGAGTGGCTGCTCGTGCTCGACGACGATTCATCGCCGCGCGTTCCGTGGCAGCCCATTGTGAACTCCGACGACCCGACCGTCGCCGCGATCGGCGCCGATATCGCGCTCCCCACGGGTGCGCGCGAAGCGGGGGGGCTCCCCGAGGTCTTTGTCGGCTGCGGCGCGCTCCTCCGCAGGCAAGCATTCCTCGACGCCGGCGGCTACGACGAATCGTTCGGCTACTACGCCGAAGAGACCGATCTCTGCGCGCGCCTCATCGCCGGCGGGCACCGCATTGCGTTCGATGCCAACTTCCGCGTCGAACACCGACGCGCCGAAACCAATCGATCGGTCGCGCACATCGTCGAGCGGCTCGCGCGCAACGAAACACTGGTGATCCATCGATACGCGCCGGCAGATCAGCGAGACGAGTGGGTCGAGCGCACGCTGGCACGAAGGCGTCAGATCGCCGAACGCGAGGCATGCGCTGAGGCCTTCGAGCGCGGACGCGCCGCGTTCGAACTCGCCGCGCGTAATGAAGATCGCCAGCCGCTTTCGCGCACGCAGTGGGATCGGCTCATCGGACGCGCATTCGTACGCACCGCGATCGAGTCGCTCCGCACGCTGCGTGTGGCGGTCGAGATGCCAGCCGGAGCGCCCGGCAAGCACGCCGACGTCATCTTGTACGAGTGCGAGCGGATCGGGTGTCAGCTTGTCGAGATCGGTGAAGCCGAAGTGATCGTGGCCGGCACGCTGGCGCCGGGTCTTGCGCTTGATGCCGCCGAGCGTCTGCGAGCGCGTCACCCGAGCGCGGCGGTCGTCGCGCTCTCGCCGCTCGTGCAGCCGAGCCCGTGTCATGGGTGATCGTCGTGCGTGCACGCCGGTGTTCGTCTTGCCGCAAGGGCTCACCGTGACCGGCGTGAACACGTGGGCACTCTCGCTCGTCGAGAGGGGGGACGCGCGTGCCATCGTCCATGGGGCGCACCCGTCCCACAGCGCGTTCGACACAACGGCTCCGGGCCTCGTCCATCTCGACGCGCACGCCGCAGACCCCGAGTCGCTTTCCAACGAGTACCGCGCCGTGTTCGAGCGAATCGCGCGGGAATCCGGGGTTCCCGTCGCGCCGATCCCGACGCGTCACGACGGCTGCTTCGCCGCGATCGCTGCGATCGTTCGCGACACACCCGACCTGGTCCGGCCCATTCTGTGGCAGCAGAACGACTCTCGCTACGAAGATGTGCTGATCGAGCACTTCGAGCCCATGGCATCCGCGCTGGTCGGCGCAAGCGAGCATCTCGGGCGATCGATCACTTACCGGGTGCCGCACCGTGCCGGCGACACGCTCGTCATCTACAACGCGGTGCGCGTTCCCGCGCGAGCACCGTCGCGTGAGCCGACCACCGGCCGCCCACTCCGTCTGGTTTATGCCGGGCGGGTCGAGCACGAACAGAAGCGTGCTGGAGCGCTCGTGCCGATGTCGGAGGAACTCGCGCGTCGCGGCATCGCCCATCACCTCCGAATCATCGGCGACGGACCCGCTATCAACGACGTTCACGCGCAAGCCGAGCGCCATGTCCACGTCGAACTCGTCGGTCCAGTCGCATCGCAAGACGTCGAAGCGCACCTCTGCTGGGCCGATATCTTCGTGCTGTGCTCCCGTCACGAGGGTCTCAGTTTCGCCCTGCTCGAAGCGATGGCGGCGGGCTGCGTGCCCGTCATGACCCGCACGCGTTCCGGCGCAGACGAGGCGGTCGTGGACAACGTCAGCGGCGTGCTGATCGATGCCCCGGACGACGACGCCGGCACCGCACTCGCCATGGCGGGCGGTGTTCAGCGTGCGCAACGACTCGGCCTGGGCAAGCTCTCGAACGAGGCTCACGGACGCATGCGCGAGCGATTCGACCTCGAAACGCACGCGCGAGCACTCGGCTCGCTGTGCGAGCATCTCGCGCAAACGCCCGCGCGTGCGTGGCCGAGCGAACGCCCGCTGTCGGCGCGGGATCCCGGCGTGATCCGCCGCCGAGCCGAGGCGTTGATTGAACGGGCTTTTGGGTCGCAACCAAGGGGGCGATTCGTGGTCCACGGCGTCGGCGCACACACACGCGCGCTTGAGCCTCTGCTCCGTGCCCATGCCGCCAGCATCGTCGCGTTCACCGACGACGACCCCGGCAGTTGGGGACGCACACTGCTCGGCAAGCCGATCGTCCAGCCGAGCGAAGCGCACGCGTGCCGCGCGACAGACGTGCTGATCTCATCGGACCTGCACGAAGAATCAATTTGGCATCGACGCGAGGCGTACGAATTACAGGGCCTTCGCGTGCATCGTCTCTACGATGCGCAAATGCCGTTGCGCGCGGCGCACTGAACGTATCCCCGCCGTGCGAACCACGGGCCCGGCAAGATCGGTCAGGCTCCGGCAGATCGCTGGTATCGTGAACGCATGGTGACACGTCGCGTGCTCATTTCTTCGACCTCGGAGCGCACGCATCACTTCGAAGGCCTCGGCGATGCGCTCCGGTCCCACGGACTCGATCCGTTGTTCGAGCATGCGCAGTGGTCAGCCCCGGCGCGCGTGCCAGAATGGCTCGCAAAAAACGTGGCGATCGTCTTGCACGCGGAGTCGCTTGCTTCGAACGCGGCATCCGTGCGACTCACGGCGCGCTGCGTGGGCATCCCATGTGCGCTCCTGATGGACGGCGTCTGTGACTTCGCGAACACCTTTCTGAAGCCGATCGCGGGACCACCGCTGCTCCGCCCGGCCCCGGCAGACATCGTTCTTGCATGCGGCGCGCACGACCGCGTTATCCTCCAAGCGCTCGGCAACCGAACCGTCGTGACCGGGCTCCCGCGGCTCGAAGCCTTCAGCCGACAGTGGGCCCGCACGCCGCAACGGGAACCCGACACGGACCTGCTGATCGCCACGGCCAACACACCGAGGGTCACGCCCGGCGGAGCGCAACGCACGCTCGACACACTCCGCGAAATCCGCGATACATGTGATCGGCTCAGCGTGCGCACGATGTGGCGCATCGACCCGAGCCTCTCACACAACCTTGGCGTCACGGTCAGCGAAGACGATCTCGTCACAACGCTCGCGCGCGTGCGCGCTGTGATCACGACCGCCTCCACGCTGGCGATCGAGGGCATGCTCGCCAGGCGCCCGGTCGGCGTTCTCCATCCGCACCCGTGGCCGCTGTGGATCCCGTGCGCGTGGCGATACGACGGCACCGCACGGTCGGGAAGCGATTCAGATCGTGCGCGTGCAGACCGCGTCGGGCGTGCTGCGGTGCTTGCGAACCGCGTTGCGCACGCCTCTGCGCAGTCGTGCATCGGTGATCCATTCCTGCAACCCGTTGATCAGGCGGATCGGTTTGTACACGCTCTGCTCGAGCCGAGCGCCGCCCGTATGCGCGCGCAGGAATCTGCGCTGCGGCGGCTCTGCAACGCCGAGGCGACCGATCCGCTCGCACGAGTGATCGATCATGCGGTCCGAATCCGCCCCGTCCTGCCGACGATCAAGCCAACGCCGCGACCCCGTTCGCCCGGCGTCACGCGTGTGACCAGCGTCATCGAAGCGCACGCGTCTTCCGTCGGCGGCGTGTCGGTCTGGTCCGAGCGCATGGAACGCCACTTCGCGCAACACCCCGAGCTCGGCATCGAGTGGCAGACGCTCTTCATCGGCCCGTGCGCACCGCCCGCCGGCGAGCGCATGCACGCCCGATCTCGGGCCCGCGCCGTCGAACTCGATCCGGCCGCATCGCTCCCTGCGCAGCTCCGCACACTCCTTCAAGCCCTCGCAGATACAGACGTGCTGCTCCCGAACTACAGCGAGCTCGCCCACCGTGCCGGGAGTGTTGCGCGCGAGCGGGGCGCGCGGGTGCTCGCCATCTCGCACACGAACGACATGACCACGCGTAGCATGCTCCGAGACTTCCCGAGCTTCGATGGAGCCATCGCGGTTTCTGACGCGTGCGCGGAATGGCTCCGCGAAGATCACGACGAACCGGTCGAGACGATTATCTACGGCGTACCCATCGCGCGCGACTCGCCACCGCACGTCGATCGCACCGGCCCGCTCCGAGTTATCAGCATTGGCCGAGTCGTGCAGACGCAGAAGCGTGTCTTCGATCTCATCGACATTTTCACGATCATCCGATCGCGCGGCATCGACGCGCGGCTCACGCTCGTCGGCGACGGTGAGGATCTCCCCGAGTGGGAACGGCGCGCGAGCGCCGCCGGACTCGATCTCGACTGCGTCGTGACGACCGGCGCGGTTGAGCCCGATGATGTCGAACGGATCCTCGCGTCGCAGCACGTGTACCTGAACGTCTCAGACGCCGAGGGCACGAGCATCGCGATGCTCGAAGCGATGGGTGCCGGTCTCGCGCCGATCGTCAGCGACGTGCCCGGCGTGCGCACGATCATCGAGGACGGTTCAAATGGGTTCGTCTGCCGGGTTGGGTCTCCCGACGCGTTCGCCGATCGTCTCGCGCAGCTCGCGAAAGATCGAAGTCTCCTCGATTCGATACGCCAAGCGGCGCACGCGACCATCATCGCGCGGGGTCTTACCGTCGCCCGCTGCGCCGAGCGGTACGTGCATGCAATCCAGAACCTGAAAGCACGAGAGAGCGCGAAGCGGACCAATCCGTTCGATGCCCCGCGCGACGTCTGGCGCGCACGCGGCGCGGCCAGCGAAGCGGAGATTCGGGAGATCGCCACGGGCAACGACGTCGAGGTCGTGACCGCGAGCGACCCGCACCCGGGAGAAGCAGTCATCGCCGCGCGGCGCGCACGAGGCGTGCAGCTCCACGTGGAGCCAACGCTCGAAGCGCACGAGGCATCGCACCTCACGCACCTTGTGGAACGCATCTGGACGCGCCACGCACACCCCGTCTTTGTCGCGGCGTCCTCACCGAGGATCATGCCGGCTATCGAGTGGCTCGCGCGCGATCAGCCCGATCGGATCCGTGCCTTCGTCGTGCCCAGCGCGCCCGCGGGGAGTTCGCTGTTCGGGGTACCGGCCGTTGACTTCGAACATGTTGCGCGCACAACCTCACCGGTGCTCATCGCCGGCCCGCCGATCGATCCGGTGTCGCTCGTCGCGGCGATCGCGCACGGCGTACCCGATGATCGCCTCGTCCTGACGTCGGGAATCGAGCCCGAAGGAACCGAGCGCGCACGAGCAGCCGCGACGCTCGCGTTCGGCTCGGATACGCTCACCACGCTGCCGCCCGGCGTCCTGCCGAACGCCCAGCACATCTCGATCAGTGACGCGCGCTGTGCGGGCGAGCGCACGCGCGGCGCACGCGCGGTCGTGCTCCGAGGCGATGAAGCCGACTTCGCGCTCGCGACCCGCTTCGCCGAGGCGCTCGGCCCGGACGTCCCGATCGTCTCGCTCGGCTGGCCCACCCGCGAGCTCACCGCACCGGCTCGCTATACGCACCTCGTGCGCGACGAGATCGGTGCGTCGCCCTTCGCGCTCTACGGCGGCGGTCGGCACACGCAGCGCCTGCTCTCGAGCGTTCCTCGTGGCACGCCCGAGCCGATCATGATTCTCGACGATGCGGGCGCCAGCCTCTGCGCGCACATCGATGCGCGGCATCCCGACCGCGTTGATGCCGATTCACTCGACGCGATCGTGCTTTCCTCACCGGTCCACGAAGCGGCGATGTGGGAGCGGACCGAGCGATTCCGCGACGCGGGCGTCCGCGTCTTGTGCCTGTACGACGCACCTCACACCGCGGGCGCTCCGGCAGTGATGCCATGAACGAGACCCGCGTGATCAACTCGATCGAAACGCGCGACGCGTACCTTGATGCGCGCCTCGAAGAGCTCGCGCCGGGGTTGCGCCGGACACCCTTTGTCGTCTTCGGGGCCGGCGCGCACACCGAGCGCCTGGCGCGTCGTCATCGGTCGCTGCTCGCCTGCGCGCGCGCGATCCTGGACGACGATCCCCGCACGCACACTCGGCGCATCGCGGGTGTGCCCGTGTGCGCACCGGGTGCGATGCCGACGGCCGGCATCGAGGTTGTGCTCATCTCCAGCGACGCGCACGAAGACGCGCTCGCCGAGCGCGCGCGTGTATGGGCCACCTCGGCGAAACCGCTTCCCGCCATCGTTCGCCTCTACCGATTCGCGAAGATCGACTTCGAGCACCGCGAGATCGCCGACGCGCTCGGGCTCTTCCGCGGCTGCCACGATCTCGATCCGGTATTCGTTGAGCGGTGGCAGAAGTCGCTCGAATGCGCGCGTGTCAGTGACAGCGCATGGACGCGAGCGCGGTACGCCAACGTCTGCGCGCTCGTCGAGGCGACCGCCGGCCTCGACGGCGAATCCTTCGAAGCCGGCTGCTATCGCGGGCAATCCTCACTGCTCACCTGTGAGACGATCCGGCGACGCACGGGTTCGTACGACGGCAGCGGCCACCACATCGTCGATTCTTTCGAAGGGCTGAGCGCGCCCGTCGAACACGACGGCGACTTCTCTGTGCGCCGCCACGCGGATGGTGCCTTCGCAGACACTTCCGTCGAACTGCTCCGCGAGACGCTGCGCGACTACCCGCGCGTCTCGATCTACAAGGGGTGGATCCCGGATGTGCTCGCGGCGCTCGATGGGCGCACCTTTCGATTCGTACATCTCGACGTGGACCTGTACGAGCCGATCCTCGCGTGCCTGCGCTTCGCGTACCCGCGCCTCGTCCCGGGCGGCGTCATCGTGGTGGACGACTACGGTCCCTTGCCGAACGGCGCGTACCCGGGCTGCGCGCGCGCCTGCCGAGTGTTCTCGGAGGAGTCGGGCGTCCCCCACGCCGCACTCTCGGCGGGCAACGCGCTGTTCATCAAACGCTGAGCGCGGGCGTATACTCGCGCGCATGCCCACGTCGGGGAACACGGGACATCGCACGCCGGCGTTTCTAGTCTTCGCCTCACCGAAGTCCGGCACGACGTGGACCCAGCTCATGCTCAGCGCGCACCCCGATGCACACTGCGTCGAGACGCGCGCGTGGGGCAACGCGTACCTCCCGTTTGCCGATAATCGGTTTCACGTCAACACGGATCGCTACGCGTCCTTCCTCCAGCCGCTGCTCCGATGCGGAGATCCGGCGAGCGAGGAGGATCGCGATGCGCTCGCGTCGGCGCTGCACGGCGCGACACTCGAATGGGCCGCGCGACGCACGAGGAAGCCGTTCGTCGGCGAGAAGGCGACGCCGCTACCGGGTGGCGCGGAACGTGCGATCCGCGCATACCACGCGCAGGATCCCGATATGCCGGTGATCCATCTCGTGCGTGATCCGCGCGACGTAGTGGTCTCCGCCTTCGTGCACCACACCCGCGCGCATCCTCCAGCAGATCCTGCAACGCGCGCCACGTACCAATCGGCCATTCAGGATGGGACGGTGCCAGATGACGCGATCCGTCGATGGATCGAGAACTGGGCCGACGTCGCAAACGCGTTCCCGATCGCAACTCACATGTTCCACCGATGCCTCGAAGTGCGCTACGAAGACCTCGTCGCCGACACGCCGCAAGTGTTGGGTCGCATGCTCCGGCACGTCGGGCTGTCGGACGAACGATCGATCGTTGATGCCTGCGTGCGCGCCGCTTCGTTCGAGTCGCTGAGCGGGCGCGAACGGGGCGCCGAAGACCGAACGAGTTTCTTCCGCAAGGGAACGCCCGGCGATTGGGTCAACTGGCTGACACCAGCACAGGCGCAACGCATCGAGACCGCGTGCGGCAAGCACTTCGACCGCCTGTACGGTGCGCACGCCGCGAGCGCCGGCCCATGACCGTCGTTCTCGGCATCAAGACCGGCGAAGGACACGACTCCGGTGCCGCGCTTCTGATCGAACGTGATGAATCGCTCGCATGCGTCGCGCTCGGTGAAGAACGCCTCTCGCGCGTCAAGCACGACGGGTCGTTCCCGGGTCTCGCGATCGACGCGTGCCTGCGGGACGCCGGCGTCCGTCTCGAGGATGTCCCGCTCGTTTGCATAGACAGCCTCGGTGCCCACACGCCCGTCAGCGAGCACGCCGATATCGAGCAGCTCGACCCGCGGGCCTTCAGCGCAGACGACCAAGCCTTGTTCGCAAGCGCTTCGCGCGCACGCCACGTCGTGGTGAACCACCATCTCGCGCACGCGGCCAGCGCCTTTGGCGTGACGCAACTGCCCGACGCCGCGGTGCTCATCATCGACGGCTCCGGCACGCGGTTCTCGCTGAACAAAGGCGAGCGCGGGCTCGTCGCAATAGGCGACACCTCCGCGCCCGATGACTTCGCGATGTCCCACTCCGGGCGCGCCGCCGAAACACAGACCATCTTTCACGCGACGCGGAGCGCGGACGGGTGCGCACAGTACCGGCGGGTCGAGTCGAGCCGACGGTCCGGGATCGGGCACTTCTACACCTTCTTCTCGCGCCATGTTCTGGGATTCGGCATCTCGCAGGAGGGCAAGGCGATGGGGCTCGCCGCGTACGGCGATCCGGCGCGCGCACGATCGCTGCCAGCCTTTCCTGAAGAGGACTTCGCGGGCATCGACACGCCGCTGCTCGAGCGCTGCATGGCCATGGGCTTTCGCCCGCCGAAGCGACAGGGGGGTATCTCACCGACGAGCGATACGTACGCGGATATCGCGTGGTGGATGCAAGAGACGCTAGCGCGCGGCGTGCTCTCGCTCGCGCGCCGGGCATTGCATATCACGGGATCGCGCAACCTATGCCTTGCCGGCGGCGTTGCACTGAACGTTGTCGCGAACCGGTTGGTGCGCGACACGCTGCGTGATGAGGGAACACTCGATGAGATGTTCGTCCAGCCCGCCGCGAGCGATGCGGGCACACCGCTCGGCGCCGCGCTCTACGGCTACCACCGGATTCTCGAACGTACTCGGCCGTTCCAACGCAATCTCGCCTACCTCGGTCCTTCTCATGACATCGCGCACGCGGAAGCCGCCGCGCTCGCTCGGGGCGGCGTGCGCGTGCCGGACGTGACCGCGCGCGTGCGCGACCTGCTGCTCGACGGCAAGATCGTTGGATGGTGCCGAGGACGCAGCGAGCACGGCCCGCGCGCGCTCGGTGCGCGTTCTATCCTCTGCTGGCCCCGCCCGGCCTGGATGAAGGACCACCTCAATGCGCGCGTCAAGCACCGGGAGATGTTTCGCCCCTTCGCGCCGATCATCGCGGAAGAGCGTGCGCACGAGGTCTTTGATTGCGACTTCCCGGTGCCGTTCATGCTCATGAACACGATGGTGAAGCCGGAGTTTCGCGGTCGCCTGCCCGCGGTCACGCACGCCGACGGCTCGGGTCGCCTGCAGACCGTGTCGCGCGAGCACCTCCCGCATCTGCACGCGCTGCTCGAAGCAGTGCGCGCGCGCGACGGCGTCGGGGTGCTGCTCAATACCTCGTTCAACGACGCGGGCGAGCCCATCGTCGAAACGCCCGCGCACGCGATCGACTGCTTCGAGCGCACCAACCTCGATGCGCTGCTCATCGAAGATATCCTCATCACGAAGGAACACTGAGCAGTTCACCGAGGTGTGTGCTCGGCTCGCCGACCTCCCACGGCTGGCGCAGCAGCGCCAGCAGCGCGTCGGCGGCCTCTTGCCAGTTCGCCGGCATCTGTACCGCACCGATGTTGTTCAGCACAGGATCCTCGTGCTCCGGCTGCATTTTCTCGAAGGGCCACGCGTGGAACAGCAGCGACGCGCCCGACGCGCCCTGAAACTCCGCACGCGAACGCCTGGCAATCTCCGGAAGCTCGATGTCGTGCAACGCGACCCATGCGCCCGGCTTCAGCGCGTGCAGCAGCGCGATCATGTCAAGCGCCGGCGCGGGATGCCGGTGGTCCCCGTCGATGAAGGCGAAGTCAACGCTCCCCGCGGGCACCGATCGGGCGGCGTCCACCGCCGTGCTCCCCGGGCGCAGCTCGATCATCGCGCGAAGCTCGGGCGGCATGCCATCGATCGCCGCGCCCACCGCGTGCGCACGATCGAAGTAGCAGCGTTCGTCGAGGTCCACGCTCACGATGCGCGTAGTCTGGTCGGCGGGTGTGAGGTGCGCGATCGCGTGCGCGAGGACACAGGTCGAAACGCCGGACGCGACACCAACTTCGACGATCGTCGCCGGGCGGATGGCTTCGATGAGGTCCCACAGCAGCAGCGCATCGCGGTGGTTCACGTAGCCGCTCGCCCACTCGGGCGCAACGTAGGCCTGCGCGAACGCATCCAGCCACGCGCGTTGCTGGCGCAGGCCAAGCGCTTGGCGGTACCCGGCGAGCGTTTCGAGATGCTCTCGTCGCACGCGCACGGGCGCAGAAGGCGCCGTGCAGTCGCCGCAGCAGTACGTGCCGCAGCGCGCTCGTCGCACGCGCACGGGCGCAGAAGGCGCCTGTGATCGCGCTTCGTTGGAAGGCGACGTGCCGTCCACACAGAGCGTGTAGATCGGAACGACGGGTGCCTCGCAGGCCCCGAACATCTCGTGGATCCGGATCACGATCGCGCGCTCGTGCGCATCGGATGATGGCACGATCGCGTCGATACGTTCGACGTACGCGCGCGCATCCGCAGGCGTCACGATGGGGATCCCGCGCAGCTCGACTGCCGGTGGCGCATCGTCGATGATGCACACGATGTCTGGACGCGGGCGCCGGCGCGCGAAAGGCGAATCCTCCGACAGCAGCCATCGCGTGTGCCGACCGGCTCCGTAGAGCGCGATGCGTGTTGCATGTATGCGTTCGAGCTCGTCAAGCATACCGATGACGGCTCGTTCGCGCGCTTCGTCATACATCGCGCCGCCCGCGTTCGCGTCTTTCGAGGGCATCATCTCACGTGCCGCTCGGCAGGCGCGCAGCCGGTCGGAGTCTTCCGACGACGGCAGACGCGCGAGCCAGTCTCGCCAGAAGGGTGAGCGATAGACGTGCGCACTGTCGCCGCTCGTGCACCATGCTTCGTAGCGCTCGGCGAACGCACCGGCTTCCGCTGGCCGACCGGTCACAAGCGCGTGCACGCAGCGGTGCGACGCGACAACGGCCTCGCCGATGCCCGGCAGCCAGTGCTCCCAGTATTCGGCGGCTTCACTCCACTGATTGAAGTCGCTCGGCTGCGCGCACGCATCGTGCATCCGAGTGCTCGGATCGGCGATGCACCGAAACGAGAGCGTCGGCGTGCCGCGCACGAGATCCAGCGGTTCGAAGCACTCACGCAGCGCCCACATGTGTGCGCTGAGCCAGGGGAGCAGGTCCATGAAGTCCTGTTGCACCAGGATCGAGCCCGGACGCATCCACCGCGCGAAGGCTCGGAGGATCGTTGTGTGTACGCCCCACGTCTTCGCTGCGTCTACAAAGAGCAACTCGATGGGCTCGCGTTCGGGGTACAGCGCCGCGAGTTCTGAGTCGTCCGCGCGATCCGGGAGCCAGCCCTTGCGGAGATCGAGCCGATGGAGTCGCGAAGTGTGCAGCGTGCGGTAAGTCGGCAGGAAGTCCTCTCCCGCCGCGAGCCCGAAGGGTTTCATCCACCAACTCTCGACGATCCGTGGATCGCTCGGCATCTCGAACGCGTCGTACACGAGCATCGACGCATCGGCGAAGGGGCCGTGCGCCGGCGCGTGCCGGCGCCCCGCGTCGAGCGCCGCGGTCGAACCCCCGAGAAAGCACCCGAGTTCGACCACTCGTCCCGTACCGATGACCCGCGATCCCAGCCAGTGCAGGTAATCCAGCTCGCGCGGCGCGAGCATTGTGGGCGGCGCGTCCGTCGTGTCATACGCCAGGGCATCGCCGGGCTCGACGCGCATGCCGCCCGATCCCTCGGAGAGTTCGCCATTCAGGCGCTCGCGCGGCAGAACGGGCTCACTCGCGCGCTCGTTCATCGGGCTTGCTCCACGTCGATCATCCATCGCTTCATGCGGTACCGTACCGCTGCGGCGAAGGACGCGCCGCGAGCGGAGTGGCACGGGATGCGGACGCGGGAAGACACCTCACTCGGATCCGGCGCTCGGGTCGCCAGCGACGCCGAACTCGCGAGTCTTGCCGAGTCGTCACGCGGGTGGGAACTCGCCGAAGCCTGCGCCTTGCGTCTCGCGGAAGAATCGCAAGACGAGACGGCGACGGTCTTTCTCGCCTTGGCAGGCTGCCTGATCCGTTGCCCGGAACTCGCGATGCACGCGATCGAAGGGGTCGAGTCGCCCGATGCGGAAGAGATCCGTGCGATCGCCGGTACGCTGCCGACCACACGAATGATGCCCGGCGCGATCGTCGCGAACTGCAGGGCCAACCTCGACGCGCTCGGAAACGGGAGTCGCAATGGGCTCGAGTCGGACTTCGAGGCGTGGGCGTCCGATGTGCGTGAAGCGCGCCGCGCCTTCTTCCGCACCGATCGTGGCAACGTCATCGTTCGGCGAGGGAACACGCTCGACTCGTGGGATTGGCTGCGCGACGAACGTGGGCTCGCCAATGCCGTCAATCTCGGGTTCGAGGCGGTCACGGATCGATCGAGCGTGAACGACTGCCCGGGGGTGTTGGTGGTTGCGCACGCCGCGCCGCCGTGGCTGCTCGAGCGGGTGCTCGGTGCGATCGGTAGCGGTGCGCAGGGCTACCGCCCTCGGGTTTATGCGGTGCACGACGGCGATCCGAGCCTCGTGCTCGACGCGCTCGGCGTGACACGGTTCTCGTGTGTGAACCTTCGTCTGATGACACGTGCGCAGCTCTCGACGGAACTCGAGTCGCTCTGGCGCTGGCGCTTGCCGAATCGGGCGATCGGTCCCGTCGCGGCTCGCGCAGCGCTGCAGCCGATGATCGACAAAGCCCGCGCCGTGCAGCAACGCGCAGCGGATCGGCTCTCGGCGGCGGTCTCCGAGAAGCGGCGCGCGCGCGACCGGTCGTTCTACGGGGATCGCTTCACGCATGCCGAGGGTGTGCGTGCACTGCTGCCTGTCACGCGATACTCGAGCTACGTGCGTCATGCCGCGGAGGATCTCGCGGGCGCGATCGAACGCGCGGGCGATCAGGCCCGCGTCCTCATGGAGCCCGCGCCCGATCTTCGCCCCAGCGCCGCGCACGAGCTCGAGGCGCACCTGGAGTTCGATCCGGATGTGATCATCGTGCCGAACTGGCCACGCGCACGGCGCGCCAGCGCTACGCCGGGCGCGGTGCCCTTCGTGTGCTGGGTGCAAGACATGCTCGGGCACCTCTTCGATCCGCGCATTGGCACCGCGCAGTCGGAGCTCGACTTTACCGCGGGGCTCGTCAACGGCGCGCTCGTCCGCGACTTCGGCTATCCGCTCGATCGCGTCACCTTCCAGACCACGCCTGCGTGCCCCGTCAAGTTTCACAACGCAGCGATCGATCCCCAGCGCGCCGAGCGATTCGCCTGCGACGTCGCGTATGTGAGCCATCAGAGCGAGCCGATCGATCGCTTTCTTGATCGTCTTCTTGCGCGGGCGACGAGCGATGCGGAATCGCGTCTCGTTCGAGCCATCGCCCACGAAGTGACCGCGCGCATCGACGCCATCGACCGACCGAGCGTGTGGGACTTCACGTACCAAGCCTTCGAGGATCTCACCCGCGCGGGCATCAGCGAGACGCTCGGCGAGTCGCACGCCGGCGGCATGCAGGTCGCCCACACCCTGTCCCAACTCACCATGCCGATCGCGGAGCGGGTGTTCCGCCACACGATGCTCCGCTGGGCGCACGAGGCTTGCGAGCAATGCGGGCTGCGCTTGGCGATCTACGGAAAGGGGTGGGAGCGAACGGAGTTCGCGGAGTTCGCGCGAGGGGACGTCGATCACGCCGAGGACTTGCGAGCCTGCTACGCCAGCGCACGATGCCACCTGCACGGATCGCTGAGTTCCAACGCGCACCAACGTGTCTTCGAGTGTGCGCTCGCGGGCGGGCTGATGCTCCGGCGCGGACCCTCTCCGGACGCGCCGACGATCCTCCAGGGCGTGCGCCAACGACTTGCCGAGCAGCCGATCAACATCGAAAACGACGGCCGGCGTGGCTACCGCATCGCGCACGAGTCAATGCTGCTCGAACCGCATGCGCACGGACACTGCGTGCGCCGACTCGACAGCGTGCTGGAGCGCGGGCGCACCGGGCTTTTCGAGCGCAACGGTGTGGAGTACCGCGCTGAGTGGATCGATGTCGATGCGGAGCGAGCCCATCGCGCGTGGGCACCGTCGATCCCTCTTGAACAGTTCCCGGATTGGTCGTTCGACGATGCGCACGAATCGCGGTTCTCCACGCGGGACGAACTGCACGCGCTGATCGTTCGCGGCGTGGAGAACGACGGCTGGCGCACATCCCAAGCCGCGCATCACCGAGCGCGGGCGCTCGCGTACAACACCACCGATGCATTTTGGCGCCGTCTCCGCGGGTTTCTAACGCGGAGTCTCTCGACGTGAGCGTCCGCGTCGTCTCTGTTCACGGTTGCCATGCGTTGAGCGGTGTGTCCACGTGGATCGCGCGCCTTCTTGAACACCCTTCGCCGCGTCACGCGTGGCACGCGATCGTCTGCGGGACCGATGGCGAGCACGCATCCATGCCGGTTTTTCCCGGAGAAAGCAGCGATCGGCTCATGCGCGTCGTGTGGAGCGGCGACCCGCACGACGCCGCCACGCGTATCGAAGCCCTCGACCGTGCGCTGTCGGCGATGCGCGCTGACATCGTGATACCGAACTACTTGCCCGAGGCCTTCGCGGCGAGTCTGCTCGGGCGCGCGCACGGGCGACGCACGCTCGGCGTGTGCCACTCGCGAGACGCGTGGTACCTCGAGCTCTTCGAGAACGCCGGGCCTGCCCTTGACGGTGCGTGGGCGGTGAGCGACGAATGCCGCCGGCTCATCGCGACCACGTTGTCGGACGACGCGCTCACCCTGTCCGCGCCGTACGGCACGCGCATCCCGGCGACTGCGCCAGCGCTTGCGCCAATCAGCGGCAGTACGTCACCGATCCGGCTGCTTTACCTCGGGCGGCTCGATTCGATGCAGAAGCGCGTGTCGCGTCTCGTCGCGGTCGTCGCATCGCTCGAAACACTCGGGGTACCGTTCACGCTCACGATCGCGGGGGATGGGCCAGAACGTCCCGTGTTGGAACGCGCGTTCCGCGGAAACGATCACGTGCGCATGCTCGGCGCCGTTGATGCAAGCAAGACGCCGCGCTTGCTCGAGGAATCGCATTGCCTCGTGCTGGTCAGCGCGTACGAGGGCACGCCTCTCGCGGCGGTCGAGGCGCTCGCGCTCGGTCGCCCGCTCCTCATCACCGACGGTTGCGGCGGTGTGTGCGACGCGGTCCGCGAGCACGAGTGCGGCATTGTTGTCGCGCAGCGCGATCCGGAGGCGATGGCTCAAGCAATCGCGCGTCTCGCACGCGATCCGCGCCTGCTCGGCACGATGGCGCACAACGCGTATGTGTGTGCGAAGGAACGCTTCGACTTCGACACTCATGCCACGCGGCTCGACTCGTTCGTTGACACACTGCTCATGCGCGAAACCGTCGTCGAGCGGAAGCATTGGGAATCGCTCGTTGCCTGCGCAGGCCTTGCCGCGAAGCGCGGTCGCGACGACCTGCCCGCCGATGCGCTCGAACGCTACCGCTATCGCCTCGACCCGAACGGTCGGCTGGGTGATATGCGTGGCGTGCGCGCCCGCCCGCGGATGGGCGAGCGACTGCTCCGCGATGCGATCGATGAACTCAGCGATCTGGGGGCGTCGCGCATCGGCATCTTCCCCGCGGGGCGTCACTCCGAGCGGGTCGGTTCGGTCGCCGAGGGTGATTCCCGCATCGTCTGCTTCATCGATGAGGCGCCGTGCGTGGAGGTGCTTTACGACAAGCCGGTGCGCACGCCGGGTGATGCGCTCGAGCGAGGGCTGGACGCGGTGGTGATCTCGTCGGATCAGTACGAAGGAATCCTCGAAGATCGTGCGCGCGCATGGGCCGGCGAGCGGCCGGTGCGGACGCTGTATGTCCCGATCCGCATCGCGATGGATGAACGGGCTCGTTCGTGACCGCCGTGCTGGGTGTGCACCTGGGCCCGGCGCACGACACCGGCGCTGCGCTCGTGTACGAAGACGCGGGCGAGCTCCGCGCCGTTGCGATCGCCGAAGCGAGGCTGTCTCGGCGCAAGCACAGCCGAGCGTTCCCGGGGCGAGCCATCGAGGTGTGCCTTAACGAAGTCGGGATCAGGCCAAGTGAACTCAGCGCCATTGTCATTGAAAAGAATCTCATCGATCGGAGCGTGCGCGGAATACAGCGTGTTGCACCGGACGAGGCGTGGCTGAACGATCCGAGCGAGCGCGCGTTCTTTGCGCGCACGGGTTCGGTGCCTGTCTACGAAGCGAATCACCATCTCGCCCACGCCGCGACGTGCTGGCACACTACGCGCTGGCCCGAAGACGGCGAGCCGGGTGCGCTGCTCGTGATCGACGGCCGCGGCAGCATGTGGGAGCCGCGTGTCACCGACGACGGGCCCGCGCTGCACACGTTCCCGCGGAACGACGACCTGCACACCCGCGAGCGCGATCCGAACGATCGGCGGATCGTGCGCATCGCCAGCCGCGGCGAGACGCAGAGCGTGTTCCGTGCGCAAGGAAGATCGATCGCGCGAGAAGCAGTCTCGCTCCGCAGCGGCGTCGGGTTCTTCTATGTCTGGGTGACGCAGATGATCCTCGGCTTTGCGCACATGCACAGCGGGAAGTCCATGGGGCTCGCGGCGTACGGAGACGCCGATCTCGAGCGGTTCCCGCGCATGCCCGACGATCTCTTCGATGGGATCGACACGGACTTCATCTCGTATATCCGCGAGCGCTTCGATGGAGGGCTCGCGTTCCCCATGCGCGGTGACCAACCGCCGACGGATCCGTACTTCGCGGGTGCCGCCGAGTGGGCGCAGCGGGAGCTCACGCGCGCCGTCGAGCATCTCTCGAGATTCGCGCTCGGTGCGACGGGGGCGCGTCGGCTCGGGTACGCCGGCGGCGTCGCGCTCAACGTTGTCGCGAACCGGCACGTGCGAGACACGCTCGAGTCCGACGGTTTGCTCGACGACATGTTCGTGCAGCCGGCGGCGAGCGACGAGGGGCTTGCGCTCGGATGCGCCTTGCTCGGCTATTACGACGTGTTGCGAGGCGTGCTGCCATTCCAGCGCGATCAGGTTTTCCTCGGCCCGAGCGCATCTGCGCGGCACGCGACAGAGGATCTCGTGCGCGTCGGCGGTGCGCGCACCAGCAGCTTGCCGGCGCGCGTCGCCGATCTGCTGCTCGATGGGAAGATTGTTGGCTGGGTGCAGTGGCGATCGGAGCACGGTCCGCGTGCGCTCGGCGCGCGTTCGATCCTGTGCTGGCCACGCCCCGATTGGATGAAGGATCACCTCAACGCGCGTGTGAAGCACCGCGAGGCGTTCCGCCCATTCGCCCCGATTGTTCACGAGGCCCACGCGCACGACGTCTTCGACATCGACCGCCCGTCACCCCACATGCTCTTCAACGCGATGGTTCGTCCGGCGTACCGCGATCGCCTCCCGGCGATCACCCACGCCGACGGGAGCGCACGCCTGCAAACTGTGAGCGAACGCGACAACCCGCCGCTGGCGTCGCTGCTGCGCGAGGTGCGCGCGCGAGACGGGGTTGGCGTCCTGCTCAACACGTCGTTCAACGACAACAACGAGCCAATCGTCGAAACTGTTTCGGACGCGCTCGATTGTTTCAAACGTACTGGTCTCGACGCGCTGATCTGCGGCGACGCTATCCTGCGCGCGGAACCCCCCGGGTGAACACGTGCGTGATCATCCCGACCCGTCGAGGCGATTCGCCCACGCTGCACGCGTGCCTCTCGGCGCTGCCGAGTGATGCGCAGGTCATCGTCTCGATAGACGACGAGCACGCGCCGGAGCCGGACGTGGCTCGCTTTGAGTGCGCACGCGTGGTGCGCGGTCCGAACGCGGGTCCCGCGGCGGCGCGCAACCGCGCGATCGAACACATCGACCGCGATGCCGTTCTGTTTCTGAACGACGATGTCGTCCCGGAAGTCAGCTGTGTCGAACATCATGTTCGTGCGCACGCCGAAGGCGGCCGTCCATCTCTCTTCATCGGCGACGCGCCGTGGGACTTCGGGCGAACGCCCGCCGTGATCGACCGCCTTGTGAGCGAGACGCCCGTCGTCTTCTTCTATAGCACCATGGGCGAGCACGGCCCGACGCACGACTGGGGCTATCGCCACGCGTGGACACTGAATCTCTCGCTTCCGGTATCGCTGATGCAACGGTTCGACGAGCGACTGCGCTATCCCATGCTTGACGACATCGAGTGGGCGTACCGCGTCACGCGCGGCGGCACGCCGGTGCGCTTTCTGCCGGGCGGGCGCGTGACGCACCTGCACCGCCCGCTCTACACAGCGCAGACGCTGTGGCAGCGCGAGCGCCTCTTCGGCAGTCAATGCCGCGTGCTGCGACGGATCAACCCCGCGTGTGCATATGACTTATTCGGCAACCTTGACGAGCCCGCGTGGCTGCACCGCGATGCCGATGGGCAAGCCGCGTTCGCTTCGTTCGAGCGGATTGCTGAGCGGCCCGGCGTGGGTGTGGACATCGAAGAGGTCTTCGATGCGTGCCGCCCGTGGCGCGAGGCGGCGAGGCGAGAAGGGTGGCACACGACTTGACAAAGCCCACGCCTCTCGACGCGGGCCAAAGCACCCCCACGGGGATTCGAACCCCGGTTTCCAGGATGAGAACCTGTGAGGATGGATCGCTAAAGCATTGTGCCAAAGGGGCTTGCGATGCTGGAAATCACAGCCCCAGCGATTTCCCCAGCACTGATGACGCGGGAACAAGCGAAAGAGCACGGGTCGATTCGTGGTTGGATGCTTGCCCACTCAATCTGTCTCCATCTCAACGGAACGCTATTGTCCTGATTCTGTCTGCCCGTCTAAGGGCGTGGTAGATCCCTTGGACATGCGCACAGGTTCGAGAACCGAAGATAGAGAATCAGCCATCGAGCCGCATGTCTATCTCCACCAAACAGCGATTCCAAACGGTCTCCTAATCCACTTCGGTCAGAACATGGTCTGCTGGCATTGGAGCAAGTCAGATTGAGGGGTCATGGCTAGACCAACGACGCGCAAGTGTGCAATGTGCTGAAGACTCAAAAGTGAGCGAGATCAGGTCAAAAACCAGAGGTTTGTGGATCTTTGACTATCACGGTGCATGGAGTTCTTCGTGTCGAAGATGCCCTGCGATGCAGCTGGCGTGTGATTGGCTCATGCACTTGTTGGACTGTAGCTGATGTTTTAGCCGGATTGATGGCTCCGTACTTCGAAGACTCGACAACGGTGGTCCTGGAGTGCGGCATAAGTGAGGCAGATGGCATCAGCACTGAGTGAACTCAATACTGTGGAATGGAGTCCGAATGCTGCGCCCCAAGCTGTCACACCTCCGGCGCCTGTTGCCATTGGTGGCAACGAAAGTTGGGTATCTTACGGAGAGAACCGCGAAGGGGACTGACCATGACGAGAGTGATGTCTGCCATTTGCCTTGTCGGCTTTGCACTGCTCGCAGCAGGATGTGACGCCCCGTTCAAGTACACCACCGACGTCGGCTCTGTGTCGATGAGTGCAGTCGTCCTTGGCGAATGGGATCAGTATCGCGACGCATTGGTGCCGAACTTCAAGCCTAAGGACGCGAACGAGCTCAGAAGCACGGTCATTCCCACTACAGCCCTTTATCAAGAACGGATAGTCGATGCGTTCGCAGCGTCTTTGGCGGTCGATCTTGAAGGCGGTGTTCCAGGCGGAAGCGATGAGGCAGCAACAGCGGAAGGCTCGTCAAGCCCTTCGGAGTCGATGCTCACGCGCCGTCTCGCCAGCGATTTGCCTGGTATCGATGGGCTCGGACTCAAGAACATTGCTCGCGATCCGTTTCTGGAGTATCAGCTCGCCAACGCCCTCTATCAGGAAGTCCAGATCCTCGACAGGTTTGTCCAGACAGCGGTCATCCCACAAGGCTACCGCGCCTTTGTGGTCCGCCTAAACCTGCGGCCAGACGTCCACGTATCGTCGCTCGACTGGGACATCGATGCGTACACGAGCGTGAGTTTCTTCCTGCAAGCCGAGGGGCTCAAGACAGGGAAGCTCTATCCGCTAGACAAGGTCAACGGTCGCACTTCTGACTCGCGTGACGCCCACGTGAGGGTGCTCCCTTTGCTCGTCACGGACCATCTCGAAGCGGCGCTCCAATCACGGAGCGCTGAGACGCTGCGACAACTGGCGGCGGCATTGAGCGGGACAATCGGTTCGGTCGGCGGTTCTGCGGACATAGAGTCTGTGTACAACGAAATCTCGGATGCCTTGGCAAGGGAAGCGAATAGCCTCGTGTCTGTTGCAAGGTCGAACGAGAACACGGTCCGCGTTCGTCTGGGCGGTAACAACTCAACGCAAAGACGAAACTTGGTGACAAGGAGTGTGCCCATCACACTGCTGGTCCTCGTCCCGATCGACGCGTGGCAGAAGGCCGAGGACTTGAAACAGAAGTTTCCTGTCGAGGATCGCATCGTGCCAAGCCTGGATGTCTTCTCACACGCACGATTTCGTATGACGAAAGAGCCATCGGATGATTGGTTGGCAGATCCTCTGAACCATCGTCGAGGCCGTGCCGAGTGGACCCGCCCTTCGCCACCCGCCAGATACATCAAGGAAGCGGAACGTCTGGTTGTAGAAATACTTGGAGATTATCTTCTCGATAAAGGTGTTCTTACTGCATTGGTCGTCGATCGTCAGGCGCTTGAGGAACACCTGAGCACTCTCGTTCTTGCGGCGTCGAGCAATAATTACGACCTTTACGCGGATGAGTTCGGCAAGCTTCTTTGTACCACGAATCAGTCAGGTTTCGTCACCACCAATCGGAGTGTTCTTGAGCGTGCTCTGTGGACGGCATTCTCCGAGCGCTTTGGTGACTTTGAGTACAAACGAACGAGCTTGAGCCTTCAGGGAGCACCGCGCCCCACGGTGGTGCAAGATCTTGCCGACCTGATCGATGACTCGAAGAAGTCGACCGTCACGATCCGCGGGAGTGGCTTACAGGCGGACGGGCTGATCGCAACCCTTGATGTGGGTGGAGAGCACGGGATTCAAGTGATCGCCTCGTCGAAAATTGAAGTGTCCGGCGGTGGCACTGTCGCCAAGATCGAATTTCCAACGCTCAAAGATGTGCGATTCTCTGGTACAACCAGTGAAAGTCCCCTTGAGCTCTCCATGGCTATGAAGTGGCTCGACAGGAATGCAAGAAGGCCGGAGCTTGTTGATCTCGAGCATGTTCAACTCACCAGGCATGTGGTGAAGCCGAAGGTCGTCGAGTACTTCGCGTCATTCGCATGGATACCCGCCGCCCACTCGATCAAGCAGCCGGTGTCGCTGCCCGCGACCATTCAGCTCCAGATCAAGCCCAAGAAAGAGGCGTTCGCGGATCTCGCTGGCGATGCCAAGTTCTCGATCGTGTTCGATGACAACATCAGTGTGTCATCGGTCGATGGAGCGACACCTCCCGCGGATGGTAGGTGGCCGCTTGCAGCCGATGCGCTGCGAGCTGCGGCTAAAGACGGAAAATCCGTGTATCTGCGGGTTCAGATCGAAGCTCTCAACCCACTGAAGTCTGCCAAGGCAGCAACGGCAACGATATACTTCAAGGGGAAGGCCACCAAAACAGATGCGAAACTAGCGATTGATCGTTGAGTCTGTTGCTGGAGATCTACAAGGACAGTGGGTCCCCTTCGCAAAGTTTCCCAATGGGACAATGGCGCGCCTGAGTGAGTCATCGTTTTCGAAATGGAGATAAAGCGGCCTGCTAACGTCTACAAGGTCGCTCTCAGCTAAACGCGAAGCGCTCGACGATCACAACACAGGAAATTGTGGAGCCGTAGCTCCCAGAAGCAGGTCACATCGGTCGAGGGGTGTAGCAGGCCATGCCGCCGGTCCTACAGCGCGACGAGGCTGAAGCCCTGAGAGGCAAACCGCGCTGAACACGGTAGCGTGCAGCGCGGCGCGTGTGAGAGTTCGTTCAACGGTTACGGGCAGGAAGTCCCGAGCAGGCCGGTGGTGAAGCTGATGTCGGCGTTGGTGACATCCCCGTCGAAGTTGGTGTCGCCCTGTGTGCCGGGATCGACCCCCGTTTGACCGAGGTTGCCGACGATGAAGGAGATGTCGGCGGCATCGACGTCCGCGTCACCGTTTGCATCACCGGGGCACCAGAAGACATCGTCGGCGGTGCAGGAATCATCCACGACGTTGCCGCACGCCGTGGTGTAGATCGTGTTCCAAAGGGTCTGGTCGGACGAGTCGACGCTACCGTCCTGGTTGAGGTCAAGTGCGGGGTTGTTGTTGGCGATCGCGTCGCACGCAATGTAGTTGTCATACGCGTCGACGTCGCCGTCTTCGTCGAGGTCGCCGGCGCAGTACCAGGGCGTGGCGGTCCCGCCCGGGGGTGTCGGGTTGTTGCCCGCGATCTGGTCAAGAAGCTCGGCGTAGTAGGTGGTGTAGTTGGTTTCGTCGAACTTCTTCGGGCCGGTCCAGAAGCCGTACTCGTAGATGCCCTCGTCGCGCCAGGTCTCGATCTGCCTGCGGATGGTGCGATGCTCGACGAACGGATTCTCCTCAGTCACCGGGTCATCAACGCAGTTGCCTCCGCCGCCGGGCCCGCCGTTCACGCGGAAGCGCGTGATCGGGAAGATTCCGAGCTGACTCCCGGAGGAGTCATGGATGAGCCGTGCATCGGTGATCGCCTTTCGCGCCTGGTATTCGATGCTGTGATCGAGCCAGCACCAGGCCTCTCCGGACGGCCACGTATCGCCCGCGTTCAGTGGGTTCGGTTTCCACGTGCTGCAGATGCGCGGGTAGACCACCGGGGTGAGGAGCTCGGCATAGTCAAAGGGGTTGTTGGGGCTTGCAAGGTCGGAGACGTGCGCGAACGCCTCGTTCCGCTTGGCATCGCGGTCGTTTCCCGGATTGGACGTGAGATCGACGGGGTGCCAGAGCGGGATCGGGATCCCGTACAGCCCGATCCTGCAGTTGGACATCGATTGCGTGAGCGCTCTGGACGGGTCCCACGTGATCATGCCGTCCCAGTCTCCATCGAGCACTTCGCGCGCGACGCGCACACGTCGCGCGAACTCTGCCCCAACATCGTCGAGATGCGCGGTGAGGTCTGTGCCGACGGGGTCGTAGCTCGACCACTTCGACGGGGAGAAGTACCCGTTTTCGAGGTCGAGGATGATGATGTCGCCGTCGTTCAATCCGTCGCTGATGCGAGCGTTGATCTGGTTGAGAAAGACGGCGGCGATCTGCATATCCGAGAAGGCCTGGAGCTTGGACAACTCGTCGCCGGCATCGGTCCCGCCCTGACTGTTGAAACGCAGCGCACTGGAGTTCAGCGAGATCGCGTTGTTGTAGATCCGGTAGGTCTGGTAGAAGGTCTCGCGGTCGGCGGTGGGCACGAAGCCGGAATCCTTGACTGGGCCGTCGCTGTCCTCGAACATCGAGCCTTGTAGCACGATGTGCCGGATGTCCACGGTCGGCGGCGTGTACCCTGGCGTTGGTGGCGTGCAGGTCTGGGCCTCACAGAGCCCGCTCGTGAACAGGGCGACGCTTGTGAAGGCTACCGTGTGCATGCGATGTGTCATGTGAGTCTCCAAGCAGATGTGTACTCACTGAAACGCTATCGCTGATCAGAAGATATTCAAGGCGATATCGGCACAAAGCATCTGTATTTACATGTTCGTTAGATGCCGTTCGTGGTTGATTCTGTGCCTGGCACGCATGTTAGTGTTTTGGCTGATCTGGTGCGTCAAGTTGCAGAAGTCTGTCCCGTGTTGTCCTCCCGAGACACTTTGGGAGTTGTTCGTGTGATGCTGACCTGCCCCCATTCGTTGTACCAGTATCTATGTTACTCCGAGGCTGTTCTCCCACGTCATCAGAGGGCTGCGGAGCGTAGCGGAGCAGGCCTCTGATGAGACCGTTTCGGGTGCCGGGGGCCTGTAGCCGAGACTTGAG
>JBCDCB010000017.1:0-56729 GCA_039182735.1 Planctomycetota bacterium
CGCGTGAGCAAGTCGCCCGCGCCGAACATGCCGAGCGACTCCGCGCGCGAGACCGACCCACGCTTCCACCACCTCGGCGGCACCGCGCTGCTCTTCGAGAACGTCGAGGGCTCCTCGTTCCCGCTGCTCATCAATGCCTTCGGTTCGTACCGGCGGATGGAGATGGCGCTCGGCGTGCAGGGCGAACTGCTCGGCGCCGACGACGGTTGGTCCGACCGCGGGTTCGCCGCCGTCGCCGACAAGATCGCTTCGCTCGTCAAGCCCGAGCCCCCGCGTTCGCTCGGCGAAGCGATCGAGAAGGCGAAGGAGTTCGCGCCGCTGCTGCGCATCCCGCCGAAGCGCGGCTCGCGCGGGCTCTGCCAGGAGATCGTCTACGCGGGCGATGCGGTCGATCTCACCACGCTCCCGATCATCCGCTGCTGGCCGCACGACGGGGACTTCGAAGCCGTCGGCTACCCCGCGGGTGTGAACGACAACATCCCCGGCATCGAGGCCGACAACGCCGACATCCGCGGGCGCTACATCACGCTCGCCGGTATTCACACGATTCACCCCGACGACGAGCACAGCGACAAGCCCACCTCGCACAACATCGGCATGTACCGCGTGCAGCTGCTCGGGCGCCACCGCGTCGCGATGCACTGGCACATGCATCACGACGGCGCGTCGCACTGGCGCGCGTGGAAGAAGCGCGGCAAGCCCATGCCCGTCGCCATCGCACTGGGCGGCGAGAGCGCCCTGCCTTATGCCGCCACCGCGCCGCTCCCGCCCGGCATCAGCGAACTGCTCATGGCGGGATTCCTCAATCGCGGTGGGATCAAGATGTGCCGCGGCAAAACCGTCCCGATCTGGGTCCCCGCGAACGCTGAGATCGTGATTGAGGGCTTCGTGCGCACCGACGCCGGTTTCATCGGGTACGACCCGCGCACGGGCGAGCCGCTCGGCGAGGGCGCCGTCTTCGAAGGGCCCTTCGGTGATCACACCGGTTTCTACTCCATGCCGGATCGCTACCCCATCGTCGAAGTCAGTGCGCTCACGCACCGGCGCGACGCGATTTATCCCACGACGATCGTCGGGCTCCCGCCGCAGGAGGACTACTACCTCGGCAAGGCGACCGAACGCGTCTTCTTCCCGCTGCTCAAGACGCTCATCCACGACATCGAGGACTACGACCTCCCGCTCTTCGGCGCGTTCCACAACGCGGCATTCGTGCAGATCGACAAGCAATACCCGCTGCAGGGGCGGCGCGTGATGCACGCGATCTGGGGCGCGGGGCAGATGGCGTGGACCAAGTCAATCTTCATCGTGGACGAGGACGTCGATTGCCACGACCTCGCGCAGGTGATGGACGCCGTCAGCCGGCGCTGCGATCCGCTGCGCGACATCGAACTCGTGCGCGGCCCGCTCGACATCCTCGACCACGCGTCGCCGAGGCTCGGCGCGGGCACGAAGATCGGCTTCGACGCGACGCGCAAGTGGCCGGGCGACGAGATCGTCGGCGACGATCAGGCCGAACTCCCGGAGTGGACGCCTCCGGATGACGAGCAGCGCGAGGTCTTCCTGCGCCACGTTCGCGCGGTAGACCATGTGAAGAGCGCGGAGCAGCCCGAGCTCTGCGGCAGGGGGTGGCTCTTCGTAGGTGTGGAATCGGGCATCTCACTGCGCGACGTGCGCACGCTCGTGCACCGCGTGGACCAGGCATGCGACCACCACCCGGGGCACGCGCGCTTCGTCGTGCTGCTCGGTGAACACGTCAACATCGAGAACCCGGACGAAGCGCTCTTCCACTGGTGCGCGAACTTCAGCCCCGATCGCGACCTCTACCGCGGGCAGGGTTCGAGCGGCAGCGTGGTGATCTTCGACGCGACCCCCAAGACGCCCTGCACCGCCGCCGAGCGCGCGCCGGGCGGGGAGGGCGACCCGGGTCATGCGGGTCTGGTGACGCCGATGCACGCGCAGCCCGCGCGTCCGTGGCCGCCGGTGCTCGAGATGGACGAGGCGACCAAGCGCAAGGTCGATGAGCGCTGGGGCGAATACGGGTTGCCCTAGGCCCGCACTCCCGCGGTTTCACACACGCTCGCGAGCGCGTCGGTGGCGTACTTCACGTCCTGCACGCTCATCATTGGGCCAACGCTCACTCGGCACGCGCCGGCGTGTTCCGGATCGCCGACCGATTCGGGATCGGTCCCAAACGTGCGGTGCGCGAGCGGCGCGCAGTGCAGACCAGCGCGTGTGAGCACGCCGAACTCAGACTCCAAGCGATCCGCCACCTCGTGCGGCGTCATCCCATCGACCGTCAACGCGAACACGCCGACACGGTCCATCACGCCCTGCGGCCCGAGCAGACGCAGTCCGGGCAGCGTCTTGCCCGTGGTGCGATCCGTGATGCCGTCGATGAACGTCTCGATGAGCGCGCGTTCGTGCGCGTGAATTGCGTCGATGCCGCGATCGAGAATCCACTCGACGCCCGCGAGCAAACCGGCGATGCCGAGCGCGTTGTGCGAGCCCGGCTCGTACTTGTCGGGCAGGTCGGTGGGCTGCGTGTCGTCTTCGCTGCGTGAGCCGGTGCCGCCCTCACGGATCGTCGCGATCAGTTTCTCCATACCGGGGCGCATGTACAGCACGCCGGTGCCGAGCGGGCCTTGCAGTCCCTTGTGACCGGGGAACGCGAGCAGGTCGATGTTCATCGCGCGGACGTCGATCGGCACGTGCCCGATCGACTGCGCGGCGTCAACGAGCAGGGGGACGGCCATCTCGCGGCAGATCGCGCCGATCTCCGCGATTGGCTGCAGCGTGCCGGTGACATTGCTCGCGTGCACGACCGCGACAAGCCGCGTGTCGCGCGTGATCGCCCGGCGGATGTCTTCCGGGTCCACGATGCCGGTCTCGGGGTCCACCTCGACGCGTATCTGGGCGAAGCGGTCACCCATCTCATCGGCCAGCGTGTTGAGCGGGCGAAGCACCGAGTTGTGGTCCATCCACGTCGTGACGACGTGCTGGCGCTCGCGCGACGATGCCCGGACCAGGCCACGGATCGCGAGGTTGAGCGCGTCCGAGCAGTTCAGCGTAAAGATCACGTGGTTCGGCGATTCGCCGTTGATCAGATCGCACAAGCGCTCGCGGCAGCGTTCGACGATCCCCGCCGCCTCGCGCACCTCGCGATAGGCGCCGCGCCCGGGGGAGACGCCGAGGCGTGTCGCGTAGTCCTGCACGGCTTCGATGACGGCGTCCGGCTTCGGGAAGCTGGTCGCGGCGTGGTCGAGGTACAGGCGGGTCGGTCTCGGGGATTCCGGCGGCATCGTGCGATCATAGTGGCGCTCCGCCGGTACCTGTAGAATCCCGAGCCCCTTCTCTCGTCCGTCTTGGAGGCTATTCGCCCATGCCCGTGAAGTGGAATCGCGTCGCGTTGATGCTCGTTGCAACGCTCGTCCTGATCGCGTGGCCCGTGCGCGCGCAGCGCACCACGCCCAGCAAGTCCAACGACCGCCTCGCCGAGCTCAACGAGCTCTCGCGCGCGGCGGACGGCACGCTGGACGCCGCCCCCGTTCTCTTCGGCGCGCTCAGCGCCATGGATGATCCGCCTCCGACGATCGGCGACGCGGAATCGGCGCTGCTCATGATCCCGAGCAACCCCAACTGGGGCGCTGTGGAGCGCTGGCTCGATCGCTCGGCGCAGCGCGACGTCATCAGCGCGATCAACACGGTGACCGACCCGGAGTCGGAAGACCCGCACACGTTCGGGCTGATCTACGACGCGGACTATGCGCAAGAGGCTTGGATCGACGCGGGGCTCTATCCGGAAGGGCCGTTCGCACGACCGCTGATGCTCACGGTCTACGCGCCGTACGTCGAGGGGACGTTGCAGACGTTTGCCGAGCGCCTCGCGATTATCGCGCTGGCCGAGTCGGCGCGCCTCGCCGCCGACGGCGACGGCGAGGCTAGCCTCGACATCCTGTGGCGCTGGTTCATGATCGGTCGCATGCTGGCCGACCGCCCGCTCGACGGGGAGTACTTCGTGGGCATCGACATGATGACCGGCGCGCTCGAGCGCATGCGCGATCTCGTGTATGTCTACCGCGAGTCGTTCACCGCCGATCAGATCGCAGAACTGAACAACGACAAGCTCGGTCCGCGCAACACGCTCCTGGACCGTATCGATCCGCCCGCGGGCGATCGCATCGTCGCGTACGACCTCGTCGAGCACACGATGCGCGAGCGAGGCGGCCCGGACCCGAGCCTCTTCCCCTCGACGCTCGCCCGCCTCGCAGCCTCCGATCGACCGCTCACTCTCTTCGGCGAAGCCAGCCGCTGGCGCACCGTCGCCGAGACGCACGCCGGATGGTTTGAGACGTTCGATCAGATCACCAAGGTCTACGGCGATGCGGAGAAGCGCTGGGGGATCGAGGACCTCTTCGACCCGCTGCTGCGCAGCCCGTCGGACCTCGCCGAGACCGACCCCGCGCAGTTCGCGCTGGTGTTCGAAGTCGCCGGGACGACGCAGGCGATGTATGACCGGCGCACACAACTGTTCAACGAGCTCGGCGCGACCCGTGCGGCGCTGGGCGTCGTCGCGTACGAGAAGGTCACCGACACGTTGCCGCCCAACGTCAACGCGGTGCAGCCGACTTACGTCGCGAGGCTCGATCGCGATCCGTACTCGTTGCAGCAGCGTTATCAGCAGGGACGGTTTCGCCAGCGTCTGTACCGTCGATTCGAGAAGAGCGATTGGTACCGCTACTGGGTGCCGATCCGTGACCAGCAGTTTGACGATCGCGAGATCCCGCAGCCTTACCAGGTGACGATCCTGACCGAGGAGGTGGATCTGGAAGAGCTCGCCGCGGGCGACGGAGGGTTCACCCTCGATCGTGAGACCGCCGCCGGCATCCTCGCGCCCGCCGTGGCGAACGCGCGTCAGACCGCCGCGCAGGAAGCAGGCATTGATCTGGGCGGCGAGCCGATGTCGCAGGCGGACCTCGATCGGCTCACCTCGATGCTCGACTTCTTCGATTTCGAAGAGTTCGAGATCACCAACTACGACGGGCTGCGCGAAGCCGTTCTCGAACTCGCGGCTGACGACCTCGCCTCGCAAGAGTCCATCGACGGGCTGACTGACATGTTGCGAGAGATGATCGAAGACGGCGCGACACCGGATACGGCGCGCGAGGTCCTGCTTGCAACACTTCGCGAAGACGCCACTGCCATGGGGCAGGATGCGACCGGTTTCACCGAGATGATCGGGTTAGAAGTGTCGGACGTTGAGAGTGCGATCGGCGGGCTCATCGACGCGGTCTTCGACCCGCCCGCCGTGCGCGCCGCCTTCGACACGGTGCAGGGCGGCGGCTCGCTCAGCGCCGGTCAGACCGAAGCGGCGATCACCGCGATGATCGAAGGCGTCGTCCAGCCGGAGGCGATGGACCCGGTCCTCCGTGTCGTGCGCAGTGCGCTTGAGAGCCCCGCGGTGCAGCCCTTCCTCGCGATGATGAGCATGTCGGGTTCGCAGTTCACGCGGAGCTTCGACGACTCGACCTTCCTGCTGTACTCGGTCGGGCCGGACGTGCAGGACGGGCGCGCCGCGGTCGTCGGCGTCGGGGCGCCGGACATCCTGTTCTGGCCACCGGTCATCAGCCTCCGACGCGAACACGAGCTGGGCGGCTGATCGGAATACTCCCGCGCCACGCGGGATTGAGACCACACGATTCGAACGACGGCGCGACGGAGCCGGAGGGACGTTCCATGAGCAGTGACAACGGGAAGAGCGAGATCGAGAATGTCGTGATCATCGGGTCGGGCCCGGCGGGCTGGACCGCCGCGATCTACGCAGCACGCGCCGACCTCAAGCCGCTCTCCATCATCGGCGTCCCCAAGTCCAACCCCGCGCCCGTCTTGCCCGGCGGGCAACTCATGCTCACCACCGATGTCGAGAACTATCCGGGCTTCCCCGACGGCGTCACCGGGCCCGACATGATGGAGATGTTCCAGAAGCAGGCCGAACGCTTCGGCACGCGCGTCCAGCGCCGCGACGTCACCGAGGTGGATTTCTCCGAGCGACCCTTCACGCTCACGCTCGACAACGGCGACGTTCTCAAGGCCAAGGCCGTCATCATCGCCACCGGCGCGACCGCCAACTGGCTCGGGCTCGACAACGAACTCCGCCTCGCGCAGCAGGGGGGCGGCGTGTCAGCGTGCGCCGTCTGCGACGGTGCGCTGCCCATGTTCCGCGATCAGCACCTCGCGGTCGTCGGCGGCGGGGACACAGCCATGGAAGAAGCCACCTACCTCACCAAGTTCGCGAGCAAGGTCACCGTCATCCACCGGCGCGACGAGCTCCGCGCCAGCAAGGTCATGCAGGAACGCTACCTCGCGCAGCCCAACGCCGAGGTCGCGTGGAACAAGGTCGTCATCGATGTGCTCGGCGACGAGAAGATCACGGGCGTGCGCCTCAAGGACACCGTCACGGACGAAGAATCCGACATGGAAGTCGGCGGGCTCTTCATGGCGATCGGGCACACCCCGGCAACCGGGTTTCTCAAAGAGAGCGGGCTCGAGTTCGACGACGCGGGCTATGTCGTGCTCAAGGGTCGGCACAGCTACACGAACATTGAGGGTGTCTTCGCCGCGGGCGACGTCGCCGACGCGGAGTATCGGCAGGCGGTCACCGCCGCGGGCATGGGCTGCCAAGCAGCGCTCGACGCCGAACGCTGGCTCGGGGCTCAGGACTCCTGACCGTCTGAGCCCGCCTCGTCGCCGCGGTCATCGTCGTCGGGTTTCGGACGCTGGTCGAGCGCGTTCTGCAGCACCCGTTCGACTTCCTGCGCTGTGACGAGTTCCTCGGCGATCACGGCGTTCGCGCCGAGGCCCGACGCGATCGTCGCCTGGCTCACGTAGCTCGTGCGCGCCACGATAAACACGCCCGGGTTCATCTGCCGCGCGATCTTGCATGCGCCGAGCACGGCGAGCGGATCGGGGATCGTGAGCACCAGGATCCGCGCGTGGTTGATCCCCGCGGACTCGAGCACACCGGGGTCGGACGCGTCGCCGTACACCACCGAGCGCCCGAGCGAGGTCTGCTTGCCGATGGTCTTCATGTTGAGTTCGATGATGGTGACGCAGGTGTTCGGGCGCGTCGCGATGTGGTCGGTGACGGCGCGCCCGACGATGCCGTAGCCCGCGACGATCACCAGGTCACGCCCCGGCGCGTCGGGGCGTTCGTCGGCATCAATGAGCGTCGGCGTGCGCAGCCAGGGCGGCGTCGCGCGCGTGCTGACCCTGTGCGCGAGCGCGTCGGCGAGCGTGAACAGGACCGGCGTGAGGATCAGCGAGAGGATCGTGATCGCGGTGATGCGGTCGGCGGTCTGCTGCGTGATGAGCCCGAGATCGTCGCTCGCGGCGCGCCCCGCGAGGATCAGCCCGAACTCTCCCGCCTGCGAGAGCGTCAGCCCGACCTTGAGCGCGATCTTGGGCGGCGCGCCGACCGACCAGCACGCGAAGGCGATCAGCACCGACTTGATCAGGATCATCAGCCCGCCGCCCAGCAGGATGACCCACCAGCCGTCGATGATCGCCTGCGCACCGAGGCTCGCGCCGAGCGTCGTGAAGAAGATCGCCATGAAGAGCCCGCGCAGCGTTCCGATCTGCCCGAGCAGCTGATGGCGGAAGGGCGTGGGCCCGAGCATGAGCCCGGCGATGAAGGCGCCGAGTTCGGGCGAGAGCCCGAGCCACTCGGTCAGCGCCGCCGCCCCGATCGCGAACGCGACCGAGAGCACGATGAGCCCCTCGAGCGCCTTGGCCCGTGCTGCCTCCTGCAGCATGAGCGGGAGCACGTACTTGCCCGCGAGCACCAAGAGCCCCACGAACCCGAGCGTCATCCCGATCTGACGCAGGATGCCCAGGAGCGAGAGATCGACCGCCTGCGCGCTGGCGCCGGCGTCGGGCGAGCCCGCGATCGCGCCGAGCAGCGGCAGCGACGCCAGCATCACCACCACCGCCAGGTCCTGCACGATGAGGATCGACATCCCCAGTTGCCCGTCCGTCCGCGTCAGGCGACGGTGCCGCTGATAAAGCTGCAGCACCACGGCGGTGGACGACAGGCACAGCGCCATCGCGACGATCACCGACCCGCGGAAGTTCCCCGCGACGAAGAGTCCGATCGGGCCCAGCACGATGAGCGACAGCACGATCGACAGACCCGCGGCAATCAGCACGCGCTTCACGCCCATGCGGATCGACCCGAGATCGAACTCGAGCCCGATCCCGAAGAGCAGCAGGATGATCGCGAGGTGCGCGACCGAATCGATCTCGCTGCCCTCGGGGATAAGCCCGATCGCGTGCGGGCCGATGATCATCCCGGTGATGAGGTAAGCCGCGACCGCGTCGAGCTTGAGCCTGCTGGCGATGGTCGCGACGATGCCAGCCGCGGCGAGCACGACGAGCATGACATCGAGCAATCCGCCCGCCGCCGCGCCGAGTTGCAGTGAGATCGTGTGAGCGCTCATCCCGGCGCAGCATACGTTCGCCGTCCGGCCCGCGCGTTACGCGCTCAACCGCGTCGGCTGCTCCTCTGCGGGCGACACGGCGCGCACCACCGGCTCGGGCATCGGCGTCAGCGACTCGCCCCCGATCGGCAGGCGTTCGTACAAGCGGTGGATCAGCACCCGCGGCGGGAGGTGGGTGCGCGCCAGGTGCAGCAGCGCGTCCTCGTGCCGGTCGTCGCAGATCAGCACCGCGTCGGCCTGCTCGAGTAGCTGCGGATCATCGATCGAGAGCATCGGGATCGGCAGGCGACGATCCTCGGGCCACTCGTCGCCCTCGACCGTCACCACGCACGTCACCGGCAGCTGCGTGATCCCCTGCACGTGCTTCACGCCCCACGTGATGTGCTCGTGCGTCCCGAAGACCGCGAGGCGTGTGAGCCCCGCGTGCGCCATCCGCTCGGCCAAACGCTCGAGACGCTCGGCGAAGAGGGCGGCGATCAGTTCGTCGTGCGACAGGCAATGGGCGGCGTGTGCTCGCATGGTCTTCTCCTTGACGCACTGGGTATCGACGAGCCGCCCTCGTCGCCGTGAATCGCGGGGTGCCCCCGCGCGCGCACGCCGGTAGACTCCCCCTCGCACGCCCCATCGGGCGGAAAGAGGTGCCAGACGTGAGCGAATCGACGCCGATGACGGTTGCGGTGACCGGTGCCACCGGGTTCGTGGGGCGGCACACCGTCCGAACACTTCTCGAACGCGGGCACCGCGTCCGCGCGCTCGTGCGCGACTCGAATAAAGCCGCCGACGTGCTCCCACTCGGGGACGACGCGTTCAAGGACCGCATCACCTGCGTCTCGGGCGACATCACCGACGCCCACGCGTGTCAGTCGCTCGTCGAGGGCGCGGGCGCGGTCGTCAACACGGTCGGCATCCGCCGCGAGCTCAAACCCAATGTCACCTTCCAGCGTCTGCACGTGCTCGCGACGAAGCGCCTCATCGCCGCCGCCCATCACCACGGCGTACGCCGCTACCTGCAGGTCTCCGCGCTGGGTGTCCGCGCTGGCGCGACGACGGGCTACGGCAAGTCCAAGTTCGAAGCAGAGACCCTCCTGCGCGAGAGCGGGCTCGCGTGGACGATCGTGCGCCCCTCGCTTATCCACGGCCCGGACGGCGAGTTCGTCCACATGGTGCGCGACTGGGCGCTCGGGCGGTCGCAGCCCTACGCCTTCATCCCGTACTTCCAGCGCGTGCGCTTCGACACGTCGAAACCGACGACGCCGCCCAAGCTGGAATCGGCGCTCGTGCAACCGGTCAGCGTCAGCGACGTCGCATCGTTCATCGTTGACGCGCTCACAAGCGAAGAGGCGATCGGCGAGGTTTATCACCTCGGCGGCCCCGAGCGCCTGACCTGGCCCGACGTGCTCGAGACGATCCGGGACAACGTCCCGCTCGCCGCCACGAAGAAGCCCATCATCGGTCTGCCCGGGCACCTCGGCGTCATTGCGGCCCGCACCGCGGGCTTCCTGGGCCTCGGCGAAGCGCTCCCCATCGGACCCTCCGAACCGGTGATGGCGATGGAAGACTCGATCTGCTCGAACCGCAAGGCGCAGACGCACCTCGGGTACGAGCCCCGCCCCTTCGCCGAGACTGTCAAGAGCTACGCCGATCGGCTCTGATCACGCCCGGTCGCTGTTCTTGGAGACGGCATGAAGCGCAAAGACACGCTGCTGACGCTGCTGATCCTGGGCGGGCTCGCGCTCGGACTGATCGTCGGACAGTTCATCCTCTACGACCCCGGCGCGACGCCCGAGAAGCTCGCGGAGGTCACCGGCGCATGGCAGACCGCCGGCAACATCATCTTCATCCGCCCGCTCCGCATGATGGTCATCCCCATCGTCTTCATCAGCGTCGTCGTCGGCGTCACATCGATCGGCAACCCGTCGCGGCTCGGGCTCGTCGGCGGCGCGACCCTCCTCTTCTATCTCTCGACCATGCTGCTCTCCGTCGGGCTCGGGCTCACGCTCGTCAGCGCCGTCAAGCCCGGCGCGGGCGTTGCCGATCCCGCTGAGTTCATGACCGGGGGTATGGAGGTCTTCGAAGGCGCACGCGAGCGGATCGAGTCCGGATCCGCGGGCGGGCTCGGCAACTCCTTCATGCGCCTCGTCGAGCAGATGATCCCGACCAACCCGATCGCCGCCGCCGTCGATGGCAACACCCTCGGCGTCGTCGTCTTCGCGATCTTCCTCGGGCTCTCGCTCGTCATGTCGGGCAAGAAGGCGCAGCCGGTCATCGAGGTCTTCGAGGGCCTCTTCGACGTGCTCATCCGCCTTGTCACGTGGATCATCTGGCTCGCGCCCTTGGGCGTCTTCCTGCTCGTCGCCGGTCGCGTCGGTGAGATCGGGCTCGGGTCCCTCGCCGGTCCCGTCTTCAAGTACATGATGGTCGTCATCGTCGGGCTGCTCATCCACGCGACCATCACGCTGCCCGCTGTGCTCGCGATCTTCGGACGCGTCAACCCGTTCAGGTACATGTGGCAGCTGCGCAAGCCGATCATCACCGCCTTCAGCACCGCGAGCAGCGCCGCGACGCTTCCCATCACGATCGAAGAGGCCGAGAAGTCCGGCAAGTGCAGCAAGTCCGCCGCCAACTTCGTCCTGCCGCTCGGCGCAACGGTGAACATGGACGGCACCGCGCTGTACCAGGCCGTCGCCGTTGTCTTCCTCTTCCAGATCTACGGGCTCGACCTCTCGCTCGCGCAGCAGCTGGTGATCCTCATCACCGCGACGCTCGCCGCCGTCGGCACCGCGGCGATTCCGTCGGCCGGGCTCATCACCATGGCGATCGTTATCACCGCGGTGAACTCCTCGCTCGCGGCGATGGGCGACGGCACACCAACGCTCCCGCTCGAAGCGATCGCGATCATCCTCGGCATCGACCGCATCCTCGACATGTGCCGCACGTCGGTGAACGTGTGGGGCGACGCCGTCGGCGCGCGCATCATGACGCGACTCGCGCCGGACGAGGACGACGAACTGGAGAAGGCGCTTGGATGAATGGCAGGACCAACTGACGCCGCGGCCTTCGCCGGGCGTGTTCTGCCCCTCCTGCGGCTACGACCTCCGAGGCTCACCCATCGGCGGCGTCTGCCCCGAATGCCGATACGATTACTCCAAGATCCTGCAAATCACGCAGGAGACCGGCAGCAGCGGATTCGCCGTCACCTCGCTCGTGCTCGGCATCCTCTCCATCGTCGGCTGCACCGGCTACGGGCTTCCGGGCCTCCTCTTCGGGATCCCCGGGTGGATCTTCGGGCACTACGCGATCAGGCGCGTGGACGAAGGACGCGCGCCCGCGTCGTCGCGCGGCATGGCAAAGGCCGGACGCATCTGCTCGATCATCGGCGTATCACTCAGCGCGCTCGCCTTCGCGGCGGTGCTCTTCATGCTCGTGATCGTCACGATCCCGTGAGCCGAGGCACTCCCGCGACCAGATCGCCAGCACGAGCAGCATGTACAGGCGCTGCGAGTGATCGCGCGGCGTGGCCTTCACGCTCCCGCTCGGCGCGCGCATGCCGCCGGCTTCCCAGTGCTCGTCGATCATCCGCGTGATGTATGCGTTATTGAATTCGAGCACGTCGTGGACGACGCCGAAGGGGCGCCCGTCGCGTGCGCGCGCAGGATCACCGACGAGCTCCATGAGCATGGTGCCGAGCCCGCCGAAGTCCTCGCGGAACCATCGACCGATGGGGATCGCGAATCCCTGCTTGGGGCGGTTGACGATGTCATCAGGGAGGTGTCTCGAAGCGATCGAACGGAGCAGCGCCTTGGGATTTCGCCCGAGCATCGCGACCCTCGTAGGCAGATGCTCCACGGCGTTCCAGACTGGACTCGCGAGGAACGGACACCGGACTTCGAGCCCGCACGCCATAGACGCGGTGTCGACTTTGCGCAGGAGATCGCCCGGGAGGTAGTACTCGATGTCCCACGCTCGCGCGCCGCGTGTGTTCGGGAACGCCTTCTCGAGTTCGTACAGCCCGCTGATATGGCCGAACAACGAGCGGGAATCACAATCCTGGAAGATCGAGACCAAGTCGGGATAGCCGCGACCGCTTGCGGCGTTCAGGAGTCGCGCGAGCTTGTCGCTCGATGATTTCGGATCACGACGGCTCAGCATCCGCGTCGGGAACAAGAAGAGCAGGAAACGGTTCGTCCCGTACAGCAGGTCCGCGATTCGGTATCGGTCGTAACCGTAGAACATCTCATCGCCGCCATCGCCGGAGAGCGCGACCTTGACGTACTCTCTTGCGCCGCGGCAGAGCCAGTAGGTGGGCAGCAAAGATGAGTCACCGAAGGGCAGCCCGAGCAGCCGGATCATGCGTAAGAGATCGTCCGCGACGGTCGAGGGGTCACACTCGATGCTGACGTGATCCGTGCCGAGGTGGTCGGCGACCCGCTCGGCGTGCGTCGACTCGTCGTACGCATCGTCCGGCATGCGCACGGTCAGCGTCGTGACACGATCGAGGTGCTTCGATGCGTAGTGCACGATCAACGATGAGTCGATCCCCCCGGAGAGGAAGCACCCGATCGGGACGTCCGCTTCGAGGCGTGAGGCGACCGCCTCTTCAAGCGTCTTGTCGAGCGAGTCGGCTCGAGGTGCTCGCCCCGCGCGAAGCGAGGGCAGGCGATCATCCATGAACGCAATCAACGGCCAGAGCGTCAAGAGCACGAAGATCAACGGGAGGGCCAAGACCAGTGATGCCGCGAACCTGAGACGTTCGAGCAGACTCGTCGAGACTTCGCTCTGCTCGTTATGGATGTCGAACCACTCACTCATGGACTCGTCGTCCCGAAACTCGACCGCTTTGCTGGGCGTCGGCTGCTCACGACCGAATCCGAAGGCGACCCACGTCGTGAGCGAATCTCGCCAGGGCTCCGACTTGCGCGCGCCCAGCCCGGAGTCGAACGCGCTCGTTGCGATCCAGGTGCCCTCGCCGGGCAGCTCTACATAAAATGGTTTTTCTCCGAAGCGATCGCGGAGGAACTCAAGCGTGGTGGTGCGGGCGTCCCAGATCGATGCCGCGTACATCCCATCGAGATGCTCATCGAGCCGCTCACCCCACTCGCGCCAGCCGTGGATGAGGACTTCCGTGTCCGAATGATCGCTCTCGAACGTGTGACCCTTCGCCTCGAGTTCTTTGCGCAGTTCGCGGTGGTTGTAGATGCACCCGTTGAAGACGACTGCTACTCGGCCCTCGTGTGTTCCGTCGGCGCGGAGTCGGCCTTGCTCGCCGACCATCGGCTGCACGCCGCCGTCGTGATCGATGATCGACAGGCGCCGATGCACCATCGCGACCTCAGCCGTCGAACCGTCGGCGCGCGTCACGCGATCGCGATAGCGCCCCGATCCGTCCGGGCCGCGCCACGCGATGCGCTCGTCGATCGCATCGAGCCACGATTCCGGGATGGGCTCGTGCGTCTCGCCCGCAGGAGTCACGCGCAGGATGACGCCGAAGCCGCACACGCGGTGATTACTCGCCCGGCAGTTCGGTGTTCTTCACGAAGAGTTCGGTGAGCTGTGCGCCGTCCACGGCGCTGGGCGAGCCGCTCATAATGTCGGCGCCGGTTTGCGTCTTGGGGAACGCGATCACGTCACGGATGTTGTCCGTACCGGCGAGGTGCATGACGAGTCGGTCCATCCCGAACGCGATGCCGCCGTGCGGCGGCGCGCCGAACTTCAGCGCTTCGAGCAGGAAGCCGAACTTCGCGTCCTGTTCTTCGGCACCGATGCCGAGCAGTTCGAAGACCTTGGTCTGCACGTTTTGCTGGTGGATACGGATGGACCCGCCGCCGATCTCGCTGCCGTTGACGACGATGTCGTACCCGTCGGAGACGATGCCTTCGATCGCGTCGCGGTCGCCGGGATCGGCGGTGAGGAACGCCTCGAGCTGGTCCTGACGCGGGCCGGTGAACGGGTGGTGCATCGAGTAGAACCGCCGCGTCTCGTCGTCCCACTCGAACATCGGGAAGTCAACGACCCAGCAGAAGTTCCAGTACCCCGGCTCGCCGGGCTTTGGGATCATGTCGAGGTCGCGCGCAACCTTGAGGCGCAGCTCGCCCAGCGCCTTGACGCAGGTGCTCCACTCGTCGGCGCCGAAGAGCACAACGTCACCCGGTTCGAGGCCCATGCGTTCGGCGAGCGCCTCGGCCATCGGCTCGATGAAACGCGCCACGCCGGTCTCGAAGCCCTTGTGCTCGCCCGTGCCGGTGTACTTGGCGACGGGCACGCCGCCCGCGCCGAACTGCTTCACGAACTCGGTGTAGCCGTCGGTCATCTTGCGCGTGAGTTTTTCGGCGCCGCCGGGCACGCGGATCGCTTTGACGCAGCCCTGGCGTTTGTCGAGCGCGCCGTGGAAGACCTTGAAGTCGGTCGTCTTGGCGAGGTCGCTGACGTCAATCAGCTCCAGCCCGAAGCGCCGATCGGGTCGGTCGATGCCGTAGCGGTTCATCGCGTCGTCGTACGAGAGCACGTCGAGCGAGCCGACGTCCACGCCGAGCATCTCCTTCCAGAGGTGCGCGACGAACTGCTCCATGATCGCCATGACCTGTGCGCGATCGACGAAGGACATCTCCAGATCGATCTGCGTGAACTCGGGCTGACGATCGGCGCGCAGGTCCTCGTCGCGGAAGCAGCGGGGGATCTGCATGTACCGGTCGCACCCGCTCACCATCAGGATCTGTTTGAAGATCTGCGGCGATTGCGGCAGCGCGTACCACTCGCCCGGGCTGAGGCGCGAGGGCACCAGGAAGTCGCGCGCACCCTCCGGCGTGCTCTTGCACAGGATCGGCGTCTCAACCTCGAGGAAGCCGTGCTGATCGAAGAAGTTCCGCGTGACGATCGCGGTCCGGTGTCGCGCGCGGATGATCTTCTGCATCTCCGGGCGGCGCAGATCCAGATAGCGGTAGCGCAGGCGCAGCTCTTCGTTCGGCAGTGATGACGTTTCGCTCGGCTGGAAGGGCGGCGTCTCTGTCTTGTTCAGCACGCAGAGCGTGCGCGCGACCACCTCGACCTCGCCCGTCTCGAGACGCGGGTTGGGGCCGCCATCGCGCGTGCGGACGGCGCCCTCGACCGCGATGACGTCCTCGATGCGGAGCGTGTCGGCCTGATCGAGGAGCGATTGGTCGGCATCTTCACGATCGAAGACAACCTGCGTCACGCCGTTGCGATCGCGGACATCGATGAAGATCAGGCCGGTCCCGTGGTCGCGGTACGAGTTCACCCAGCCGCAGAGCGTGACATCGGCGCCGACATGGTCGGGTCGGAGCTCGCTGCAGTGGTGGGTGCGTTGGGGAACGCCGGCGGTCGTCGCGGGGGGCATGGCTCGTCCGTGGGTCGCGTGTGATCGGGGCTCGCCGGGACCTCCCCGGGACGCGCGCCGAGTATAGAGGCCCTTTCGCGCCCTGCGGGTTGACAGGCGCGCTCGGCGGTGATTCAGTGACCGCGTGAACGCCCCGGCGGACCATCCCGCGCTGCTCTTCACGGCGTTCGAGCCGAGCGGCGATGACCACGCCTCCGCCGTTATCGCGGAGATCAGACGCCGCCGACCCGACCAACGCATCTACGCGTGGGGCGGGCCCAAGATGGCGAGCGCCGGCGCCGAGGTCGTCCACCGCACCGGTGAGGACGCCGTCGTCGGGATCCCCACGCTCGACAAGATCCTTGAGCACCAGCGCATCAATCGGGACATCGAGCGCTGGCTGCGCGCGCATCCCGACGTCGCGGTGCATGTGCCCGTCGATTCCCCCGCGGCCAACTTCCCGATCTGCGCGATCGCCAAAAAGCAGAAGCGCCAGGTCGTCCACCTCGTCGCGCCGCAGATCTGGGCATGGGGCGGGTGGCGCATCAACAAGCTACGCCGCTGCACCGACCTCGTGCTCTGCTTCAACCCCTTCGAAGAGACGTGGTTCCGCGAGCGCGACGTTCCCGCCAAGTTCATCGGCAACCCTGTCTTTGATGAGCCGCTCGATCTCGCGGCTCTCTCCGAACGAGCCGACGCGCTACCCGGCGGATCACCGAAGCTCGCGATCTTTCCGGGCTCAAGACCCGCCGAGCTCCGTCGGAACTTCCCGGTCATGCTCCGCACGTTCCGCCAGCTGCGCGAACGCTTCCTGCGGATGACCGGCATCGTCGGCGCCGTCAACGAACCGGTGCGGGCGCAGCTCTACGAGAAGGCAAACCTGCTTGGTGGCTGGCCCGAGGGCCTCGATATCGTCGCGGGCGAGACCGATCTGCTCGTCCGCTGGTGCGACGCCGCCATGGTCGTCTCGGGCACCGTCACCCTCCAGATCGCCAAGCAGTGCAAGCCCATGGTCACGATGTACAAGACCAACAAGATCATGTACGAGCTCGTGGGGCGGCGGCTCATCACGACGCCGCTCTTCACGCTGCCCAACCTGATCGCCGGGCGGAAGGTCGTCCCGGAACTCATCCCGTACTTCAAGGACGAGGGCCAGCTCTTCGAAGCGGTCTCGTCGTTGCTCTCAGATGAAGGCGCGCTCGAATCGCAACGCAACGCGCTTCGAGCGGACGTCCTCGGGCCGTTCGAGTCCGTCGCGGCTGCGAGCGGCGCCGCCGACGCCATCCTTTCGGTCATGGGCGTCGAGCCGACCGATCCGCACGTTGTGATCCGCGACGGCGTCCGCGTCGGCGTCTGACTACTCGCGATCTGGTTCCGGCTCGGGCAACGGTCGCGCGACGCTCTGCGTGAACTCGTACCCCGTCAGCCGCTCCATCACCGAATAGTTCAGCCCGAGCTGGTCGCGACCCAGCGCGAGCGCTTCGTCCGGCGAATACCCGCGATGACGCACGAGGTACGCCAGATACAGGTACTTCGCCCGCCCGCCCGACGCGCAGTGAACAAGTGCCGGCTCGTCCGACGACTCGATCCACTCGGCGAACGCGTCCACCTTCTCGGGCGAGTAGCCGTCGCTCCCGCCCGTCCCGATGAACGCGTACTCCAGCCCGATCGACTCGGCGTACGCCTCCTGGTCGAACGGGACCCGCTCGCGATTCGCCATCTCCGCCTCGGATCGGCACGAGAGCACCCGCGCGATCTCGCCGGACGTCACCAGACGCTGCAAGTCAGCCCGTTTCGGCTGCCCGGAGAAGAACAGGTTGCCGTGCGCGAACGTCTCCAGTTCCGCGGCCTGCGCCGGCGTGGCGTCCTGCGTCGAGGCGCACGAGCACAGCAGCGCGCACGCCAGCGACCCCGATGCGAGCACAGCGCGCATCATTCGACGTCCTTCCCTTCGACCACATCCGTGACCTTCGGCGCGTCGTGCGGCGAATCCTCGCCCGCTTCCATCCGCCTGAAGTAGTCGCGGTACGAACTCATCGCCTTCGCGCCGAAGATCAGCATGATCGGGATGTTCGCCACCAGCATCACGCCGAGGCCGAGCGTGGTCCACATGTCGAGCTCGGCATCGGTCCCGATCAGCGGCGCCTTCGAGCCGTCGGCCTGCGTGATAATCGGCATCGCGAGCACCGTCGTCAGCAAGATGAGCCCGCAGTACACCAGTTTGTAGACCAGCACGACGTTCTTCGTGGCCTTCTCGCCAAACTTCGAGAACAGGTAGTACACGCCTTGCTCGCCGTAGTACGACCACGAAATCATCGTTGAAATCGCAAACAGCCACGCCGCGATCGATACGAGCCACTGCCCGAGCCCCGGCGTCACCCGATCGAACGCGTACGCCGTGAGCGAGGCGCCCGCGTAGTCGGCGTACAGCCCCGTGTCGGGCTCGCCGTCGGCATCGTCTCGGAAGACCGGTCTCACCTCGCTCTCGAGCGTGCCCCATTCGGCGACCCATGTCACCGCGCCCGTGTCTTCGTCTTCCACGCGCGTCGCCGTACCGGAGAGCTTGCGAAGATCGCGCCCGGTGTTCTCGTTCGGATCGGCCTGCACCACGACGAAGATCGTCTCCCCGTCGCGCCAGCCGGCCCGGCCCTCGTCCGTCTGGCGGATGCGCCGGGCGTCGGGCCCCATCCGCGGCAGCGCCGGGCTCTCGAGCGTCCACGTGTTCTCGATGGGGTTGCCCTCGGCGTCCGTCGCCTGCACCACGCGCACCTGCGCCGGGTCCTGGAAGTCCGACTCCGCCTCGCGGTTGAAGGCGCCGCTCGACAGGATCACCAGCGCTGTCAGCGTGCAGACCACGATCGTGTCGATGAACGGCTCCAGCCCGGCGACAACACCCTCGCGGACGGGCTCGTCGGTCTTCGCCGCCGAGTGCGCGATGGGCGAGGAACCCTGCCCGGCTTCCGACGAGAAGAGCGCCCGCTTGATGCCCCACATTGCGGCGTACCCGAACGTCCCCCCGAGGAACGCGCCTGTCGCGTCCGGCGCCGCGCCCCCGAGGAAGGGCGGCAGGCCCGACCTGACGATCAGCGCCAGCATCGAGGGGATCTCCCCGATGTTCGCGATCAGCACCCAGAACGCCGCGAGCACGTAGATCAGGCACATGAACGGCACGATCCGACCGGCCACCGCGCCGATGCGCTTGATGCCGCCGATGATCACGAGCCCCACCACGATCGCGAGCACGATCCCCGTGGCGACCTGCGGCACGCCGAAGTAGGTCTTGGTGATGTCGGCGACGTTCCACGCCTGGAACATGTTGCCGCCGGTGATCGCAGAGATGATCAGCGTGACCACAAAGATCCCGCCGATGAGCGTCCCGATCGGCGCGAGACCCCATTCCTTGAAGCCCTTCTGCACAACGAACATGGGCCCGCCGTGCGGGTTCTCGGGGTCATCGGTGTTGCGGTAGAGCATGGACTGCGTGACCTCGGTCATCTTGAGCGCCATGCCGAGGAACCCGATGAGCCACATCCAGAGGACGGCGCCGGGCCCGCCGAGGGCGACGGCGACCGCGACGCCGGCGATGTTCCCGAGCCCAACGGTCGCCGACAGCGCCGCGGAAAGGGCCTGGAAGTGGTTGATCGCGCCCGGGTCATCCCGGTCGTCGAACTTGCCCCGGATGACCGAGACCCCGTGCGTGAGCGCCCGGAACTGCCCGAACCCCGACCAGACGGTAAAGAGGACGCCGGTGAAGAGCAGGGCGTAGACGGTGTAATCGGAGAACAGGTAGCCGTTCAGCGTCCCGATGAAGTCATTCAATCCGCTCATGGTCTCTCCGCATTCGGGTCGGTCGCGTTGGATCGTCCGTGGGCTATCATGGCGGCCCGCGCCGGTGACCGCAACGTTCGCCCGCGGATCGGCACGAACCATGCACCGCATCGAACTCGATCCGAACATCTCGCGCGTCACGCTCGACGGATTCGCCTTCCCCCTCGGCGCCTACCCCGTCGAGCAAATGAGCCCGCTCTCCGGGTACTACGAAGAGTTCGAAGTCGCCGACGGCGGGGAGGGCGACGCCGCCTCTTCGCCAGAGACCAGCGACGAGTGGGAGGAGTGGCCCGACCGCTTCCTCTTCGACGTTTCGATCACCGCGGACCGTGTGCGATCGCTCTGTCGGTCCCTCTTCGCGCTGCTCCCGGGCCGCGTCTACCCAATCCTCGATGTGCTGGGGCACGACGCCTACCGCGAGATCGACCCCTACATCGCGTACGACCCCGTTGGAGTCGAGAAGTTTCTCGACGCCGTCCGCTGGTACGGCGAGTGGTTCTTCGAGGACGGCATGGTCGGCTTCGGCGCGATGAGCGTCGAGCCCTTCTTCTACGTCTTCATCGACGAGCACAAGGTCGTCACCATCCGAGTCGGCATCGACAACAAGGAACGCGTCGAGAAGATCTTGAAGGCATACGACCTCGAACCGGTTCCAGAGATCCGGGCGGCCGACGCCTCCGAGCACGAGCACCGATCGGTCCTCGTGCCCCGCTCGGGGGACGAAGACCTGCTCGTCGCCGACGACCTCATCGATATCCTCCGCGACGCGTGGCGGCTCGAACTCAACGTGGACGCCACTCGCAACATCGATGACGACGGGCGCGATCTCGGCATCACCGGGTGGTCCTGTCTCGTCCGCTGCGACCCCGAACACGAAGCCCCGCCCGTCTTCGCAGAGGTCGTCCTCGCGGCGGACTCACTCGACGCCGCCGAAAGGCTCGTCGGCGAGGTCATCGAACGCGCCAGCACCGAGGGCGGCGCCACCTGGCGCGGTGTGCGCGTGCTCCGCGCCGAGCGTGTGCGTCCGGAGAAAGCCGCCGAACTCGGCGGTGTGAACGCCCTGCCCGAGGACAACGTCGTGCTCTCGGTCCGTTGGCACAACGCCGGCGAACACTCGAGTTCCTGACGTTCCCCACGGTCAGCGGTCAGTCGTCGTCCCGCGCAGCGAATGGCTCGTACACCATCGTCAGCCGCGTTCCGTTCTCTTCGTAGCGCATCTCGCTCATGTACGCTTCGATGAGCATGATCCCGCGTCCCGACGGCACGTGCAGACGCTCGTCGGACGTCGGGTCCGGCACGTCCTGACGCTCGAACCCCGGCCCGTGGTCTTTCACCACGATCTTGATGCGATCCGCCTCGACGCGCCATGTCACGTCGATCGGCTCGTCGGGGATCGACTTGTGCCCGTGCTTCAGCGCGTTGACCGTCGCCTCTTCGATCGCCAGACGCAGCGCGAACTTCGAGGTCTCCGGGTACGAGAAGACATCGGTGTCGGCGAGGATATCGTCTTGCAGCACACGCAGCTCGTCCGAGTCGAAGTGAACCCGCCTCGACCGTTCGATCGGTTCACCGCGTCCGCCCGAGTCGGGCTCGTGCTGAGGCTCGGGATCGCCCATCGGGTTCCTTCGCGACGCGCCGGCGTCGGCTCAGGTGAAGCTCGAAGCCGCCGCCTCGCTGGTCTCGTGGATCTCGAAAAGCTTGTTCAGCTTCGTGATCTGGAAGACCTCGTAGATCTGCGGATCGATATCGGAAAGGCGGAGCTGCCCGCTCTTGGCCTTCACCTTGTTGTGGATCGTGATCAACGTCCCGAGCGCGGCGCTCGAAAGGTGATCGACGTTCGAAAAGCTGATGAGCAGCTTGGGGCTGTCGTCGGCCTCGATGATCTCGCCGATCTCTTCGCCGATCTTCTGGATGTTCGCCTCGTCCAGGATGTTCCGGTCCACGAACTCCACGTGGACGCGGTCCTCTTCACGCCGGACGCGCAGCCTCGAATCCGACCCCGCCATGACGAACCTCCTGACCCGCCGCGGCCTCGCCCGGCGATGCGAAACGGTACCGGCGTCCACGCCGTCCGGCAACCGATGCGATCAACGGAACGGGTTCGCCAGCTGGTCCTGCAGACCCGGGAAGTTCAGATCCTCCTCCTCGCGCTGAATGATGATCGTCGGCTTGATCAGGATCAGCAGCGTGGACTCTTCCTTCGACATCGCCTTGTTCGTGAAGAAGCGGCTGATGAGCGGGATCTTGCTGAGCACCGGCACGCCCTCTTCGACTTCGTACTCCGTCACCAGACGCTGCCCGCCGAGCAGGATCGTGCCCTTGTCGGGGACCGTCACGCCCGTCTGGATCTGCGTCGCCGCGACCGTCGGCAGCTGGAAGGAGGCGGAGACGATGTCTCCGCCGTCCGATCCGCCCGTGCCGCCCGCGACCGCCTGGACCTCCGCCTGCTCGAAGCCCTGCACCTGTGCGATGGTCGTGTCGATTTCGAGCGTCACGTACCGCCGGTCCGCGCTGACAACGCCGGAGACGCTCAGCCCGAAGCCCGAGGAGATCGCCGACACCGTCGGGTTGAAGCCGACGGACGACGTCCCCACGACCGCCGTCAGCCCGGAGACGAACGCCTGCTGCGTCTGCACCGAGATGTTCGCGGTCTTGCCGTTCGTGAACGTCAGACGCGGCGCCTGCAGCGTCACCGTGCGCTGGTCGGCCTGCGTCGCCTCGATCAGCAGGTCGATCTGCACGTCGTCGAGGTAGGTCAGCGCGAGCCCGAGCGCCGGCGTGCCCAGCGCGCCGGCGAAGTTCGCCGCGAAGTTGCTCGCCGTCGAAGCCAGGTTGCCGACCGTCTCAAGACTGCCCGACTGCACCGGCACGATGCTCAGCGGATCCGGCGCCGTCACCGCGAAGGGCGTCTGGTTGAACCCGACGGTCAGCGGCTGCGTGGGGTCGGTCTGCGGGTTCACCGCGAACGACGTCACCGAGCCGTTGCCGGCGCCCGCGGCGGCGACGATGTCGGTCGTCACGATCTCCGGGGCGTTCCCGAAGAGCCCGATGCCGTTGGAGAACTGCGTCACCTGCGTGATCGCGTCGTTGTACTGGTTGTTCTGGGCGTTGAAGTAGATGTCGAGGTCGAAGCCGACCTGCTCGAAGAAGTCCTGCGAGACCTGCAGGAACCGCGTCTCGACGGTGATCTGGATCGAACGCACCTCGCGCAGCTGGCGGAGCAGGCGCTGGATCTGGCGGTGGTTCTTCGCCGTGTTCGTGATGATCAGGTTGCCGTTGAGCTCCTGCACGATGCCCGTGTCGCCGCCGTTCTGACGCCAGCCCTCGAAGTCCACGTTGGTCTGGATGATGTCGAGGAGGTCGGCGAGGATTTCCTGCTGCGTGCGACCGTCCGGGTCTTCGTCGTCATCATCGAAGATGGACCCGCCACCACCGCCACCGCCGCCACCCTGCGAGGCCTGCAGGATCTGGTCGAGGTCGAGGTTCGGACGCCGGGTGAAGTCGTTGATGTCAAACAGCAGGTCGCGGATGTCGTAGATCACGATGAACGTGTTCTCGCGGAGCTTCTCGTCCGACGCGACGACGAGCACGCCGTCCTGCACCGCCCAATCGGCGCGGCTGAAGTCGTCCGGGCTCGCCTTCTCGAGCACACGATCGAGCACCACGCGGGCAGAGATCTCACGAAGGTCGAGCGACACCTCATCCTCGCGCTCGATGCCGATATCGCTCAGCGCGTCCCAGTCCACATCGATGTTCAGGTTGGTCACCGTCGCGACGAACGACAGCACGTCTTCCAGCGCCGCGTCTTCGAACGTCGCCGGGATCCGACGCGTCTCGAGCGTTGCCAGCACGCGCCGGTCCGCTTCGGATTCCGCGAAGTTGATCACCTCGCCACGCCGGAAGCTGATCTCGGGCCAGTCCTCCGGGTAATCCATCAGCGCCTGCGGCAGGATCAGCCCGCGCTGCATCGACACCGATTCCTCGGCCCACGAAACCGTCTTGCGCCGCTGGATGTCTTCCCACTCGCGCCAGATCACCACGTCGCGAAGCACGTCCTTCATCAGGAGCGCCGCCTCGTTCGTCGGATCCAGGAACAGCACCTGCTCGGCGACCTTGATCGCCTCCTCGTACTGCTGCTCGATCTGCAGCTCACGCAGTCGGCTCAGGCTCTCGTTGATCTGGTCCTGACGCTCACGCTCCTCGCGCACACGCTGGTCCTCGGCCTCGCGGCGGATGTCCGCCGCACGGCGCTCGATCTCCGCGACACGCTGCGCCTCTTCCGTCTGGTCGATGCTCACGAAGAGCGCGTCCAGCTCGCGCTGACGCGCCAGAAACTGCTGCTCGCTGAAGAGCCCGTTCGTGAACGCCGTGCGCCACGTCAGACCGGCCTGCGACGCGAGCGTGCGCGCCTCGGCGGTATCGCCTGCGGCCAGAGCCTCCTGCGCCCGCTCCACGAAGTTCTCGAACTCCGCCGTTGCCTCCTGCTGCATGATCGCGCGACGGTTGATCTCGTCCTGCACCAGCGAGTTCGTCGGATCGCCGATCATCGCGTTCGATTCGGCGAGTCGTTCACGCGCGTACTGGATGTCGTCCGCCGACAGCACGCCACTGAACTCGTTCACCACGCGGGTGTAGAACTCCGACGCACGCCCGAAACGCCCTTCTTCAAACGCGTCGTCGGCCTCGCGCAGCACGCGCTCGCCGTCGAAGCGGGCGGCCTGCGCAAACGGATCCCCGCCCGCCGCGCCGGGCTGCTGCACCTCGGCCATCGCGAGGCGGAGTTCGCCGGGCTCCGAGGCGATCGGCTCGGCTTCCACGAACAGATCCATCCCCTCGAACGGATCGTCGCCGTTCTCGACGGCGCTCAGCACCGCCATCGGCGTGTACGGCAGTTCAAACGGCTCGCCGCGATCGCGCTCGAGGCGATAGATGCGATCCTGATAGCGGTTGAGCAGGCTTGTTTGCTCCTGATCCATGCGGACGCCGGTGCGCTTGACGGTCGCGAAGCCGGCCTTCGCCGCCGCGTACCGCTGCGCTTCGAAGTCCGCGATCGCCTGATCGAGCACCGCGGGAACGGTCGGCTCGAACTCGCTCCGCAGCAGCGCCGCGTCGTCGAGGAGCTGGGACGCCCGCACCCGCTGTTCGCGCGAAACCCGGTCGGAGCGGCGCGCCGCGTTGGCGTGCAGGTCCGTCGATCGCAGGTCGCCGTGCTCGAGCGCGAGCTCCGCCTTCTGCAGGCTCACCTCGGCACGATCCATGTTCTCGAGGCGGCGCTTCGCCGCGGCGAGCAACTCCATCACCCGCGCCCGGTCGTCGTCGTTGAGGTCCGACCTGCGGAGCGTCAGCAGCGCGCTCTCCGCCGCGACGATCTGACCCGATTCCAGGTCACTCGCGGCCGATTCGATCTGCGCCGCGGTGTTCACCGCCGCTCCGTGCGCAGCAGGCACGCAGAGACCGAGGAACAAGGCCAGCGTCCCGAGCGTTCGTCCGAACGTCCGCGTCATGTCACACATCTCCGGTCGAGGGCAATTGCCCGAAGATCCACCATCCACAGGACCGCGCGCACGCGATCGACACACCCCTCGGAAAGCCGCTCCGCGACCATCCGACACCGGACACGCCGACTCGCGACGCGCCTTCCATCCGCAATCGGGACCAGCCCGCTGCGCATGAGCGCCATCCCTGTGCGCCCCACGCCGACCGCATCCCCGCGGATCGGCGGCGAGCACGGTACCGGGCCCCCAAGGCACCCGCAAGCAATCCCGCGACCCGCACCCAACCGATCCCGCGCGTTCGTCGCCCGAGCCCGCGCGCGGTTCCGCGGTTCCCCGCCCCTCCGGCAGATACCCTGCACCACCGATCCATGGACGACCCCGCCCTCTTCCCCGCCGCGCCCCAGCCCGTTCGCCCACCGTTTGAGGGCGTCGCCCTGATCGTCCCCGAACGCGGGCTCGACGCCCCCAACGGCCTCTCCTACGGTATCCCTCTTCCTATGAAGGACTTGCGCGTCGGTGAACGCGTCGCTGTCCCCCTCGGACGGGGCAACACGACCGCCCCTGGACTCGTCATCGAGGTCAAGCCGGGCGAGCCCACCCGCGAGACGCTCGGCTTCGACGTCGCCAGACTCAAGCCCATCGGCGAGCGCACCGGCACCGCGCTCCCCGCCCGCCTCGTGGAACTCGCCCGCTGGGTCGCCCGCTACTACTGCTGCCCCATCGGGATGGTCGTCGCGTCGATGATCCCCGCCGCCGTCAAAGCGAGCGTCGGCAAGCGGACCGAGACGCTTATCGAGCCCGTCCCGGACGCCGAGCCCGCGGAGAAGCTCGCACCCTCCGCCGCGCGCGCGATCGAACAGATCACAGAGTTGCCAGGGGACACATTCCCGATCGACGCGCGCACGCTCGCGGATCGGCTCGAGCTCACCAACCGCGGGCCGATCAACCGCCTCGTCCGCGCCGGCATGCTGCGCGAGGTCACGCGCGAGCGCGTGCGCACGAAGTGGGAGGCATCGCTGTCACACGCCGAGGACGTACGCCACGACCTGACGCGCGCACAGCAGGGGGTGATCGACGCGATCGCGCGCGACGCCGCCGCCTTCGCGCCGCACCTCATCCGCGGCGTCACTGGGTCCGGCAAGACCGAGGTCTACCTCGGTGCCATCGAACGCGTCATCGCCGAGCAGCCCGGCGGTGTCATTGTCCTCGTGCCGGAAATCTCGCTCACGCCCCAGACCGCCGGCAGGTTCAGCGCACGCTTCGCGCACGTCGGCGTCGCGGTGCTGCACTCGGGGTTGACCGCGTCCCAGCGGCACGCCGAGTGGGCACGTGTACGCGACGACGAGGTCCGCATCGTCGTCGGCGCGCGCTCCGCGGTCTTCGCGCCATTCGACGAACCGCTCGCGATGATCGTCGTCGATGAGGAGCACGACGCCTCGTACAAACAAGATCAGGCCCCGCGCTACCACGCGCGCGACGTCGCCATCCGGCGCGCGCACGCCGACGCCTGCCCCATCGTGCTCGGCAGCGCCACACCCTCGCTCGAATCCTGGCACAACGCCAAGATCGGCCGATTCACACTGCACGAGCTGACCGAGCGCGTCGGCGGAGGCGCCATGCCGCGCGTCCGCATCGTCGATCTGAACGACAAGGAACAGCACACGTATGTTCGTGGCGAACGTTCGCCCATCTCCCCCGCGCTCAAACACGCGCTCACCGCCACGCTCGACGACGGCGGGCAGGCCATCCTGCTGCTCAATCGCCGGGGCTTCGCAAGCTATATCGCCTGCGCCTCGCAGTGCGGCTGGCAGCACGCGTGCGAGCACTGTTCCGTCTCGCTCGTCATGCACAAGCGCCGACTCGACGACGCGAAGGGCCACGCGCGCTGCCACCACTGTCTCGCGCAAACACTCGTGCCCAAGCAGTGCCCCGTCTGCGGCTCACGCGCCGTGCTCGTGGGCGTCGGCACACAACGCCTCGAAGAACACCTCCGCGAGCAGATCCCGAGTGTGCTGAGCGACGCTAGCGAGCCGCTCTACCGGCGCGTCGATGCCGACACCATGCGCCACGCGGGCGACTACTTCGAGGTGCTCGACGCCTTCCGCCGCGGCGCGGTCCGTCTCCTGCTCGGCACGCAAATGATCGCCAAGGGGCTCGACTTCCCGAACGTGCGTCTGGTCGGCATCGTCAACGCCGACACCGGCGCGAGCCTGCCCGACTTCCGTGCGCCGGAGCGCACGTTCCAACTGGTCAGCCAGGTTGCCGGGCGCGCAGGACGTTCCAAGCAGTCGGAGGGTGCGCGCGTCATCGCGCAGACGATGAACGCGCAAGACCCCACGCTCGCGCTCGCGGCGAATCACGACTACGTTGCCTTCGCCGAGCGTGAGTTGCAGTTCCGCCGCGATGCGGGCTTGCCGCCTTCGACTCGGATGGCGCGGATCGTCTGCCGACACACCGACGCCGATCGTGCGCGCGCGAGCGCGGCCGACGTGGCCGACGCGGCGCGCGGGCTCGACGGTGTGCGCGTGGACGGCCCGATGCCGTGCTTTTTCGAGCGGATTTCGGATCACTTCCGCTTCGCCGTCGAACTGACGGGTGAGAGCGCGGAGGCTGTGCAACGGGCGATCGCAACACTGCGCTCGATGGGGCTCGCCCGCTCCGACGCGACGACGACGGTGGACGTCGATCCGGTGCACCTGCTTTGATCATGCGTTCGCGTATCTCGGCGGGCGTTTTGGCGCTGACACTCGTGCTGGTGACGGTGGGCAACCCGCGGTGCCTGCCGGCCCGCATGTTGAATGCATTCGTGCCGTTGCGCGGCAAAGCCATTCCGAACCCGGGGAGCGTGTACATTCATGTAGTCAATGGCGTACCTCTCGCAATCAGGACGCAAGAGCAGCAGGAGCGGCTACGCGCGTGGCAGGGCGATCCGAATCGCGTGGTCTTCGAGGCGGCGGAATTGGATCCCGTCACTACGAGACGGATGACCGGTCTCTGGGCACCTACGGCACGGGAAGTCAGCGTGAACTTGACTTGGAGGGAGCGTTCGAGACTGGAACCCGAATTCACGCCGGTCAATCAGTGGCTGCGAGCCGATCCGGCGAACATCGAGCTCCTGCGCTCGATGCAGTTCGACGCGCTGCGAGCCTTTTCAGGGCCGACCAATCGCGATCCGCAGGATGTGTGGAACAAGCTCAAGTCGCAGTTGCCGTTGAGCGTGCCCCCCGATTCGGACAGCGTGCGCATCAGCGCTTCGCAGACTTCACCTGTCTGGTGGGGGTATCTCATCAATGCGTTGTCGCTCGGTGCGGTCGGCGTGCTCGTTTGGAATGTCTGGCGAAGCCGGCGCGCACAACAGCCGCGAGTGTCTGTCTAAACACCCGCGGCTGGGATCAGTCACAAAAGTCGGACATTCGTGAGGTCGGACGGCGCGTCAGAGCGCGCTGCGGATCGCGGTCTTGAGGTCGCTCGAAGACGTGCGGTGCCCGTGCTTGGCGATGACGGAGTTGGTGTCGGCGTCCACGATCGCCATGTACGAACGCTGGTCGCCGCTCTGTTCCCAGACATCGCTGAGCCCGAGCTCGGCCATGAGGTAGCCGGTCTGCGCCTTGCTGGCTTCGTCGGTCAGGTCGGCGCGGAGGAAGAGCACGCCCTGCGTCTTGAACTCGTCGTCGATCTTCTCGATGTTCTTCTTGAGGCCCTGGCAACGCGGGCACCAGTCGGCGGTGAAGTCGATGACGAAGACGCTCGCGCCGCCGTCGGTCATCATGGCTTTCTCGCCGGACGCGGTCGTCGAGAGCCCGAGGGTCGCGGCGCCCGCGAGCCCGAGAACGCCGGCCGCCAGCCCGTTGCGCAGGGTCATGTGCTTGTTCATATCGCAGGATCTCCGTTTCGTGTTCCACGAGCGCACGGGCCCGCGAGGTGTGTCGCCACGGACGCGTTTCCATGCCGCGTCCGCCGTCGCGTGAGCGAACGGCGTGGCGGGCGTGGCTATTCCTGCGATTGTGAGATCGCGTTGCGGCTCAGCCGTCCCACGCGAGGCGGGGCTTGCGATCGGACCCGACGACGTCGATCCGCTTCACCGGCGTGTCCTGCGGCGCGCGCTTCATCGACTCGTGATCCCGCTCGATCTGGTCCGCGATCGCGTGCATCACGTCCACGAAACGGTCGAGCACTTCCTTCGATTCGGTCTCTGTTGGCTCGACCATCAGGCAGTTGCGCACCGGCCAGTGCATGGTCGGCGTGTGGATGCCGTAATCGAGCAGGCGCTTGGCGATGTCGTCCAGCGTGACGCCGCGCTCGATGAGATCGCTCGGCACCGTGACGAACTCGTGCGCGCAGAACTTGTTGTTCTTCGCGTCGAAGTAGGGCATGTGGAAGCGGTCTGCGAGTCGGGCGGCGAGGTAGTTCGCGTTCAGCACCGAGAGCTCGGCGACGTCACGCAGCCCGTCGGGCCCGCACGCGCGGATGTACGTCCAGCAGCGGACCATGATCCCGAACTGCGTGATGAACGAGCGGACTTTGCCGATGGAGTGCGGGCGGTCGTAGTCGAGGGCGAACGTGCCGTCGGAGTTCTTCACAACCTGCGGCTTGGGCATGAAGGGCGCGAGGAAGTCACGCATGACGATGGGTCCGCCGCCCGGGCCGCCGCAGCCGTGCGGCGTGCTGAAGGTCTTGTGCACGTTGTAGTGCATGATGTCGGCGCCGAAGTCCCCGGGTTTGGTCTTGCCGAGGATGGCGTTCATGTTCGCGCCGTCGAGGTAGAGCAGCCCGCCCGCGCCGTGGATGATGTCGGCGATTTCGAGCACGCGGTCGTCGAAGAGCCCGGCGGTGTTGGGGTTGGTGATCATCAGGCCCATGACGTTCTCGGGGCCGTGCTCTTCGATGAGCGCTTTGAGTTGGTCGATATCGGTGGAGCCGTTGGTCGTGTCCACCTGGATGACGCCCGCGCCGCACATCGCGCAGGAGGCGGGGTTCGTGCCGTGCGCGTTGCTGGGTGCGAAGACGATGTTGCGGTTCGCCTCGCCCTTGCTCGCGAAGTAGGCGCGCATGACCTTGAGCGCGGTGTACTCGCCGTGCGCGCCGGCGGCGGGCTGCAGGCACGCCTCGTCGAGCCCCGCGATCTCTTCCAGGAACCGGCGCGTCTGGTAGAGCAATGCGAGCGCGCCCTGGATGTCGTCATCGTCCTGCATCGGGTGCAGCGACGCGAAGCCCGGCTGTGCCGCGGCGTACTCGTTGATCCGCGGGTTGTACTTCATCGTGCATGAACCCAGCGGGTAGAACTCGCCGTCGATCGAGAAGTTCTTCCGCGACAGGTGGTGGAAGTGGCGGATCACCTGCAGCTGCCCGAGCTCCGCGAGCGCCGGCGTCTCACCGAGCAGCTCCTGCGGCACGGGCGTTTCCTCGACGTCGAGCGCCGGGAGCGTCAGCGCTCGGGCGCCGGGCGAGCTCTTCTCGAAGATCAGCGGCTCATGCGCGCGGTCCCCGATGGTCGTGGGCTCGCTCGGGACGTGCGCGTCAGAGATCGAGGTCGGTTCGCTCATCGTGGTCGTCATGGTGAGCCTCCTCAGGCGCTTCGCGTGATCTCGGCGAGGGCGCGTGCGAATCGATCGAGTTCGTCCTTGGTCCGCTTCTCGGTGACGCTGACCAGCAGGTCGTGTTCGCCCCCGATGGCGCCGATGCGGTTGTGGCTGAGGTCGATCCCGGCGAGGAAGCCGAACTCTTTCGCCTGATCGATGATGACCCGCGCCGGGATCGGGCACTCGACGACGAACTCGTGGAAGAAGTGACCCGGGTACTTGAGCGAGAAGCCGTCGAGCGCGTCGATCTGCTTCGCGAGGTCGTGCGCCTTGTGCCAGCACTGCTCCGCGACCTCGCGCAGGCCCTGCGGTCCCATCGCCGCCATGTACATCGTCGCGCGGAGCGCGAGCAGGCCCTGGTTCGTGCAAATGTTGCTCGTCGCCTTCGCGCCGCGGATGTGCTGCTCGCGGGTCTGCAGCGTGAGCGTGAACGCGCGCCGCCCGTCGGCGTCCTCGCTCATGCCGACGAGGCGCCCCGGCATCTTGCGGGTGAATTCTTTCTTCGCCGCGAAGAGGCCGACGTACGGCCCGCCGAGCTGCAGCGGGATGCCAAGCGGCTGGCCCTCGCCCACCGCGATGTCCGCGCCGCTGTCGCCGGGGTTCTTGAGCAGCGCGCACGCGATCGGGTTGCACGACGCGATCGCCAGCGGCTTCTTGCCCGAATCACACGCGCCGCGCATCGCGTCGAAGCAGGCGCTCCAGTTCTCGACGAGCCCGAAGACATTGGGCGACTGCAGCACGAGGCACGCGGTGTCGTCGTCGCACGCCGCGGTCACGTGCTCGGGCGAAACCACGCCGTCGTCGCCCGCGTCTACTTCGACGTACTCCGCGGCGAGGTCGGAAATCATCGTGCGGATCACGTCGCGCGTGTGCGGATGCACGCTCGACGCGACGAGCACCCGGCGCTTGCCGGTCATGTTGAGCGAGAGGAGCACGGCTTCGCCCGCCGCCGAGGCCCCCTCATAGAGCGAGGCATTGGCGATGTCCATGCCGGTGACGCGCGCGACCTGCGACTGGAACTCGAAGAAGGCCTGCAGCGAGCCCTGCGACGCCTCACCCTGATAGGGCGTGTAGGCGGTGAGGAACTCGCCGCGAGAGATCATCTGATCGATGAAGGCGGGCACGAAGTGGTCGTACGCGCCGCCGCCCATGAAGCACGAGAGCTCGTGCGTCCCGCGGTTCTGCTCGGTGAGCTCGGCGATTTCGCGTTGGAGCTCGAGTTCGCTCGCCGCGAGCGGGAGGTCGAGTTCGCCGCGAAGCCGGCTTGACTCGGGAATGATCTCGAACAAGGCCTCGATGCTTTCGACTCCGATCGCCTCGAGCATCTCGCCGCGTTGCCGGTCGCTGATGGATGTGTAGTTCATCGCGTCGCCTGCTCCCCGTTTGGAAGGGGTCGTGGTGCTGATCCAGAACCACGATAGGCCGATGTGCCCTCCCACCGAACAATGGGCAAGCGGGTCCGCCGCCCGTCATTGAAAGAACCCGTACCATCACTTTCGATCCGCCCTCGCAGGGTGGAAGTTCGTGGAGGTGTCGATATGCGTCGCTGGTCAGTCTTGGTGTGTGGGATCGGTTCACTCGCGTTGGTCGCCGGGGGGTGCGCCGATTCGTCTTCGCAGCGCGCGGGCGGCGAGCGGGCAAGCGCGTCGCCTCGTCCGGTCGCGTCGGACGCCGGGGCCCGGGACTACGCCGTTCGCGACGCGCTCACCGCCATGGGCCCGGACACCGCGAGCTATCACAACCACGCCTTCACCTTGTCGAACACGTACTTCGAGGGGCGCGATCCCGGGATGATCGGGAACCAGCGCGCCGCGGAGTACCTCGCCGAGAAGTTCGCCGACATCGGGCTCGAGCCGTTCGTGACCACCCGAGGCGCGCCCGACGCCCGCGACCCCCTCGCCGCCGAGGCCGTCAACGGCCGCTCCTACTTCCACACTTTCTTTGTGAACGACACCGTCGTCGCGCGGCAGGAGTCGATGCGGGTCGCCGGGCGGACCATGAAGCCCGGTGTCGAGTTCGCCGCCCTCGGCATCTCCGAGAGCGGGAGCGTCACCGGCGAGCCGGTCTTCGTCGGGTACTCCATCGCCGACGGGCCCAACGGGTACAACTCGTTTGGCGAAGACGACGATCTCACCGGCAAGATCGCCGTGATGTTCCGTTTCGAGCCCATGGGCCCCGACGGGGAGAGCCTGTGGGGACGCGGCGGGGCGTGGAGCCGTCGCGCGTCGTTCGCCAACAAGATCAACGCCGCCGTCGATCGCGGTGCCGCCGGCATCGTTGTCGTCCACCCCGTGATGTGCGCCGACCCGCGTGCCCAGAGCCTTCCCCGGACGCACGAGGTCTCCACCGGTCGCGCCGGTGTCCCGATCGTCGTGGTCTCCGCGCAGGCCTCTGACGAGTTCTTCAGCCTCATCGACGGCGAACGCAGGACGGCGCTCCAGCTCCGCCGCATCGCCGACAAGCTGGGAGCCGGCGAGCGCGGCGTCATTCCCATGTCCTCCGGCGGGTCGATTTCGATCAGCGTCGAGCTCGAACGACCCGAGGTCGCCACCTGGAACGTCGCCGGCCTCCTGCCCGGGAAGGGCGGCCTCGCACGCGAGTACGTCGTCGTCGGTGCCCACTTCGACCACCTCGGGCTCGGGTTCTACGGGTCGCGCTCGCCCGACCGCGCCGGCACCATCCACCCCGGCGCCGATGACAACGCCAGCGGCACCGCGGGCGTGATCGTCGCCGCCGAAATCCTCACACGCCGCTACGACGCCATGCCCGCGAACGCAGACGCGCGCTCGGTGCTCTTCGTCGGGTTTTCGGCCGAGGAAATGGGCCTCATCGGCTCGCGCGAGTTCGTCGGCCTCGAAGAGATCACCAGCGACAGCACCTACGCCATGATCAACCTCGACATGATCGGGCGCCTCCGCGATGACAACCTCGAGATCAGCGGCGTCGGGACCGCCGAGGACTGGACCGACGTCCTCACCCAGGCCAACCGGTCCCACGGGCTGAACATCGACTTCGATCGCGGCGGCGTCGGCCCCTCCGACCACGCCAACTTCTATCGCGACCAGATCCCCGCCGTCCACTTCTTTAGCGGGCTCCACCGCGACTACCACACAGATCGCGACACGCCGGAACTGCTCAACATCCGAGGCGGCGCGAAGATCAGCGCCTACGCCGCCGACGCGGTCGAGCTGCTCGCCACCCGCCGCGCGCCATTCACCTTTCAGACCACGCAGAACCCCGGGCAGGGCGGCATGGCCAACGTCTCCGTCCGCCTCGGCGTCGCGCCGGGCAACTACGGCGAAGAGGGACAGGGCGTGCTCATCGGCGACGTCTTCGAGGGCACCTCCGCCGACAAGGGCGGCATCAAGGCCGGCGATGTCCTCGTCAAGTGGGGCGACAAAGATGTCACCAGCGTTGTGTCCATGATGGAACGCCTCTCCGAGCACGAGCCCGGCGACAAGGTCACCGTGATCGTGGAGCGCGACGGGAAGCGCGTGCCGCTCAACATCGAACTCCAAGGCCGCGGCGGCGGCGGGTGAGCCCCGCGCCATCTTCCACTACGATCAATGGGTCCCGCACCCGCCACAGGAACCCGACATGATCCGCCCTGCGTTCTCGACAACCGCCTGCCCCGACTGGACCCTGCAAGAGGTCGTCGAGCACGCCGCAACGTGGGGCTTCGAGGGCGTCGAGATGCGCTCCTTCGGTCGCGGTGGGGTCGGGCCGGGCGGCGGACTCGCCAGCGATCCCGGGATGACCGCCGGCTCCAAGGTCCGCGCGCTCTTCGAAGACGCTGGCCTCGACGCCTGCGGCATCGCAACGGGCATCTCCTTCGACGCGCCCATCATCCCGCCCGTCATCGGGCGCGTGCTGCCCTCGTTCGAAGCCAGCGTCGTGGACGCCAAGCACGCGCTCGACGTCGCGGAAGACTGCGCCGCGTCCTATGTCCGCGTTTACCCCTTCAAGACCCACACGTTCGAGACGCAGCACGCCGTTCGCCGGCGCATCGTCGAGCGTCTCAAGAAGGCGTCGGACCACGCGAGCCGCAAGGGATGCGTGCTTGTGCTCGAGAACGCCGGTGCCTTCCCGCGTGCCGAGGACATCGCCGAGATCATCGTCCGCGTTGGCAGCCCCAACCTCTTCGCTGGGTACGACATCCAGTCGGCGTGCCTCGACGGCGACGACCCCATCGAGGGCGTCAAGCTGCTCGCCCGCCGCCTCGCCTTCGCGCGCGTGCGGGATCTGCAATCCAGCACGCCCGTGGCGCTGGGCGAAGGCGACCTGCCGGTCCGAGACTTCATTCGCGCCGTCAGCGAACACGCCAAGAACTGCTGGACCGTGTTCTCGTGGGACCGCCTCTGGCTCCCCGAACTCGACCACGCGAGCGATGTCATGCCCGGCGTGCCCAAGCTCCTTTATGAGTGGGCCTCGCCCGGCGCACGCGCCAACCATCACGCCGCGTGACCGCCGACGCGCACCAGCGCGCGGAGGACGTCATCAAGCGCTGCGTCGATCTCGGCTTCGCAAACGCCGGCATCGCGCCCGTTCATCCATCCGACTACGCCGACGAGTTCCACGCCTGGCTCGACAAAGGCAAGCACGGCCCGATGTCGTGGCTTGCCGAGCACGCCGAGGTTCGCACCGATCCCGCCGCACTCCTGGACGGCGCCCGCTCGATCATCATGGTCGCCGATCAGTACGCGACGCGCAACGACCCGCCCGATGCGCCTGCACCGGGCGTTGGCAGGATCGCACGCTACGCGCGCGGCGATGATTACCACAAAGTCATCAAGAAGCGTCTGCACACCCTCGCCGATGCACTCCGCGAGGCGTACCCGGACCACGCGTTCCGCGCCTGCGTCGATACCGCGCCGCTCATGGAACGTGAGCACGCCGCCCGCGCCGGGCTCGGATGGGTCGGCAAGCACACGCTGCTCATCGATCCCCTCCGCGGCTCGTACCTGTTGCTCGGCGCGCTGCTTACCACGCTCGAGCTCGAACCGCCCGCGACGCAGCGCGCGATCCCGGATCACTGCGGCACGTGCACCCGCTGCATCGACGCTTGCCCGACGGACGCCATCACGCCCTATTCCGTGGACGCGCGACGCTGCATCGCCACGCTCACGATCGAGCAGCGCACGCCGATCGATCCAGCGTTCCACGAGCCGATCGGTGACTGGATCTTCGGCTGCGACATTTGCCAGCAGGTGTGCCCGCACAACTCGCCGCGCACCGATCCTGTCGATGTGGGCGATATCAACCCCGCGTACGCGCCGAGGCGCACCGGCTTCGACCTGCTCGACGTGCTCGCCTGGCAAGAACACGATCGGCGGGACGCGTTCACAACCTCGGCGATGAAACGCGCGACGCTCGCGATGATGCGGCGCAACGCTGTCATTGCCGCCGGAAACGTACTGCGCACGCAAGACCTGCCTGCGCTGCGCGCACGGGTCGAGGCGATCGCCGGCGACGAGCACGAGGATGGGCTGGTGCGCCACGCGGCGCGTGTGGTCACGTCGTCGCGTCGGTGAACTGCTGCTGCACGAACTGCCAGTTGATGAGGTCCATGAACGCGTCGAGGTACTCGCCCCGCTTGTTCTGGTACTTCAGGTAGTACGCGTGTTCCCACACGTCCACGCCGAGCAGCGGCACGCACGCGGTGGGCAGCAGTTTCTGCTGGCTCTCCATCTGCACGCAGAGGAGTCGGCGGCCGATGGGTTCCCACACGAGCCAGCCCCAGCCCGAGCCCTCGACCTGCTGCGCCGTGCTCTTGAACTGCGCTGCGAACTTCTCGAACGAGCCGAAGTCCTTGGCGATCTGCGTGGCGAGCTCGCCGGTGGGTTCGCCGCCCCCGCCGCGCCCGTTCGGCGCCATGCCCATCCAGTAGATCATGTGGTTGATGTGCCCGGAGCCGGCAAAGGTCAGCTTCTTCGCCCAGTACCCCGTCAGGCTCGCGTCACCCTCGCCCTCGCGGATCGCTTCGAGCTCGGCGAGCGCGGTGTTCATCCCGTTGACGTACCCCTGGTGGTGCCGGCGGTGGTGGATCTCCACCGTCTCGCTGTCGAGCATCGGCTCGAGCGCATCGGCTCGGTAGGGCAGCGAAGGCAGGATGTAGCGCCCGTCCTTGAAGCCCTTGTCCGTCACCTTGGGCATCACGCCGAAGCTGCGTCCGGCCTGCCCGAAAGCCTGCGACGCCAGCAGGGCGGCGGCACCGGCGCCGGCCGCCGTCAACACCTCGCGGCGCGGCAACGCGCTCATCATCTCGTTCGGGTTCGGTTCGCTGTGCATCGTCATCGCCTCCTTTGATCGTGTCGCGGGCATGGTACGAGACGCCCACGCCCTCACCGTTTGATGCGACGGATCTCACGCTCGAGTCGGCTCACATCCCGCTCCAGCGATGACACGCTGCGTTCGAGCGTCCGGACAAGCGACTCCGCCCCGCCGTCGTCGTCGAGTTCCCGCTCCAGCCGCTGCACCCGCCGGGCGAGGTCGTCGAGCGAGCGCTCGCGCACGCGATCGCCCGCCCGGTCGGTCACGCCGGGGTCCTCCAGTCGAGCGATCCGGCGCGAGATCGAGGCCCGCGCCTCGCGGTCGTCGAGCAGGACCTGCGCGATCGCGCGGAGCGCCTCTTCGGTGGTTCCCTCGTGCTCGTCCGCCGCGAGCGACGCAACGACTTCGAGGGGTGTCGGTTTCACGGGTGCGGGCTGTTCGCTCGGCTGGGCTGCCACGATGGCAGTCCCGCTGCCGATGAGCGCACAGGTCAACAGTCCGGCGATTGTTCGAACGCGTGGCATGGGGTGCTCCTTCGAGGGCGTTGGCACGTATCTTTCATACCTGCACCCGACGGAAAGGGTGAGCCCGCGCGTCCCCGAACGCGAGAAATGCGCGTTTCAGGCATCGAGAGGAGCACGCACGCATGGCGACCGACGTCCAGGCGATCGGCGAACTCGTCCAGCAGCACAGCCCAACGGTCAACCGCATCGTCGATGCGGTCGAACGCGTCGTCGTCGGGCAACGCCAGATGGTCGAGGGCCTCATCATCGGCATCCTCACCAACGGGCACGTCCTCCTCGAAGGCGTCCCGGGGCTCGCCAAGACACTCACCGTCAGCACCCTCGCCAAAACACTGCACGGCGAGTTCAAACGCATCCAGTTCACGCCCGACCTCCTGCCCGCCGACCTCATCGGCACGCTCATCTACAACCCCGGCAAGGGCGAGTTCTTCCCCAAGAAGGGCCCCATCTTCGCCAACATCGTCCTCGCCGACGAGATCAACCGCGCCCCCGCCAAGGTGCAGTCGGCGCTGCTCGAGTGCATGCAGGAGCGCCAGGTCACGATCGGCGACGAGACCTACTACCTCGACGACCCGTTCCTCGTCCTCGCGACCCAGAACCCGATCGAGCAAGAGGGCACCTACCCGCTCCCCGAAGCGCAGGTCGATCGCTTCATGCTCAAGCTGCAGGTCGGGTATCCGAGCAAGGCCGAAGAGCGGAAGATCCTCGATCGCATGGCCATCGGGACCAGCAGGCCTGAGATCCACGCGGTCGCGACGCTGGACGACGTGCGAGCCGCACGGGACGCGGTCGCCGAGATCTACATCGACGAGAAGGTGCGCGAGTACATCGTGGACATCGTGCACGCGACGCGCGAAGGCGGGCACGGGCTCGACATCGAGCGGCTGATCGACTTCGGCGCGTCGCCGCGCGCGACCATCGCGCTCACGCACGCGAGCAAGGCCCGCGCGTTCCTCGACGGTCGCGGCTACGTGACGCCGCAGGACGTCAAGGGCGTCGCGCCGGACGTGCTCCGTCACCGCGTGCTCGCGTCGTACGAGGCGGAGGCGGAGGGCAAGACCAGCGACGACATCGTGCAGACGGTCCTCGACCACGTCCCGGTGCCGTAAGCGGAGCCGACCGATGCTCGACCATGAACTGCTCCGCAAGGTGCGTGAGATCGAGATCGCGACGCGGCGGCGCGTCGATGAAGCCTTCGCGGGCGAGTATTCCTCCGCCTTCAAGGGCCGCGGCATGGAGTTCGACGAGGTCCGCGAGTACATGCCGGGCGACGACGTTCGCTCCATCGACTGGAACGTCACCGCGCGCGCCGGCACGCCCTACATCAAACGATTCGTCGAGGAACGCGAGCTCACCGTGCTGCTCGTCGTAGACCTGAGCGCCTCGGGAATCTTCGGGTCCGGCGAACGCAGCAAGAACGAGATGGCCGCGGAGCTCTGCGCCGTGCTCGCCTTCGCGGCGCGCCGGAACAACGACAAGGTCGGGCTGATCATCTACACGGACGAGGTCGAGCACTACGTCCCCCCGCGCAAGGGACGGAACCACGTGCTGCGCATCATCCGCGACGTGCTCCAGTTCGAGCCGGGCGGTCGCCATACGTCCGCGAACGCCGCGCTCCGCCACGTCCGCGGCGTGCAGCGCAAGTCGAGCGTGATCTTTCTTATCTCCGACTTCCTCGAACCCGGGCTCATGGACGCCCCGCCCGGCGCACCCTCGGAGACCTGGCCCGCCGATGTCGCCCTGCGCCTGCTCTGCAGGCGTCACGACGTCGTGCTCGTGGGCGTGAACGACCCGCGCGAGCGTGCGCTCCCGAACGCCGGGCTCGTGCGCCTGCGCGACGCGGAAACGGGCACCATGCGCTGGGTCGATACCTCCAGCCGACGCGTCCGCCGCCACTACCAGACCCTGGCGCATCGCAGGTCGCGACGATTGCAGGAAGTCACACGCAAGGCCGGCGCGGACCTCGTGGAGTTCGTGCAGGGCGAGAACTACATCCGCAAGCTGGTGGAGCTCTTCCACCAGCGCGAGCGACGCCGGTAAGGGATCAACGTGTACGTGCGACGCTTCCTTCGCATCATGATCGCAACGCTCTCGGCGTTCGTCGCCGCAGGAGACGCGCGCGCACAGGATGGACCCGCGCCGGAAGACCTCGTCACGACCTGGACGGGCGGAGACGATCGGCTCAGCGTGCGCGCGAAGATCACGCCGATGCGCGCCCCGATCACCGAGACCTTCACGCTCACCCTCGAACTCACCATCACCGCCGACGGCGTGCGCGTCTCGCCGCCCGATCTCAATGCCAGCCTGCCAACCGGCTGGAACGCGCGCGAGCTCGAGGTCGGCACCACCCTCGGCGGGATCTGGCGCTACGAGCTCGAGCCCTTCCTCCCGGGTGTCGCCGAGATCGCCGGCATCGAGATCGACGCCGTGGTCAACGGCAACGAATCCGAGATCGCGATGCTCACCAGCCCGCTCCGCGTCGAGGTCACCAGCGTCCTGGGCGACGAGGCCAACGCCTTCGCCGATCCCGCGGCGATCAAGGGCGTGCGCGATCCGCGCTTCGCGCTCACCGCCGAGCAGTGGCAGTGGGCATTGTTGCTTTCTGCGCTCTTCGTCGCGTGCGTGTGGGCGCTTGTTCTTCGGCTGCGCGGGCCGCGCCGGACGAAACGCATCGTCGCGCCGGCGCACGCGCTCGCGCTCGCGCGGCTCGACGCGCTGCTGGCTGAGAAGCTGCACGAGCGCGCGAACCGCACGTTCCTCAAGCAGTACGTCTCCGAGCTCTCCGACGTGCTGCGCTGGTACATCGAAGCGCGGTTCGACATCCACGCGCCCGAGCAGACAACGCCCGAGTTCCTCGAGGCGTGCCGATCGCGCGTCGAGTTCAACGAGGACGACGTCACCACGCTCGAGCGTTTCATGCGCCAGTGCGACGAGGTAAAGTTCGCGCGGGCCGACTCGACGCTCGCCGAGCGCCTCCGCGGCGCCGAGACCGTACGCGACTTCATCGACCGCACGCGGCGCTCGGACCTCGTCGTGGACGTGAAGAAGTCCGACGCCAAACGCCTCGGCGTGCGCACGCGCGTGCTCGTCGAACGTCCCGAACTACCCAGCGCCGGGAGGATCGCCGCGTGATCTGGCGCTTCGAGAGCCCGGAACTGCTCGCGCTGCTCGCGGTTGTGCCGCTGCTGGTGTGGGCGATGTCGCGTCCCGGTCGGCGTGGGCACATGATCTTCTCCAGCGCCGGGCTGATCGAGCCGGTGCCCCGCTCAATCCGTCAGCGCTTGCTGTGGCTGCCCGACGCGCTGCGTGTGCTCGGGCTGATCGCGCTCATCGTCGCGCTCGCGCGCCCACAGACCGGTCAGGGCGAGGTCCGCACAACCACCGACGGCGTCGCCATGATGCTCGTCGTCGATCGGTCGTGGTCGATGTCCGAAGTCATGATCGACGACGGGCGCGAGAAGACGCGCATCGCTACCGTCAAACGGGTGCTCCGCGAGTTCCTGCTGGGCAACGACCGCGGGCTGGACGGGCGGATGAACGACATGGTCGGGCTTGTCTCCTTCGCCGGGCTCGCCGAGACCATGGCGCCGGTCTCGCAGAACCACGACACGCTCGCCGACCTGATCGACACGATCGAGCTCGCCAGCCCGAGCGCCTATGACGCCGGCACGGCGATCGGTGAGGGGCTCGCGCTCGCCGCGGCCCGCCTCCAGCGCGCCGAAGAATCGCTGCTCGAAGCCAACGCCGGCATCGAAGATCCAGAGTTTGAGATCAAGAGCAAGGTCATCGTGCTGCTCACCGATGGCGAAGAGAACAGCGGGCAGATCCGCGCGAACCAAGCCGCGCAACTCGCCGCAGATTGGGGCATCCGCGTCTATGCGATCGGCATTGGCGGCGGACAGGTGCTCCGCACAACTTCGCTGGGCCAGCGTCTCGTCACACCACGCTTCGGGTTCAACGAGACGCAGCTCCAGCGCATCGCGAAGGGCACCGACGGGCTCTACCGCGCCGTCGGCGACGGTCGCGCGCTCGAACAGGTCTACGAAGAGATCGACCGCCTCGAAACCACCAGCGTCGAAACCATCGAGTACACCAACTACGACGAGGTTTTCTTCTGGCCCGCGCTGAGCGGAGCGCTCGCGCTCGCGCTCGCGCAGCTTCTCGGCGCGACATGGCTGCGGGGGACCACCTGATGCAGTTCGCGCAGGAGCACTACCTCTGGTCGATCTGGATCTCCCTCGGGCTCGGGCTCTCGTTCGTGCTCGCGGTCTGGCGCCGGCGTGCGCTCGCCCGTCGATTCCTCGGCACAACACTCCTCCCGCGCCTCGACCGCGGCGCGGGCGCGGGGAGGCTCGTGCTCCGTGCGCTGCTCGGCGCCGCCGGCCTCGCGCTCGTCGGCGTCGGGCTCGCGCGCCCGCAGTGGGGGGAGGTCGAGCGAAACACCTCGCTCAAGGGTCGCGACGTCGTCTTCCTCATCGATGTCTCGCGCAGCATGCTCGCGGAAGACCTCAAGCCCAACCGCCTCGAACGCGCCAAGCTCTGGGTGAACGACACGCTCGATGTGGTCCGCGGCGACCGCGTGGGCCTCGTTGCCTTCGCCGGCACCGCCGTCGTCAAGGCCCCGCTCACGCACGACATGGGGTTCGTGCGATTCCAACTCGATCGTCTCTCGCCGAGCAGCGTCAACCTCGGCGGCTCGCTTGTCGGGGACGCTGTGCGCGTCGCGATCGAACGGCTCTTCGACGGCGACGAGGCCCGCTTCCGCGACATCGTCCTCATCACCGATGGAGAAGACCACGGTTCCTTCCCCATCGAAGCCGCCGCCGCGGCGCGCGAAGCCGGCGTGCGCCTCATCATCGTCGGCATCGGTGACGAGAACATGGGCACGCCCATCGCCATATCCGACCGACGCGGGCGGCAGCAGTTCCTCGAGCACGAGGGCGAGCGCGTTCTCAGCAAGCTCGACGGCGAGACCCTTCGCGCCATGGCGCTCGCCTCCGACGAGGGCGCCTACTTCAACGTTTCCACCGGGACCATCGAGCTCGACAAGGTCTACACGCAACTCATCGCGCAGGCCGAGCAGCGCGAGACCGAATCGCTCGAGCGCGTCCGACTCGAAGATCGGTTCCAGTGGTTCCTCGGTGCCGGCATCCTGCTCTTGCTCATCGAGTCTCTGATCGGTGATGGGCGGCGGAGGGCGCGCGCATGAAACGAGCCATTATCACGATGCTGGTGCTCTCGGCCTTCGCCTCGATCGCAGCAGCGCAGGACGCCGACCCACGCTCGCTTGTCATCGATGGCAACGAGTCGTTCCGCGGCGAGGCCTTCGAACGTGCGCTCGAGCGCTATGAGGCGGCGCTCGAAGCGGACCCGAACGACCTCGTCGCTGAGTTCAACCGCGGCTGCGCGCTCTACGAACTGGGCAGGCTCGACGAAGCCGCGGAGGCCTTCCGCAAGGTCTACGCCGCCGCCAAAGACGACCGCCTCGAGGCGCAGGCGTCGTACAACCTCGGGCGCAGCGAGCTCGACGCCGCGCAGCGCATGCTGGAACAGCGCTTGGGTTCTGGCGTGCCGGAACTCGATGAGGAGGGACGCCCCGTCGATCTGGTCGAGATCATCGACGACATCGACCGCGCCTATAACGGCGCTGCGAGGCAGTTCCGTCAGGCGCTGCGTCACAACCCGAGCGACGCCGAGGCCGGGCGGAACCTGGAGATCACGCGCCACCGCCAGGCGATGCTCCGCGAACTGCGCGAGCAGGTCGAGCAAGCGCGGCAAGCCATGCAGGAGCTCGCGCAGCAGGCCGAGGATATCGCCGCCGAGCAGGAAGACGCCGCCAACGACACGCAGGACCAGATGGACTCGGGCGATTCGCCCGCCAACGCCGGCCAGCAGCAGTCGCAGGTTTCCGACATGACCGACGGGCTCAGCGAGCAGATGGAACAGCTGGAGCAGCAGGGCGTCCGCTCACCGAACCTCGAACAGGCCAGGCAATCCGTCGAGCGCGCCAGAGACCAGCAGCGCGCCGCGGAAGACGCCATCGAGCAGAACGAAATCGAGCAGGCCGAGCAGCTGCAACGAGACGCGTCGGAATCGCTCCGCGAAGCGGCGCAGGAACTCCGCGGCGACCCGCAGCAACAGCAACAGCAAGAGGGCGATCAGCAGGCGCAACAGTCTTCCGGCGATCAGGAGCAACGCGACCAACAGGGCTCCAGCGACGAGCAGCAGCAGGAGACCGGCGAGCAGCCCGGGCAGCAGCAGGAAGGCGAGGGCCAAAGCGGGTCCGGGCAGCCCAGCGAGCAGGAGACCGACGGCGAACCGGATAGTGTGGCAGACATGATCATAGATCGATCTGAGAACCGGGCCGAGCAGCGGGACCGCGCCCAGCGCCGCGCGATCCCCCCCGCGGCGGGAGGCAAGGACTGGTGATCGCGCTCCCGCGCCCATGCCGCCTGCTGCTCGCGATGCTCCTCGTGTGCTTGCTGGCTCAGTGCGCCCGCGCGCAGCAGATCGCGGTCGATGCGCGCACGACCGGCGAGAACGCCGTCGTCGGCAAGCCCTATCCGATCCAGATCCAGATCAACGGCGCGCGATCGCCCGATCAGCCAACCATGCCCGAGGTCGAAGGTGCCGAGGTCTTCTTTCGCGGCGGATCGCCCGCGACCAACCTGCGCACCTCGATCGTCAACGGCGTGGTCCGACAGACCGGGTTCGACGGCTACATCTTCAACTACGACCTCGTGCCCACCCGTGCGGGCCCCATCGACGTGCCCCCCTTCACCGTGCGCGTGAACGGGCGGACGTATCGAACCGAGACGTTGCGCATCCGCACGATCGAAGCGGGTGAGGATCCCGACGTCACCGTATTTCTTGATGTGGACAACCCCGAGCCCTACCTCGGCGAGCCCGTGCGCGTCACCGTGTCGATCGCGCTCGAGCGTTCGGCCCGCGACGCCGAGATCAACATCCCGGGCGTGCGCGAGGCGTTCGAGATGGAATCGGCACCGCTCTCGCGCCCGCCGCTCTCGGGCGATCCACGCATCCAGATGCTCGGAGATCAGGTGACGTTCCTGCTCGAGCAGCGCGAGATCGACGGTGAAGTGCAGGACGTCTTCTCCGGCTCGGTCATCCTCATTCCGCGACAGCACGGCGAGATCATCATCGGTCCCGCCGTCGCGACGGCTGAGATCGTGCTGCGACCAGGCCGCTCGCTCTTCGATTCCGGGCAGGTCCGAGATGCCGTCGCCGCCTCCGACCCGATCACGCTGCGCGTGCGCCCGCTCCCGACGACCGGCGTGCCCAGCGACTTCACCGGGCTCGTCGGCGCGTACAGCGTGCGCAGCCGCATCGATCGCTCCGAGGTCAACGTGGGCGACCCGATCGAGATGCGCGTCGAGGTCTTCGGCGCGCGCCCGCACACGATCCCGGCCCCGGATCTCGAGCGCGACCCGGCCTTCGCAGACGGGTTCCGCGTGACGCTCGACGAGAGCGCATCGGTCGTCGAACGCGATCGCGCGCGGTTCATCTACCGCATCCGCCCGACGCGGGACGACCTCTCCGCGGTGCCGGGCGTGCGCGTGCCGTACTTCGATACGTCCACCGGCTCCTACGAAGTCGCGCGTTCGCCCGAAATCTTTCTGCGCGTGCGCGAGACGAAGGTGGTGACGGCCGACGACGCGGTCCGCGCCACGCCGAGCGAACCGGAGCAGACCATCGTCCCCGAGTTCGAGGGCTACGCGGGCGAGATCTCGACCGGGATCAACCACAACTACGTCGATCCGGACGCGGTACTTCGCGACGAACGCTTTTCGCTGTTCAGCGCGGCGCTCTCACCCGTGGTGCTCGCGGCGGGCGTGCTGCCCCCGATCGCGTACGCGGGGACGCTCGCCTTCGTCGGGGTTCGCCGCCGGCTCGCGCAGCGCGACGAGCGGATCCCGAAGCGCAGGCGCGCGATGTCGCACGCGCGCCGACGCGTGAAGCGCGCGTCCAAGGGCCCGCGTGAGCAGGTGCCCGATGCGGTGTCGCAGGGCGTGACGGCGTACTTCGCCGCCTTCGCCGAACGACCTCCCTCGGGCATGACGAGCGCCGACTGTGCGCGCATCGTGCGCGAGCAGCGCGGGGCCGCCGCGAACAAGCTCGCGAGCGAACTCGAGGAACTTCTCGGCGCGTGCGACGCCGCGCGCTACGGCGGCGTCTCGCCGGAACAGATCGAAGCGCTTCCCGCGCGCGCGCTGGCGACGCTCTCCAAAGCCGACAGCGTGCTGAAGGGCGGTGCCTGATGCTGCGCGTGGTCGCGCTCGTGCTCGTGGTGCTCGTGACGTCGATCGATGCACACGCGATGACGCGCAACGAGGCGCGTGCCGTCCTCGCCGACGCAACGCTCGCGTTCGAAGACGGGGTGAGCAGGCTTCGGCGTGACCCGGAGGGCGCGGAGGCCCGGCTCCGAGAAGCCGCCGGCCTGTACGAGGCGATCCTCGAACGCTCCGACTTCCACAGCGCGGGTCTGCACTACAACACCGGCAACGCGTACCTGCTCGTCGGCGACTTGGGGCGTGCCATCGCAGCCTACCGGCGCGCGCAGCTGCTCGATCCGCGCGACGACAACATCGCGCACAACCTCGAGTGGGCGCGCTCGCGCGTTCCCAACCGGTTCGACACCGGCGTCAGTTCCGGCGGGTTCGGCGAGTTCATCACCAACTCCGCGTTGTCATGGCACCACGCGATCCCGCCGCGCACGCGCTTCTGGCTTGCGATCGGGCTCTTTGCGTCGGTGTGGATCATCGCGATCGCGCGCGTTGCGCTGGGCGGGCTGCGCTTCTCCGGCTTCGCGATGGGAACATGCCTCGTGCTGTCCCTGCTTCTCGCCGCTTCGGTGGTCCACGAATCGCTTCAGCGCGAACGAGTCGTGCGGGGCGTGGTCGTCGCCGAGTCGGTCCCCGGCCGCAAAGGTCCCAGCACGGACGGCTACGGCGAGAGTTTCACGCGCCCGCTCACCTCCGGCGTCGAGTTCACGCTCGTCGGGCGCCGCCCCGAGTGGGTCTTCGTCGAGCTGCTCGACGGGCGCGAAACCTGGCTCCCCGCTACCGCCGTCGAGTTCATCTAGGTTCCATCTCCCCCGAACGAAACCGGTTTGCGTTCGCCAACCTCGATCCCGACCGCGACCGCGATCCGGGCGACCCGTACACTGCGAATATCTCGCGAACACGAACCCACGGAGGCCCCGCCGTGCACCGAACGAATCTCATCGCGCTCCTGATCGCCGCCGCCACGCTCTCGCTGATCGCGCCCGCCTCCGCGGTCGCCAGCGACAAGGCGCACTTCCCCGACGCGTGGTTCTACAAGAACAATGCTCCGCAGCTCAAGGCGAATTGGGGCAAGCGCGCGCCGGTCATCACCGCGAACAACTGGTTCAACGGCAAACGTACGATCTCGCAGATGCGCGGCAAAATCGTCGTGCTCGACTTCTGGGGCGTCTGGTGCGGGCCCTGCGTCAGGGCCGTGCCCAAGAACATCGACTTCGTCGAGAAGTACCGTGACAAGGGTGTCGAGTTCGTCGCCATCCACTCCACCAACCAGGGCGATCGCATGAAGAGCTTCGCCCAGCAGCGCGGCATCAACTACCCCGTCGGCGTCGATAGCAATAACACCACCGCCCGCGCCTACGGCGTGCAGTTCTGGCCCACCTACGTCCTCATCGATCGCGAAGGCGTCATCCGCGCGTACGGCCTGCTCCCCGATCGCATCGACGACGCGGTCGATGCGCTCCTCGCCGAGCAGCCCGGTGGCGGCTCTTCGGGCAGCCAGACCATTGACTTCGCCAGCGGCATCGTCCCGAGCGACTGGCTCGAAGGGTCCATGACCCAGCGCCGGCGCCTCGCAGCCATCGAGGGACGCCCCGCGCCCGCGCTCGAACTCGCCGAGACCATGAACCACGAAGGACCGATCGACCTCGACAACATGCGCGGCAAGGTCGTGCTCGTGGACTTCTGGGCGACCTGGTGCGGGCCCTGCATGCGCTCCATCCCCAAGCTCAACGAACTCGCCGAGAAGTACGAGGACGACGGACTCGTCATCGTCGGCGTCTGTGCGCTCAAGGGGCAGGAGCGCATGCGCGCGACCGCCGAGCGCCGCGGCATCGAGTTCCCCATCGCGCAGGACCTCCGCGGCGAGACCGCCAAGAAGTACAAGGTCAACGGCTATCCCGATTACGCGCTCGTCGGGCGTGACGGCACGGTGCTCGTCGCCGACCTCGCCAACGACAAAATCGAAGAGGCCATCGTCGCCGCCCTCGCCTACGACCCGGAGGGATCCGCAGCGGGATCGGGCACCGACTCCGGGGAGTGACGGCGCGCCGGCACGCGCAGATTCGCGAGATCGACCGCCGCCTTCCGATGGGTGTGATATCACCCACGGAGGACCGCGATGACCTCGATCCCGCCCCAACCACCGGTCGATCTTCCTTCGTTGAACAGGCTCCTGCAGCAGGGCATCGAGGGGCGCACCGCGCGCCTCGGCGAGCGGGCGGGTGGCAAACCGATCACGCCGACGGCGCCGACCTCCACCCCGGGACAGCCCGGCGGACTCTCGGACATCGGCGGGCTGCTGCGCGAGCTGCGATCGCTCGTCGCGGACGCGACGGACGGCGGCCGCGAGCAGATCGACGCCGCCCGCACGCGGATCGACGGTGTGCTCAAGGACATCGATGGGGTGCTGGAGTCACGAGGCGACCTACCACCGGAACGCTTCCCCATCGTGCCTCGACGCGTGAGCGACGGTCTCACGATCGAAGGCGTTCGTGCAGACCTTCGCTACCCGCAGTTGCCCGAAGGTGGAGTTCGTTCAGAAGTCGAGTTTGTCGACCCCGGCCAGAACGGCACGCTCTTTCTAGGGCTTGGTTCGAGCGACGACGGCCTCGACCTCGAGAGCGCAGCCTCTTCGTTCGTTCTGACGGTGCTCGGAAACGAAGGAGCACGGCAACTGTCATTTGCCTCGGGCACAAGCTTGAACAGTTTCATAACCGCTATCAACTCGTTCGAAACCGAGACCGGTGTGCGGGCATCGTTGGCGAGCGTCGAAGGCTCCGACGAGCAGTTTGTGAAGCTCGAGAGCACGGTTCCCGGCGACAACGCATTCGCTGGCGTGATCATCGCGGACTCTGGGGGCATCGACGCGACAGGGATCTACAGCGCGGACCCAGACGATCCGTCACAACTCGGTGCGCTCCGGTCAGACTTCAAGTCCGCGACCGCGAATCCGATCCTCGATCTTGGGATCGACGCGCAGGCGCTCGTTGACGGTGTGCCAGCCACCTACGGCAACGGACGGTTCCGTTCCCAAAACACCGAGGTCAGCTTTACCTTCCGCCTCGACTTCGCGAACGCAACACCGGGTCAGACCTACGAAGTGCTTTTCAGCCAACCACTCACGACCGGGCCCGATGACATCGACGTCCCGCCGACTCTGCCGACATTCGATCGTCTGAGCAGCCTCATCGACTCGATCCTCTCGGGCGAGCGCGACCTCGGCGACCTCAGCCGCGCGATCGAAGATATGCTCGATCGTCTCGGCAACGATCGCCCGGGCACCGTGCTCGATCAGCGGGCGTAGCGCGCTCAGAAGCCGTCGCTCTCCGCAAAGCCATCGGCGATCGCGTCCATCGCGACCAGCTCGGCGAGGCTCGGCGTGCGTCGGGGCGAGGCGATCACATCCGCCCGCCTCGCGATCGTCAGCGACGAACTCATCTCGAGCGACCACGACGCACCGAGCGGGCGGTACACGTCGAGCGTGTCGAACGCGATCGGCGATCCCGCCACGCGCGTGCACAGCCGCAGTGAGCCATCGATCGCAAGGCTGAACGGGTTCCAATCTCTCGCGGCGATCGGATCGCTCTTGCGCACGACGCGCGACGTTGTCTCAGAAGCCGCGAGGATCGTGCTCACACGCTCACGGATTTCGCTCGGCGCACGCGCGGGCACCGCGACCGCGTCACTCCATGTCGGCGACGCGAGGCTCGCGACCGCCGCGACTGCGATTCGTGCGTCCATCGATCGGATCACTCCGCACTGCTCCAGACCCGGCCCGTCACTCCGACGCGCACCCCCGCCGTGCGTGCCACGCGGACAACGAAAATGATCGGATTCGCGGGGCTTCCTCGCACCCGAAGCGATCGCAATCGCGCGTCGCCGGGCGTTCGCGTCCGGATCGTTCGCGACAATCGGCACAGGCGGTTCGGAGTTGGCACCCGCTTACACGAGCGCCGGCTCGGGCACCGGTGCCTCGCTCGGGTCGTGGTCGGCGATGGCGCAGTAGTCCGGTCGGTCGCCCGCCGACTCGTGGCGAAACGCCGCGACGATCGCGCCGTCATGCACGAGGAACGCGCCGGGCATCTGGAACCCGTCGCCTTCGAGTTTGCCGACGGCGTGCTTGTGGAGGACCCCCGCGTCGAACCCGCGGAGCCAGACCTCGAGCCCGAAGAGCTGTCCGAGCGAGCCGCGCGCGAGGTCGAACGCGTTGTAGAGACGCTTCTCGGGATCGCTGATCCGCGCGACGTCGCCCAGCCCGTACTTCGCGGAGAACTTCTCGGCGACCGCGTCGTCGCTCATGTGCACCAGCGCGATCGTCGCGCCGTTCGCTTCGATCGACGCGCGATCGCGCGCCACGTCGGCGAGCGCTTCCCGGCAGAACGTGCAGCCGAGGTGACGCAGGAAGACGAGCAGCACCGGCCCGCGATGGCTCAGTTCGAGCAGCGGATCGCCCGCGCTCGTGCGTATGCCCGCGAGCGCTTCGCGGACGTCCACGCTTGTGCGCTCGATGCTCTGCGCGACCCGCCGCCCACGCTCGCGGTACGCGTGTACGAGGATCAGCGAGAAGGGCACCCACCAGATCAGGTCGTTGGTCAGGATGGTGAGCCCGAAGGCTGGAGGGAAGATCCCGTCGAAGACGGCTTGCGCGAAGCCGATCGGACCGAAGATCTTCCCGAGCATCCCGACCAGCACGATGGGCCAGTGGCGCGCGGGGTTGGAGGCGGCGACCCAGTATCCCACGCCGTACACCCCGACGATCATGCCGACGCACTGCCAGATCTCGATGGGCTGGGGGCGGTCGATGCCGAACCAGTCGAAGAGCATGCCCGGCGCGAAGACGACCCACGCGCCCCAGAGGATGTTGTAGATCCCGGCGAGTCGGAGCACGACGCCCATCCACGCGGGGGACTTTGATGCGAAGGGATCGATCGTCATGGCGAGTGATTCGGTGTGACGGGCCCGCGCGATGCAGCGATCAGGGCGTCTCGGGCGTATCGCTCTGTTCCGCCTCGATTTCCTCACCCGTCTGCACTTCCTCATCATCCGAGAACTGCAGGAACGGGATCGTCGAATCGAGGCTCTGCAGCGTCTTGCGCAGGCTCGCGAGATGCTCGTCAATCGCGGTCAGCGAGACCTTGATCGGCTCGAGGTCCTCGTCCACGCTCTCCAGCAGCGGTGTGATCTGATCGAGGTTCTCGTTCACGCGCACGAGCGTCCCATCGATCGACTCGAGCAGCGCGTTCGTCTGCTCTTGGTTTTCAGTAATCCGCGTGTTGATCGCCTGCACATCCGTGAGCCCGCCCTCGACGCGCTGGATCGCCTCTTCCGTCACGATCATCTGGTCGTAGATGTCGTCGAAGACGCATCCGCCGAGCGGGAGTGTGAGTGCGATCAGGAACACGGCGCGGTGTGTGGTGTGCATGCAAGCAGCCTAGCACCCGCACATGAAGAAACGACAAGCCCGCCGGCGCGCTGGCCGACGGGCTTGGGGATGGTCGGAAACTTGTCGGTGGATCAGCGCTTGCGGCGGAGTGCAGCGAGGCCGGCGACACCGAGGAGCGCCGCGGCGCCGGGGGTCGGGATGAACTCGATGTCCTGGATGTAGATCCCGCGGAAACGGTCGTCGTTCGAGTCGGGGCCATTGAAGTAGATGATGTTGATGGTGTCCACGAGCCCGCCGAAGTCCACGTCGAACTGCCCGTCGGTGCCGTCGTTGCTCGCGTTGGAGGTGCCGGTGATCCCGTCGAAGGAGACCGGGCCGGGGCCAAAGAGCCCGGGGGCGGTGTTGGAACCGTCGCTGAACGTGTAGTTGCGGAGTTCGAAGGCGGGCCCGACGGTCGGGTCGTAGGTCACGCCGACGCCCGAGCCGCCGTTGCTGCCGAGCACCGTGGTCACATCCTGCCACGCGTTGCCGCTGGAGATGTCGTTATCGCCGATGGTGAGTCGCTCGATCGAGACGGCCTGCGAGAACTCGATGGTGAGCAGCACGAAGTTGTCGAAGGCGTTGCCGAGGTTGAACGACTGCGAGTCGCCGATGCTCAGCGCGGGGTCATCGTCGGCCTGATCGCCGTTGAAGTCGGTCGCGGTGCCGGGGCTATCGGGCAGGAAGTTGTGGTCGCCCGTGGCGCTGCCGAAGGTCTGGAACGTGGTGTTGATGGTGATTCCATCGACCACGGTGCTGTTGGTGGCGGCGCCATCCTGGAACGTGCCGTCGGGATCGCTGTTGGTCCAGCCGGACCCCCAATCGAGGACCGAGGCATGCGAGGTCGCGGCGCATGAAAGCCCGGCGATTGCAACGATCGCGCCAGAACGCATCAGGTTCATTTCTTGGATCCCTCCGGTTATCGCTGCGCGTTCCCGGCGCACAGCATCTGAAAACGTGTTCCCAGTGGGAAGATGCGCCGGGCTCGGCGTCGTGCAAGTGTTTGGCGGACAACTTCCTGCCGATTCATCGGTTGCACGTATCCTCGCCGGTATGACCACGCTCATCTGCGCGGCGATCATGGTGGACGACCCCGAGCAGGGGCTGGGGGATGCGCACGCTGCGCGACTCGCCGGCGCCGACCTCGTCGAGTTCCGCATCGACCGCCTCTTCCACGGCGAGGGAGACGACGAGGGCGCCGCGGACACGCTCCGCCTTGTCACCCAATCGCCCCTGCCGTGCATCGTCACCTGCCGCCCGACCTACGAGGGCGGTGAGTACGACGGCGACGACTCGGCGCGGATCTCGCTCTTCGAGTCGCTTGGAGCGAGCGATCATCCGCCCCGCTACATCGACGTCGAACACCAGGCCTATGCACGCTCGGCCAACCTTCGCCAAAAGGTCTACCTCGCGATCGATCACCCGGCGCAGGTGCGCGACCTCAGCACCGGGTTGATCCTCAGCGCGCACGACTTCGACAAGCGCCCGTCCGACCTGCTCGGCACACTCGCGTCGATGCGCGAGTCGGAGGCCGCCAAGATCGTCAAGCTCGCGTGGCGCGCGCGCTCGCTGCGCGACAACATTGAACTGCTCGAACTCATCAGAGAACGCGACCGACCGATGATCGCGCTTGGCATGGGCGAGTTCGGATTGCTCTCGCGCGTACTCGCGCCAAAGTTCGGTGGCTTCCTCACCTTTGCCGGCGTGCGCGAACGAGGCGTCACCGCACCGGGGCAGCCGACCATCCGTGAACTGCTCGAGACCTATCGCTTCCGGTCGATCGGTGCCGAGACGCGCGTGTACGGCGTAATGGGCTGGCCCGTCGCGCACTCCATCGGGCCGCAGGTTCACAACGCCGGCTTTGATGCCTTCCAACACGACGGCGTCTACCTGCCCATGCCGATCGCGGAAGGGTGGGAATCGTTCAAGGCGACGGTGCTCTCGCTGCTCGATGCCGAGTGGCTCGGCTTCCGCGGCGCGAGCGTGACGATCCCGCACAAGGAGCACCTTGTGCGTCTCGCGCGCGAAGACACCTCGCGCACGTGGCGCGTCGATCCGCTCGTCGAACGCCTCGGCGCGGCCAACACGATCAGCGTGCAAGACGACGGCGGGGTGTGGGTCTCCAACACCGATGCGCACGGCGCGATTGCGCCGATCCTGCGCGCGCTGGAGCGGGACGACCTGCCGGGTGTGCGCGTCGGCGTGCTCGGCAGCGGGGGGGCGGCGCGTGCCGTGCTCGGCGGGGCGATCGACGCGGGTGCCGATATCTCGGTCTTCGCGCGCTCGCTCGACAAGGCGAAAGCGCTCGTCTATCACCTCGGCGGGCGTGCGCACACGCTCGACGCGATCGGAGATATCGAACTCGATGTGCTCGTGAACTGCACGCCGCTGGGCATGGCGGGAGGGCCGGATCCCGACGCGTCACCGATCGATCGCGAGGCGTTGCGGGGCTCGCGGGCGCTGGTGATGGACACGGTCTACCGCCCGCTCGAGACGCCGCTGCTGCAAGATTCGCGGGAACTCGGGCTCCGCGTGATCGACGGATCAGAAATGTTCGTGGCGCAGGCGTGCGCACAGTTTGAAACTTGGACGGGTGTGCCGTCACACGATTCTCACACGCTCTTTGGGCGGATCGCGCGGGACTTTCTGTCGAACATGAGCGAGGATTGACGCGAAGAGATCCCTCGGGCCGACCGGTCGCGGCGTGCGACGCGGGATCGCGCCCCGTCACGAGGAGGCGCGATGCTCCGCGAACCGGTGATGTACGCCCGCTACCACGTCGGGTTCGTTAGCCTTTCGACGCTCGACGTGCTCGTCACATCGGTCATCCTTTCGCTCGGCGGCGCGGAACTCAACGCCATCGCCAACCGTGCGCTCGAAGCGGGCACGTCCGAGCCGATCACGATCCTCGCGTTCTACAAGTTCGCCACCGTGACCCTCGTGCTGCTCGCGGTGGAGGCGATCGGGCGACGACGCAAGCGCCTGGGCCGGGGTGTCGCGGGGTTCGCGGTGATGGCGAACTTCGTCGCCGTCGGCGTCGGGCTTTCGCAGCTTGCGATCTACGGCGCGATGCTCGCGCTCGAACGCCGGGTCTTCTGAGCGATCGGCTTACGCTGGCGTCTCGATGCCGCTGCTGGTGAGCAGGGTCTTGAAGGCCTCGCCGAAGACGAAGTTGTGCTCCGGGAAGGCGAGCCCTGAGCGGTTCTGATCGACATGGCTGAAGAGCAGGTCGATGCGACCGATCTCGCGCGCGGGCGAGGGGCCGTTCGGCGTGTGCTGGATCACTTCGACGGTGCCACGCGTTGAAGCGCCGGCGGTATCCATGCGTTCGATGCGCGCGCGGTGGATGAGCGTGCAGCCGGGCGGCGCATCCTCATCGAGTTCCGCTTTGCTGATCTTCGCGAGCACGACCTTTTCACGAAACCCCGACGCGTGCCCGACAAGCAGCCCGCTGGTCTGCGCCATGCCTTCGATGATGAGCGAGCCGGGCATCAGCGGCAACGGCGGCGCATCGCCCTCGCCCGGGAAGTGATCGTGCAGGTGCTCCTCGGCGAGCGAGACGTTCTTGACCGCGACGATCCGCTCACGCGGCACCAGCTCGAGCACGCGGTCGATCCACATCCATCGCAACGCTTGGTCTCCGTCGCGCTCAGGCGCTGGCGGTCTCGCCGAGCTTGCGCTCGACGTAGTTGGCGAGCCCGTTGACCGTGAAGACATCGCCGATCTTCGCGAGCGAGGGGTCCTGCTCGAACCCGTCGAAGTTGAAGTGCGGCAGGCGGGTCTTGAGCTCGACGATGCCCTCGGGCGTGACCTTGCCGTTGCTGACGAACTGGGGGTCTTTGATGACTTCCTCGGGAAACATCTCGCCCTGCGGGATCTTGAACCCGAAGGTCTGCTCGATCTTGAAGGCGATGTCGAGGAAGTCGATGGACTCGGCTCCGAGGTCCCCGGTGAGGGTCGCGTCGGGGGTGATCTCGTCCTCATCGACGCCGAGGGCGTCTTCGAGCACTTCCTTGAGCTTGTCCATGATCTCGTCGCGCGTCATGCGTGTCTCCGTGCAGGTCCGCCCATATAGGGCAAGGGGAGAGGGTAGCCCTTTCGGTGCGATCCGTCAGTCGGCCTCCGCGACGCGTGGGGCCCGCAGCGCAAACTTGCCGGAGACGGCAACGGGCGATTCTCCGGGCTCCCCGATGCGTTCGACCGTGGCCGAGCCCTTGAAGGCGAAGGCACCGTCCTTCTCGCCGACGGGCGTGATCTCGACGCGGAGCGACTCGCCAGGGCGGACGAACGTGCCGTACTTCATCGCCCGGACCTGCGCCAGGACGTACCGCGATGCGGGCGCGGGCAGATCGCCCGGCCCATGCTCGACGAGCCAGCGCCGCGCCGCCTGCACGAGCGATTCCAGCATCAGCACGCCCGGCAGCACCGGGAAGGTGGGGAAGTGGTCCCCGAGGTACTCCTCCGCCGACGAGACGTTCTTGATGGTGATGATGCGCTGCGGCCCGGATTCGAGCACGCGATCCACGAGGTCGAAGTGCATCCGCGCAGGATACCGACCCATAGGATCCGGGCGTGAGCGACGAGGCGAAACAAGCCAAGCCGACCAGGCCCGAGCGGATGTTCTGCTCGGAGTGCGCGTTCGACCTGGTCGGTGTTCCGGCGCTCGGGCGCCGAGAAGACGCGAGCGACACGCTCTCGCATCGTTGCCCGGAGTGCGGGACGCCCTTCGACCCGGGCGATGCCGCGACCTTCCGGACCAGCGCGGTCACCCGCAACGCACGGCGCCGACGCCGCTCGGCGTGGATCGTGCTCCTCCTGCTGGGCACTACGGCCCTGATCGTCTGGGGCGTGATCCCCAGGCCCGCGATGAGCCGGTCCTTCTCCTCGCCCGTCGGGTTCACCGCGAACGCGAAGCTCTGGGTGTGGCTGGGCCGCCCCTTTGGCATCGAGGAGTCGGGCTACCGCACGCAGAACGCGCTCGGGCAGATGCGGGTCGCGTGGTGGTTCGGCGTGCCCAGGTCGTTTCTCGCCACCGAGCGCGGTACCGAGCAGGAACTGTGGTCGATCGAACGTCATCGCGGCGATCGCTGGACGATGCGCGTTCACGACGTCGGAACCCCGTGGCAGGTCCTCGTCCGCTCGTTCAACTCGACGCGGCGCGATGACGAGATCTTCGGCGTCGCGCTCGTCGATGCACAGGGCCGCTCGCGCGGGCACCAGCCTACGCCGACACCCGCGGATCGCCCCTTCGAGGTGACCGGCGATCAGGTGGATGTGCTCTCTCAGCTCATCATCCGCTACGGGCTCACCACCGATCCCATGGCCCGCCTCGGTGACGGATCGACCTCGCAGTCGCACGCGTGGGTCTTCGACGAACAGGCGCAGCGGCTGAAGTTCGTGCGCCTCGAAGACCTGGCGCAGTACGGCGAGGAGTTGATCGTCTACCCCACGAACCTGCGCCTCGGCCCGATGCCGCTGAGCGAGGC